>JBATEX010000065.1:0-15593 GCA_049664225.1 Thermoanaerobaculia bacterium
GGTGACAACGTGAACTTGACGGTGGAGCTGATCGCGCCGATCGCCATGGAAAAGGGCGTGCGATTCGCGATTCGTGAGGGCGGCCGAACGGTCGGCGCCGGCACCGTCACCGAAATCATCGAGTAAGAGGTCGGCTCGAGAGACAGTCAAGCGGCAGTACAGGCCAGTAGCTCGAACTGGTAGAGCGTCGGTCTCCAAAACCGAATGTTGGGGGTTCGAATCCCTCCTGGCCTGCCATCGTCTCCACGGGTCTTATTGAAGAAGTTCTCGAGATTCTATGACTCGCCAGGGCGGGCGTGGCAAGAAGGGCGCTGACCCCACCAGAGTCGGAATCGCTGACTAGCCGTCGAGAGGCCGGGACGTGGTATCGATCAGCGGAAGTTTCAAGAAGATCAAGGTTTTCTTGTCCGAGACTCGGTCGGAGTTGAAGAAGGTGACCTTTCCGGCTCGGGACGAAGTAATCTCTACGACGGTTGTCGTGATCATCACCAGCATCATCTTCGCGTTCTATCTCTGGATGGTGGATATCGTGATTATCAAGGTCTACGAGGGCATTATCAGGGTGCTTGGCTGATGACTACAGCGACGGATGGCAAAGCCAGTGATGGCGGCACGGAGCCGGGGAAGCCTGGTATGAGGTGGTACATCGTCCACACCTACTCGGGCTTCGAGGACAGGGTCAAGGAGACCCTTCGCCAACGAGCCGAGGCACTGGAGATGGGCGAGGCTTTCGGTGAGATCCACATTCCGACTGAGACCATCGTCGAGTACCGCGGCGGCAAGAAGAAGGAAACGCAGCGCAAGTTCTTTCCGGGCTACATCCTGGTGGAGATGGAGATGTCGGATGCCGCCTGGCATGTAGTCAAGAACACGCCGAAGGTGACGGGCTTCGTTGGTAGCGGCAAGAAGCCGACGCCGCTGACCCAGGAGGAAGTGGAGCAGATCCTGCAGCAGGTGGTCAGCGCGCGCGAGAAGCCGAAGCCGAAGTACATCTTCGACAAGGGCGAGCCGGTCAAGATCATTGACGGGCCCTTCAACAACTTCACCGGCGTGGTTGAAGATGTCAACCTGGACCGCAACACCCTCAAGGTGATGGTGACGATCTTCGGCCGGGCAACGCCTGTTGAGTTGGATTTCAGTCAGGTTCAGAAGCTCTAGGTTGTAGAGCACGTGAGGAATTAAGAGCGATGGCGAGAAAAGTCGTTGGGCAGATCAAGCTCCAGATACCGGCTGGACAGGCTTCGCCGGCGCCACCGGTCGGCCCGGCCCTGGGCCAGGCTGGGGTCAACATCATGGATTTCTGCAAGGCGTTCAACGCCCGGACGCAGAATGAGGGCGGCCTGATCATCCCCGTGGTGATCACGGTCTATGCCGACCGGAGCTATACCTTCATAACCAAGACTCCTCCGGCGGCAGTGCTGCTGAAGAAGGCGGCGGGTATCGAAAAGGCCTCGGGTGAGCCCAATCGAGAGAAGGTGGGTGCGGTCACCCGGGCGCAGGTCGAGGAAATCGCCAGAACGAAGGATCCGGATCTCAATGCCGCGAGCCTGGAGGCTGCGATGCGCATCATCGAGGGAACGGCCCGCTCCATGGGAATCGAGGTAAAAGGCTAGTCGCCAGCGCTGTTGGAGGATTATTCGTGGCACGTCACGGCAAGAATTTCAAACAAGCAGTCGAGAAGGTGGAGTCCCGTCCGTACAGCTTGTCGGAAGCGGTTGGACTCGCCAAGGAGTCGGCGTTCGCCAAGTTCGACGAGACCATGGAAGTGGCCATGCGTCTGGGAGTCGATCCTAGACATGCAGATCAGATGGTCCGGGGCACTGTTGCCCTGCCGCACGGAACCGGCAAGAGCGTTCGGGTACTGGTCTTTGCCGGCGGTGAGAAGGTGAAGGAGGCCGAGGATGCGGGCGCCGACCATGTTGGTGGTGAGGAGATGGCCAAGAAGGTCAAAGATGGTTGGCTGGACTTCGACGCCGTAGTGGCGACGCCGGACATGATGAAGATCGTCGGCGGTCTGGGGCGGGTGCTGGGGCCCAGGGGTCTCATGCCCAATCCCAAGACCGGTACCGTCACTTTCGATGTCGGTCAGGCTGTCGAACAGATCAAGGCGGGAAAGATCGAATTTCGCGTCGACAAGGCCGGTATCGTGCACGCGCCATTCGGCAAGGCGTCTTTTACGGTCGAGCAGCTTCAGGAGAATGCCGAGGCATTGATCGGGGCGGTGCTCAAAGCGCGGCCCGCGTCCGCCAAAGGCAAATACGTCAAGTCGGTGAGCGTCTCCTCGACGATGGGTCCCGGGATCCGAGTCGATGAAGGTGCGTTCGCTGTTGCGGAGGCCTAGGGGAATCGAAGATGCCGCTGAGCCGTCAACAAAAAGAGCAGTTGGTCGAAGGCTACCAGGAGGGTATGGCGGCTGCACCGCATGTTTTCCTGATCAGCTATACGGGGATCTCGGTGCCGCAGGTGACCGAGCTTCGTCGCCGGATTCGCGAGGTCGGCGCCACCTACGTGGTGGTCAAGAACCGTCTGGTGCTCAGAGCTATCGACGGCAAGGCGCTCGATGAGCTCAAGGGCGAGTTCGAGGGGCCTACCGCCGTTGCCTTCAGCAACGAGGATCCGGTCTCGCTAGCCAAGACGCTCACCGACTTCGCTAAGGAGGTTCCGGCGCTCGAGTTCAAGACAAGTCTGATCGAGGGGCAGCCGATCCAGGCGCGAGAAGTCAAGGAGATCGCCTCCCTGCCGAGCCGAGAGGAGTTGATCACCAAGCTCGTGTTCCTGCTCCAGTCGCCGATCACCAGTTTCGTTCGAATCCTGGGCGCTCTGCCAAAGCAATTCGTGGTGGTATTGGACCAGGTCCGACAGCAGAAGGAAGGATCCGAGTAGCAGGCCGAGTTTTGCCGGGGGGCTCGAGCGAGACCGCCCGCAAGAAAGAAGAACGTGAGTCCGATATTCAGTGATAGAGGAGACCGAAAGAAATGGCGATCGCAGCGGAAGACTTCATCAAGCAGATCGATGAGATGACGGTCCTCGAGCTCAATAGTCTGGTCAAAGAGCTCGAAGATCACTACGGTGTGTCGGCGGCAGCGGCGGCAGCGCCCATGGTAGCCGCGGCTACCGGGGCGGGTGGTGGCGAAGCCGCTGCCGAGGAAAAGACCGAGTTCGATCTGGTATTGACGGCCGTCGGAGACAAGAAGATCAACGTGATCAAAGCAGTTCGCGAGGTCACCAGCCTTGGACTGAAGGATGCCAAGGATCTCGTCGAGTCGGCTCCGGCGACGGTAAAAGAGGCCGTCTCCAAGAACGAGGCCGAGGAAATGAAGAAGAAGTTCGAAGAAGTGGGCGCCCAGGTAGAGATCAAGTAATGAAGCCCAGAAGGGCGACTCTACCTGTTGAACAAAGCGACCCAATTGCGGAACGAAAGCCTCGACGCACGAACTGGTGCCAACGGGCCCACGACATCCCCTCTTTCAGGACCGTACCGGTGGGTGCGGCCGGAAGAGATTTGCGTCTGACGCGGTAAGCGCGCGGCGAGGGTAGCGGCCTGGTCTAGCCGTCCCTGATAGCCCCACTCGGAAGAGACCTTAGGAGCCTCCCTTATGGAAACAACAACTCAGGTTCAGAACCGCGAGCGCAGAGATTTCTCGACGATTCGGACGTCCCTGGCGATCCCGAATCTCATCGATGTGCAGCGCCGGTCCTACGAGCGGTTTCTGCAGATGAATCTGCTGCCGGAAGAACGGGAAAGCCGGGGCCTGCAGGCTGTATTTACGAGCATTTTTCCGTTCTCCGACTTCAGGGAAACTTGTTCTCTCGACTTCGTGAAATACACGATCGGAGATTGGCAGTGCAAGTGCGGCGAGCTCAGCGGGCTTGAGTACCTGCGCATGACCTGTTCGAACTGCAGCGCCAAGATCATGACTGAGCATCCGCACGAGGAGACGGTGGATTGTCCCGAGTGCGGCGTGATCAACAAGAATCGAGTGACGCGCTGTGACATCTGCGGCAATCCGGTCGATTTGCAGCTGACTTACTCCATCTCGGAGTGCCAAGAGCGGGGGCTGACCCATGCGGTGCCTCTCCGAGTCACCTTTAGGCTGTTTGTGTTCGACAAGGATCCGGAGACCGGCGCGCGGATGATGCGGGACGCTAAGGAGGAGGAGGTCTACTTCGGCGACATTCCGCTGATGACCGACAACGGGACTTTCGTGATCAACGGCACGGAGCGGGTCATTGTCAGCCAGTTGCATCGTAGCCCAGGGGTGTTCTTCACCAAGCAGGCTCCGCGCTCCTTCCTCGCCAAGATCATTCCGTATCGTGGGTCGTGGGTCGAGTTCGAGTACGACCAGAAGGAAGTCTTGAGCATTCGGATCGATCGCAAGAGGAAGTTCCACGGCACGGTCTTCTTGCGGGCTCTCGGGCTCGAAGACAACGAGGCCATTCTGCGGCGCTTCTACACAGCCATACCAGCCAAGCCGGTTGGGCGGGGTAAGTTGACTCTGTCGATTCCTCCTGCGGTTCTCGAGCAGGAACGACTGAAGGATCGTCATAGCCGCGGCCGCCGCAACGCCTATCGGCTGTTTGCCGGCTTGAAACTGGATGAGGAAGGCATTGCAACGCTGGACAAGGGTAAGGAACTCGAGGAGTCGGTGCGGATTGCCGATCTCGATCGGGCCCTCTTCATCTCCGATGTCGTGGACCTGGACACGGGTGAGGTACTGTTCGAGGCCAATGAGCTGGTTCCCGAGGATCTCGAGGAACGGCTCAAGGGGCGCAAGCACACCGATTTGGAGCTCTTCTTCCCAGACTGGGAAGTGGTTGGGAACATTCTGACCAACACCTTGGCCAAGGACCATACAGCCAACGCCAAGGATGCTCTCATCGAGATCTACCGTCGCATGCGGCCGGGCGATCCTCCGACTCTGGAGAGTGCTCGCTCGCTGTTCTACGGCATGTTCTTCGATGCCAAGCGGTACGACTTCTCTCGTGTCGGGCGATTCAAGTTCAACATCAAGCTCGACACCGAAGTGCCAGTGGATCAGAAGACGCTGTCGGCCGATGACTTCCTGAAGGTCGTCGAGTACTTCCTGCGCCTGCATCGGGATGTGGGCCGGGTCGACGATATCGACAATCTCGGCAACCGACGCGTGCGGACGGTGGGTGAGTTGCTCGAGAACCAGTTCAGGGTCGGTTTGGTTCGCATGGAGCGGGCCATCAAGGAAAAAATGTCGGTGCACCAGGACATCGACTCGGCTATGCCGCACGACCTGATCAACTCGAAGCCGGTAATCGCGGCGATCAAAGAGTTCTTCGGCTCGTCACAGCTCTCGCAGTTCATGGACCAGACGAACCCGCTGTCGGAGGTGACCCACAAACGGCGCCTCTCGGCCCTGGGTCCAGGCGGCTTGTCGAGGGAGCGGGCCGGCTTCGAAGTGCGCGATGTGCATGCCTCTCACTATGGCCGTATCTGCCCGATTGAAACGCCTGAGGGTCCCAATATCGGACTGATCTCGTCTTTGGCCACTTATGCCCGGGTCAACGAGTACGGCTTTATCGAGAGCCCGTACAAGAGGGTCGATGGTGGTCGGGTCATCGATCACTTTCGGATAACGAGGATCGGCGACGGTCCCTTCAAGCTGGGTCAGATCGTCGCGGGAGACGAGTTGGAAGCCGCCAACAACAAGCTCAAGCGGGGGCGCAAGCGGCAGGTCGATGGTGAACCGCATGCCTGGTATCTGACCGCCTGGGAAGAGGAGAAGTACATTATCGCCCAGGCCAATGCCGACGTGGACGAGCGGGGCAACCTGACCGAGGAGAGGGTCACCTCGCGGTCGGGAGGCGACTTCGTCACCGTCGAGCGGGATCGCGTGGACTACATGGATATCAGTCCGAAACAGCTGGTGTCCGTGGCGGCCGCGCTGATTCCCTTCCTCGAGCACGACGACGCCAACCGCGCGCTCATGGGTTCCAACATGCAGCGCCAGGCGGTGCCTCTCTTGCGCAGCGAGGCGCCTATCGTGGGCACTGGGCTCGAGTCGATTGTGGCCCGCGACTCGGGCGCCGTTGTGCTTTGCAAGCGCGGCGGCATCGTCGATTCGGTGGACTCGGAGCGCGTCATCGTCCGGGTCGAGGGTGAGGACGCGGACACCGGCGAGGCGAAGGAGTTCGGCGCCGACATCTATCAGCTGACCAAATTCCGTCGCTCCAACCAGAACACCTGCGTCACCCAGAAGCCGGTAGTGGAGCAAGGCCAGAGGGTGCGCAAAGGTGACGTCCTGGCGGACGGCCCCAGCACCGACAAAGGCGAGCTGGCCCTTGGGCGTAACGTGCTAGTGGCCTTCATGCCGTGGCGGGGTTACAACTTCGAGGACGCGATCCTGGTCTCCGAGCGCTTGGTCAAAGATGACTACTTCACTTCCATCCACATCGAGGAATTTGAAATCGAGGCGCGAGATACCAAGTTGGGTCCCGAGGAAATCACTCGAGACATTCCCAACGTCTCAGAAGCCGCGCTGCGCGATCTGGATGACAGCGGCATTGTGCGTATCGGAGCGACGGTCAAACCCGGTGACATTCTGGTCGGCAAAGTGACTCCGAAGGGAGAGACGCAGCTGACCCCCGAAGAGAAGCTCCTGCGAGCGATCTTCGGCGAAAAGGCCGGCGACGTTCGCGACGCGAGTCTCAAGGTTCCGCCCGGTATCGAGGGTACGGTCGTCGACGTCAAGATCTTCTCCCGCAAGGGTGTCGAAAAGGACATTCGTGCCCAGGAGATCGAGGAGTCTGAGATCGCCCGTCTCGAGAAGAACATCAAAGATCAGGTGAGGATCTACACCGAAGAGCGCAACAAGAAGATCACCGATCTACTGGTAGGCGCCCAGGTCACCGCGGCGGTCAGCAGTCGGGCCGGTGACAAGCTGCTCAAGAAGGGCGAGAAGATGACCCTGCGGACTCTCGAGGCCTTGAATCGCCAGGAGATCCTGCGCCTACCGGTCTCGGACAAGAAGCTTCTCAAAACCGTGAGTGAGGTCTATCGCAGCACCGACTCGTACATCGAGGTCCTCCACAAGGTCAACGAGGAGCGCATCCAGCTGCTGCAGAAAGGCGACGAGCTGCCGCCAGGCGTCATCAAGCTGGTGAAGGTCTTTGTCGCCATGAAGCGCAAGTTGCAGGTCGGCGACAAGATGGCCGGGCGGCACGGCAACAAAGGTGTCATCTCCCGGGTGCTGGCGGAGGAGGACATGCCATACCTGCCGGACGGCACTCCGGTCGAGATCGTTCTCAATCCACTTGGCGTTCCAAGTCGAATGAACGTCGGCCAGATTCTCGAGACCCATCTCGGCTGGGCAGGTAGAGTTCTGGGTCTGCATTTCGCCACTGCGGTGTTCGACGGGGCGCACGAATCGGACCTCAAGGGCTTCCTCGCGGACGCCGAGCTGCCCGGTTCGGGCAAGGCGACGCTCCACGACGGCATGACTGGAGAGCCTTTCGAGCAGGAGGTGACGGTGGGCTACATCTATATGTTGAAGCTCTCTCACCTCGTGGACGACAAGATTCATGCTCGCTCCATCGGCCCGTACTCGCTGATCACGCAGCAGCCGCTGGGAGGCAAGGCCCAGTTCGGTGGACAGAGGTTCGGTGAGATGGAAGTCTGGGCCTTGGAGGCCTACGGTGCGGCCTACACCTTGCAGGAGTTGCTCACCGTCAAGAGCGATGATGTGGAAGGTCGAAGTCGTATCTACGAAGCCCTGGTGAAGGGAGATGTGCCCGAGGACCCGGGTCTGCCCGAGTCCTTCAACGTGTTAGTGCGGGAGCTTCAGAGCCTGTGTCTCGATGTCGAGCTCTTGAAGGTCTAACGGCGGAACCGGAACCAGGTTGGAGAAAGTCGAAGACCGACTCCCCAGAGAAGGAGGAATCACCTTGCAGCCTCTTCGAACAATGAACAAACCGACAGCGCTCAGGGACTTCAACGCGATCAAGATCTCGGTGGCTTCACCGGAGAAGATCCGGTCTTGGAGTCATGGCGAGGTGACGAAAGCCGAGACCATCAACTACCGGACCTTCAAGCCGGAGCGGGACGGTCTTTTTTGCGCCAAGATTTTTGGCCCCATTTCAGATTGGGAGTGCTTGTGCGGCAAGTACAAGCGAATGAAGCACCGCGGCGTCGTCTGTGACAAGTGCGGTGTGGAGGTCACCCGATCGCGTGTGCGTCGCGAGCGGATGGGGCATATCGAGCTGGCCAGCCCGGTCTCTCACGTCTGGTTCTTCAAGGGCCTGCCCAGTCGTATCGGCCATCTGTTGGACTTGAGCCTCAGGGACCTGGAGCGGATTCTCTATTTCGAGAGCTACGTCGTGATCGATCCGGGCGACACTGACTTGGAGGAAAGCGAGCTGCTTTCCGAAGAGCGATTCCGGGAGGTTCGGGACACCTTCGGGGCGGAGGCCTTCGAGGCGCGTATGGGTGCCGAGGCGATCAAAGAGTTGTTGAGCCGCATCGACCCCGATGAGCTGGCCGAAGAGCTTCGCATCGTAATGAAGACCGAGACCAGCCAGATTCGCCGATTGAAGGCTGCCAAGCGGTTGAAGGTCGTCGAGGCTTTCCGCAAGAGCGGACATCGGCCCGAGTGGATGATTCTCGACGTCATTCCTGTGATTCCGCCCGAGCTGCGACCCTTGGTGCCGCTGGATGGCGGCCGCTTCGCCACCAGCGACCTGAACGATCTGTATCGCCGGGTCATCAACCGCAACAATCGACTCAAGAAGCTGCTGGAGCTGCGCGCCCCCGAGGTCATCGTCCGCAACGAGAAGCGGATGCTTCAGGAGGCCGTCGACGCGCTGTTCGACAACGGACGTCGGGGAAGGGTGCTGAAGGGCTCTAACAACCGGCCTCTCAAGTCGCTCTCCGACACACTGAAAGGCAAGCAGGGCAGGTTCCGGCAAAACCTCCTCGGTAAGCGAGTCGACTATTCCGGCCGCTCTGTCATCGTGGTCGGTCCCGAGTTGCAGCTCCATCAATGTGGCCTGCCCAAGAAGATGGCTTTGGAGCTCTTCAAGCCTTTTATCTACAACCGGCTCGAGGAGAAGGAGTTGGTGGGGACCATCAAAGCCGCGAAAGAGATGGTGGAGCGGGAAGAGGATGCAGTCTGGGATGCCCTCGAGGAGGTCATCCAGGACCATCTGGTGCTGCTCAATCGTGCTCCCACCCTGCACAGGCTCGGCATTCAGGCCTTCGAGCCCGTGCTCATCGAGGGCAAGGCGATCAAGATTCATCCGTTGGTCTGCGCCGCCTTCAACGCCGACTTCGATGGTGACCAGATGGCGGTCCACGTGCCGCTATCCCCCAAAGCTCAGATCGAGAGCCATGTGCTCATGCTGTCGGCCAACAACATTCTGAGCCCTGCCAGCGGCCGCCCGCTCGCCGTGCCGAGTCAGGACATGGTGCTTGGCGCCTACTACCTCACGATGCGGCGCGAAGGAGCCAAGGGAGAGGGGCGCACCTTCCACGACTTCGACTCTGTACTGCTGGCACTCCACGAAGGCATCGTCGAGACCCAGGCTCAGATTCGGGTCCGCTACACCGGGTCGTTCATCAATCTGGAGACCCAGTATCACGACCAGGATCTTTTGCACTCCGATGTGGAGCAGCTGGATCGTCAGCTGATCGAGACCACGGTCGGCCGGGTCATCCTGAACATGCATTTGCCTGAGCAAGTGCCGTTTGTCAATGGCTTGCTGAAGAAGCGGGCACTTCAGGAGCTTGTGGGCTATTGCTACACCCAGCACGGTAATGACATGACCGTGAAGATGCTGGACGAGATCAAGCAAGTCAGCTTCCTCTACGCCACCAAGGCCGGCGTCTCTTTCGGTATCGACGACATGGTGATTCCTGCCAAGAAGACTGCGATCCTCGACAAAGCCCGATCCGATGTGATTCAGATCGAGAAGCAGCGAACGGGCGGAGTCATAACGGCTGGTGAGCGACACAACAAGATCATCGACATATGGCACCGCGTTACCGAGAAGGTCTCGGAAGAGATGTTCAGCGACATGGCCGAGGTCGAGGAGGCCAAGGGCGAGTTCAATCCCATCCGCCTGATGGCCGATTCCGGTGCGCGAGGCTCTCGCGAACAGGTGCGGCAGCTAGCCGGTATGCGTGGTCTGATGTCCAAGCCTTCGGGGGAGATCATCGAGACCCCGATTACCGCCAACTTTCGCGAAGGCCTATCCGTGATTCAGTACTTCATCTCGACCCATGGGGCTCGAAAGGGTTTGGCCGACACAGCTCTGAAGACTGCTGATTCCGGGTATCTGACCCGCCGCCTGGTGGACGTAGCGCAAGATGTGATCGTCACCGAGGAAGACTGTGGAACGATCGACGGCATCTTCGTGACAGCCATCATGGAAGGTGGTGACATCCTCGAGGCGTTGCGCGATCGCATCGCCGGTCGAGTCTGCCAAGAGGACGTTCACGACCCAGCCGGCGGAGCCCTGCTGTGTGGCATCGGGCAAGAGGTGTCCGAGCCCATTGCCAACATGATCCAGGCTGCGGGTATCGAGCGGGTGAAGATCCGGTCGGCGCTGAGCTGTGAAACTCGGCGAGGTATTTGTGCCGCTTGTTACGGGCGTAATCTCGCCACGGGCAGGATGACCAATATCGGTGAGGCCGTCGGCGTGATTGCGGCCCAGTCGATCGGTGAGCCTGGCACGCAGCTGACCATGAGGACCTTCCATTATGGGGGTACCGCCAGTCGAGTCTCGGAGCAGTCGAAGCACTCCTCGACGAACCCAGGGACCGTCAAGTTCATCAATGTCTCGACGGTGGACAGCAAAGAAGGCGACCTGGTGGTGGTCAACCGTAACGGCAAGCTGGTGATCGTCGATGCGCGAGATCGCGAGTTGGAGCGCTACGCTCTGGCCTACGGCTCCCACCTGCTGGTCCGCGAAGGTCAGCAAATCGAGCCGGAAACCGAGCTTGTCGAATGGGATCCCTTCACCTCGTCCGTGCTGACGGAAATCGCGGGCAAGGTCGCCTTCCACGACGTGATCGAAGGCGAGAATGTGCGCGAGGAGACCGACCCTGTGACGGGCTTGTCACAGCGCATCATTGTGGATGCACCGCAGGCGGAGAAGCGGGCCCCGGCGGTTATCGTCTCTGGGCGTGGCAAGGAAGAGCGCAAGTACCTCCTGCCCACCGGCTCGCATCTCATGGTTGTGGATGGAAAGTCGGTCTTTCCAGGCGACGTGCTGGTGAAGATCCCACGCGAGACCACTAAGACCAAGGACATCACTGGCGGTTTGCCGCGTGTGGTGGAGCTCTTCGAAGCGCGTAGTCCCAAGGAGCCGGCGATTATCAGTGAGATCGATGGCACCGTGCAGTTGGGAGATATTCAGAAGGGTATGCGCAAGGTGGTGGTGCTCAGCGAAAGCGGTGATGTCCGCGAGTATCTGGTGCCTCGCTCCGTCCACATCAACGTGCACAACGGTGAGTGGATTCGGGCCGGCGAGGCTCTGATCGATGGGCCGATCAACCCTCACGACATCTTGCAGGTCCTGGGTGAGAACGAATTGCAGCGCTACCTGGTGGACAAGATCCAGGAGGTGTACCGCTCGCAAAGCGTGTCCATCAACGACAAGCACATCGAAGTTATCGTGCGGCAGATGATGCGCTCGGTGAAGATCGAAGAGGTAGGGGATACAGAGTTTCTCATCGACGAGCAAGTAGACAAATGGAGATTCCAGGAAGAGAACCAGCGAGTGCTGGATGCAGGCGGTAGCGCGGCCATTGGTCGCCCCATGCTGCAGGGTATTACCAAGGCATCGCTGTCTACCGAGAGTTTCATCTCGGCGGCCAGCTTCCAGGAGACGACGCGGGTGCTCACCGAAGCCGCCATCTATGGCAAGGTGGACTACTTGCGTGGGCTGAAAGAGAACGTGATTGTCGGTCGTCTGATCCCAGCCGGGACGGGAATGGCGAAGTACCACGACTTTCACATGGAAGACGTCGTCTACGAGGACGATCTGGAGGGAGAAGAGGAGCTCCTCTTCGACTTCAGCGAGGGCGAGATTCGGGCCCTGCCCCAGGAGGTGGTTGAAAGCGAGTAGGGAGCCGACCGGATAGGGGGACCACCCCATCGATTGTCACTTGACGACGGGGTGCTCCGACTGCTAACTTAGCGCGGTTCGGCAGTCCCTGAGGTCCACCTGGACTGGCCAGGGTAGTTTTGCTTAATTTGGAGTTGTTTGCAGTCACCCAATGGGGTGCTCGGGTGGGCGTTGACGGGTGCGGCAAAGGCTTGTAGCAGTTTGAAGAAAGTACTGGGAGAGTTGGTCGATGCCGACGATTCATCAATTGGTTC
Source organism: Thermoanaerobaculia bacterium (assembly GCA_049664225.1). Lineage (GTDB taxonomy): Bacteria > Acidobacteriota > Thermoanaerobaculia > Multivoradales > JAHEKO01 > JAUVRX01. The sequence continues at coordinate 12,351 of JBATEX010000065.1, forward strand.
GCAAGGGGCGGAAACGCCACAAGGCGAAGACAAAAAGTCCGGCGCTGCAGGCGTCTCCGCAAAAGCGGGGAGTCTGTGTGCGTGTCTACACGCAGACGCCCAAGAAGCCGAATTCGGCGCTGCGCAAGGTGGCACGCGTCCGTTTGACGAACGGCATCGAGGTGACCACCTACATTCCGGGTGTTGGGCACAACCTTCAAGAGCACTCCATCGTGCTGATTCGTGGCGGCCGTGTGAAGGATCTGCCGGGAGTTCGGTACCACGTGGTGCGAGGCACGCTCGACGCGGTGGGTGTCGAAGATCGACGTCAGAGTCGTTCGAAGTATGGGGCCAAGCGCCCCAAGTCATAGGTGAGAAGCAGGTAACGAGGTTGAATCGAAATGCCCAGGCGAATCGCACCCGAGAAGCGGGAAGTACTTCCTGATCCCGTCTACAATTCTCAGTTGTTGAGTAAGTTCATCAACGTGATCATGAAGGACGGCAAGAAGTCGGTTGCCGAGCGGATTCTCTATGACGCGCTCGAGATTGTCGGCGAGCGTTCTGGAGAGGATCCCCTGAAGATATTCAAGAAGGCAGTGGAGGGTGTCAAGCCGGCGGTGGAGGTCAAGTCCCGCCGAGTTGGTGGCTCCACCTATCAGGTGCCGATAGAGGTTCGTCCCAATCGTCGCCTGGCCTTGTCGTTTCGCTGGATTCTCCAAAGCGCCATGCGCCGCGGTGAGAAGACCATGAATCAGAGACTCGCTGGTGAGTTGCTGGACGCGGCAGAGAACCGCGGTGCTGCTATCAAGAAGAGGGAGGATACCCACCGAATGGCCGAAGCCAACAAGGCCTTCGCTCACTACCGCTGGTAGCGCCGGCGTTTCCCACCGGGGTGGGAAACCCTGAGGCCGCATGGGTATGCGCAAGTCGTTTCTGCGACGGCACGGGAATGCTGTCGCTTTTGTGCCGAAAGGACAAAGGCTTTCGAACTTTGGGTAGGTAGATCGTCATGTCTCGTCAAATTCCACTCGAGAAGATCCGCAATATCGGCATCATGGCTCACATTGATGCCGGTAAGACGACGACTACCGAGCGCGTCCTTTACTACACTGGCGTGAACTACAAGATCGGCGAAGTTCACGACGGAACCGCGACCATGGACTGGATGGTGCAGGAGCAGGAGCGGGGTATCACCATCACCTCGGCTGCTACGACCTGTTTCTGGAATGACCACCGCATCAACATCATCGATACCCCGGGTCATGTGGACTTCACGGCCGAGGTGGAGCGTTCCTTGAGGGTTCTGGACGGCGCCATCGCCGTCTTCGATGCCGTGGCCGGAGTCGAGCCCCAATCCGAAACTGTCTGGCGACAAGCGGATCGCTACCGGGTTCCCAGGATGGCCTTCATCAACAAGATGGACCGAGTCGGAGCCGACTTCGAGCGCTGTGTGTCCATGATGCGCTCCCGCCTGGCCGCCGCGACAGTCGTGTTGCAGCTGCCGTGGGGTAAGGAGGATGGCTTTCAGGGGGTCATCGATTTGGTAGAGATGCGTGGCGTCTCCTACACGGGCGAGGCTCTTGGTGCCGACTTCGAGCTGGTGGAGATTCCCGACGGCTATGCCGAACAGGCCCACAAGGCGCGAGAAGAGATGGTCGAGACAGTGGCCGAGACGGACGACCAGTTGTTGGAGAAGTATCTTTCTGGAGAAGAGATTACCAACGACGAGCTGAGAGCGGCCATTCGACGGGCCACTATCACGAATCGCCTCCAGCCTGTTCTGTGCGGTAGCGCCTTCAAGAACAAGGGCGTACAGCCTCTCTTGGACGCCGTGATCGAGTATCTGCCGTCGCCGCTGGACATTCCGGCTATCGAGGGAACCGATCCCGGCAAAGGTGAACCGGTGGCCAGGGAGAGCTCCGACGACGAGCCCTTCTCCGCTTTGGTTTTCAAAATCATGACCGACCCATTCGTCGGTCAGCTGGCCTATTTTCGGGTCTACTCCGGGCACGTTGAGACCGGCACCTCAGTGCTCAATGTTGCTGCGGGCAAGAAAGAGCGGATCGGTCGACTGCTCAAGATGCATGCCAACAAGCGTGAGGAGATCTCGGAAGTCTGGGCGGGGGATATCGCTGCGGCCGTTGGGCTCAAAGGGGTGACCACCGGCGACACCATCTCCGATCCTAGGGATCCGGTGCTGCTCGAGTCCATGAGCTTCCCGGAGCCGGTGATTGCGGTCTCCATCGAACCCAAGACCAAGGCCGATCAGGAGAAGCTGGCCCTGACCCTGGGCAAGCTGCAGCAGGAAGACCCGACCTTCAAGGTGCACACGGAGCCAGACACGGGACAGACCCTGATCTCAGGAATGGGCGAGCTTCACCTGGAGATCATCACCGATCGGCTGGTCCGGGAATTCAACGTCGGCGCCAACATCGGCACTCCGCAGGTGGCCTACAAGGAGTCGCTGACGCTAGAGGCTCCGGGTGAGGGTCGATTTGTCCGGCAGAGTGGCGGTCGTGGCCAATTTGGGCATTGCAAAATCCGTCTGCGGCCGGGATCGGATGGCGATTTTACGTTCAACGACAAGATCAAGGGTGGCGTGATTCCCAGAGAGTTCATCAAGCCCGTCGAGCAGGGGATTCGCGAGGCGATGGAGACGGGGCCGCTGGCCGGATATCCCATCACCGGAGTCGAGGTCGACCTCTACGACGGCAGCTTTCACGAGGTGGATTCCTCGGAGCTCGCCTTCAAGATCGCCGGCTCGATGGCTTTTCAGGATGCCTGCAAGAAAGCGAACCCGGTTCTTCTGGAGCCGGTCATGTCCGTCGAGGTCGTCACCCCGGAAGAGTACATGGGTGATGTGATCGGCGACGTCACATCACGTCGGGGGCGCGTGCAGCACATGGAGGCCCGAGGTAATGCCCAGGTCGTCAGCTGCAAGGTGCCGCTGGCGGAGATGTTCGGATATGCCACCGACCTGCGCTCGGTGACACAGGGTCGTGCGACCTACTCGATGCAGTTCTCGAGCTACGAGCAGGCGCCGAAGAGCGTCAGTGAAGAGGTGGTGGCGAGGGCCGCCGGATGAGTCGTTTTTCCGTGCTGAGAGACAAGTAAGAGTAAGGATCGAGGAGAAGGCTATGGCCAAGGAGAAGTTTGAGCGCACGAAGCCGCACGTGAATGTGGGGACGATTGGTCACGTGGACCATGGGAAGACGACGTTGACGGCGGCGATCACGAAGGCACTGGAGAAGAAGGGGATGGCGA
>JBATEX010000066.1:0-5026 GCA_049664225.1 Thermoanaerobaculia bacterium
TTCACCGACGGCTTCGAGACCGGCAACACCTCCGCCTGGTCCTCGTCCTTACCCTAGCCTCCGTTGTTACAATCCTTGCCAGGCCGGAGTGGCGGAACTGGCAGACGCAGGGGACTTAAAATCCCCCAGGAGCAATCCTGTGCGGGTTCGAATCCCGCCTCCGGCACCAGCTTAACCTCAACAAAAAAATAGACTTACAGCTCTCTAGGGTGCCTCCCATCGGGCCGCTGTCCAGGCCGGAAGTAACAATTTTGGTAACAGTGAGCTCCGATTGAGAGCTGCACTCGGCAAGCGTGAGCTATCGAGATCGGAACCTCCGCGATCCGAGCGGCCATATAGATTGGTCTCGCAATGGCCTCGATCGTTACAGCCGCATTCGGCACTCCCCGCTCTGGAGTTCAAATCAAGTCTGGCTAAAGATCACACGCTAGTTGCGAGGAAACGGAGGGCAGGTCAGGTTCCAGGTATTCGATTCCGGCGGGAGGCTCTGGCTTTTCCGTGTGCGGTGTTCGAGTATTGCCTGGAAAGGAGGGACGTTGGCGCAAGCCACGGGCCCCAGCCAGAGTGCCAGGGCCCGATTAGTTGTTGCTGCTCGGCCTCACGGGACTACTCGTACTCGTCGGGCTCGTGCTGTCCGTCGAGGGGCCACTCCTGCTGGAGCTCTTCTTCGACGGGCCCGGGCTCGGTCGGGCTCTTGATGCCCTCACAGGCCGCCAGCAACATGGCCAGCAACAGGATGCTCGCTTTCAGGGTCTTCATCTCGCTGCCTCCTTTCCTGGGTTGGTTGCCGTTCATTGATTGCTGCTTCCACAGAATGAGACGGACTTCATGTGGTGGATTTCCCGTCGGTGGGGAGCTCGACCGCAACCAGCGACACGTCGTCGCCAGGTCCTTCGGTGCCGCACCAGCGCTCCACGTCCTGGAGAACTCGATCGAGGCTGTCGTCCAGTGGTAGAGACCGACTGTTGGCAAGGCAGTGGGTGAGCCGTTCGATATCGAAGGTCTCGCCGGTCGGAGCTTCGGCCTCGACGACGCCGTCCGAGAAGAGGTAGAAGCGATCGCCTGGCTGGAGCTCCAATGTCGCCTCCTGAAAAGTCGTTCCTGGAAATAGGCCCACGGGGACCCCTATCGAGGGGCACCTTCGGACGTCTTCACCGTCTCGCACCACCAAGGGGCCCGAATGGCCGGCCGCCACGTAGCGGAACTCCAAGCGCTCAAGGTCCAGCACTCCGTAAACGAGAGTGAAGTACTGAGGCTCTTCAGGATCCATCGGAAATCGCTCGTTGAGGCACCGAGCGACCTCGGCCGGGGCGAGCACGGAATCTTTCTCGTCGCGATTCTGGGTCTTCAAGAGCAGAGAGTCGCTCGACATGTGGGAGAGCAGACGGCTCAGCGTCACAGACAGCAGCGCCGAGGCTGTGCCGTGACCGCTTACATCGAGCAAATAGACGCCCACTCGGTGGTCGTCGAACTGAACGAGATCGAGGATGTCGCCCGCCAGCTCGCAGCTGGGAGCGAATCTCCAGGCAAATGAGGCTCCCGGGAACTCTGGCGCCTCGTTGGGAACCAGCAAGCGTTGAACTCGGGCTCCTGCTTCGAGCTCGTTGTGCATCCTTTCGTTGTCCTTTTGCAGTTGCTCATTGACTCGATAGAGGGTCTCGAGCTGACGGACGACTGACTCTAGTAGGGCCCGGGTACCTCTGTGTCCCGGCTTGAGATGAGCCAGCCGATGGACGCGGCCGTTGATAGGGGACTGTGGTAAATCCGCTGCCGAAAGAGCCGAGGCCACGTTGGCTTGTCGCTGGAGTTCTGTGCCCATTCCGCCCGTCCTTTCTCGATGGCCATTCGTTTCGTCTGTCCAATCGAATAGACGGACACGAATTGGCATTTCCCGATCGGCGGGAAGTGGGGCGGAACCAGAACGGTCTTACAGGCGAGGGGACGAAGGGTAGGGCGGGCGGTGGATGTGGGCTAAAACTCTCTGGGTCTTGTGGGAGATTCAGCTCGGCAGGGGCGCGGTCAGGCGTTGCCGCCGGACTCGACAAGCTCGGTGAACGCCTCGGTCAGCGAGGCTAGATCGCCGTCGTCAACCCGCTGGTCGAGTTGCGCCGAAATCGTTGTCAGCGGTGCTCGGAGGTCTTCGGGTAGCTCGGTCGCCTTCAGAGCTTCTGGGTAGGTGCGCACGAAACTGCGATCGAAGAAGTCTGCGTCTCCGGAGATAGCCGCCAAGAGTCCAGCTTCGGCCCACTGGCCCAGCTCGAGGTAGGGGGCCTCTGCTGCATCGGGAATCAGAGAGGCCGCAGCAGCACTTCGCTGGGTCAGCGAATCGGGCGCTTCACCACGCTCGAGGCGCTCCATCAGGTCGTCATAAGAGACCAGGATCGTCTCGGGCAGGGGCAGGTCGCGAGCCAGGTTGGAGAGTTCGTGGAGCAGGAGCGTGGCGCGTTCCGCGTCTCCCGCCCTCAGGGCGAGCTCCAGGTCGACGGTACGCACGCCGAGCCGGAAGAATCGCTGGCGATCGTTCAACCCAGTGCCGACGCCCCGTGTACGCGACCATCCGTCGCCGCTGTAGGCGAGCGGGACAAGCTCGGAGGGTTTCGAGGTCGAGACGAGATTCTCCGCGAGGCGGCCAGCCTCGGTTGCCGAGACGCCGCCCTGGAAGGCTCGCCACATCGGAACCGCCAACACCATCAGCAGCATAGCCGCCGCCATAGCCGTGGCTGCGGGAATCCACTTTCGCCAGGTGGCTGGATGCACCAAAACCTTGCCCTTCTCGGTCTCCTCTTCCTGAAAGCGCCGCGTCTCGGTGAACACCTCGTAGCAGGCATCGCATTGACCGAGGTGCTCGATCACTCGGCCACGCTCATCACCCTTCAGGCGGCCGTCGAGCAGCGCCGCGATCGTCTCAATCTCGGGGCACTTGGTCTCGTGGATCTTGGCTTCGTTCTTCATTCTGTGCACCACACCGTTAGATTAGACGGACGCCGCCGGCGGTTTTTCCATCTCTTCGTTCTGATATCGGATCTCTAGCTCCAGGCGGTCCCAACCGAAGAGCTCGCGCACCTCGTCGAGCCCCAGGCCTCGGGCCTCGAGTTCCTGACGCAGAGTCACGAGACTCCTCTCGAAGCGCCGATAGAGCGGCCGTTGCTCGAGGCCCAGCGCCGTGGCGATGCTCGCGATGGTGAAGCCGTCCTGGTAGCGCATACGCAGCATCAGTCGGTCCTCGGCTGGCAGGGTTGCGAGCGCTTCGGCGAGTGTCGCCTCCGTTCGTGCCGCCAGCTCTGAGCGCTCGCTCTCGATCACCCGCTCTTCGACGTGCCCTTCAATCACCATGCGCTCGATCGACGCTTCGCCATCCATCTTGCGGCTCACCCGCGGCGGCAGCTCGGCGGCGATTGCCTCGAGTTCTTCCACCGTCGCCTCGACTTCGAAGTTGGTGCGCAGCATCTCGATCGCCTCGTGCAGGCTGTAGCCGTCGCGCATCAACAGCGTCTCGAGCTGCGCGGCCACCGCTCCTTTCCGCTTCGCCACAGCAGACGGACGCCACTTACCCCATTTCCCGATCCGGTAGTCGCGGAACAGGTTGTGCAACACCGTGGTCAAGTACGTTTTGAGCGTGCTCCGACCCTGAAACCTTCGCAGCACCGCGTAGTCGTTGTCGATGAGCTTGAGCCTTGCCCATGACTCGAAGTCCTCTGCCTCATCCTCCAACACGCAGTTGCGCCGGCAGATCGAGCGGATCACCCGGTCGATTAGCTCGAGATTGTAGGTGAAAGTCTCCTCGGGGGTCACTGATTCTCTCAGGCGGAATTGCATCGGGTCTGCAGAAGGGCAGGCGGCGAAGGACTGATGACCCAAAGTGCCAGAGTACAGTTCAGGGAACGAAGAGTTTCCAGTGGCTCAGGCAAAAGGGGACCAAACTTCCTACCGAGATTCTTGGAACTGATCCCGCTCATCGGCGAGGCCTATCATCGGGCAACTGAGTTCGGTTTCATCACCCGATTCTAGGCCCCGCATCCAGCGGCTCATCTTTTGGTCATCTATCTTGACCCTGCCATCTTCAAGCAGTGTTCCAACTCGGTTCTGCGGATGGTCGAGAGCGACAGGACACTTGCAAAGAGCACCGTTAGGCCGCACGATGAAGGTGTTAGCCCTAGCGGCATGACAAACACTGAGTTCATTCGGGGAAGAGCAGACGGCTAAACCCATGGACTCCGCGCGTTTACGAGCAGCGCTGACGATTTCTCTATGGCGTTTTGAAACGACAGGTTCTCCTAGAGCTGGGTGAAAATTTCGAAGCGGCACAATAGCGAGTTCGAACCTTTCGTCGCCTTTCAGCTCTTCACGATAGATGTTGAAAAAGTCGGGAACGAACTCAGCGCTTCCCTGACCTATCTGCAACCGCACCACGATCTTGAAGGTCTGGTCTAGTTGACGAGCCGCCAGCAGATTCGCCCAGATTCGGTCGAATGTGCCAGAGCCTTGGCTGGTTACCCTTGTGTTGTCATGCAGTTCCTTGGGACCGTCCAAGGCTATCGAGAATTCGTCGATGCCTAGGTCGAGTAATCGAGTCAGCCTGTCATGGTCTAAGAGGAATGCATTCGTTGTCATGGCCGACTGAAGGACCAGATTTGGTCGAGAACGCAAGAGGCCCAAGACGTGATTCTGTATCTCTTCGACAATGTTCATGGCGAGGAGTGGCTCGCCCCCGAACCAGTCAAGCACGAGCCATTCCAGATCGAGGTTGCGCCGATTCAGCAATCTCTTGACTGCCGAGACCACCCACCCCTTCATTCTTCCCCGCGCAAAGCTCTCCCAGCAGTACGTGCAGCGAAAGTTGCATTGCTCCGTCGGCATAAGAATAAGTTGCAGCGCGGAATTGGAGACGCAACTCAGTATCTGCTGATCCGATAGCCTCAAATGATTCTCCCAGTCTTCAATACCTGAGATCTGCGTCTATACCTCACCTGTCGGGAGCTCAGCAAAGCAATCTGCCCTACTTGGCCTCAGACTAATGTCCTTGAGG
>JBATEX010000067.1:0-2521 GCA_049664225.1 Thermoanaerobaculia bacterium
TCGATAGCCTCCTGGTCGGCGCCGAAATGAATGGCCTCGATTTCGATCATCGGGTCTTGCGGCCCTGGGCCAGGGATCCGGGCTTCTATGCGGTGGTGATCGATGCGGAGAGCGACACCCCCTTGCGTGAAGGTCCTGTGATGGGCGGGGCGATCGAGCTCTGGCGACTGAGCTTTCCATTGGCCGACGCGGAACTGGCGCCTTTGCAGGCGCGTCTGCAAGCCATACCGGCAGTTCTCGAGCAGGCCAGGGAGAATCTGGTGGGCAACGCCAGGGATCTCTGGCAGCTCGGCATCTGGACCCAGGATGGTCAGATCGCGATTCTCGGAGACCTCGCAGAGCAGCTTCGGCCCACACATCCCGAGCTCGTCCCCGACATCGAGCAAGCCCGCCAAGCTGTCAGTGACTTCAAGGCCTGGCTCGAGGAGCAGCTGCCGACGAAGAACGGTCCCTCGGGTGTTGGCGTCGAGAACTACACCTGGTACCTGCGCAACGTCCATCTCGTGCCCTACAGCTGGGAGGACGAGCTGCAGCTGATGGAGCGGGAGCTCGCCCGTTCGATCGCCCATATGAAGCTCGAGGAGCATCGCAACCGCGAGCTGCCACCACTCGAGCCACCCGCCAATGACGAGGAGTGGCAGGCGCGGGCCGGCGCTGCAATCGAGGACTTCTTGCGTTTCCTCGACGAAGAAGCAGTCATGGAGGTCGAGGACTACATGGAGCCAGCACTTCGGGAACGCGTGGCACCGTACGCTCCGCCCCAGGCGCGGCATTTCTTCGCGCAGGTCGATCTGCGGGACCCGCGGGTCATGCGTTGCCATCACATTCATTGGATCGACAAGGCAAGGATGAGAGAGGACCCCCATTCCAGCCCGATCCGCCGGGTGCCACTGCTGTACAACATCTGGGACAGCCGAGCCGAAGGGCTGGCGACCGGCTGGGAGGAGATGATGGCGAGCGCCGGCCTCTTCGATGACAGTCCACGCAGCCGTGAGCTCGTCTACATCATGGTCGCTCAACGAGCGGCACGGGCGATCGCCGGTCTCCGGGTGCAGAGCAACGAATGGTCGGTCGACGAGGCGGTGGTCTTTGCAGCCGAGCAGACTCCGCGAGGGTGGTTTCGGGCGGATGGCAATCTCGTCCTGTTCGAGCAACAGCTCTACCTTCAGCAGCCCGGATACGGCACCAGCTACCTGACTGGCAAGGCGCTCATCGAAGACCTGCTCGCCGAGCGTGCTCTCCAACTCGAGGACGAGTTCGTGCTCAAGGAAGTCATGGAAGAGTTCTTCGCCACTGGAGTCATCCCCGTTTCATTGATCCGCTGGCAGATGACCGGCCTCCGCGACCCGATCCTGATGCCCGGCGACTAGCTTCGACTCCTGCTCTATACTGGCCCGCACAACTGTGATCAGCGAGGGGGAAAGTCGCTTTCGAAACGTGCCCGGGACCTCTTCGACGCTCGGGCGTTCGGCCTGCTAGGCTGGATGGGATGTCGGGTGATGTCAGGGCCGACCCGCGATTCATTCGCCCTCGCAGCGAGTTCACTCCAGCGTACCTGAGCACCTGTGAGTCGGGACTCCTAGCCGAAAAGGTAGAGGAGGCCCTGGAAGAGCTCCGCGTCTGCCGCGTCTGTCCGCGAGATTGTGACGTCGACCGACTGGCCGGTGAGAGGGCGATCTGCAAGACGGGTCGCCGGGCCCGCGTCGCGAGTGCCTTTCCCCATCACGGCGAGGAGAGCTGCCTGCGTGGATCCAGGGGGTCGGGGACCATCTTCTTCTCGCACTGCAATCTGCGATGCGTGTTCTGCCAGAACCACGACATCTCCTGGGAAGGGAGTGGGAGGGAGGTGGCAGCGGAGGAGCTGGCGGCTCTCATGCTCGAGCTCCAGGATCTGGGTTGTCACAACATCAATTTCGTGACGCCGGAACATGTGGTCCCCCAGGTACTCGAAGGAGTGCAAATCGCCGTCGGCAAAGGCCTGTGCCTGCCTCTTGTCTACAACACCAGCGGTTACGACTCGCTGCGCTCCATCGAGCTGCTGGATGGCGTTATCGACATCTACATGCCCGACTTCAAGTTCTGGGACGACGGCACAGCCCGTCGCCTGGCCCTTGCGGAGGACTACCCCGAGCGGGCTCGCGACGCCTTCCGGGCCATGCACCGCCAGACGGGAGACCTGGTCTTCGATGAGGAGGGCATTGCTTTGCGCGGCCTGCTGGTCCGCCACCTGGTCATGCCGGAGGGCCTGGCAGGAACCCGTGGAATCACGCGGTTTCTCGCCCACGAGCTCTCCCCCGATACCTTCGTCAACATCATGGGCCAGTACTCACCCGCCGGTCAGGTCGTCAAGAAATCCGGCCAATACTCGGAGATCGGCCGCCGCATCACCCACACAGAGTACCTGGAAGCCTTCGAGATCGCCGTCGAAGAAGGCCTCCACCGCTTCGATCACCGTCCATACCTCTGAATAGGCTGGCACCTCGGCCAGGGGAGGGGCTTGCCCCCTCCCCTGGTGCTCTGT
>JBATEX010000068.1:0-7558 GCA_049664225.1 Thermoanaerobaculia bacterium
GGTCGAGGGAGGCCTGCCCTCTTTCCATCTTCGACACCCGACCCTGACTCGTGTTGAGGATCTCTGCGGCCTTCTCCTGCGAGAGCTTCTTGCTGCGGCGGAGCGCCTTGAGCTCCTCACCGAGCTGGATCTTCATGTCGATGATGGCAACTTCCTCAGGAGACAGCTCGAGCCATTCTTCGACGGTGGTAACCCGACCGCCCATCTTCTCGATTCTTTCCCTCTTTTTAGCATCAAGGCGCATCGTCAACTACCTCTGCCTTCACCCTGTGTCGTAACGTGCCAGCAGTCGTTTGGCCTGCTGCAGCTTGCGAATCAGGAAGCCGATCTCTCGACGCGCTGGCACAGAGAGCGGAGGCGTCTTGATCTCTCCACTCAGGATGACGAGGGCCTTTTCGACTCCCATCATCCTCGGTCTTCACAATTATGCCGCTTTCGGCATCCCCATTCAAGCCCGAATGGGCATATTCCTTCCAAGTCTGTATTCGCCTTCATGACACCGATTGGTCGGGACGGACCTGCTAAGCGTTACAGAAGAGGCCCGGCGGCGGCTTCCGACACCTCAAGCGGCGAGAACGACGACTAGGAGGTGACATCACGAGCTCCGAGCGAGAACTGTGTGGTGGTTCTCGTCTTAGACACTGAGGGCACCTGCTCCAACGTTCATCGAGTAGTGGTTCACTCGGTGTTGGACTGAGCTCACCAGTCGGATCAAAAATGGTACACTCCAAGCCAAGGCTCCGGGTCCTGTTCTATCGGTCTTCGAGCGGCCGGGAGCCGGTACGAGATTGGCTGCGTGACATGGACCCGGAGCCACGGGCGATCATCGGCACTGATCTCCGTACTGTTCAATACGGATGGCCAGTACGAATGCCACTTGTTCGGAGTCTGAGCGGCGGGCTCTGGGAGATGAGAAGCTCATTGCGCTCGAGTATCGCCAGGGTCATTTTCCTGGTCGCGGATGACACACTTGTGCCACTCCACGGATTCATCAAGAAATCGAGGAAGATTCCAAAGAAGGACCTCGACCTGGCGAAGAGGCGTGCTGCAGACTTGAGAGGACAAGGATGACTCTGAACAAGAGACACCTGGGAAGTGACTTCGAGGAGTACCTGGAAGAGCAAGGCGCACTCGAGGAGACGACCGCAGTGGCGGTCAAGCGGGTGCTCGCCTATCAGATTGCCCAGGCGATGAAGGAACAGAAGCTCACGAAGGCAGCCATGGCGCGCCGGATGCACACGAGTCGCTCTGCTCTGAACCGCTTGCTCGATCCGGACTTCCCCTCAGTAACCCTTCTTACCCTGGAACGGGCTGCCAAAGCGCTGGACAAGGAGCTCTACATCGAGCTCGGCTGAGACCTGGCGAAGAGTCTCAGTAGGCCGGGTAGCCCCACGCGCTACACTGAAACGAGGGGACTATCCGGCAGCGGGGTGAGAGATGGTCGAACAGCTGCTCCGATGGGCCGCGCAATGATTCGGCTTGTCAGCGGAGCTGAGACCTGCCGGGTACTGAAGGAAACCATCGTGGAGTTGGCGAAATACGCCAACGAGGCGTATCACCGGGACGGCACGGATCGGTACATGTACAGGGCACCGATGGTGATGCTGTTTCACGGCAATCGCTGGGCGATGTCCTACGAGGAGAACGCCCACCTGGTTTGCCACCACGCCATGTTGGCCGCTGTTTCGCTGGGCCTGGGTACCACGATCATCGGCCTGATACCGCCGATCGTGGACCGCTCCAGAGTCCTGTGGCAGCGCTACGGAATCCCGAAGGAGAACAAGGTCATGACGTCACTAATCCTCAGCCATCCGAAATACAAGTACAAGAAGAGCATCCGCCGGAATCTCGCAGGCGTGCGGATGATGTAGTGCCATCGCCGGCCGCTTCAGGGATTGAGGGGCGCATCGGGCGAATCTCGCGCTTGGGAATGCCTCGGGAGGCGCAAGGCCCTCCCCTACATTCTTGTGCACCGATCCGGTCGGCCGGCACACAGGTCCGGATGCGGATCAGCGACCCGCGACCTCTCCCCTACAGCCGATCGGTATCCAGCACGAACTGAGCCAGGTCCTCGCGAAACTTCCGCCGCGACTCTTCGTGCAGGTACATCATGTGCCCGGCCTCGTAGAGTGCGAGCCGGATGCGCTCACGCGCCTCGGGCGTGATGTCGAGATGGTCGAGGTCGTGCTTGGTCGCCAGGGTCGGGGTGGCGAGATCGTAGTAGCCCTGCTGCACTAGCAGATGGAGACCCGGGTTCATGGTCAGCGCCATTGCCAGGTCGCCGCGCAGGTTGGCCCACGGCACGGCCCACCCTCGGGAATTGGGGGCCCGATGCTCCCAGTCCCAGTCGCCAACGCCGCCCATGATCTGGTAGGTCTCGTCGCGGCCGAAGTCGAGCTCGTCGTGCATGTAGTTGAGAAACGCGGCGGTGAAGGCCGGGCCTACGGCGGGAAAGAACGGGTCGTAGTCCATGGACTCGCTCAGCGGGTTGACCGACGGACCGATGAAACGCGAGTCGATCCGGCCGGTGATCATGCGCTCGTCGCGTTTGAGCTCCTGGAGGAATTGCCCGTGACTGACGCGCAGGTCGGCGCGCAGCCAGTAATCGATCGAGGTCCCGGTGTAGGCGGCGAGCTTGGCGGCCACCGCCTCCTTTTCTTCCTGGCCGATGGTGTAACCCTTCAGCAGAGCCGGCGCGTACTCGTCATAGGCGAAGCGCTCGACTTCCCGGTGGAAGGTCTCGAGATCGGGCTTGTTCGGGATCGCATCGTGGTACCAGGCCGTCGCGGCCAGGGTCGGCAGATAGAGCACGTGCGGCAGGTCGATGCCGCCGCCGTCGATGCCTGAGCCCATGTTGAGAAACGGCGACACAACGATGACACCGTTGAAGTTCATGCCGTGAACGCTTTGGAGATGCCAGACGAGGCCCGCCGTGCGGATGCCCCCGTAGCTCTCCCCCAGGATGTACTTGGGCGAGGCCCAGCGCCCGTTGAGGCTGACGTACTCCTTGAGAAATAAGCCCACCGAACGGATGTCCTGGTCCACACCCCAGAAGTCCTCACCCTTGGCTTCGCCCAGCGGCTTGCTGAAGCCGGTACCGACCGGGTCGACCATCACCAGGTCGGTGACGTCGATGATGCTGTATTCGTTGTCCACACGATTGGCCGGCGGCGGCGGCGCGTAACCTTCGTCCTCGACCACCACCCGCTGCGGTCCCAGAATCCCCATGTGCAGCCAGATCGATGACGACCCCGGCCCGCCGTTGTAGGCGAACATGATCGGCCGTTGGCTGCGGTCCTCGACGCCGTCTCGGGTGTAGGCGGTGTAGCCGAAGCGCGCGATCGGCTCTTCCTCGTCGTTCTCGAGGATGAGCCAGCCGGCGGTGGCGGTGTATCGGACCATCTCGCCGCCGATCTGAATCTGGTGTTGGGTGGACGACGACTGGGCTTCCGGCTCCTCGGATTCGGGCTTCGCCTCGGTCTTCTGCTCCGTTTCGGCATCGGGCTCGGCGGCGGCGACTACGCCGGGCACCAGGCCGATAAGGGTGAGCACCAGCAGGATTGCGGTGGATGGCGTGATCTTGTTCAAGGTTGATCTCCTCTTCTTGCGCGCTCCCCTGAGCGAGCTCGCTATCTCGAACTGTCAAATCAGAGCGACCGAGTGTAGCAAATCACGGACCCACCTTTGCGGCTGGTCCTTGTGCGGCGTGCTCTTCGGTGACCAGGGGCGCCCGTTGGCATTCGTCGATCACACCAGCGTGACACCCGAAGGCGACGTCGAGTGCCCCAAAGGCGGCATCAAAGTGCTGGCTGACGATCTATTGGGCAGCTGAGATGACACGGGCGGGGGCAAGACCCGCCCCTACGTCACCACACTTCCCAGCGGGCACAGACCCGCTCGCCTCGAGGTGGCGGGAATCCACTAGGCCCTTCCCTCCTTAGACTTGCAGGGGTGCCGGTCTCCTCCACCGGTCCACTCACCTATGGAAGCAAGGTATGGCGACTGGAATCCGTCCATCATTCAGTGAGGCGGCAGTCCAGGTTCGATTGCAGAAGTATATAAGTACTTGTATTATCAATGGAGACATCGAAGCCCATCGTTTGGGCAGGATCGGCTCTGGAGGATCTGCGGCGCTTTCCCGAGAAGGCACGCAGCCGCGCTGGTTACCAGCTCCGTCGCATCCAAGAAGGGCTGGAACCAGGCGATTGGAAGCCCATGCCTCTTGTTGGTGCCGGAGTCCGTGAGATTCGAATTCATACTGGCAGAGAGCACCGGATTCTCTACGTCACCAAATTCGAGGAAGCGATCTACGTGCTGCACGCATTCGAGAAGAAGACACAGCGCACGGCAATATCCGATCTGGACCTCGCGAAGAGGCGCTTCTCAGAGGTCCTGCGATACCGACAGCTTGGTAGGAGTTGACGATGGCGACCAAGTTCCGTGAGTCCAAGAGAAACGTCTTTCGTGACCTGGGGTTCGATGTCGATGCATCCGAGAACCTCCGAATCAGGTCCGATCTTATGATCGAGCTCAGTGAGCTCATCCGGAACAAGGGTTGGACCCAAGCACAGGCAGCAGAGCTGATGGGAGTCAGTCAGCCGCGCATCAGTGATCTTGTCCGGGGAAAGATCGATCGCTTCAGCATCGATTCCTTGATCGCCATGCTGGGAAGTGCCGGCGTGAAGGTTCGGATCACGACCACCGCTAGCCGGGTAGCCTGACCGTCCGCCGTCGAGGAGAAGCTCGCAGTGCGCCGCATGAGGCCCAAGTGGCTCCAACCCGGAAAGCTGAGCCACTCGAAAGTCGAGAGATTCGGTGTACCGTAGTCCTCGAGAGAGGGAAAATCTTCCGAGCAAGAAGGAAAGGAGCCCACCCCATGCGGCTAGTCGCAGTTCTTGTCTGTCTGTGCCTCACTGCCTGTGCATCGCCTTCGGAGGAGGTGAGTCCGGAGGTCGCACAAGAACCGCAGCCCGCCTCGATGCTGACCGATCCGGCTGCTGACACCGACGGTGTCGTTCGTGTGTTGGTCTATCACGACATGGAGGGGCTCTCGGGGCAGGATGATCCGCGCACCTTCGACTTCGGGACCGGTGAATACTACGAGCACGGTCGCCAGATGCTCGTGGCGGATGTGAACGCTGTCGTCGCGGGCCTGTTCGATGGTGGTGCCGACGAAGTCCACATCGTGGATGGTCACGGCAGTGGCAATCCGGAGCCCGATCTCGACCTGGCCCAGCTGGACCCGCGTGCGACGATGATCTTTCGCGAGCAGGCCTTCGACGCCTATTCCGAGCTTCCCGAGCCAGGTATCTACGACGCGGTCGCCGTTGTCGGCATGCACGCGAAGACCGGAAGCGGGGGATTCGCCTCGCACACCTACACCCTCGGCATGGACATCCTGCTCGGAGGGCGCTCCGTCACCGAGACGGAAGTCATCGCGTATTCCTGGGGCCGGGTCGATGTGCCGGTGATTCTTGCCTCCGGGGATGATCGGTTGGCCGAGGACCTCGCGACAATGCCCTGGCTCGAGTACGTGACCGTGAAGATCGCGACCGGTGCCGACAGTGCGCAGTTGCTACCGGTAGACGACGTGCATTCCCAGATGCGTGAGGCGGCGCAGAGGGCGGTCGAGAACCGAAACCAGGCGAGAGTCATGAAGCTGACCATGCCGACCCTGGCGGGATTGAGAGCCGTGCCGCCGGCACGGCTCGATCATCTCGAAGGCGTGCCGGGGATCCAATACGCGGACAACACGGTCACCTTCGAGGCGGGTGATTTCATGGCGGCCTACCACGGTATCGAGGCGTTGGTCGGGGTGGCGCAGCGGGGCTATTGGCGGCTCTATAACGAGGTGCTGCGCCAGCATCCTGACGGTGACGAGATTCAGGGGCTGATCCGTGAAGCCGTCGATCAGCGCTGGTTCGATGTCGAATCGGACAGATGGTCCCCGCCGGAGCCCGAGGCCGAGACCCCGGAGGAGAAGCGTTACTTCGGTTACACCTGAGCGATCACTCCCTCTCTCAGGCCCTCCACGTAGGCAGGCGCCGAGAGGTGAGAGTCCGGGACGTTGCCGCGGAAACGTCTCGGGTGGGGGCAAGCCCGATTGGGTATTCTTCTCCAGAGCCAGCCCGCTCCTCACCTCAGGCCGTGCCCGACCCCGGCTCAGGCATCAGGCCCAGTTGGGAAAGAAAAGCCACGTTGTCCCAGCTCACCCAGGTTTCGACGATCTTGCCGTTCTCCAACCGCTGGATGATGATGTTGACCAACGTGAACTCCTTGCCGGTCGCCGGCAGGTCGCCCAGCGGCCCTGTCTGTACCCCGCTCATCGTGGAGACGTAGGCGACCCGATCGCCGTCGGCCATCATCTGGCTCAAGGTGTCGGTGTATCCCGGAACCGCAGCCACGAACTCCTCGAGAAAGGCGAAGAACTCGTCGGTCCCATGGAGCTCCTGCAGCCCCGGCGGCATCGCCTGGCAGTGGCGAACGTAGTTCGGCCCGATCGCCGCCTTGAAGCTCTCGAAATCACCTTTCGCCAGCGCCGCGTGCGTGTTGCGGACGATGGCCTTGTTCTCTTCCTCGGTGCGGCTGGGTAGACGCATTGCGGTGTCTCCTTCTCATGCTTCGGCAATCGCTCGTTCGATCTCGTGGCTCCAGCCTACCAGCAACCTTTCGACCGGCTGACTCTGCAGTCCGCTCGGCGCCGGCGAACCTGCCGAACGAATCCAGCAGGTCCGAGAGCTCACGCTCCGAGTGACGGAGGGCCGGATGCTCGAGAACACGGCCGCGGATGAGGGCTACAATCTGGACCGGTCTCCTCGGTCCGCTACCTCTCGCCGAGGACACGGCCCACGGGCGGCAGAAGAGGACCTGGAATCGCGAGATGACAAATCCCCACCACTCTGTCTACGTCGTCGAGCTCGACCCGGCCGTTCGCGAGAGGGCGCGACTGCAGCGGCTCAACCCGGACGCGGACCCCGAGAAGCCGTGTGTCTATGTGGGAATGACGGGGCTCGACCCCGAGGAACGCTTCGAGAACCACAGGGCAGGCTACAGGGCTTCCCCGGTGGTGCGGGACTTCGGCGTTCGACTCCTGCCGGAGCTCAGTGAGGGCCTGGAGAACCTGCCCTACGAGCTCGCCCTCCGGGCCGAGGCCGATCTGGCGGCCTATCTCCGCCAGAACGGCTACTTCGTGGCTGGTGGGCACTGAGATATCTCACAGGTCAGTCCGCCTTCCTAGCCGCGGCATCCCGCTCCCCGAGGCGGATCGAGAGTTGTCCATGACCTCGATCGCCTGGGCCGAGTTCCTCTGCGGCCCGCTCGGCAGCTGAGCCAACACGGGCGGGAGAGCCCTGCTCCTACGTCCCCGCACTGCCCGAGATTGCTCGGGCCAAAGCCTTCCTCGACTTGCCCATCACGAGAAGACACCATGCTAGTTGGTCGAGGGAGGCCTGCCCTCTTTCCATCTTCGACACCCGACCCTGACTCGTGTTGAGGATCTCTGCGGCCTTCTCCTGCGAGAGCTTCTTGCTGCGGCGGAGCGCCTTGAGCTCCTCACCGA
>JBATEX010000069.1:0-10268 GCA_049664225.1 Thermoanaerobaculia bacterium
GGTTCGAGTCCCTGCCGGCGCGCCAACGCCCACCCTTCAGACCCTGGGGCGAGTCCCTGCCGGCGCGCCACCTGAATACCCGCATGCCGCAGCTAGATTTGCCAAGGACCCTGAGCTGCTGTTGACAGCTGTATCAGAAAGGTATAGATTTTATACCATGAAGTTTGAGTTCGACGATCGAAAGAGTGACTCGAACAAGAAGAAGCATGGGATCGACTTCGTCGAGGCGCAGAAGATTTGGGACGACCCCGCCTTGCTCGCGATTCCGGCTCGAACCACTGACGAGCCTAGGATTCTGGTGATCGGAGCGATCGAAGGCAGGCACTGGTCGGCGATCATTACCTACCGCAGCGACCGCATTCGGATCATCTCTGTTCGCAGGTCTCGAAGCGAGGAGGTAGATCTCTATGAGAGTTAAGGCAAAGGACCTCGACCGGAAGTTCGATGCCGGTGAAGACATCACTCGGTACCTCGAGCTGAGTGGGGCGCGGCGCCCCGGTCAGGAGCAGAGGAGAGTCAATGTCGACTTTCCCGTCTGGATGATCGAATCCCTCGATCGCGAAGCCTCGCGGCTGGGAATCCCCCGCCAATCTCTGATCAAGATGCTCATCGCCCAGCACCTGGATCGTAGCGACACCCCTTCAGCGGGTTGAGGTGCTCTGGCATCCGCTGCGCAGCCTGGCTTCGGATCTGGGGGTTCGGGGTTCGAGTCCCTGCCGGCGCGCCAACGCCCACCCTTCAGACCCTGGGGCGAGTCCCTGCCGGCGCGCCACTCGAGAGCTCTTCACGCCATTCAGTGTCGCAGCGACATGCTGGACCTCCCGGTCCGTTATGAGAAACTGATGGCGGACCTTCACCAGACAAGGGTTCAACAGATCAGGGGGCGAAAATGAAGAGATTCCTCGGAAAGTACTCGGACCAGACCTATGCGATGCTGCGGATCGTGGCTGGATTTCTTTTTCTTTGCCATGGTGCGCAAAAGATCCTGGGCCTGCTTGGCGGGGCGGACGGAGACGGCGGAACTGTCGAGCTCGTGTCACGAGGAGGGGTGGCTGGCATCATCGAGCTAGTTGGGGGCCTTGCCATCCTGCTGGGTATCGGGACGAGCTGGGCTGCATTTCTCGCTAGCGGTCTGATGGCCTTCGCCTACTTCCTAGTGCACCAACCCCAAGGTCCCCTTCCCATCCAGAATCGGGGAGAGCTGGCTGCTCTCTACGCGTTTCTCTTTCTGTATATCGCCTCCAAGGGTTCGGGGATCTGGAGCCTCGAGAGCGTCCTGCGGAAACGGTGATCTCGATTCCGAAAGAGATGTCAGGAGCCCTTCAGCACTCACCGCACTGCCAACCGAATCAGCTTCCGATAGAGACAGCCACCGCGAGCGAGAACCGGTGTAGAGTCTCGATGGAGTGACAAAGATGTGCCACAGGTAGATTCACGAGTCGGGACGGGCACCACGTGCGCAGTGGCCGCAGTCCTTGTGTGGGTACTGCTCAGTCAGTCGGTACCGGCTGCCACTCGGGCGCCGTGCGCGGTCGCGGACATCGATCAGATCGGCTGGCAACGCCTCGAAACCGCCAAACACACCCAAGGCGTCTCTTGGTGGATCGAGCTCGGGGATGAGCTCTTGGTTTGTGGCGCCAACGAGGCCATCGCCTCGATTGTTCTTAGATTCGATACCAGGCCCCTGGTCGCGAATCTCGACCCCGGCCGGCTCCGTGTCGCCGGCGGCTTTCACTCGTCGGAACTCGAGCAGCTCGGCGTCGAAGTGATCGCACGTTCCAGTGGTCTGGCGATCATCCAGGTCGGCGAATCGTGGCAGCCGGAGGACGACGAGCGGATTCTGCTCCAGCGCCCGCATAGGATTTTCGTGGCGGCCGAGCGGAGTGCGGTGCTCGCGCGCCAGGCGGCCAACGGTCCTCCACGCCCACGACAGTACTTCGAATCCTCAGTGCAGGACCTCGTCGACACGGTCGACGGCGATCGCTGGTTCGCGGATGTCGTTCTCTTGGCGTCCTACAACCGCTTCACCCACAACCCGGGAATCCTCGATGCCCGGGATTGGTTGGTATCCCAGTTCGACTCCCTGCCCGGGCTGCAGGTCGCGACCTCGAGCTTCATGGTCGGCAGCACCATCGCCCACAACGTACTGGCAACGCTCGAGGGTCAGGAACGTCCCAATGACTGGTACATCATCGGTGGCCACTACGATGCCACGTCAGAGATCCCGCAGCAGGAGGCACCGGGCGCGGAGGACAACGCCAGTGGCTGCGCCGGGGTGCTCGAGATGGCACGCATCTTCACCGCGCATCCGCCCGAGGCGACAGTCCTGTTCATCTGCTACTCGGGCGAGGAGCAGGGCTTGTTCGGCTCGGAAGATCACGTTGATGACCTGATCGCCGCCGGAGATCTCTCCAAAGTGCAGACCGTGCTCAACCTCGACATGATCGGTTACACCTCGGATGGAGACCTCGACTGCAAGCTCGAGACGGACCCATTTGCAGAGTCTCTGCTCGATGTCTTTGCGGATGCCGCTGCAGAGTTCACTACGCTGCGGATCGTGACCTCGCTTGTCACCTGTTGCTCGGACCACGTGCCCTACCTAGACGCCAACGTTCCGGCGCTTCTGACCATCGAGAATGACTGGTTCGAATACCCCTTCTACCACACAAGCAACGATCTGCCGCAGCACTTGACCATCGCGATGGGAGAAGAGATTCTCAAGATGAACGTCGCGGCGATGGCCCAGATCATCGGCGCTCCGGCTGAGCGGGTTTTCCTCGACGGCTTTGAAACCGGCGACATTTCGGCTTGGTCAGCCTCGTTGCCCTAGTCCCGTGTAACTGTTGAACATCGTTGCTGCGGATCTGGGGGTTCGGGGGTGTTTCGGCGGCTCTTCTCGACGCTATCGTCACCTACGCCCTTTTCCTTCGCTCCTGTTTTGGATGTGCCTGAATGTGGACGCTGCCGAGCGTCAGCAGTTGCTCGAGTCTTTCGGCGGAAACCGGCCGACTAAAGTAGAAACCCTGAACTTCATCGCAACCCTCATCGATCAGGCACTGCACCAGATCCGCAGCTTCCACACCCTCGGCGGTGACCTGCAGATCGAGCTTGGCTGCCAGGTCGATAATGGCTCCGACGATGGTCGCGTTCTTGATGTTGGTCTCCATGTCCTGGACGAACGACTGGTCGATCTTGACCTTGCTCAGCGGGTGGCTCCGAAGGTAATCGAGCGAAGCGTAGCCTGTGCCGAAGTGGTCGAGAGAAATGCGGACCCCGAGCTCACTCAAGGTCTCGAGCGTCCTCTCCACGGCATCTTTGCCTTCCATCAGCACTCTTTCGGTGAGCTCGAGCTCTAGATACTGTGGTTCGAGCCCGGTTTCGGCGAGAATGCGCGAAACCCTGCTGACGAAACGCGAGTCGCGGAGCTCGGCCGCAGAGATATTGACAGCCACTGGGAGAGCTGGCAGTTTGCGATTCTGCCAGTTCTTTGCCTGTCGACACGCCGCCTGCAACACCCACTCGCCGACCTCCACTATCAGGCCGACACTTTCGGCGATGGGCACGAACTCGGTCGGTTCCAGAATGCCGAGCTCGGGGTGTCTCCAGCGCAGCAGTGCTTCGATCCCCACGATGCGCCGTTCGCCGAGACTCACCTGAGGCTGGTACTCGAGAAAGAGCTCGTTGCGCTGAACCGCTCCGTGCATATCCCGGGCCAGGCTCATCCGGCGCTGTATCTCGATATTCATCTCGTCTTTGAAGAATCGAAAGGTGTTACGGCCCTCGCTCTTGGCCCGGTACAGGGCAAGGTCCGCTTCCCTGATGAACTCGGACTTGGAGGTCGTCTCGCCATTGCTGACCGAGATCCCGATACTCGTCTCGACGGAAACTTCCTGCGATCCGACGTCAAAACTGTCGGAGAACGCTCGCAACAGCCTCTCGGCGAGGTTGGCGGCGTTCTTCCTGCCTGCAATGTCCGGTTGGAGTACAGCGAACTCGTCGCCCCCAAGTCGGCTGATCATGTCGACGTCACGGAGCGTTTCCTCGAGACGCTCGCCGACTGCTATCAGGAGCTGATCGCCGGCGGCGTGGCCGAGAGTGTCGTTGACTTCCTTGAAGTTATCGAGATCGATCAGCAGAATGGCGACTCGCGTACCCAGGCGCCGGGCTCGGATGAGCTCGATGTCGAGTCGGGTGTTCAGGGCGTATCGGTTCGGCAAGTCGGTCAAGAAGTCGTGCAGCGCCATGTGAGCGATGCGCTCTTCCGACGCCAGCCGTGCCGTGATGTCCTCGTGGATCGCAACAAAGTGGGTAACGACTCCGTCGTCGTCGAGAATAGGCGTGATCGTCTGCTCGGCCGTGTAGAGCCCGCCAGACCTGTGCCGGTTCGTTACTCTGCCGTGCCAGACCTCGCCCTTCAGAAGCGTCCTCCACAAGTCCCGGTAGAAGTCTTCGTCCTGTTCGCCGGACTTGAGAATGCGGGGATTCAACCCGAGGACGTCCTCTACAGGGTGGCCTGTGAGCACCTCGAAGGCGGGATTGGCCCAGACGATCACACCCGTCTTGTTGGTGATGAAGATCGCGTTGGCGGCGGACTCGATGGCTGCCGTTTGCAGTCGCGTTGTCGTCCGCATCTCGCGGTCTAGTTCCGAAGTCATTCCTTGCTCCGCTCGGGTGAACGGTGAGAGTGCGTTCCCGTGGCGCCTCCAACCGTGGCTCTCACTGTAAAGGGAAATGAACGCTTCGTCTGTGGGATTCGTTACAAATCTGTGGGATGCGTAACGACTAAGGTATCAGGGGCTCTTGCGCCTCAAACCTTATGCACGACGACTAAGGTCTCCGCACTCCTTGTTGGGCCGCAAGAACGAGGCAGGTCGCCTGGAGCAATGACGGGTCTCAGCCATCGGCAAGAACATCATCGGGACGGAGGTCCATGACGGCTCTTCACTCGACACCCGCATTGAGCTCGATCACTCGCAGCAGATCCAGCGAGCTGACGATGCCAACGATTCGCCCTTGATCGAGGATGACCACATGATGATGTCCATGCTCCCGCATCAGGCGGGCTGCGACCGACACGTCCGCCCCGGGTTCGAGAGTGTGAAGCGGGCTCGTCATGATGCGCGAGACAGGCAAGACATCGTCGTAGTCGGTCACCAGATCGCTCGCGGTGACGATACCGACAGGCGCGCCCTCGGCGTTGACGACGGGTAGCGCGCTGATGTCGTGTTCCTCCATCAACTGCCGGGCAGCACCTACACTCTCGGTGTCATCGACCTCGACGACCGATTTCACCATGATCGTCTCGACTGCCATGCCCATCGATTTCCTCCCTTACGAAGGTTTCTATCCTGTTCCAGGGCACCCTGCAGGCCCATCGCCGTTCACCGGATCTACTGCTGCAACTTCAACGCGCAGCTATGGCTCAGCCTCTGCGGTAACAAGGGTCGCTCTAGTCGATGCCCCAAATCTCGGTAGCGCGGCGATGCCCAGTTCCTGAGCGGAGATAAGGACCCGAAGCTCTGTGTGCTCAGCCCTTGGGCTGGCGTACCCTTGTCGAGGTACTCTTTACACTACTCCTGCGAGAGATGGGCATCAAGGGTGTGGCCGGTTACAGCCTGTCTGAGCCGGTTCCGAGCTGAGCGGTGGCGCGCCCTGTGCTCAGCAGCAAGACCCGACTCACCATTCAACGAATATGCGGCTTACCCCGTCGTCCTGCAAGGTCAAACGCGACGGTTCCCCAAGAGCGGCAGCATCTCCTTCGTCTAACCAACCACCCTGAGCTTGACATCTGTCTGCATTATAGGTAACCATTAGGTTACATATTATGTCGAACTCTATGGATTCTGTGTTTAGGGCGTTGGCCAGTTCGGCGAGGCGGCGAATGCTGGACATTCTCAAAGAGAGCCCAGGCTGCAACGTAAACGAGGTCTCCGAGTTCTTCGACATGACCCGAATCGCTGTGATGAAGCACCTTCGGGTTCTCGAAGAGGCAGATCTCGTGGTTTCGAAAAAGAGGGGCCGGGCTCGCCACCTCTACTTCAATGTCGTACCCATTCAGATGGTCTACGACCGCTGGTCTACTGAATACAGCGCTCTGTGGGCGAGGTCGATGACTAGGCTCAAGTACAAGATCGAATCGGAGGAAGAAAATGGGTGATGCAAGCAGAGCCGTATTCCGAGTCTTCATCAACGGAACTGTCGACGCGGTTTGGAGCGAGATTACCAAGATGGACGCACCCCAAGGTTGCTTCTTCAACAACTGGATGGAGGTTGACGACTTCAAGCCGGGTGGCAAACTCCGAATGCTCTCGCTTAGCAGAAAGTACGTAGGTGTCGTCGGGGAGATTCTCGTATTCGAGCCGAAAACGCGGTTCGGACACACATTCAAGTTCACACACTATGAGGATCCACCCTGCAGAGTCTTTTACGAGCTGACCAAGAAGGAAGGTGGCGTCGAGTTCACGATGACCCTCGAGGACGTCCCGGCCGGGACGAAGACCGCGAAGGACATGATGCGTGGCGGGGACATGATCACCAAGACCATCAAGGCGATCGTCGAAGACGGTCAACCGAGGTTCGGCACCCGAGCGCTGTACCGGGTGTTCCGGCTCATGGAACCGCTGACGCCGAAGAGTAGTCTCGCCGGGAAGTGGCCGCTATAGGTCTGTTCTCAGCTGCCAGATGCGAAGGAGGCAGCTTGTCGAATTGAAAGACGTGCACTACGAACGACCTCAAAACCAAGGAAGGAGCTGGAAAATGCAAGACACGAAGGCAAAGGCAGTCCTTCTCATGATCGCTATTCTGTCGGTCATTCCGACCACCTCGATGGCCAGTGATAATCCACTCGCCCCCTTCGACCCGATCGTCGGTCGCTGGGAAAGCGGGGATTCCTATCACGTGATCGAGTGGGGGGTTGGTGGCAAAGTCGTCTTCTCGAGGAGCTACTTCGTCGTCGAAGGGGCAGATCAACTCGTTTCCGAGGGCTGGTGGCTGTGGCATCCAGCCACGAAAGTCATCCAGGGGACAGCAGTTGCGGTCGGGATGCCCTTCGACCTGCTCGAAATGGAGACTCGCTTCGAAGAGGGGAACCTTGTATCCGATCTGGTCGGGGTGGCCGCTGACGGCTCACGACAGAGGTATCGAGAGACCTGGGAGTTCACCGATGAGGATCACTACACCTGGACGCTGTATGCCCTCGGTGACGAGGGTGAGACGGTGATGATGAACGGCAAGTATAGGAGAGCCACATCGCAGGGTGCCTCTGCGAAATAGGTGCCTGTCCCCGAATTCACAGCTCGGCGTCGACCTCGTAGTCGCTCAGGTCGATCCAGATCGTTTTCATCTCGAGATACTGGTCGAAGGCCTCGATCCCGTTGTCGCGCCCACCGAAGCCGGACAGCTTCCACCCGCCGAACGGCGTCGTGATGTCACCTTCGGCGTAGCAGTTCACTGACACGGTTCCGGCCTTGAGCTCTCGAGCCCCGCGGAAGGCATTCCGCAGTCCCCCGCTGAATAGCGAGGCCTGCAGGCCGTAGCAGGTATCGTTGCCGAGCAGCAAGGCCTCGTCATCACTCCCGGCGGTTGTGATGGCCAGCACCGGACCGAAGATCTCCTCCTTGTAGATCGTCATCGCCGGTGTCACATCGTCGAAAATCGTCGGTGGAATGAACAGGCCGCGGCCCTCGTTCAAGGCTTCGCCGCCCAGCAAAAGGGTCGCGCCCTCCTGCTTGCCGATCTCGATGTAGCCCATCACCTTCTCGAAATGCTCCTTCGACACCATCGAGCCGAGCCGATTCGAGGGCTCCAGCGGATCACCCGTCCGCCATTCGCGCACTTTGATGAGGATCCTCTTCACGAGATCCTCCTTCACATCCTTGTGCGCGATGAGTCGGCTGTTGGACGTGCAGTTCTGCCCCATGTTCCAGAAACAGGCATTCACCACGTGCTCGGCCACGGCATCCAAATGGACGGCGTCCGACAAGACAACCGCAGGGTTCTTGCCGCCGAGCTCGAGCGTGACCTTCTTCAGATTGCTGTTCGCGGAGTACTTCAGGAACTCGCGGCCGATCTCGGTCGAGCCCGTGAAGGAGACCGCATCGATCCCGTCGTGCATACCGATCGCCTTGCCGACTCGCGATCCGGGCCCCGTCACCACGTTCAGTACGCCGTCCGGTATCCCAGCTTCGCTCGCCAGCTCCGCCATCCGGACTGCCGTCATGCTGGTCTCCTTCGCGGCCTTGACGATCACGCTGTTTCCTGCCGCCAGCGCCGGGCCCGCCTTCCAGGCCAACATCAACATCGGAAAGTTCCAGGGCAAGACGCAGCCCACCACCCCCACCGGCTCCCGTACCACCAATGCCATGGCGTTGTCACCGGACGGGGTCATCTTGTCGAACAGCTTGTCGGCCGCCTCCGCGTACCACGCCAGACAGTGAATCGTCTCCGCGAGATCGATCTCCGCAATGTCTCGCACAGGCTTTCCACTTTCCAGGCTCTCCAACACGGTCAGTTCATAGCGCTCCCGCTTCAGGCGCTTCACCCACCCGATCATGATGTCCTTCCGCTCTGAAGGGTGCATCCGTGACCAGACTCCTGCGTCGAACGCCTGTCGCGCCTTTTTCACCGCATAGTCGACTTCGACTTCCCCACACGAGGCGATCTTGGCCAGGACCTCACCGGTTGCAGGGTTGATCGAGTCGTAGGTCTCCCCCGATTTCGCGCTGGTGAACTTTCCATTGATCCACGAGCTAGCAGGAAACGACATCGCCTTCACCACCCCGACATACTCTTCCCGTGTCAAGACATCCGTCATGCGAAAACTCCTATCGACCTTTTCGTCAGGTTCAGAGATTCTGTTCATCAACACCAGCTGGCTGTGCAGGGTAGGTCGCCTTCGCCAGGATCCCCTGAATCGTCTTGCGAGCCGTCAACACCGCATCTCGCATCTGGCGTTTCAGTTCTTTCTTGATCGGGCGCAGAGGAAGGCGCACCGTTCCCGCTGGCAGGCCCTCCATTTCGCACCCGTACTTCACACATTGGGCGAATTTTCCGCCCCGCTCCAACACCGTCATCACAGGCAGCAGAGCCTTCATGATCCGGCGACCCTTTGCGAAGTCGCCCTTCAGCACGCAGGTCTCATAGAGAGCGATGCACTCCGCGCCCAGGAAGTTGCCCGCGGCACACACCCACGATCGAGCGCCCCAGACAAAGAACTCCAGCGCCTGATCGTCTGCCCCACAGCTCAGCTGCAGATGCGGAAACTCACGCGCAATCATGTGGATTCGGTTGAGATCTCCGCTGCTCTCCTTGATTGCAGTGAAGTTGCTGTTCCGACTCACTCTTTCGAGAAACTCACGCCCGAACTCTGTCCCGGAGCGCCCCGGGTAGTTGTACAGCATCACCGGCAGGCCGCAAGCCTTGTCGACGGCCAGCGCATGCTGTGCCAACTCCTTGTCGTTCGGTATCGAGTACGGCGGCACCGCCAGCAGGATCGCCGAGGCCCCGGCCTGCCGTGCTGCCACCGCGTAGGCACTCACATCCTCGGTCCGGATGTCGTTCACGCCTGCAATCCACGGCACCCGTCCAGCAATCACCTCGTTGCCGTACTGGAACTGCCGCACACGCTCCTTGGTCGTCAGCGCGTAGTTCTCGCCCGTCGTCCCGCCCAGCACCAATCCGTGCATCCCTTGCGCCAGAAGGTGCTCGATCACGTCTACCCACCCCTTCTCGTCGATCTCCCGGTCCGGCCCCATCGGTGTGATCACCGGCGTGTAGATGCCTTCGAATCTCATACTCATTGATCGATTGCTCCTGTTGTCCACTACTGCTGTCCACCCCAGAGATCGCCGACAGTAAATCCATTCGGAAAGGGATCCTCGGGGTCGACCACATACTGAGCGAAGCCGGTGATCCACGCAGTGCCTGAGATTGTCGGAACGACAGCGTGGTAGTTACCCATCTTGGCCTCTCTGACAAGCCTCCCGGTGAAGGTCGTCCCCAGAATCCCCTCGTGCACGAAGTCCTGATTCAGCGGCAACTGGCCTTTGGCCCAGAGGCAGGCCATCTTGGCCGACGTCCCCGTGCCGCAGGGAGACCGGTCGAGAACACCTGTCCAGGTGCTCGGACGTTCCCAGTCCAGCTCGCCGGAAGAGACAACCACCGCGTTCTTGCGATCGGCGATCGGGTTCGTCGGAGGGCCCGATAGCTGACTAATGGTTACACCGCGGATGCCCGGGTTCTCGGGATGAATCGGCGTCTCGAGTTGCTCG
>JBATEX010000070.1:0-1754 GCA_049664225.1 Thermoanaerobaculia bacterium
CTCTGAAGACTCCTGAACAGATCGTCGGCTTCGCCC
Source organism: Thermoanaerobaculia bacterium (assembly GCA_049664225.1). GTDB lineage: Bacteria > Acidobacteriota > Thermoanaerobaculia > Multivoradales > JAHEKO01 > JAUVRX01. The sequence goes on from JBATEX010000070.1 coordinate 37, forward strand.
ATCACTCGTGCGGTGCGACGCACGGCGTGCTGGAGCGCTGTGACTTCGCCTGTACCAGTTGCTATCTGGGCGAGGAGGCCAACGCTGCGAAGCCTCTGCCCAGGGAGGAGGTCTTTCAGCAACTCGATCAGCTGCGCGAGTTCTTGGGTCCGCAGGGTAAGGCACAAATCACCGCGGGAGAGGTCACTCTGCTTCCCCGTGAAGTGCTGGGAGAGTATGTGCGCTATGCGATCGACATCGGACTCGATCCGATGGTCATGACGCACGGTCGCCGCTTCCTCCAGGAGCCGGAATATCTACAGCGGCTGATCGAAGAAGACGGTCTGGAGAAGATCTCTATCCATGTCGACGCCACGCAACGGGGGCGGGAGGAGTGGAGTCCCTTTGTCACAGAAGGACAGCTCAACCCGGTCAGGGATCGGTATGCGAATCTGATTCGCCACATGCGGGCCAAGACGGGTCGAAAGCTCCACGCCGCCCACACCGTCACGGTCACCCAGAAGAACCTCGATCAGATACCGACTATCATGCGCTGGCTCGTTCGCAATCTCGATGCCTTCAGGATGGTGAGCTTTCAACCCGTGGCCGAAGTAGGGAGAACCGAGGATCAAGCCGGTGCTGACTTGACGCTGACCGATGTCTGGGAACACATTGTCACGGCCCTCGGAAAGCCCCTCAACCGGGACGCCATGCACTTCGGGCATCCAGAATGCCACATCATGATCCCCGTGGTCGTGGTCCGCGTCGACGAGGAGCTCTGCGTTCTGGAAACGGTCCGAGCCGGAAAGAGCTGGGACCGCTCCTACCTACGGAACCTGCTTCGAGCGGTCGGTGGCTATACAGTTCGCGGCAAGAGCCGGGCCGAAAACTCCCTGGGAATCGCCTCGCTGACCCTTCACAACCCGCTTCTACTCCTCGAGACGCTCTTCTACGGCTTGTACCGCATATGGGGTGATCGACGAGATCTGGCCCGGATCCTCCTGCAAGCCATTCGAAGACGTACCATCAGCGTCCGCCCCCTCGCTCTCGTGGTCCACAAGTTCATGAGCTCAGGGGAGCTCGAGACACCCCTGGGGCGGGAACGTCTGCAGTCGTGCACTTTTCGAGTTCCCGTGGAGGGTAGGATGATCCCGATGTGTGAGCTCAACGCGACGGGCCTGCGATCGAAGCTGTACCCGGCAGCCCGTCCTAGAAAGGTGGTTGGGGAATCATGACAACGGCATCCATTCGCTTTCGCCTCGTGCTATCGATCCTCTGCGCTATCGTGGTCGGGTCGATGTCGATCTCCGCCAGAGCCGCTGATTTCTCCTACGACGACTGGAACGTTGTCCTGAAGAAGTACGTCGACGACAATGGCTTGGTCGACTACCAGGGCCTGGCAGCGGATCGCCAGGCGCTCGACCGGTTCATCAGCCAGATCGAGACCACCGGCCCCAAGAGCGACCCTGAGGCCTTCCCGACTCGGGAGGATCGGCTCGCTTACTACATCAATGCCTACAACGCCCAGGTGTTCAAGGGCGTCCTGAGTCTGTCACCTGATACCAAGACGGTCTGGGGATTCACCGGTACAGGCCTCGGCTTTTTTGTTCGCATGAAGGTGACCGTCGATGGCGAGACGATGAGCCTCAAGTCCCTGGAGGACGACATCATTCGCGACGGATTCAAAGACCCCCGGATCCACGCCGCCCTCAACTGCGCCTCGGTGGGGTGTCCGAAGT
>JBATEX010000071.1:0-63082 GCA_049664225.1 Thermoanaerobaculia bacterium
AGGATCGGGACGTAGATGTCGGGAAGGATCGGGATCTGGACGCCGCGAATCGTGATCTTGCCCTCCAGGATCATGCGGGCTCCGATGGCGGCCGGCAGAGATACCGTGCGGGCCATCGACGAGTCGCCACCCGGGATTCCGTAGTCGACCATGATTGCCGTGACGCATTCCTTCCTGTTTTCCGGATAGGTAAAGGTCAAGTCGTGGCGCTGCAGCAGCATGTCGCGCTCGCCTTCCTTATAGACCAGCGTCTTCGCCATGCAGTCGGCCATCAGATCGAGTAGCGAGGCTTTGTCACCTTCGATGGGCTCGTCGGAGAGCATGCCGATGTAACGCAGCGGCTCGACCGGTGAATCAGCGGCGTCGATGCCCAGCTTGGCGGGGATGGTCTCCTCCAGCGGTGCGCCGAAAATCTGCTCCATCAATCCCTTGTAAGTCAGTCCGGCGACCTCGTACTCGGGCTCGGCGTCGATCAGCCCCAGCCTGATGATGTTCGTGTAGAGCTTGCAATGACCCAGGTTCCGCAGGGTGCCCCGGAACATGGTGGTGACCTGATCCTTGTCGAAGCCATAGGTGTCCAGGTAGGAGACCGAGTCACGGTTGGGATAGCCTTCGTAGGTGCCGACGCCCGGTATCTCGACGATCGCCGGGTCCGTGAACAGCTTGTCCGGAGTGATCTCGATCAGCTGACCGTCCCTGATGTACCGAGCGGAATTCCGCGCCGCTACCAACACTCCCCGTGGGCTCCACGAGAACTTGTAGCCCCACGGATTATCGTTGGCTTCCGGAGCCGGTAGCCCGCCGCACCAGGAGGAGAATCCCACCAGCGTGCCACCCTGACTCTGTTCGTTGTGGATCACCCGCATGGCGCTCATGTGATCGATGCCGGGGTCGACGCCGATCTCATTGAGCAGCAACAGGTCTTTGTCGAGGGCCTCGCCGTTGAACGCCATCATTTCCGGCCCGACATACGAGGTGGTGACCATGTGCTTGCCGAGATCGAGACAGGCCCGAGCCACCACCGGGTGCATCGGCGCAGGCAGCAGGCTGACCGCGAGATCGGACTCTGCGACGAAACTTCTCAATGCCTGCTCGTCGTCCGCCATGACCTGGGTGGCACGGCCATTCGGATGACCTTCCACCAGGGCCTCGGCCTTGGAAACGGTTCGGGAAGCCACCGTGACGCCGAAACCGTGATCGAGCAGATACCGCACCAACGGCCTGGAGACCAGGCCGGCTCCGAACACCACCACTTTCTTCATGAGGTTCCTCCCTCGTGTTGATCGAGATAGTCCTGCAAGTATTCGTAGTCTGGCGTCAGACTGCCGCGGTGTGTGATTACGGCCCGCTTGATGGCAGACGGAAGTTCCAGGTCTTCGTAGGAAACGCTGTAGTCGGCGCCCGCAACGGCCTTGATGTGGGGCAGCAAGGCATTGCCGAACTCCTGTGAGGACTCGACCGGCAGCTCGCACGGTAGATTGTCCACGGCCAGAACGACCGGCCCATGGCCCTCGACCCCGAACTCGATACGGTCTTCGTCGGGCAGGTAGACATAAACTGGACTGCCTGAGTTGGTGGCTTCGAGCGAGCACTCGATGGCACCCTCGACATCGATGCTGATGTCTCCGATCACTCGCAACCGCGGTGACTTGCCCGCCCCGTATAGGCCGTGCAACAGCTCGCGGGTGATGAGCCGCGGATACTGCGGAGTCCAGTAGATGCAGTTCACCAAGACCGTCAGATAGGGCACGTATTTGGCGAAATCGCCGCGGTAGAGCTCGGGATGCTTGTAGTACTCCTGCAGCTCGAACGACCGGGAAGGAGCGACGGGCTTGGCCATATGCTGCTCGGCAAACACCACTTTGAAGAGCCCCGGGGTGTCCTGGTCGAGCCCCATCAGCTCCTCGGGCTCGATCTGACGGTGGGGCAGCAGCTCCAGGATCTCCTGAGCGCCCTGTGACACATGGCCGTACCCGGCGAAGCCGAAGACCATGGGGGTGAGCTCGGCCGGTAGCGGTGCCGCGGCCAGGGCCTCTCCAGCCTGGCGGATGGCGTCTTTGGCGGCGTCCAGGTTCGGGTAGTCCTTCGCTTGCAGGATCTGGGCAAACGACGTGTCGTAGCCCTCGACCCGCAACCGCTGACCGAGAGCCCACAGGGTGTCGATCATGCCGGCCAGACCGGCGTATCGGCCGAAGAAAATCAGCCGGCGCCCCTCGTCATCCTCAATCCGCTCGTAGTCGATCAGGGTGCTCTCGAGTTCGAGCAATCGCCGCAGCATCTCCATGTTGTGCGCCTGGCCCTTGATGACATGGGCGAAGTAGAGATAGGTCCGGTTGGGCCGGAGCAGCTCGGTGGGAATCTCCTTGACCGCGAAGAGCATCGGAGTATCGGGAACCCCGGGGACGATCGTTGCGCCGACGTCCTCGTACTGCTCCCTGGGGAAAGCCCTGATGTCCGAAGCCTGGACTACGACCTGGATGTCGTTGGCGATCAAGCTCGCCACCTGCTCGGGTGAAAGAGGCACTCGGGCCTCCCAGATGTTCTTGTCTTCCTTGCGAATTCCGATTTCCACGACGCCTCCTCGCTGCCCGTAGCTTGCGGTGTATGGCAGATCGATTTCAGGTTGTCAACATCCGTCCGGGCAGGTACGAATCCTAGGAAACGATGGTGCCCCAGAGCCCAATGGCAAGTCCCGAAGCGCTCTTTTTGACCCAGATGCCGCTTATCTCAGCATCGTGTTGAAGAGCAGCTTGAAGGTGCCATGCGTTTGCGCTCGATGCTGGGCCGGGAACCCGATCAGTAGGACCTCGCCCTCGCCGTATTGGGCGGAGACCATGGCCGCTTTCTTGGCCAGGTGCTCCTCGCCGATGAGCCAGCCGCTCTGGAGGAGATTGCGATCGGCGTAGCGAGCCACGATCTCGTAGCGGTTGTTGTCTCTAGAGGGCGCGATCTCGAAGGCGGGGCTGTTCCAGAACAGGACGAGGCCCTCGGAGGGCATGCCGTAGCCATAAGGATTGGAATTGTCGAACCTGGTCTCGAGAGTCGAGCCCGGGCAGTAGAAGTCCTTCGAGTCCAGCTTCTCTAGGGCATTGCGAACCTTGAGGTCGAATTTCTCGATGGCGAATTCGGTCGCTTCACCGAGGGCCACGAGCATTCCTCCATTGTCGACGAATGTCTTGAGCGCCTCGATGCCATCCTCGTCGACTCCTCCCATGTATTCAGGCGGGAAGTTGGGGGTAGGCCAATAGGAGTTCGAATCTTCCTCTTCTTCTCCTGTGATCATGGCCATCGTGTCGTCGGGAAAGACGATCACGTCGTAACTCGCCCCGAGGTTGCCCTGGTTGATCTCTTCGGGCTTTAGAGATGTGTAGGGGAAGGCGAACTGTTCGAGAAGGAATCGAGTCCAGCCTTCATCCATGTTGCCGCCCCTGTACCGGTGGTACATGCCCACCCGCATCCGCTTCACGTCGTGGAGCCCCGCTTCCGGTGCGGCGGCAAGGGCGGTGAAGTCCACTCCGGTCGACTCGGATACCTCGTCGAGGATTTCTTCGGAGCCACCACTCAGCACGAAGTCCCCTTGGCGAAGCCCTTCGACAGGCTGATCGACTCGCCGAACTGCCACTCCCCGATCGAGAAGCAGATTGACCGCCTTGAAGCTCGCGTTCAGGCGGCCGTCGAGGGCGAGTAGCGATGTCTCAGAAGGTACGCTGCCAAGAATGGGTTCCGGCCCCGTCAGTGTCGGGAGAGCGGGTACGACTCCACCTACCGCATCGACTCGCACCCCCATGAGCTCGGCCATGGTGTGGGTCGCGGTGTCGTAAGGGCGAAGCGGCGCGCCGTCTCGGCCCCGGGTCCACTCGTTGTCGGGGTAGTGCGTCTCGCCGAGGAGGTTCCTGATGATCCCCATCTTGGGCTGCGCGAGGGAGATCACGTAAGAGCCAGCCCCGTACTGCATGCCGTCGATCGAGAACTCCGTGCTCGCTTTCTGCACTTCGATGTCGGAGAGCATCAGGGTGTTGATCATTCGGCGGGCTGTCAGGGGATCGTGCTGTTCGGCGGGAATTACGTAGGCCTTGGGTGTTCCTTCGGCACCACGCTCGGTTTGGCGCTTGGCCTTCAGATAGCCGTTCCAGAGAACGGTCTCCCTGTTTCTGGCCGCGAGATCCATGATCGCCCAGGAAGCCACCTTCTGGTACTCGATGATGTCCCGCACCCTCCACCAGCCACCGTGCCAGAGACTCGGAATCGTCGACTGGGGCTCGTAATCTGGGAATTGTCGGGCGCCACCGCGGAGCTGCTCGGGGTGGACATAGAGGGGCGTTGCCAGGCTGGCACTCGCCGCCTCGGTGAGCATGCCGGCGATGTTGTGGAACGGGGTGATCCAGTGCCAACCGAAATGGCCCCAGCCGGGATACTGCCCGGCGTTGAGGACGCCGGGAAGATCGTTCTCCTCCAGCTTGTAGGCGATGTGGGCACCGTACCAGGAGAGCTCACGCCACATGAGGGGATCGGCGTAGGGTCGAATGGGCTCGCTGTAGGGCGGCACGTAGAAGCGTGCACCGTAGCCGCCCATCTGGTGGTGATCGACGTAGGACTGGGGTTTCCAATCCCGATACAGGATCTTGGCGTTGTAGACCGCCTCGATCATGTTCAGGAAGTCCCCGTCCCGGTTGTTATCGTGACCCGTGTACTTGTGGTAGAGCCAGGGCAGGCTCACACCCTCGTACTCCGTCCCCAAGGTCTTGCGGTACCAGTCGGTGACCATGATCTGGCCGTCGGGGTTGAAGCACGGGAACATCAGGAGAATTGTGTTGTCGAGGATTCGCTGAGTCTCTTCGTCGTCTCGGGTCAAGAACTCGTATGCCAGCTCGGGCGTGGTCTGCGTGCCCGCCACTTCGGTGGCGTGAAGGCCATACGACTGGCTGACCACAGCCTTGCCCTCGGCGACGAGCGCTCGGATCTCTTCCTCCGGGATGCCTCTCGGGTCGGCCAGCGTGCGGCTGACCTCCCGCAGGCGCTCTAGATTCGCCATGTTCTCGGGCGAGGAGATGATCACCAGCAGGTAGGGGTTGCCTTCGGTCGACGGCCCCAGGTCGGTCACTTTGATCCTGTCGCTCTGGGTCTCGAGAAGCTCGAAGTACTCGACAATTTTGTCCCAGCGAGCCATCTTCTTGTCGGCGCCCATCTGAAATCCAAAGAACTCCTCGGATGTCGTGATCTCGGCAGCGGCGGCAAGGGGTGCAACTAGAATGCCGCCGATCAGCAGCACCTGGAGCACACGAAGTCTGACTACCGAGCGAAGGTGGTGTTTCATGAGCTTCCCCTCCATGCGAAGGATTCGCGTTTGTATGCAGCTATATGCCAGCTCTGGGAGGCGTACCTGCGTGTACCCTTTCGTGTTCAGGACGGAGTGAGACCGACGCGTCGCGCCAGGTCGGACGTGAACAGACCCTCCGGGTCGAGTCGGGACTTGATCTCCAAGAGCTCTCCATGGCGCGGGTAGATGCGGGAGAACTGGTCGGGCCTCATGACCTGATCCTTCGCCAGGTGAATCTTGCCGCCGCGCTTTGCTGTCGCGTCGATGATGCGGTCGATGGCCTGGCGGCTCCCCGCTTCGTTGTGCTTCTTCGGGTGGAACTCGAAATTGAGGCTGTAGCCGTCTTCGGAGAACGAAAGCAGACCGTCGTCCGATTTGTGGGCCCGCAGAATAGTCGTGACCGGTGGGGACGGTGAGGACTGGCAGATCCCCATCAGCTCGATGATTGCCTCTCGTGCTTGCGACCTCGGGAAGGTGAGCTGGACGGTGTAGCCGCGCGCCCCACAGACCAGATGGGCGGGAGGCACCGTGAAGCTAGCCTCGAAGCTGAAGCGCAGAAAAAGCTCGGTGTTGGTGGAACGACCAGTTCGGGAAGCGAACTGGCTCATCGCGTAGTAGAGGCGGTTGAACACATGCAGCATGGGCTTCTGGGCGTAGAGCATGAGCGACAACAGCGGGCCGAAGGCCTCGTGCAGTCCGAGTCCCAAACGGCGGTGCTTGTCGAGTCGCTCGTAGCCGGCGTCGAGGTACGCCTTACGCTCGGCTTCGGTGGCGTCGTGCTCGGTCCACTTCGCGGCGTGGATCACTGAGCGCCCCGTTTTCTTCCCACGGGCGTAGGCATCCATCCAGACGACAGCCAGGTCGTAGGATTCCTCGACCTTGGCCATCGTCTCGAGGAGCGCATCAACATCGGGCACCGGATAGCGGTGGACCTCGAGATAGGGCGATGGAATCGGTTTGAGCTGCAGAGTGGCATCCAGAATGATGCCGGTCAGCCCGATGCCGCCGACCACGGCGTTGAAGAGTTCGTGGGACCTATCGATCTCGATGGTCTCGCCATCGGCTGTCAGCATGGAAAGCCGAACCACTTGATGGGCAAAGCTGCCGTGCTTCCACGCATCCTTGCCATTGACGTTGGCAGAGATGGCTCCGGAGACGGTGGAATGAGATTCCGTCGGGCTCGAGGGAAGCGTCAGGTTGCGATAGTGGACCTGCTCGTAGATGTCGATGAGTCGAGCTCCGGCTTCGACGGTTACCTGAGTCTTCTTCTCGTCGAAGTCGAGGATCCGATTCATGGCACTTATGTCGAGCAAGACCTGACCATCGAGGAGAGCTTCGTCCCCATAGCTCCGTCCCGCTCCGCGCGGGCAGATCTTCAACCCATTTTGTTTGCAGTAGACCAGTGCTTCACGGCACTGATCGACACTGGTGGGGCGAGCGACCAGGGAGCGGGTCTTGATCGAGCCAACGAGCGAGTCGACCTTTTTCCTCTCCATGAAGCTCGGTAGTGACGGGGTTTCAGATGGCATCGCGGTTCATCCCTCCGGCCCGCAGGCTCGGAGCATGATACCGCCATCCCGAGCGAGTTCGTAGCCCTCATCGAGGGGTTCTGGGGTCGGGGCGAATCCCTTGCCTTAGGCGGGTTCCAGGGCTCGCGGCTATTGCAGTGCTTTGTGGAAGATCTTGTCGAACTGACTCTCGGCGAAATAGGTCTGCTCGGTCTGGAGGTAGGGCTCGCCGACCGCCTGACCCTTCATCGGATGGTAGCTGGAGTTGCCGAAACAGGTCGACGAAGCGTCTTTCGTCGGTCAGGGTTGCCTCACGGCCAGACCTGCTTTCTCCAGACCCTCGGCGTACTCGCCGCGGTGGTAGCTATCGAAGAACGTGATGAAGCGGTACCAACCCGGATGATGGGGATTCATAGCCATGGCCCGGGTGGTCCACTCGACACCCCGCTGCCAATCGCCTGCATAACCGGTGAGGATGCCCATCAGAGCCACGGCGTTTCCGTCGCGCGGGTTGAGTGTCAAGCAGTGCTCCGCGGCGAAACCTCTCCAGGCGGTCTTGATCCACGGCCATGTCTGGTGGCAAGACCTTGAGAGCGACATCGCGGCCGAGCTTCGTGTCTTCGGCCCGATAGACCTCGCCCATGCCGCCCTGGCCAAGCTTGGCGGTGATCGAGTAGTGGGCGAGTGTGGTGCCGATCATCAGTCAGGCCAATCGGTGCGAAAGCGCGCCCCTTGCAGGCCGTGCCGTGTCCCGTTCTTCGACTGCTCCAGGGGAAGCCAGCACATTCTACTCAATGTCTTTCGCGGGCGGCCCCAGTGGGCTGTCCGGGCATCCGGACGTCTCGACGGTGTAGACGCCACCCGTGATCTTCCAGCCGGTGCCGTCGTTCAAGAGGTCGAAGGCATCGATGCCACAGTGGTGGAACTCTCCGTCCAGGAAGAAGTCGTAGGGCGTCCATACTGTCGCGATGCCGCCATGGATTCGGACCTCGGCCTCCCAGAAACGCTCGAGGAGATCCCGCTCCTGGGTCTCCAGACCCTGCGCGAACTCCTCGTTGGTCGACGATCGCATCATCGTCTCGCCATTCTCCTCCCGCAACGAGAAGAATCGCCCTTCGGGGACCGTCACCTCGAGAGCGGCCTCGGCGTCGCGGTTGGTCATCGCATCGAAGAACCGCTGAACGGTCTCGAGCACGGCCCGCTCCTCGGACGAGTTTCCAGCCTGCGCTTCTGCGGCGAAGAGACACAGCACCATGAGGACGGGGACAACCAAAGTCACGAGACAGAGCGCCCGGCTCCTGAAACTGAGGGACATCATATTCATTTCCTTTCGCTGGAAAAGATGGAAACTGAGGGACTTCATATTCATTTCCCTTCGCTGGAAAAGATGGAGAGACGGACTCCGACTGTAAGGGAATGCTGCGGGATGTCCAAACCGGCCGGCCAGATGGCTTCACAAACATGGCTGTATCCAATGACCGCAGACGTCCAGTACTATAGGCCGTCCGCGCGACCCCCGTTGGATTTCACGAGACCTTTGTCAGCGGTCCGAAAAGAGGAGAATCGATGAAGAAATCTGCACTGCTAGCGGTCCTGATGATCGCCACCATTCCAGCCGTTGGATTGGCCCAGGAGGAGAAAGCCGAGGCTCCAGCCCCAACGCAAGCTCCAACTCCGGAGCCCGAGCCGTCGAATTGGACCAGCAGCCACTCGATGACGGTAGGTGCGGAGACCGTCGCCTATGACGCGGTGGTCGGTAGCATCATCTTGCGCGATGACAAGGAGAAGGCCACCGCAGAGCTCTTCTACACCGCCTACTTCCGAACGAATGGCTCCGAAGCCCCGAGCCGCCCATTGATCTTCGCCTACAACGGCGGACCAGGCTCGGCATCGTTCTGGCTCCATATGGGGATCATGGGTCCGCGCCGGGTGGTGACACCGATCGTTGGGCAGCAGGCACCTCCTCCCTACCCTTTGGAGGACAATCAGTACACGCTTCTCGACAAAGCCGACATCGTGATGATCGATCCGGTCGGTACGGGCTTCAGTCGTCCGGCCGGCGAGGCGAAAGGCGAGGACTTCTGGGGTCTGGACGAGGACGCCCGGTCGCTGACGCAGTTCATCCGCCGATTCTTGAGCCAGTACGGCCGCTGGAACTCGCCCAGGTATCTCCTCGGCGAAAGTTACGGAACCACCCGCTCCGCGGTACTCGCGCGCCATCTCCAGCGTGCCAACATCGACCTCAATGGAATCGTGCTGGTTTCGGCGGTACTCGACTTCAACACCATTCTCTTCCCCGACGGCGCGATCATGCCTTACATCGTCAACGTTCCGTCCTTTGCGGTCACGGCCGAGTACCTGGACGCCCTTCCCGGCGGCAATCCAGCGGACCTCGCGGCGTTCATGCAGGAGGTCGAAGACTGGGTGTTGTCCGACTATGCGGGAGCATTGATGGCTGGTAGCGCGGTGGATCCGATTCGCCGTGCTGCCGTCATCGAGAAGATGCATCAGTACACGGGGCTCTCACCCGAGTACCTCGACAAGTCGAACCTGAGGGTGACGGCGCCGGAGTTCGAGAAGGAGTTGCTGCGAGACAAGGGTCTCGTCGTCGGACGCCTCGATGCGAGGTTTACCGGCCCGACTGGGGATCTATTGGAACTTCGCCCCTCGCACGACCCGCAATCCAGTGCGATTGCCTCAGCCTACACCTCGGCGTTCAATTCCTACGTGCGATCCGAGCTCGGCTATGACGGTGAGAGGGAATACGTTCCGAGTGGGATGGCGAGACCGTGGAACTTCGATCGTGAAGACGAAAACATCGGCTTCGGATTGGGAGGAGTTCCCAATGTCGCGCCGGACCTGGCCACAGCCATTACGCGGAATCCGCGGTTGGAGGTGCTGCTGGTCAATGGTATCTACGATCTGGCGACTCCCTACTTCGCCGCCGTGTGGACGATGGACAACCTGAACCTGCCGCCCGACCTGCGGGACAACATCGAACGGGCCGACTTTGCCGCCGGCCACATGATGTATGTCGAGCAGTCCCTGCTGGCGCAGTGGAAGGAGACCCTGGACAGGTTTATCCAGCGCACGTCGGGGCAGGCAGCAACACCTTAGAGGACGACCGAAGGGGTACTGCTCCCAGCTGCTGTCTCGAAGAGCCGGCTTCAGGAGCAGCGCTGAAATGCCGGAAGATGGTTGTAGAGCGACGCGTCGCGAAGTTGCTCGAAAACCACGATCACGTCCGCCTCGACAACTTTCCCGAGGATTTCGTCATACAGGGCGGCGTTGTCGATCTCGGCGTCGACTGCCATATGACAGGCTTCTTGCACCGAGTCGGGTGCCTCGAGACGACCTGAGTGAGGATCTGAAGGTGCACTTAGAGAGTAGACGTCGTGGAGCCTGACAAGAGCCTCTATATGGCGGGTCTCGGCGTCGCGGATCGGGACGAATGGGCGGACCGGACCGAATCTCTCGATAACGGCGTCGTAGAAGGCTCTGGCTTTGTATTCGTCATCGATAGCGCTGCCCAGAGCAGAGGCGGTGGTGGCGCTGAGGGTGCTCGAGCCGGTTGTTGTCGCAATGTCGAGCGGCGAAGGCTCGGTCGGCGAAGATGAGCCGCCGCTACAACCAATCAGGTTGGCTCCCAGCAGTATGGCCAGCAGAGTGGCTTGGAGTCGTAGGGGTCCCATTGTGGTGTTCTCCAGTGTCATGAGAGTCTCGATGCCGCAATAACTGGGGCAATGAGCAGATTGCATGCCAGGTCTTTGGGGCTGGCCAGGCCCCTGTCTACAGTCGCTTCAGAAGCTGGTGAATCTAGGTGGAAGCGTCGGGATTCGACGGTTTCGTCGAGGATTTCGACGGTACCGACGAATGTCGTTGCGAAGTGCGATCGATGAGACTTCGAGCTACCAGATGCGCTCGATACCGACGACTCTTACGAAGTTTGTCGGTCCTGCCCGTGGCTGGAGTTGCCATTGCGAGTCCGCCAGCGCACGATGCTGTACTCCGCACCGAGGATCAGAATGAGAGCGGAGACATAGAGCCAAAGCAACAGGACGATGATCGAGGACAGGGATCCGTAGACTGCCTTGAGTTTGCCGACCTTTTCCAGATAGAGCACGAACCCGGTTTGTCCGAGCTCGAACAGAATCGTCGCGAGAAGAGCCCCAGGAAGAACCTGTGACCATAAGACATCACTGATGGGAGTCAGTTTGTAGATCAGGGCGAAGATCAAGAGAATCAGAGCGACGCCAGTGGCCCAGCCCTGGAATCCAGATATTACGCCCGTGTCGATTCCCAGCCTGGCTAGGACTGGCGACTCGAGTATCAACTCGAGCACGACCGTGACGCCGAGTGACACGATGATCAGAACCGACACCGCAATCGCCATCCCGAAGTAGCGCAGCTTCGATACCAAGGGTCTCCGATTTTGTTGGACACCGATGGCCCGGTTGACGGAGCGCGAAATGGCGCCGAAGACCTTGGCGGCCGTCCAGAACAGCCCGAGGATGGCCACCAGACCCATCGAGCCCCGGTATTGAACCACGGTATCGAGGTTGTCCATCACCATCTCCGCACTTCCCGGCAGCATTTCGGTCACGGCCTCGTAGATTCGAGCTCGCAGAGCCTCCGACTCGAGAAAGCCACTGGTCAGCGAAAGTATGCCGATCAGCAGTGGGAAGATGGAGAAGAAGGCCCAAAAGGCGATTGCGGCAGCGAGATCGTTGGCGGAGTCCTGCTTCGCCTTTTGCAAGGTCTCAGCGAGGAGCGAGAGCTCGGATTTCAATCCGCGTCGCAGTTCCATTCCAGTAAGCCCCCGTGCGTTTCGAGCTCAGCGGTTTGTGGCCGCGAGTCTGTTGATGTCGTCGTTCTCGAGAATAGGTTGAGGGTAGCCCTGCCGTGCCACGCGGATCATTGCAAGACCGACTCTCTCTGTGGTCGTCACGTAGCGCGGGAAGAGAGCCTGGAAGACCGGAAACAGCGGTCCGACGACGCCGTAGAGCACTCGATACGCTGTGGTCCTCGATTGAATTCCGTCCAGGGGCTGGATATAGGCCGGGCGGAACATGTAGGCGGCTTTGAACGGCAGCTTGAGGAGCTCGTTCTCGGTCTTGCCTTTGACCCGCGCCCACATGATGCGCCCCTTTTCGGTGCTGTCGGTTCCCATGCCCGAGACGTAGATGAAGGTCATGTCGGGATTGAGCGTGGAGAGTGCTTGGGCAGCAGCCAGAGTCAGGTCGACACTGATCCTGTGATAGGCCTTCTCGCTCATCCCCGCCGCCGAGATTCCCAGACAGAAGAAGCAGGCGTCGAAGCCTGTGAGCTCGCCTTCGAGGGTTGAGTAGTCGAAGAGGTCTGGCTGGACGATCTCCCTGACTTTCGGGTTCTCAACACCGGACGAACTCCGTCCCACGATCAGGATGGACTCGACTTTCGGGTCGGCAAGGCACTCTCGCAGGACCCCCTGGCCGATCATTCCTGTGGCTCCAAAGATGATGACTCTCATGGGTTCCCTTCCGATTTTCGCTCGAATCCCGAGCCTGGCGTCGTGCCCAGCAAGTATTGTGTCAACTTGGAGGGGTTCGATGCCTGTTCTCTGTCATCCGACGCCAGAACGGTGGCAGCCTGCGTCAGGTCGATGCTCTTCGGTGCCGTTCAGGTGCGATGCTAGGCTGAGGCTTTGGCAGCTGCTGAGGAGGGTTCGAGATGCGACGGTTTGGAGTTCGGCGGGCGTTCTTCATTGTCTCTTGGATGTTGGTTTGGTGGACCCTTTTCGCAGGACCAGTCGGCGCAGCGGCCAGCGCTTCGGCACCGAACCATGAGATCTCGATGGAGGAGATCTGGATTCCGATGCCGGATGGGGTGCGCCTCGCGGCGGATCTCTACATGCCAACGGGTGGCGGGCTGGACGAGCGCATTCCCGTGCTTCTGGAATACCTGCCCTACCGCAAGACCGAGTCTCGCAGTCGGAACTACTCGCTTTACTCCTACTTTGTTCGACGGGGCTACGCCGTGGCTCGGGTCGACATCCGGGGGACGGGGAACAGCGAAGGTCGACTGATCCCGTACGAGTACAGCGACAAGGAGAACGACGATGGCGAGGTGGTGATCGACTGGCTTTCGAAGCAACCCTGGTCGAACGGTAACGTCGGTATGTTCGGCATTTCCTGGGGAGGCTTCAATTCGATCCATCTGGCGATGCGCAACCCGCCGGCACTGAAAGCCATCATCGCCGTCGATGCTACCGACGACCTCTACCAGGACGATGTGCACTTCATGGACGGTGTGATCCATGTCGACTCCTGGGAGATGAGCCAGGATCTCGACAATGCCCGGCCGGGCGCCCAGGACTTCTCGGTCGACGAGGCCTACTTTCGCGATCGCTTCGACACCGAGCCGTGGATGATGACCTACAAGCGTCAGCAGCGCGACGGACCCTTCTGGGATCGGACCTCTCTCAAGGTTCGCTACGACTCGATTCGGGTGCCGACGTTCGTCATCGGTGGCTGGTATGACGGTTACCGGGACAGCGTTCCGCGAATGCTCGAAAACCTCGAGGCGCCGGTCAAGGCGATCGTCGGTGCCTGGCACCACGCATTCCCGCACAACGCATACCCGAAGCCGCAGATCGAGTGGCGGCACGAAGCCGTGCGGTGGTTCGACCACTGGCTGAAAGGGCGCGATACCGGCATCCTCGACGAGCCTCGCTTCGCGGTCTACGTCCGGCAATGGCACCCACCCGGGCCTTACTTGGAAGAGGCGCCCGGCGAATGGCGCTGGGAGGAAGGGTGGCCGATCGAGCGCATCGAGGAGCAGGTGCTCTACCCCCACCCGAACCACACGCTCGGGCGCTCAAGCCCGGCGGAGACGATCCACTACCTTCGATACGTGCCGTCGATCGGCATCGAGGCTGGCGGACCCGTCATGTGGTGGGGCGACGTCGCCCACGACCAAAGGCCTACCGACGCCTTCAGTCTGGTCTATGACAGCAATCCTCTGGAGAGCGAGGTCGAGATCCTCGGGCTGCCGAAAGCGTTCTTGACGGTGTCGGCCGACGCACCCCAGGCGAACTGGTTCGTGCGGATTTCCGACGTGGCTCCGGACGGTACGGTGACCCAGGTTGCCGGCGCGGGGTTCAACGGCACACATCGCGAATCGGCCCGCGAGCCGAAGCCGATCGAGCCAGGCGAGGTCTTCCGCCTGGAGATCGAGATGCACTTCACCTCCTGGGTCTTCCCCGAAGGCCACCGCATTCGCCTGGCGGTAGCGAACGCCCAATGGCCGATGCTCTGGCCGACCCCGTATCCGATGACGACGAGTCTGCATCTGGGAGGCAACGATGGCTCGCGGGTGCTACTGCCTGTGGTGCCCTATGAGAATCGTCCGGTGCCCGCCTTCCTGCCCTCCGAGGAAGATCCCGAGCTTTCTGGCTACGAGAGCCTGGACGAGGGCACGACTTCGGGTTATGGCGAAATCTCCTCGGTCGATCGCAATCCTCAGACCGGAACGGTCAGGGTGGAGGCGACCAACGGCGGCGGGACGCAGTATCCCTGGGGCATCGAGCGCTACGGGGAGACGATTGTTCACGAGACTTCGGATGAGCGACCCGAGAACACATCGGTACGGGGCGAGCACTGGACGGAGGTGGAACTCGAAGACCGCACGCTGCTCTGGCAGTCAGAGCTCCTATTTCGAAGCGACCTCAAGAACTTCTACTACACCTACACGCGGCGGCTGCTCGAGAACGGTGAGGTTCTGCGCGAGAAGACCTGGCGGGACACGATTCCTCGCGACTTCCAGTGATGATTACTGAGTTCTCTGCCAGTCGCCGGAGGCAAGGAAGTCCTCCATCTCTTGCCAGAGGGCTTCCAGGTCGCAGCGCATCAGGATCAGGTCTTGCTTCCTTCCTGCCTGGTCCTGAACGTAGTCATGGAGCGTTGCCTCCTCGCGGAAGCCCAGCCTCCGGAAGATGCTCAGGGCCGCTTCCTGAGGCCGCATCATCTTGACGATGATCTCCTCCATCTTGGCGCTGGCGGCAAGCAAGTACAGCTCGCGGGCCATCAGGGCACCAACACCCTTGCGCCGGTAGGGCTGTGCGACGATGAGTCGAAGCTCCCCGACGTGCCTCTTCCATTCCTCGTCCGAGGTCTCGAGTGAGCCATCCGCCACGATGTGACCGTCGGCAACGGCGACGAGTCGCATCACAGCACCCGAGACGCTCTCTGAGATGCGCCGCTCCACGACCTCTGGGTTCGTGACCTCCCTTCGGAGATAGGCTCTGTCTTTCTCTGGAAGCGAGGTGAAGAAGGCGTGCGATCCGTCGAGATCCGCGCGAGTCATCTCACGAATGAGAACCTCCGTTTGATCCTTGAGCTTCACGGTCTTCTGCATGTCGGCAACCCCCTTGAAGAGCAAGATGAGTGCATCCGGACAAGGTAGCCGGGCGAGCACCACTGCAGATTGGCTTGGCAGGACAAGATTCCAAGCAATCTGCCAGGAGCCAGCGCGTGTGGTCGTGGTCTCGTTCAGCAGAGTACCCTAGGTCTGTGCCTGATTTCTAGTTGGATTCTGTTTGTCGGCGCGCTGCGACCAGCTGATCTTCGAGCTCCAATGTGTTGATTACCTTGCGGTGATCTTCTGCAAGGCCGTTCAGATCTGTCGGAGGAACTGATCCCTTCAAAACGTCAGATTGAACGTGAGCCTGATCAGCAGATCGTCATTTGGCCTAGGGCCAGGCTCCGTTGGCTCGTCGTATCGGATGTACTCGATGTTCGGAATGAGGCTGAAGAACCTGTAGGGTCGGGCCTCAACGCCGAGGATGAGCAGCGTCGCCTTGGCGTCGGGGTCGAAGGGAAGATAGGCGATGTCCTCGCCCCGAATGCTGGGCTCGAACAACCGATCGACCCTCCCCAGAAAGCTCCAATTCTCCGACAGATCAACGACACCGAAAAGCGATGCCAGTTTAATCCCTGGGCTGTTGTCCCGCACGTGGTCCGAGTACTGGAGGCCAAGACGGGCCGTCTCGGTTCGGTAGCCCAGGAATCCCTGGAGAGTTCTGCGGCCATCGCCGGCGCTCAACGGATCCTCGAAGTCGCCGTAGACCTCGACCACCCAATTCGCGTTCGGTTCCCAACTCACAGCGCCCATCCACTCGCCGGCGTCATTGCTGTCGCTGCCGAACTCGAGCTGCGTGCCATACATGACCCGGTAGGAGATGGAGCCATCCTTGGCAATCGGCCCGTTGGCCGCGATACCAGTGTCTCGACTAGCGATTCCCTGCAGATCCATCGGGGTCCGTTCGACATGTCGATAGCCCCAGAACGGCTCAATCAGAGCGAAAGTCGGTGTCTGCGACAGGCCGAACAGAATCCGATGCTCACCTACGGCTGCTTGAAGATACAAGTCCTTGAAGTCGACTTCGAATTCGAAGACGTCGAAGTCGCCATCCTGATTGAGCTCGAAGCGCATCCGCCCTGAGAGCTTCTTGGTGAATTCCGAGTCGATAGTGAGGTAGCCGCGCCGGATCCAGGCGCTGACGATCCCCTCGCTGGCTGGGTCGTGGTTGGAAGCTACCCAGTAGGCGTCGCCGAAAAGGAGTCCTCCGACCTCGAACCGATTCAGTTCTTTTGGAGGATCTGAAGCTTCTGGTTGATCGGCCGACAAGCAGATGGTGCTCGATATTGCCAGGATCAAGACCAGGAGAAACCGGCTTCGATGCGGCCCCACTCGGCCTCTCAATAAAGGGACACTCCGGCCCGTGGCATTCGATCTCCTCTTCAAACGGATAGGAGTCTAGCAGCTGGTCGGGGATGCGAATTGCAGCTCAGTCATGAAAAAGGGGGGGCCGGCTGCCCCCCCTTTTCATCATCGTCTACACCGTCCCACTAGTGACCGCGGTGCTTCTTGTGGTGTCCGGGAGGGACGTGATGACGTCGACCCTTCCGGTAGTGCTTGTCGCGATAGTAGTGGCGCTCGTCGTACCACCTTCCCGGTTGGGAGTAGTACCGATAGGGGGGCTGTGAGTAGTAACCATAGTAGCGTGGCTGTGGGTAGGGCATGGGTGGTCCGTAGTACGAGATCAAGTGGTCCGGGGCATACCCGTGTCGACGGAAGTGGTGATTGACCACGCCGCAGTTGGGGTGGTGATAGAAGTGATTGCCGCGGCGATAGCACCGGTCGGAGCATGCGTAACCCCCGTAAGCAAAGGGCTGGGCGACTTCGAAGAAATAGCTCGGACCATAGGGGCCCATCTCGGCGAATCCAACGCGAAAGTGGGCACCGCCGATGTTGAAGGCTCCTCCGAAGGACCAACCGGACAACTGTGCCGAAGCCGGAACCGCCAGAAGGGTGAGCAGGACAGCTGCGAGAAGAAGAGTCCAGAACGCTATTCGAAGTTGCATGTCGGTCACCTCCTGACTGGTGGAGACTTCAACATCCGTGCCAGCGAGAACGGATCAGAGGACGGGGCGAAATGGGCGAATCCAGCAAGATCCCTGGTCAATTCGTCCTCTGTGGAGGACGTTCTCACCGGACTCCGCGAGGTGCCAGCCGATTCTGCAAGCCGCTGCTGGCGGGCGCCTCCGGTGGGCCCGCCACAGCGATCAGCAGGTGTTCGTATCTGTCTCTACGGTCGACGAACGACAGGCAGGCGGATCTGGGACGGGTACTCGGCGGAGTGGTGGACGATGTTGTTCGCCACGACCCCTTCGGTTTCGTCCCAGTTGTTGCCGCCGGTGTTGAGATTCCGTGCGAACCGCGGAAAGTTGCTGCTCGAAACCTCGATTCGGATTCGATGGCCCTTGCCGATGAGGGCGCTGGTCGACATGGGGCTGATCTCGAGCTCATAGACGTTGCCAGGCTCCATGAAGACCTGCTTGTCGTAGCCCTCGCGGAAGCGTGCTCTCTGGATCGTGTCGTCGATGTTGTAGGCGGTGCCGTCCGGGTAGACATCAACGAGCTTGACGGAGAAGTCGGTGTCCTTGGCGTCGGAGCCGACATAGAGGGTCACGCCGATCGTTCCGGTGATCTCGAGAGGCTCCTCCAGAGGCTCGCTGGTGTAGACGAGGATGTCGTGACGCGCCTGGCTACGCCGTTGGTCGAAGGATCCAGGCTCCATGGCTCCCCCCATGCAGCAGACACCGCCACCAAGTGAGGTCACAGGCACCGTCGGGTCGTAGGGGAACTGATCCGGATGGTCGCTCGTGGGAAGTGAGGTGCCAAGGCGGCCATCACCGAACAGGCTGTTCGCTGCGCCGTCACTATCCAGATACCAGGTGACGAGTTCTGCCTCCGAGGGTGGCCAGGCTGTGGCGGACTGCCACTGATTGAGTCCCATGGTGTAGAACTGAACCCTGGGGGTGTCTTCCAGAACTCCGTTGTCATCGCCCTTCAGCCAGTAGTCGAACCATTGGAAGGTCAGCTCCTCGTAGTCGAAGCGGACGTCACCCATGTTGCGCTCGCCGACGATGGTCTCCTTGTCCTCGGTCTGAAACCGGCAGTGCGGCGTGGGAGCAATGACGACGTACTGACCGTCGCGCACTTCCCGGTCTTCGGCGTTGTCCCGGATGTGATTGAAGAGAGCCAGGTTGGGGCCTTGCGAGATGTCGTACCAGGAGTTCATCCACAGAGCCGGTACGCCCCAGGGCTCGTTGTCGTGGTAGAGGCCGCCGTCAAACCAGGCCGGGTCGTTCGGAAATCGCTGAACGAACTCGGCGTAGATTCCCTTGGGGCCTTCCACCTCTTCCATCATGGTCACCAAGGGAAGGTGCTCGAAATTCTCCGTCCAATCCACCTCAGGCATCTTCGGAGCGAGGTCGAAGTAGCGAGAGAGGCGGACTACATCTTCTCTGGAGAGTCCCTCCGGTAGGCGTGGCCGCTGCGTGTTCTGCACGCCATAGAGCCACGAGCCGAAGAGCATCTGGAAGACGCCACCGCGGTACCAGTTGCCCATCTCATGAAAGGGACCGACGCGCCCGATTCCAGCGCCCGAGGCCATCGGTACCATAGCCGCATGGGCGGGGTGGTCCATCGCCGCCAGGGCCAGTTGCCATTCGGCGGAGGAGGAACAGCCGATCGTTCCTACCTTGCCATTCGACCAGGATTGTTCGGCGATCCAGTCGAGTGCGTCGTAACCATCGGTTCTCGGAAGCCCCAGGATCTCCCACTCGCCTTCGGAGAAGAACTTGCCCCTCTCGTTCTGGACGACGTAGGCGTAGCCGTTCTCCATGGCCTTGGTGATGGCCTTCAGGCGCCGCTCGCCGGACTCGTTGAAGTTATAAGGAGTGCGGGCGAAGATCGTTGGTAGCGGACCCTCGGATTCCTTCGGGAGGTAGATATCTGTCGCCAGGCGGACGCCGTCCCGCATGGGGACCATCATCTTCTTCTCGATGGTGGCTATCTCTTCGAGCTCCTTTTCGAGCTTTTCGATCTCTTTGTCATCAGCCAGGGCTGGTTGAACGGCACAGCAGAAGGTGGCGCAGGTAAGCAGAGCGGCGATGGTCTTGTGCATGGTTCCTTCCCCTCCAGATATGGAACTGCCTGTCGATCGCTTTCTAATCGTGGGTGCGCTTGGGCCGCGTCGCCAGGATGGCCGCCAGTTCGTCGCTGGGCACAGGGCCGGAGCGCAGGATGGTGTCCATGAAGGCTCGCGTCTCGAACTCGCTGCCCAGTCGCTCCCGTTCCATCTCGTAGATCTCACGCAATTCCAGACCAACGAGCATGTAGGTGATGATCTGCATGGGAGAGCTCATGAGTCGACCCCACAGGCTCTTGGCAAACTGCGGGGCAAGAAGTGAGGTCTCGATGGAGAAGTCCGTGACCTGCGCCTCGGTCCAGCCGTTGCAGTGAGCCTGCACGCTCATGTAGGCGCGATTGGCATTCTCCAGTCGCTTTCGCAGCTGAGCGAAGCGAGTCAGCCAGTCCCCCTCGGCGTATCCGGCGTCGAGCACGATGCGCTCGGTAAAGGTTGCCCAGCCCTCGATGAAGGGCCGGTAGGGGAAGAGGATGCGGACCTTATGCGGGTTTTCGCGCAGGATCTTGAGCTGCATGTAGTGCCCGGGAAACAGCTCGTGGATGACGATGAACCGTTTGAACGAGTAGTTGAACGACCGCCAGAAATCAATGCGCTCCTGCTCGGGATGCGAATCGGGAATCGTGGCGAGGTACCAGGTGGTCCAGGGATTGGGAGCAAAGGCCGGCGCGCTGCTGACGTAGCCGATCCTGGCCATCGGGCCCGAGCTTTCAGGGGCCAACTCGATACTGAGGGTTTGATGGTCGGGAACGGTGGCGATCTCATGGTCTCGGACGAAGTCCTCGACCTCCCGGCCGTATTTCCGCAGCTCGAGCAGATACTCGTGCTCGGTGGTCGGACGGTTGGCCTCGAGGTCGGCGAAAGCTCTGCCGACGAGTGTCTCGAAGTCTTCGGGTACCGGGGTCTCGGGATCGATCTCCCGCCAGTAGGCTGCAGCCATCACCCAGAGAGCCTTCTTGCTGGTTTCGATCTCCCAGAGGGCGATCTCTCCTAGCTGTTCTGGGGTCAGATCGCTATCGGTGTAGATCGCGAGCTTCCGAGCATAGATTTCGCGCCCGAGGATTGGCTCGTCGGGAAGGGTCAAGCGGGGTAGGAGCTTGCGCTGCACGTGCTCGACCAGTTCCGCGATCGCCTGGGCCGTCTGGTTGGACGACTTCTGTAGCTCGAGAGCCGAGCTCCCATCCAGCCATTCTCGGGCAGCAGGAAGGAGGTCGGTTTTGATGAAGTGGGCAGCTTCTTCGAGCTTTGCCAGCGCCTCAGAGGTCTCGGCTTGCCGCCCGTCACGAAGGTTCAGAGTTGCAGAGCGCGACAGGCTCTCGATCTGCGCCAAGCGGACCAAAAGGAATCGCCGCTTCTCGTCTTCGGACAGCTGGGGCGAACCCAGGATTGGCGACAGGCCGTTGGAGATGAGGTCGGCGTAGAGCTCCAGCGAGTTTTCGTGGGGCCGGTCGTTGTGCCAGCGGTCGAGCTCGGTGAGGATCTGGGTGCGTAGCAGTCTGCGGTCGACGAGGTCGTCTCTCGACAGGTCCGAAAGAGCCTCGAGGCGTGTCAATGTAGCTTGGTTGTAGTCGACCCAGGCTGCGATCGAGGCGGGGGAGAGATCTTCGAATCCTCCGATGGCGTCGACGAATCCACGCGAGCGGGCTCGCGATGGGTTGAACTGCTTCCACTCTTCGATGTAATCGTCGATGATCCCCGCTGCAGTTTGGGCCGGCGGCGCGGCTGCGCCCGCCCAGGCCTGAAAGCAACTTACGACAAAGACAGCCAGCAAGAGCTTCTTCATAGCAGGCTAGGAGTCTATCGGAGAAGTCAGACCTGGAAGGCGGTCAGATCAAGGCCCTGGAGAGGAGCGAGGAGGACTTCGCTTTCTCCATCGCCGTCGGGACCGGCTGGCGATAAAGCAAACAGCCCCCTGAGGAGATCCGCTCCAACGCGGGTCACCTACCAGTAAAGCTGTTCTTGCAGGGTCCTGAATCGGCCGCTAGTTCAGCGGGTCGTACGTGTACTTCTGACCGCTGATGGTCGCCTCGTACATCAGGCCGCCCTTGCCGATCGTGAACACCAGCATGCCCTTGTAGTACTTGGTGCTGGCCATGCTGCCGCCCGATCCACCACTGCTGGCTCCAGCCTGCGCGCCCTCGCTACCGGCCTCGGCACTAGCGCTGGCTTGGACAGCGATGGCGCTGGCCTGGGCACCGAACTCGAAATTACCGCTGGTGAAATCGCTGAACGCGCGCTCGTCCTCGAAGAACACAACCTGGCTATAGGCCTGTCCGCCAGCCTGGAAACCGATGGAGATATCGCTCAAGGATGAGAAGCCGGTCACCTTTCCGCCGGCATACACCTGGCCCTTACCGTGTGCAGCACCGATACCCAATCCACCCTTGCCGATGGTGGGAAATACGGCATAGCCGTAGGCAGAGTCGAAGAAAGGTGCAACGTCCGAGGACTGCTTGAAATTGTTGATCGTGGAGGAGTAGTCCTGAACCTCACGAGCAAAGCTGGTGCCCGCCAGAGCAAGAGTCAGTAAGACTATGAGAGCTAGATTTCGTCGATACATGAGAATACCTCCTAGAGATTGTGGTTCAGCTTGTCAAGAGTACCAAATCCTACGACATGTTGTAGGGGTGACACTGCCGGCGGGTGCATTCGGTCGGGAGATCAGTCGAGATAGCCCAGCGCTCTCAGTCGCTGCTCCTCCTCCCCAGTCAGGAGGATTTCGGCGGAGGACGCCACCTCTTTCTGGCGCTCGACGAAGCGCCGAATCCATCCATCGAGGCCCTCCTGCATTTCCAGTGCGATCTCCGGGTGGTTCGCGGCGATGTCGGTCTGTTCGGTGGGATCGAGGCTCAGATCGAAGAGGCGGCCATCGGAGAAATACTTGTAGTTGTTGCGAATGAGAATCCGATCGACTCTGCGTTCGGCAACTACCTCCCGAGGCTCCCTCTCTCTGCCTTTCCACACGGGCCGCAGATCGTCTCCCATGAAAGACTCCGGCGGCTTCAGCCCGGCGAGACGCATGAGAGTCGGAGCGACATCGATGTTGCGGCTGGGGTTTGTCACTTTTCCTCCTACTGGCACCCCGGGGCCACGCAGGATCAGCGGCGTCCTCAGAAGCTCGTTGTAGAGGGAGTACGTGTGCCTGCCGTAGAGGCCATGTTCACCGAACTCTTCACCGTGATCCGACAGGACGACGATCACCGTCTCGTCCCAGATCCCTGCTTCGCGCACATGGTCGAAGAGCGTGCCCAGAATCTCGTCAGCCCGGAAAAGCTCCGCGTCGTAGAGATCGACGATGTACTGGTAGTCGCGAGCGGCCAGCTCGAGCTGGCCATGGTTGATTCGATTGATGTCCTCGCGCTGAATCCAGACTGGAAGCGGGCCGTCGTAGCCGGGAGCGAACCTGTCGATGAAGTTCTTCGGTGGGCTGTACGGCAGATGCACGTCATAGGAGTGAACGAATAGAAAGAAAGGTTGATCAAGGCTCTTCGAGATCCACTCCTGGATCACCTGGGTGTCTTTGAGTCCTTTCCCTGCATTGGGAGGACTCTCGAGGATGTGATAGCGATCGAACCCTTGCTTGTAGGTCTCACCGTTGAGTTGGGTGAAAGCGGCCGTTCGGTAGCCGGCCTGTTGGAAGACTTCCGGCAGCGTCTCGACCTCGGGGTCGAGCACCTGCCCGTGCTTGAAGACTCCGTGGACCGAAGGGTAGAGGGAAGTCAGGATGGAAGTGTGGGAAGGCGCCGTGTTGGGTGCTTGCGAGTAGTTGTTCAGGAAGAGAGTGCCTTCCGCCGCGAGCCGATCGAGATTCGGTGTCGTGTCTCGGGAGTAGCCAGCAGCGCCGACGTGGTCGGCACGCAGCGTATCGAGCGAGATGAGAATGACGTTGGGAGGCGGTGCGTCCGGGCGACAGCCGATGGCCAGTAGAGCGATCAGCAGGCACAGACTGAGCTCGACCGCGACAGCGGCACGGACTCTCACGGTGCCTAGGAGACGAAAGATGACGGGCATGGGTTCGAAGTGGGATGGTCGTTTTGGTGATAGTGGCTGGGCCATTCTACAAGCGGGGTCTCTGGGTCACTCGACGAGCAATTTGCCGATCTCCGAGATCGCAGTCTTCAACCGCTCTCGGCGAGAGCCGTGGATCTCCACGAACCTGAATCCGTGTTGCTCGAGGGCCGAGCGAAAGAGCTCGTGCATCTCCTCGCGCCGGTCGCCGCGATCGCGCTGATCGCCGTCAGGAGTCCAGGGCACATCGATGTCGGCGAGAAGATAGAGATCTCCGGCTCGCTTCCGAAGCTCGGTCTCGATCCAGACTGGACAATCCCCGTAGTAGTGCCGACTGAAGACCGCCGTGCTGAGCAGATCCGTGTCCTGGATGAGCAGCTCGCTGGCTTCCGAGGCCACTTGATCCTCGACCGCGATCTGGCCGCGCGCAATCGCTTCGACATCCTCATACTCTGGGGCGGCACCCTTCACCTCGACGAACTGCCGCACGAACTCTGGGACCCACGCCGCGCCGTAGTGTCTGGCGAGCGCCTCAGTGAGTGTCGTCTTGCCTGTGCACTCCGAGCCTGTGACGACGATCCGGATCATCGGTTCTCGAGGGTGGCTTGCTGCAACCGACCCTCCTCCATCGATCGACGCCAACTCAGGAATCCCATGACCGCCAGAACCAGAAAAACCGCGTAGAGGGCGGCAGTCAGGTAGAGGCCCTTGTAAAGGAACATGCCGACGTAGAAGACATCGACCCCGAGCCATACAAGCCAGGCTTCGAGCAGCTTGCGAGTCTGCATCCACTGCCCGACGATGCTGAATGAGGTCAAAGCCGAGTCCATGAAGGGTAGCGAGGCGTCGGTAAAGCGGCTCAGGGTCTGCCCGAGCAGGATCCCGGCGCCGGCCCCGATGACGACCAGAACCAGCCTCATCCTGGTCGACGCCAGGGTCACATGGAGCTCTCCATGATCCTCGCCGCCGTGACGCCAGGCCCACCAACCGTAGATCGCGAGTCCGAAGTAGAGCCCCTGCAGCCCCATGTCCGCATAGAGCTTGGCCTGGTAGAAGACCAGGGCGTAGAGAGTCACGCTGACCATGGCCAGCGGCCAGCACCAGAGGATCTGGCGGGCCGTCAAGTAGACGGCAAACAAGGTCAGCACGACGGCGACCAGTTCCAGGGAGATCATGATTGGCAGGGAATCAGAGGTCGAGCTCGAGAGTCAGGACAGCGTTGCGGGTGGCGAGAGGATAGTAGTAGGGAATGCCGTCGAGCGTCTGCTGCCCGCTGCCACTCTGGTTGATGAACTGGTAACTGTAGCCGCTCGGATACTGGTCGTCGTTGTCGAAGAGATTGTTGATGAAAAGGGTGATTCTCGGGTTGGCGGACGCCCACCACCGGCCCAGGTTCACCGAGGCGCGAAGGTCCACGTTGGTGTAGGAGGGCAGGCGGAACCCCTCGAGACCGGTGTTGTCGAGCTGAGCTTCATCGACGTAGCGGCCCATCAGGGCGATGCTCGTCCCCGGGCGGGCCCATTCGACGCCGAGGTTGAGGATCACTTCTGGAGTCAGCAGCGGCGGCACGTCCCTGTGGGTAATCGGCTCACTGTCGACCCAGGAGCCCTGCTCGTCGTAGACGTCGTAGAACTGGATCCACTCGCGGATCCGGTTTCGGCTCAGGTTGGAGCTATGGAGGAGGGCCCATCTCTCGGTTGCCCGCCATTTGAGGTCGACCTCCAAGCCCCGCCGATAGGACTCGTCCACGTTGGTGCGCAGCGGCAGGCCGATTTCGGAGAGCTCACCGGTCAGGGCGATCTCGTCGGTGAACTCCATCGCATAGAAATTAGCCTGGAGAGCCAACTGCGGCGTGTTGAGGTCGACCCCGGCCTCGAAATCGAGCACCTCCTCGGGCCGGACGGCCTCCAGATCGTGCGGCACCGTGGCATTGTCCTCGCCGAGCAGCAGATCCAGCCGTGCGGGTTCACGTTGAGCGCGGCCGAGAGAGGCGTAGACACTCAACCGAGGTGAGACGAAGCGCCGCACGCCTACCTTCGGATCCAGGAACATCCAGGCTACCGAGCCGAGATCGATGTCCCCCTTGTACGAGAACTCGGCCCACCGCAGCTGAAGGTCACCAAACAGAAGCCAATCGCCGAGTCGGTATTCGGCCTTGCCAAAGGCGTTGGCCGTCTGTTTGTAACCGGTGTTCTCGTAGATGCGGGTGCCCTCCGTATCGAGGGTGTGATCACCGCTGAAATCGTTGAAGTGCGCGCCGAGGGTGGCGGAGAGACGATCGAAGCTCTTGCTGGCCGTGACCATGGTTCCGATGAAGGACTGATCGATGCCGAATTGGAGCAACTCGTTTTTCGCCTGGGGATCGTCCCACAGCCGGAACCACCCATCCGCCCCGTTGTAATAGAAGGAGGCGGTCAGAAGAGTGTCGTTGCGAAGGGCACGGGTGTATTTGAGCTGCGCGAAGTTCTGGCCGAAATTGTCGCGCTCCTCTTCGTCGAGAGGGTTGAAACGGCGATTCTCGGCCAGAATCTTCGGCTCGACGGCCAACCAGGCCAATTGCGTTTCCACTTCACCGAAGAAGGAGACCAGCTTCAGCGAAGATCGCTCGCCTTGCCATCCTGCGTCGATGAAGCCCGTCTGGTGCTCGGTTCCGGAGTTGTCCCGGTACCCGTCGGTGTCGGCATAGGAGAACCGGCCACTAACGGAGAACCCGTTCTCGAAGACGCCGGACTCATAGCCGAGGGAAGCCCTCTTGGTGTCGTACGAGCCGAGGGCCAGGCGAAGGTCGCCGCCACGGTCCTGGGCAGGTGGGGAGCTGGCGAAGTTCACCGATCCGCCGTAGGAAGGCGAGCCGACCGAAGAGGTACCGACTCCCCGCTGGATCTGGACGCTGTCCACCGTGTTCGTGAAGTCGTGAAAGTTGTTGAAGTAGACCGCGTGTTCTGCGGGATCGTTGAGCGGCGCGCCGTCGAAGGTCATGTTGATGCGGGTCTGCTGGATGCCGCGCATGCTGAAGTACGAGTAGTTGGATCCAATGCCGGAATCCGAGTACCAGGTCATCGCCGGTGTGTATTGAAGCAGTTGGGGAACATCCTGTCCGTAGCTCAGGGTCTCGAGCTCTTCCCTGTCGAGATTCGTCTTGGTGACGGGCAGCTCGTCCCCGGCCCGAATCCCGATGACCGTGATCGTCTCCTCGATGGCTGGTGTCATTTCCGGCTCCTCAGACTCCTCCTCGACTACCTCCTTCGTGTCCTGTGCCAGGGCGGAGGGTGGAATCCCCGGAACAAGGATCGCGGAGAGGGCGAGCCAGGGAAAGAGGCGGATGTTCTTCACGAGCATGGCGGGTCCGCTGCGGAGTAGCCACTCGGAGCGCGCTCGAGATCCCTTCGAAACTGTTGCGGGGGCGGTGTTGCCGTTCCCTACGCCGGTATGACCCGGATCAGGTTCGAGGGTGTAATCTCAGGCCGAGCGGCCACCCCTAGGCTGACTTCTAACCTGTGAG
Source organism: Thermoanaerobaculia bacterium (assembly GCA_049664225.1). Taxonomy (GTDB): domain Bacteria; phylum Acidobacteriota; class Thermoanaerobaculia; order Multivoradales; family JAHEKO01; genus JAUVRX01. Next base: position 26,868 of record JBATEX010000071.1, read on the forward strand.
TCTCCCCTCTCGAGCCCCTCAGGTCAAGCGCCTTCCGGTCGGAGGGAGGGTGGTTCCGTGCCCTCGGATGCAACCGATAGATCTGGATTTCGTAGAGACAGGAGGTTAGAGTGGTTGTGTAAATCGTTCGATCCCGAAACGAAAGGAGAAGGTATATGAAGAAGACGATGATTCTACTGATTGCATTGGCGGTCGTTGCAGCACCCTCGATCGCACAGAAGATCACCATCGACTACGCTCACGACTTCGATTTCGAGCAGGTCAAGACGTTTACCTATGTCGACACTCCGGACTCCAACACAGGAGACGGTTTAGCGGACGGTCGCATCAGGGATGCTCTGGCCCGGGAATTGACCGAGGGTGGTCTCAAGCAGGTCGACTCCGGAGGTGACTTGTATGTCACCTTCCACGTCACGACCAAGGACAACACCGTCTTCACGACCGACAACTTCGGCTACGGCGGCTGGGGTCCGGGCTGGGGTGGCTACGGGCGCTACGGTTACGGCGGCTACGGTGGCTACTACGGCGGCATGGGCACCACGACGACGAGAGCTACGACCTATACCGACGGCACCCTGATTCTCGACGCCTACGAGCCAGGCGACAAGCAGTTGGTCTGGCGAGGCACAGGTACGGTGACACTCAAGGAAAAGCCGGACAAAGTGGCGAAGCAGATCGACAACATCTTCACCAAGATGGGCACCAAGTGGGACAAGATCCTGAAGAACCAGGGCCGGTAACGCCCGAGCTTTGGGACTAAATCTGATTGATGTCTCGAGAAGGCGCCGAGAGTCTACTCGGCGCCTTCTCAGTGTTCAGGGGCACGACAGGGGGGACCCCAGGAAGCTTTCCTTCCTTCCGCTGCAAGAACCCCCTGGAGTCCCCCCTGCCGAATCCTTGCAACCCCGGCACTGCACCGTGGTGTGATGACCTCTATCCGTGGGAGGTACTTGGCCTGATCGTGCGTGGAATCCGAGAGACCACAGGGTTGGCAGCAGGACTGGCCCTGGTCTTCGGCGCCGGGTCGATTCTGCCCGGAGTATTGAGCGTACAATCTGACGAGGTTGTTCAGACCCTAGGAGGCTCGATCATGGACCAGCGCTGCAACGACGAGGTGGTGCAACTCCACCAGTTCTTTCAGGATTGGTTCAATGGCGTTCTTCCTCCAACGGACAAGGCGTTCGATCGATTCAGTTCGGTGATGGGCGAGGGGTTCGTCATTATCAGCCCCAGCGGCGAGCTGACCGACCGAGAGGAGCTGCTGGAGCGACTGAGGGCCGCTCACGGTATCTGGCGCGGGATGAGCCGCCCCGGCAGAATCTGGATCGAGAATCTACAGGTTCGACATCAGGTCGGTGACCAGATCCTGGTGCTCTACGAGGAATCGCAGGAGATCGATGGCGAGTCCCGCGGCCGGCTCAGCACGGCCCTCTTCCGACGCCGTGAAGGCACTCCGAACGGCATCGAATGGCTCCATGTGCACGAGGTCTGGCTTCCAGAGCAAGACTGACCAGGGCTGGAGCCTACTCCGATCCGTCTACGGCAGAAACGCCCGCCAACTCCAGCGCCTTCTCGTGGAACAGATTGCTGTCGTGGGGCAGGACTGCCGTGACACCGGTATTGAACCTGGTGCCCTGCTTCAAGGTGTAGTGGCCAACGCGCACACCGGTGACATCAGTGATGGCATTGAGTGGCCCGGGCGAGAGAACACCGATCTCGAGCCCGAGATCTCGGGCCCGTGGCCTTGAACACGACTTTGTAGGCTCGCTTTGCCCCCAGAGTCCCGAACCTGCGAAACGGAAAAGGACGAACGTGCTGACCCGGAGGATTCGGGCAGTCATTGCGATCGATGTTATCGTCGAACCGGCCCCTGGTGGAGGTCGTACCAATCGAGGATCTCGCGCATGACTGCGTTGAGATCGTACGGCAGATGTCCACCTTCCAATAGCACGTGCCTCTTGGATCCTGGCGGCACGCCGAGCAAGTCGAACATGGGCTTCTGTGCGGTCTCGACCGGCAATCCGTAGTCGCTGTTTCCGTTGACCATCAGGATCGGCGTAGTCACCCGAGGTGCGTAGTTCCAGGGGTTGATCTCAGCGGCCTCCTCCAGCATGTGGAAATCGTCGAAGCCGCCTGCTATCAGTGCTGCAGCCTCGAACCGCGGCTCGATTGCCAGGTAGACCGGCCCGTACTCACTTCCGGCGCTCAAGCCCATGTAGACCAGTTGATCGCTGTCGATGTCGTTGCGGGTCTCCAGATAGTCGATGGTCCGCTGGAGATCGTTGACCTTGTGGATCATGAGATCCCGTTGAGCACGGCTGCCACTAGGCCGCTCTCCGCCCCCACCTCGCTCCAGGGTCCCGTCGTATGTCGGCCAAACCAGGGCCCTGCCACTTCGGGGTACGAAGAAGGCTGGATCGGAGCGCATGGCCTCGATCGAGTTGACCGAGGAGGCCGAGGAGCCGGGCACGTAGACCACAGTCTGGTACGGGGGTGAAGCGTCACGCGGCAGGAAGATGTGGGCGAGAACACGCTCGTCGCCATAGGCCGCGTTGAAGCTGACAGTCTCATGGCTCCAATGTCGGCCGGATTCGTCGACCGACTCGATTTGTGCTTCGAGGTCCAGCGGTTCGTACTCGAAGAGGCCTCGATAGATGGCGAAGACCTCAGCGGACACAGGATCGTTCTTTCTGAAGTCGTGGCGCTCGGCACCCACCGGGTCCGTGAGCTCGGCAGTCGGTGGAGTGGGATACTTGGCACACCGAAAGCCCAGGTCGGGCTGCCGATCGAGGGGTGAGCGGGCGAAGTTGTTCGCGTAGGTGTAGCTGGGCTCTGTCCACGATCCGCCCAGGAGATAGCGGCCGTTCGTCGCCCGATTCCAGCACCATTCGTTCACGTTGCCGGCCAGGTCGTAGTGACCGAAATGGCCGATACCTCGTAGGCTTCCCACCTCCACAGGTCCATCGCCACCGAAATTGCTCAGCAGCAGCATGTCGCCGAAGGGCGTCCAGGGAGCGGCCATGCGCCAGTGATAGACGGTCGGCAGACTCTTGCCGGAAAATTCTGCGTAAGCCACGGCCTCGTACCAGCTCACACCGGCGACGGGGAAGTCGTCCTCGCCCTCGGGATAGGTGCCGAGAGACCAGGTAGCAGGCCCAGGGCGCCCGGTCGAGTCGACGAACTGGGCCATGGCCTCTTCCCAAGAGAGATCGCCATCTTCATCCTCGAACACGTGCTTCCAGTAGTGTTGGTTCTCGTAGCCCCCGGCGTCGACGAACTCCTTGAACTGACGATTTGTGACCTCGTATTTGTCTAGCCAGAAGGCCGGGACGTCCACCGGCTCCTCGTTGCGAAACCTCCACTGCCCAGCAGGTACATGAGCCATGCCAGGCGGGGACTCGCCAGCAGCAGCGAGTTTGAACTCGAGCCCGGTGCTGTGGCTGGGTGTCCGGCCCACCTCAAGCGTCTCGTAGCCCTCTTTCTCAACCCTCCAGCTCAAGACGAAAGCCGCTGGAACGGTCGCATTCTCGATCGGCGCCAGTCCCAGAGACCTCCATTGTGATGCCTCGTCCGTGTAGTTCCGGTAGAAGATCTCGGCACCTGGCGGTTCTGAGGTCAGCCGAATAGTCTCGCTTGCCCGCGCCATCAGCTCTCGCAGCACCGGATCCTCGGGGAGCAAACTCTGGGCCTGCCTGGCCATCAGGAAACCTTCGACGTACTGGCTATCGTCGAGGAGCCGCTCGATCTCGGGCAGTGTTACCTGTCGCGCCTCTTCGAGTCGTGAGTTGCGCACCCACAGCCAGGCAGCGGCACCGAAGAGCAGGACGAGGGGAAGTGCCCACAGTAGAGCCCGGGTCCAGGACCGGGTGCGTGGCACCCCTGGGCTGGCCGGGGTGAAGGCCTGGGTTTCCGTCTGAAGCGCTGACAGGAGATCCTCGGCTGTATCGAATCGAGCTGGAGGGTCCTTTGCGAGGCAACGCAGTACAATCGCGTCCAGGTCCTTTGGGATCTCATGGCGCAGCTTCCGCGGCGGGCTCGGGTCAGCGGTCAGGATCGCGGCCTGAACGGACGCCCGTGATTCTCCGACAAACGGCCGCGATCCAGTCAGCATCTCGTAGAGGACCGCCCCGATGGCGAAGATGTCGGCCCTTCCGTCGACCGGTTTGCCTTCGGCCTGCTCCGGCGCCATGTAAGCCGGGGTACCGAGGATCCGCCCTTCCTCCGTCAGCAGCGCCGTGGCGAGCTCGGAATCGGAGATCGAGTCATCGTCGAGGTCCCGCAGCTTAGCGAGGCCGAAATCCAGAACCTTGAGGCGGCCGTCCTCAGTGAGCATTATGTTGCTTGGCTTGAGGTCTCGGTGGATGATGCCCTGCTTGTGAGCCGCCGCGACGCCCTCAAGGAGCTGTGAAGCCAGCGCCGCGAACTGTTCCATAGGCAGGCCAGCATCCGGAATCGCCTCGTCCAGTGGCTCACCCTCCACCAGCTCCATAGTGAGAAATGGGACACCGTCGGCCTTCTCGACGGAAAACAGGGTGACGATATTCGGATGGTTGAGGGCTGCGACGGCTTTCGCCTCGCGCTCGAAACGATCGAGGCGCTCGGGATCAGAGGACAGATCCTGTGGGAGCACTTTGAGGGCCACATCGCGGTCGAGCGTGAGATCGCGCGCCCGGTACACCTCTCCCATTCCGCCCGCCCCGAGCTTCTCAGTGACTTTGTAGTGACCAAGGGTTTCGCCGATCAATCGCAGCTCCATTCCAAACTAGTCTGGTCGAGGGCTTCACGCCATTCTACAGGCTGTTATCTCTTGACCCCTATTTTCGAGTGCTGGTCAGATTCGGTTTGCAGCCGCGCCGGTGCGCCTCGAGTCATGGGGTTTCCGGCTCCCTCAAAATCGGGCTGCGTGATACTTCCGTGAAAGTTGCTGGTTATGATTGCCGGCAGCCATGCGGAAGAGTGTGCTCATCGTCGAAGACGACCAGGACATCGCCCATCTGGTCGCCCTCCATCTGAAGGACATCGATTGCGAGGCCGAGACCGTCGCCGATGGAAAGGTGGGTTTGGAGCGGGCTCGTGATGGAGGCCACGACCTGATCATCCTGGATCTCATGCTGCCGGGCATCGATGGTCTCGAGATCTGCCGACAAATCCGCTCGCGCTCCGACTACACACCGATACTCATGTTGACTGCGCGGACATCCGAGTTCGACCGAGTTCTGGGTCTCGAGCTGGGTGCCGACGACTACCTGACCAAGCCCTTCAGTGTCTTGGAGCTCGTGGCGAGGGTCAAAGCCCTGTTTCGCAGGATGGAGGCGATGGGCTCACAGGAGGCCCTGGCTGCACAAGCGCCGATCCGCCTGGCTGACCTCTCGATCGAGCCGGACAAGCGAAGTGTCGAGGTTCGGGGCGAAGCGGTACAGCTGACGGCCAAGGAGTTCGATCTCCTCCTTCACTTCGCACGCCACCCCGGGCGCGTCTTCACTCGCGCTCAGCTCCTGGACCAGGTCTGGGGATACGGGCACGAGGGCTACGAGCACACGGTCAACTCGCACATCAATCGTTTGCGGTCCAAGATCGAGCAGGACCCCGCTCAGCCCAGCTACATCCTGACTGTGTGGGGCATCGGCTATCGCTTCTCTGAGTTTTCTGCAACCGGAGAGGAGTCCGAGTCATGATGAGGACACTGTACGGGCGGCTGGCTGTAGCCCTGATGGCGATTCTCGTCCTGGTGGGCGGGCTGTTCTTCGTGGCGGGTCTGGCTTCGGTGCGCCACTTCCTCGACGAGGTGCACCAGAAACTCAACCGCGATCTGGCCGAGCATCTGGTAGCCGACTCGCTACCCATGGAGAACGGTGAGATCCGGCCCGAGGAGCTCGAGCACATCTTCCATGTCTTGATGGTCATCAACCCCAGCATCGAGGTCTACCTGCTGGATCCCGAGGGTCAGATCCTCGCCTACTCGGCCCCGAAGGGAATCGTGGTTCGCGACAGCGTTGGCCTCGGTCCAATCGAGCGGTTTCTGGAGCCGACCTCCCGTCTGCCGATTCTCGGCGACGACCCGAGAGACGAAGCCGGCAGTAAGGTCTTCTCGGCCGCACCGATCGGTGAGGCATCGACCCCGGACGGCTACCTGTATGTGGTCCTGGCGGGTCAGCAGTGGGACTCGGCGGTAGCCATGCTGCAGGGCAGCTTCATCCTGCGACTCGCCACCGTGGCCATTGCCATGGGTCTCCTGGTGGCTCTCTTGATCGGCCTTCTGGCCTTTGCCTTGATTACACGTCGAGCGAGACACCTGGAGAGGGCGATGGATGATTTTCGGGAGAGCGGTTTCCGCGAGCATCGACCTCTCGTCGAAGGCAACGGTAAGGAGCGGGACGAGATCGACCGCCTTGCCCGGACCTTCGATGCGATGGCCGGCCGACTCGTGGCCCAGCTCGACGAGCTCGAGAAGACCGATCAGCTGCGTCGTGAGCTGGTGGCTAACATCTCGCACGATTTGAGAACGCCACTCACTTCGCTGCGAGGGTTCTTGGAGACCATGGCGGTCAAGCAGGCCACTCTGAGTCACGAAGAGAGAAAAACCTATCTCGAAGGGGCCATCCGGCAAACCGATCGACTCAGCCGACTGGTAGCAGACCTGTTCGAGCTGGCGCGCTTGGAATCGGGGACTCTGGAGATGGAGATCGAGTCGCTGGCCCTGGCCGAGCTCGCCCAGGATGCTGCACAGCACTTTCGACTCCAGGCGGACGAGCGCGGCATCGACCTTCAGGTCGAGGTGCCAGGAGGACCGGCGATCGTGGAGGGTGACATGAGCCTGCTAGCGCGTGTGCTGGACAACCTTCTCGACAATGGCCTGAGGTACACCTCGACTGGAGGCCAGGTGACCTTGGGCCTGCATGAGTCTCCGCAATGGGTGAGTGTCGAGGTCAGCGACACCGGGTGTGGCATCGCCCCAGAAGATCTGTCCCATGTCTTCGATCGCTTCTTCGGACACAAGCAGCGGGAGGTGCAAAGCGAGCATGCGGGCTTGGGTCTTGCCATCGCCAAGCGAATCGTCGAGCTGCACGGCGGCACCATCGAGGTCGAGAGTCAACTGGGTCGAGGCACGACGTTCTCGGTGACCCTGCCGTCGGGCGGCAGCGCGATGTGATGAAAATGTGAAACTTCCGGGAGGTCCTCGTGACCTTTTGTCGTCATCCTCTTCTCGTGCGAAGCGACAACTACCTACCAACCGAAGAGGAGGATGAACGATGAATCGAATCGAGACCCCACGGACATGGGTACTTGGAGCCGTCGTAGCCCTGAGCCTGATGGTTCTGCCGGCGCTGGCGAGCGCCCAATCCTACGATGTCACCATCACCAATCTGACCAAGGGTCAGATCTTCTCGCCACCCGTGGTCTACACCCACTGGGCCAGTTACGATCTTTTCACCCCTGGTGAGTCTGCCGTTCCAGAGCTGGCTGGCCTCGCCGAAGACGCCGCGGACGGGCCGCTGGTCGCACTCCTTGGCACTGAGCCTAAGGTGGCAGACGTAGCAGTCGGTGGCGGCGCTGTCCTGCCGGGTGAGTCCATGACTGTGCGCGTCAGGGCCCATGGAAGAGCGCGAAACGTCAGTGTCCTGGGAATGCTGGTGACGACCAATGATGCTTTCTATGCTGCTGAACGACGAACACCGGCCTTCTCTAAAACGGTCTACGCCATCGCCTGGGATGCCGGCAGCGAAGCCAACACCCAGGATTGCGACCACATTCCGGGTCCTCCTTGCGGTAACCCCGGGGAGCGTGTCACGGACGGCGCCGAGGGCTTCGTCTATGTCCACGCCGGGATTCAGGATCGCGGTTCCTTGAGCTCCGAAGATTATGACTGGCGCAACCCGGTTGCCAAGGTAGTGATTCAGCGCTCTCACAAGTAGGCCAGCAGATCGAGCTCCGTGCGGGCAAGCGCGGTGCAGCTTCAGCCCACCTGAACTGCCCGCGCCTGTCCTTTGTTCATTGCCTGCAGATCAGGGCTTCGGCTCTCGCGGTTGGACAACCATCATGTGCGAGGAGGCCGTTCCCGGGCACATGCCCAGGGAGCGCCCGGCAGCTGCGGAGTCGTAGGAAGTCCCGTCGACCCTTCAGTGTCGTTAGGAACATAGACTGCCCAGACCCATTTGCCACCCGAGACCTCACCTGTCTCTGGATTGAAGATCTCCGCAGGGCCACCGAGGTTGTGGATGGTCGCCGGTGCGACGGCATCTCGAGCTCGCCAGCATCCGCCTCCTCGCCACGGAACGAGTCCAGCTTCGAGATCGCCTTGCACAGAGTCGCCTGCACGATCTCGCGAGTCAGCTCTCGATCCGGGCTCAGTCGATTCAGGGCGAACCGGTACAGCGCCGGCACATAGCTCTCCGAGAACTGATCGAACGCCAGTTCGTCGCCAGCCAGCATTCGCTGCACCAGTTCCCGGTCTGTCGCCCCGGAGTCGATCCGGGTCTGAGATTCGGTATCCATGTCGTACACTCTGCCTGTCAGAGTACTTAGATGCTATAGGCTCGGAGAATCCTTCGCTCAGACCCGCCATGAGAATCGATCGAGTCTCGCGTGAGCAACTACATCCGGTCGTTCAAGAGGCCTTCTCGGACTACGTGATGGATATGAGCTCACTGACCGAGGAGCGACTGCGGGTGCGCTGCTTCAAGAACGGCGTGGATTGGGATGCATCCGTCGGTGCTTTCGATGGGGACCGGATGGTGGGATTCACCCTGATCGGCATCGACGATTGGCAAGGTGGTCTGGGGGCCTTCGATGCCGCGACAGGCATCGTGCCCGGTAATCGTGGGCAAGGGCTGGCAATCGCCATGTTCGAGCATGCTTTGCCCGGCCTGAAGGACCGAGGTGCCGAATCCTTCGTTCTGGAGGTCATCAAGGGCAACGAGCCCGCGATTCGGGCCTATCGGAAGGCGGGATTCGAAGTCAGCCGGGAGTTGAAGTGCTTCGAGCTGAAGATCGAGGATTTGCCATCCAGATCGGCCAGCCCGGATCCGCTGCCGACGCGATTGGCGGACCGCAGGGTCATTTCCAACCTCGCCGAGTACGCCGACTGGCGACCTTCTTGGGAGAACAGCTTCGCGTCCATCGACCGGATACCTGACGAGCTGGTCGTCGTGGCTGCGTTCGACGGCGAAGCCTGTATCGGTGCTGTCGCCTATACCCCGATGCTCAACTGGATCCTCACGATTGTAGTCGAGCCCTCCTACCGGCGCCAGGGAGTCGGGCGAGCCCTCATACAGGGCCTGGTCGAGTCGCTTCCCGAAGGGATCGAGACTGTCAGGCTGCAGAACGTCGATGGTGCGGACTCTGGGATGGCGAGCTTCCTAGAGCGGGTCGGATTCAAACCTCTGGTGGACCAGTACGAGATGACCCGCGAGGTCTGAGCCCCGCCCAGCTGTTAGAAGCGGTAGATACCCGACACCACGAAGGCGTTGAACCAGGCGAAGTTGTAGACCTCGTCAGTGTCGGCACCGCCTTCGACCGTTCGGTAGCCGGCAGTGACGCTCCACGAATCGTCGAAGTCGTAGGCCAGCTTGAGGGCGAGATCCACCGCACGCCCTGGTCCACCGGCCAGGCCGTCGAAGTCGAACAGGAACCTCCAACGCTCTGCGAGCCTCCAGTGTGCCGCCAGGTGGAGCAGGGGCACGAATCCGACATCCGTGTCCTTGCTTGTGGTGTCGCCTTGCCGCAGCTCCACTTTGGCGTCTCTAGCCTTGGCGGTGAATCCCACCCACCAGCGCCAGCGCTCGCCGTTGCGAACCATGTACCGGTAGGACAGGCGCCAGGAGTTGAACTGGTAGGTGGCTTCGGTCGGTTCTCCAGGCTGATAGGTCTCGCCAACAAAGTCCACGGCTTCGTCTAAGGTCCCCGTCTCGGTGTAGGAGAGGGGAGCGAGCAGAAGTCGAAGGCCATGGCGAGGCTTGATGTTCCAGGTGGCATAGAGGCGACCCGTGAACCAGGGGCCGCTGCCCGCCAGCTCTTCCAGAGAGAAGCGTGTTCCAGTCTCGTCGTTGGGGATCTGGACGTCGTTTTGGGTCTGCCAGACAGGGCCGGCTTCGAGCTCGATCTGGAAGCGGGGAACCTCCTGGGCAGAAGCCATTTCCAGCGCGGCCAGCAAGGTGATGAGCGAGAGCGCAAATAGTCGGGATGCAGTAAATTGCAGGGTCTTCATAGGGCTTGCTCTCCAAGAAACGTTCAAACCGTTCAGTAACAGTACAGACCCTTGATCCAGCTGTCAAGCTCTTTCCAAACTCACATCGCTGCCGGCTGCTCCGCTGGCACCTCCTCGGTGGCACCCCCGAGCATGGCCTTGAAGTCTTCGAGAATCCGGTAGAGGGAGGGCACCAGGATCAGGGTGATGGCGGTGGCGAAGACGATGCCGTAGCCAAGACTCACGGCCATCGGGATCAGGAACTTCGCCTGCATACTGGTCTCGAAGATCATTGGCGACAGGCCCAGGAACGTCGTGGCCGTGGTCAGCATGATTGGTCGGAAACGGCGCATTCCGGCATCGCGAATTGCCTGGTTGATCGAATAGCCTTTGGCTCGCAGGCGATTGATCAGGTCGATCAGAATCAGGGAATCGTTCACCACGACTCCAGTCAGGGCGATCATGCCCATGACGGACAGTAGTGTCATGTTCAGGCCCATGATCAGGTGACCCAGAACCGCACCAACCAGACCGAAGGGAATCGCGGACATGATGATCAAAGGCTGCGAATAGGACTTGAAGGGGATCGCCAGGATGGCGAAGATCGCGATCTGGGCGACGAGAAAGTTGCGAGCCATGCTGCCCATGGCGTCCTGTTGCTCACGTTGCTCGCCTTCGAAATCGAAAGTTAGGCCGGGATATTCGGCTGCCAGCACGGGCAAGACATCGCTGCGCAGGTTCGCGTTGATCTCGTTGGCATTGGCCACGGCCTCGTCGACATCGGAAGACACTGTGACGACACGTCGCCGATCAGTGCGGTTGATCACGGCGTAACCTCTGCCTTCCTCGATATTGGCCACCGTCGCGAAGGGCACTTCGCTGCCATCAGGGAGCCGGACCCGGACCTTCTCGATATCACCCATCGAGCGCCTCTCGGCCTCTGGGTAACGCACCATGACGCGGACGTCGTCGCGCCCTCGCTGGACGCGCTGGACTTCCTGGCCATAGAAGCCGGCTCGAACCTGTCGAGCGAGATCCGACAACGTCAGGCCAACGGCTCGTCCTTCGGGCGTTAGGGTTAGCTTGAGCTCCTTCTTGCCTGGCAAGAAGGAATCGGCCACATCCTTGGTACCCGGGTATTCGGCGATGATTCCCTTCAGCCGATCGACCGCTGCCAGCAGGGTGTCGAAGTCTCGATGGGCGAGTTGGACACTGATGGGGTCTCCGGCGGAGAAGAGGTTGGCCTGAAACGTCAGCGACACGACGCCAGGGACTTCTCCGACGAGGTCCCGCCAACGGCCCAGAAGCACGGCAGAGCTGATGTCCCGTGACTCCGAGCCCAGCAGCTCGATGTTGACCTCGCCCAGGTGGGACGAGTCCCCGGCGGTCGAGTTCTGAGCCATGGGCCCGCCACCGCCGGCTCTTGGTTGGTCACCGATGGTCGTCGACATGTGCTGGATGATCGATGGCGCGCCATCGGGCTGCCCCTCGTCGTTCTGACGGGCTACCTGAACCGCGGCGTTCTCGACCCGTTCCAGCACTTTCGCTGTCTGCTCCGCGGGTGTTCCCTGGGGCATGGTCAGCATGGCCACCATGTTGTCGGCGTCGACCTTGGGCATGAAGCTGAACTTGAGATAGCCACCTCCCACGAGAGAGCCCGCCAGTAGCAAGCAGACGATGGCTCCTGCCACAGTCAGATAGCGCCATTCGATTGCAAAATCGAGGCTCCTTCGGTAGGGGCCATCGATGAACAGCTGAAGCCACCCTTGCACCCGGTTCTGTATGCCCTCTAGGAACTCGATCAGCGGCCGAATGAAGCGGTGCGATCGCCAGCCGTCACCGGACAGATGAGCCGGAAGGATGAGCAGCGCCTCGACCAGGGACATGATCAGAACCGAGATCACGACGATCGGGATCTGGCGCATGACCTTGCCCATGTTGCCGGCAACGAAGAGCAGCGGTGCGAAGGCCGCTATCGAGGTGAGGATTGCGAACGTCACCGGGATCGCCATCTCGCGAACGCCACGAATGGCAGCATCGATGGGCTTTATTCCCTGTTGCAGATGCTCGTAGATGTTCTCGCCGACCACGATGGCGTCATCGACCACGATGCCGAGGACAATGATGAAGGCAAAGAGCGAGATCATGTTGATGGTCACATCGAAGTAGGGCACCAACCAGAAGCCACCGAGGAAGGAAATGGGAATTCCCATCGTGGTCCAGAAAGCGAGTCTCAGATTGAGAAACAGGGTCAGGCAGAGGAAGACCAGAATCAGGCCAAGGCGAGCGTTGCGCAGCAGCAACCCGATCCTTTGCCGCAGGATGACGGAGTCGTCATCCCAGGTGTCGGCCGTGACTCCAGCCGGTAGTATCGCCTCGAGATCGTGGACATACTGTTTGGTTGTGTCGGCGATGTGCAGTGCGCCTTCACCGCCGACTCTGTAGACCTGGATCTGGACTCCTCGCTTGCCATCGAAACGGGTCGCGTTGCTGGTGTCCTCGAAGCCGTCGACGACCGTGGCGACATCGGCGAGATGGACCTGGGTACCATCGGCTCTCGTGACCACGACGATGTCCTCGAACTCCGAGCCGCGGTACATCTGGCCTTTCGTGCGCAGAAGGATTTCGCCACCACTCGTCTTGACAGCTCCCCCTGGCAGATCGAGGGAGGACATCGCGATGGCATTCGAAACCTGCTGGAAGCTGAGGCCGTACCGGCGCAGGGCGTCCTCCGATACCTCGATAGAGATCTCATAGTTGCGAACGCCGGTGATCTCCACCTGCGAGATGCCTTCCAAAGCGGTCAATTCGTCACGGACGCGCTCGGCCAGAGCTTTCAGGGTTTTCTCGGAAGCTTCGCCGGAAAGCACGATCGTGATCACTCGGCGCCGGGTTTCGACTTCGGCGACGACCGGCTTCTCGGTCTCAAGCGGAAAGGTCTCGATACGATCGACGGCTGCCTTGACGTCGTCCAGCACCTTTCGATTGTCGGCGTCTTCTTCGAGCTCGGCTGTCACCAGCCCCAGGTTCTCCTGAGCTGTCGAGCGGATTCGCTTGATCCCCTCGATCGAAGCGATCGCCTCCTCGACGCGAACACAGACTCCTTCCTCGGCCTCTGCCGGTGAGGCTCCTCGGTAGGGAACACGGATCGTGATCATTCCGGCGTCGAACTCGGGAAAAGTCTCGACGACCACGCTAGCCAGCGACAGCCCTCCAGCCACCAGGATGAACAGCATCAGGATGTTGGCCGCTACATGGTTGGCGGCGAACCAGGCCAGCGGACCCTTGCGATCTGCACTCACGCTGCACCTCCCTGAGTCTGATCGGGCTCACTAGGACTATCGACGGAATCACCGTTCGCCACGCGGACGAGCATGCCGTCGGTTACCGCATCGATGGAACTGACGATCACCAGTTCACCATGGGCAAGGCCAGAGGATACGAGGGTTTGTTTGCGATCGGATCGCAATACCTCGATCTCCCGGATTCTCAGCTTGCCATCTTCGATGACCCAGACTCCGCCGCCCTCCCGAACCGCGTGGCGAGGAATGGCCACCACATCGGTCAGCGCGCGGCCGAAGATGCTGACGTCGACGAAAGTTCCGGGTAGCAGGGCGGGCCGTCCATCGGAGATCTCGTAGGGATCGGGGATCTCGACCACCACATGCACCATGCGGGACTGCTGATCGACCTCTGCCTCCATCCGTTTGACGCGGCCCTCCCAGATTCGCCGTGCACCGCCAAAGATGGTGCTGACCTCCACCGTGGTCCCCTGCTCACCTTGAGCCGGTACCGAGAACCAGGCCAGCTCGCGACTGTCCAGAGGGACCCGGACTTCGACCACGTCCTTACCGTAGACCGTGGCCAGTGGGCTCCCAGTACCGACGATCTGACCCACATCGACGCTCTCGGAGACTACGACTCCGTCGAAGGGAAGGCTGATCCGAGTGCGCTGCAGATTGAGCTCAGCCGCTGAGAGCTCGGCGATCGCTCCCGCGAGTTCGGCTTCGGATTGCCGCACCTGCGGCTCTCTTACCACGAGTCCGGAGGAGGGCTCATGGCCAGGGTTCAGGACGTCCCATTCCTGCCTTGCTACCTCGGCCTCCGCCTGCTCACGTTCGAGGGTCACCTGGGCCCTTGCCACTGCCGCCTGGGCCCGCTCGACGGCGAGCTCGTAGTCGCGCGGGTCGATGACCACCAAGACATCACCCGAGCGGAAGAATCCACCCGCGACCAGTGAAGGGTGGACCTTGACGACCTGTCCGGCCACCTGGGGAACGACATCGACGGAGACCTTGGGAACAACCTCGCCATGTCCGGTGACCGTAACTGGAACCTCGGTCACGTCAGCCTCGATGACTTCCACGAGCGGCCCGAGCTGAGGGCGTTCGACGCGAGGCGGTGCCTTGCGTGAAGCGACGATCATGGCTGCAAGCGCGGCACCTGCCAGCAGCACCACGACGGGTAGGACCAACTTGAATTTCTTTCCTGACATCACAGCACCTCGTATAGAAAGCTAGCTCGAATCACTCTCAGCGGATTGAAGTCTTGGCGGGTGTTTCTTGGGTCGGGTCCTCGTCGGACTCTGGTGCGGCGGCTTCGGTCACGAGCAGGTCGGTTCCCCAATCCCCACCCAGGGCCAGAAACAAGTCGATGCGCGCGTTCCAGACATCCGCAGTAGCGGTGATGATGGCCTGCTCCGCTAGGCGCAATCGGCGTTCGGTTTCAAGAACCGTAAGCAGGGTCTCAACGCCTCGCTGGTAGCGCTGTTTTGCGAGCCGATCGGCGGCGCGCGCTTCAGATACCCGCAGATCCGAGAATTCCCAGTTGAGAGTCGTCGACTCACCAAGAACCAGGGCATCCTCGACCTCGCGCAAGGCGGTGAGCACGGCACCTGCGTAGAGGGCGGTTGCCTGTTCGACGCGGGCCTTGGCCGCGTCCACGTCGGCACGGCGCTGACCGCCCGAGAAGATCGGCCCGACGAGATTGGCCACTGCGTTGTAGACCAGCCCGTCGTCGAGGGTGAGGTCGTTGATCTTGTCGGCCGAGGCGCCGATCGACCCGGTGAGACTGAGGTCGGGATAGAGATTGGCGACGGCAGCGCCGACTCCGTAGGTCGCGGCGGCCAGCTGCATCTCCGCCTGTCGCAGATCGGGACGACGATCGAGCAGGGAGGCGGGAAGACCTAGCGGGACCGGCTCCAGAGATGGTAGCTCGGGGAGCGTGTCGGGTAGTGGGTCGCTACTGCCAGGTCGCCTTCCCACCACGACATCGAGTGCCAGTCGAGCCTGATCCAGCTGGCCGGCGATGACCGCTTCCGAAGCGCGCACGGCGGCTAGATTCTCGCGAGCCAGGTGAAGCTCTACGGCTCCCGCCAGGCCGGCGCGGTACCGACGCTCGACCGTGTTGGTCGTCGACTCCCAGCTTTTGGTGATCTGCCGAGTGATCTCGAGGGCCCGTTCGGCAGTCGCCACGAGGACTCGCGAGCGGACGACCAGAGAAACGACCGTATGGACCAGGGCCTCCTGTGCCTCGTCTTGAGCCATGAGGCTTGCCCAGCTGGCCTGCTGTGTGCGCTTGAGTCGACCCAGCAGGTCAGCCTGCCAGGAGACGTTGACGTTGTAGGAATAGGTGGTTGAATCGATCGTTCGGCGGCCGACCTCGGGGAGGACGAACGAAAACCTCTGGTCCGTGGCGGAAGCACCGACTCCCACCTGGGGCAGTCGGGCACCACGGGCCCGGTGAAGAGCAGCCTCGGCTTCGAGAACCCGCGCCGCAGCGGCTTGCAGATCGGTGTTGTTCTGCAGCGCGAGCTCGACCAATTCGACTGTTGTCGGGTCGCCGAAAGTCCTCCACCAGGCTGTGACGGAGGGAGAATCGATGGATTCCTGGGCCTTGGCATAGACGTAGGTGTCGGCGGCGTCGGCTGCCGTGACAGGTCGGGCAGGGTCCGGCCCCAGGGTACAGCCACTCAACCAAAAAAGGGTGGCACCTGCGACCACCGCGGCGAGCCATGTGGATCGAATCATGATGTTGCCTCTGTGGTCGGAGCTGTCTCGGCGGGTTTCAACTGGGTAGCGGCACAGGCCCGGATGCCGCCTGCCGAGAAGCGGATGATGTGGCGCACATGCTCCTGCAAATCGGCTGGCACCATGACGGGCTCGACGTCGTCCGAGAAAAGAAGACGGGCCTTGAGGGCGTGCAGAAGCTGACCGACCACCGACATGAGGCAGAGTCGCTGCACCATCGGCTCCATGGGCGGTCCGAACTTCTCGAAGCCCTCGATCGAGACCTGGGCGAGCGGTCGGATGAACTCCTCGACGAAGACTCGCGGAGGAAGATGAGGATCGTTCAACTCGTGGGCGAAGAAGCCCAGGAAGAACGGGCCACGACTTTGGTCCACGAGCGGCTCCATGAAGGCCGAGGCGAAGCTCTCGACGAAGTCCTCGAGGCTCATGTCGGGTCTCGCGGCCATGTCGCGGCGCATCGACTCGATTCGCCGGTCTCGGACTTCGCTCAAGAGGCTCCGGAAGGTCTCGAGGTAGAGGTTCTCCTTGCCGCCGAAGTGATAGTTCACCGAGGCGACGTTGCAGCTGGCCTCGGTGGTGATGTCACGTACCGAAGTGGCCTCGAATCCCTTGGAGGAAAAGAGGTTCTCAGCCGCTTGGAGGATCCTCTCGTGGGTCTCTTCTCGCCCGGGAGGTTGATGACATTGGCCTGTAGGGCTTTCCATAGAAGGCTCCCAATCATTGTTTCAAACGAGCATATTAAACATATGTTTGATTTTGTCAACAAGGAGTCCCACCTGACGACATGGAGGAGACGTCCAACGCGCACTACGAGCTGGGAGCCGCTTCGAACTCCCAGCTCGGGTGCGAACTGACGAAAGTTCGGCGGTTGGCGGGATCAGATGATCGGACGCAGAATCAGCCGGGTCGGAACCAGCTCGCCATCACGTCTCAGCACCATCGAAACGGGCTGATCCGTCTGGAACAGCTCTTTCAGGGCTTCGAGGGTCCACTGGTCGGCCGCTCGATTGTCGACTTCGACGAGGAAGTCGCCTCGACGGACACCGGCTTCGTCAGCCGGGGACGAATCCACTACGGACTGCACCTGAAAAGTCTGGAAGTCGTGCTCTGCCGTTGCCAGGGTGATCCCGCTCTTGTCCCACTCGAACGGGTCCCCATAGTGGTCATTCGGTTCCAGGATGACCCTTTCGCTGGCGTAGTCGAGGAACAGTATGCAGCGAGAGAGGATCTTGCCACCGATCAGACCGGCCCGGCGCTCGTTGGCCCCTCCACCTTTGGTGTCGAGACTGACGGAGACGATGGGCTGCTCGAACCGCAGCTCGCCGATCGACGCGCGGTCGATCCGCCCGATCAGACGGGACGACTGCCCACCGATTCCACCTGCGCCATCGAAGCGCAGGACGTTGGGCATAGCGGAGGTGAGGTCGTGCTGCTCAGCGAAAGGTCCGTTCAGACTCAGAGAGCCTCCCGACCCCGTGTCCAGCATAAACAGGCCCGTGACGGGAGGCCGCCCAGCAAGGGTCATCGAAGCCTCGATGTGGGGTTGGGAGCTCATGATCTCCATCGGTACGGTCGAGCCATCTCCTTCGTAGGTGAAGTCTGCGGGATCGTGCAGTCGAAGCCGTCCATCCGCGTAGTCGATCTCCGTCACGAAGCGGGAGAGGAAGTCGTAGCCCAGGACGCCATCGATCGGTCGTCCGATCCGGTGTTGGAGAAGCGCCCTCAAAGGAATCGTGATTACGGTCTGGTCGACGATCTCCACCCCGGGCAACTCGAAGCTCACTCCAGAGGCGAGGTTGACCTCCGGCTTTCCCTCACCTCGGCCCGAGACCGCCAGAGACCCCTGGATGGAGAGCCCCAGGTCCCGCGCGAGCTGCAGATCGACAACCGTGGCCGAGGCGCCGGTGTCGAGACCGAACCACCAGGGTCCGGTGCCGTTGACTCTCACAGGCAGCAGGATGTGATCGCCGAAAGGCTCGAAAGGGATGTCCAGAGTAGCCGCTGCGTCCGCAAAGACGACGTCGGATGCTACTTCGTGGAGCTCGAACGTACGGTTCGCCAGCTGCGGGTTGACCCTCATCTCCTGCAGTCGGAGATGCACGTCGTTCTCGGGCGCTGTTCCTGATTGGTGGACCTCCGAGGGAACCAGGATGCCGTCGAATCGAGCCCAATCGCTGTAAGTGGTGGTCGTGATTCCAGCATCTTGGCTGGACTGCTCACTTCGGACGGGAAGCCAGGTGGTGGGATCGATGAAATAGGTGATCGGTGAACCGCCATTGGGATGCAGGCGAATCCCGTGGAGCCCCGAGCCTTCCTCGGTGCCCAGGTAGGTGACACTGGACAGGTCGGCACCGGACCGCAGATGGCTGAAGTTCTCCTCATAGGCCGCGGAGATGGCGTCCTGGAGATCGGTGCCTCCGAGACTCGCCAACTTGCCGTTGTGATCGAGCATCGAGGCCGATTCCCCGTCGACGACCTGTTTGATGGAGAAGACGTCGGCGAGATCCAGATCGAAGCGATGCCGTCCGGGAAACTCGTTCTGTACCGTCATGGAACCCTCCATGCCGAACATCTCTACTTGGCAGGCGCGTTCCGAGGATTGAATGGCGTCGAGGGCTTCTCGTCCGCCGACGGCCTTGGCCCATTGGTCGAGCACCGTCTGAACAGTGATCGTCTCGTGTGTTGGAGCCGAGAGCACGGTTCCGACACTGCTGACAACGAGACCCGTGACGAGCATCCGTCTGATGGTGATACGAAAGCGGAACATGGTCATTCCTCCAGTTCGCTCGAATCCGCGGGCAGAGACAACCCGAGGGCGTCGAGCAGTCTTGTGTAGCCGGAGACCTCCGTCGTCGAGACGAAACGATGAGCCTCCACGATCTTCTCGATCTCGGGAAGTGATGCACCCGTCTCGAGATCACGGCGAACGGCGGCAAAGCCGACCTCGGACATGAGGCTGCTGTGTCGCACATAGGACAGAAGTGGGCTAGCAGTCCATACAGCTTGCACGAGCTCTCCGGATCCGCTCCTCAAAACGGCCATCAGGAACTCGGAACCGTCGACGACGATGTTGAGCCACTGCGCAGGGAGACGCTCGAGGATCTCTTCGTGATCGGGGCTCAGCACGACTTGCGCCCCGGCGAGGTCGTCGGGTGAGTAAAGGCGAATCACGACTTCGAGGCCACGATCGATGGCCGCCTGCAGGTCGGGTCGGAGCGCGGCGTAGGGCTCGGGGAAGACATCGAGCACAGCAATCCGTTCGGCAGCCTCGAGCATGGCCCGACAGCGTGAGAGCACCTGATCTCGGGTCTGGAGCTGGTAGATGCGAACGTCTTCCTGGGGTCCCGGGAGCTCCGAGAGACTGGTCGCCGCAGCTGTCAGATGGTCGCGGTACCGACGCTCCAGTCGTTGCAGCAGCTCGCGATAGGGGACAGGCCGCAGCTTGCGCGTCTTGCCACCCTCCAACTCCACGGCCCCTTTGGCCAAAAGAGTCTCAACAGCTTTGTAGACATTGGCGGCCGGCTTGCCGAGGGCCTGGGCTACCCGATATCCGGTGGCCGGCGACTCACGTTGGAGAAAAACGTAAATCTCGGCCTCGAGGCCGTTGAAGCCAAGCTCCGAGAGGGCTTGGATGGCTTGTGCGCTGTGGGTTCTTGTCATTATTAGTAGCTCCGACAACTAGTATACGACATCGAGTGGAGATTTGTTTCAACGAGATGCTTCTGCGTCCCGACGAGGCTGGCGTTCAAGCCAGCAGTGCGACGGTCTTGATCTGGGCGTAGACCCGCTTGCCTGGGGCGAGCTGGAGCGCGTCCGCCGAGCGGCGAGTGATCCGGGAGAGGATGGGCATGCCGCCAGCCGAGAGTCTCACCATGACCTGTGCTGGGCCTTCAGGGATGAGCTCCTCCACGGTCACCGGGATGATGTTGAGGATGCTGGTGTCGGTCTGGTGCTCCAGGGTGAGGCTGACGTCGCGGGCGAGGATGCGGAGCCGCACGTGCTGGCCGACCTCGAGATCACTGCGGGTTACGTTGAAGCGCCCACCTGGGAACTCGAGATGAGTGAGCTCGTAGGTCTCGTCGTGACCGACGACGGTAGCCTCGAGGATCGCCTCGGCCTCGTCGCCGTGGAAGAGTGGCAAATCGCTGCGGGTCAACATTTGCCGGATTTCGCCTGCAGCGAGAACCCTGCCGGCCTGTAAGAGCACTATGTGGTCTGCCAGACGCGCGACCTCGTCGGGCGAATGACTGACGTAGAGGACCGGAATCTCGAGCTCTTCGTGGAGTCGCTCCAGGTACGGCACGATCTCCGCTTTGCTGTCCACGTCCAGACCGGTCAGTGGTTCGTCCAGGAGCAACAAATCAGGGCTCGTCAACAGGGCCCTGGCGATAGCCACCCGCTGACGCTCGCCTCCCGACAGGTCATCCGTATCGCGATTCAGGAGAGGGTCGACTCCCAGGAGCTCCGTAGCCTGGTCCACGGCCACCCGCCTCTCGCCGGGTGCCACCCGTTTGTAGCCGTACTCGAGGTTTCCTTTCACCGACAGGTGAGAAAAGAGGCTCGCTTCTTGGAAGACGTAGCCGAGCGGGCGTCGGTGGGGCGGGATGAAGGTTTCTGCATCCTGCCAGATAGCTTCGCCTACCTTCAGGTAGCCATCGGGTCCGCGGTCGAGACCTGCAATCGCACGCAGGAGGGTGGTCTTGCCGCACCCGGAAGGTCCGAAGATCGCCGTCACGCCGCGATCGGGCACCGACAACTCGGCGTCGAGGATGAAAGCCCCGTGGTCGATCCGCAATCTCGCTTCGATGCTCATGACCGCACCAGGCTGAAGCGTCGATTCCATGCGTAGACCGCAAGTAGCAGGAAGAATGAGAGGATCAACAGCCCTCCCGCCAGCACATGAGCCCGGCCGTACTCGAGAGCTTCGACGTGCTCGTAGATGGCGATCGAAAGAACTCGCGTCTCACCCGGGATGCTGCCACCGATCATCAGGACGACACCGAATTCGCCCACCGTGTGGGCAAAGCCGAGAACCGCGGCGGTCAGGAATCCTGGCCGGGCCAGAGGCACCGCCACGGTGAGGAAACGATCCAAAGGTGAAGCCCGAAGGGTGGCTGCTACTTCCAGGGGGCGCCTGCCAACGGTGGCAAAGGCATCCTGCAGCGGTTGGACCACGAAGGGCAGGGAGTAGAGCACCGAGCCCACCACGAGACCTGCGAAGGTGAAGGCGAGTGCGTGGCCTCCCATTGCCTGCATCATCTTGCCGACGGGACCGTGTGGCCCCAGAGCCAACAGAAGGTAGAAGCCCAATACCGTGGGTGGCAGTACCAAAGGCAGAGCCACAATAGCTTCCACGATCACCTTGCCTCGAAACCGTGTCCGCGCCAGCCACCATGCCAGGGGGGTACCGAGTAGGATGAGGATCAGGGTTGTCAGCCCCGCCAACTTCAGGGTGATCCAGAGCGCCGCGAGATCGGTCTCGGTGAGCATGGTCGAAGAGATCTTACTCAGGGAGTCTGGTAGCCGTGGCTTCGGATGATGGATCTGGCTTCGCCACTCTTGATGAACTCCAGGAAGGAGCGCGCCGCGGCTGTGTCTGCAAGAAGGACCGCTTGCTGCTGGATGGGTGAGTGGAGAGTCTCCGGCACCACCCAGCGCGAGCCTACCTCCGATTCTCCCTCGGGGCTCGTCAGTTGTGACAAGGCGACCAATCCCAGCTCTGCGTTTCCGCTCTTGACGAATTGAAAGGCCTGGCTGATGTTCTCACCGCGCACCAGCCGTCGCTCGAGGCTCGCCCAGAGCCCACGGGACTGCAGCATCTCCTGCGCGGCCCTGCCGTAAGGAGCGAGCTCGGGGTTCGCAATGGCGAGATGTCTGAAGTCACCGCTATCGAGGATTCGCCCCTCGGTATCGACAGAGTCTTCCTCGGGGCTCCACAAAACGAGTCGGCCGATAGCGTAGGTGAAGCGGCTCTCACGCACCGTCAGGCCAGCGCTCTCCAGCATTTCAGGGCGCCGCGCATCGGCAGCAAAGAAGACCTCGAACGGGGCTCCATTCCGGATCTGGGCGTAGTGCTTTCCCGTCGAGCCGAAGACCAGGATTATTGTGTGGTCGGTGATCTCTTCGAATCGCTGGGCGATCGCTTCGGAGGTGGTTGCGAAGTTCGAGGCTACAGCGACCCTGATCTCGTCGGCGACCGCGAGTTCGCAGACCAACAACAGAGCAACAGCGATCCAGCACCGTCGGCTCAGCATCGCGACGATTCTACGACTTCGGCGGTTGGGAATCTCAGCGTAGAACGGGAGCCTGGTCGAGGACCTTGATCTTCAGGATCTCGTTCGTTGCGATCTTGTAGGTGATCTTGATTCGCTGTCCCACGGCCAGATCCTCGAAGTCAAGGTTCTTGCGACCTTCGAAGGATTTCTTGTTCTTGGCCTGTAGAGGAATCGAAGGCGTGAACTCGAGCAGATGAGCTCGCTCGGTCTCCTCGTCGAGAATCCTCAGGACCTGGCCTGGGCGGACCTCGGTAATCGTGCACTTGAGATGGGCGACGACCGCGGTTGCCGAGGCTCCTGTCGGCAACTCGTGCGGGGCATCGGAGACTCCCTGGTTCGGCGTCGACGCCTCGAGACCGGGAACTCCGGTCAAAAGCAGAATGACGGTGGCTATGAGCGCTGTTCGTCGCATAATGGGGTCCGTTTCAAGTTGTTCAATCGAGGTAGATGATGGCCAGGTTTGGGAAACGACTCCAAGGACGGGTACCGGTGGCACTTCTCGGGTCCCTCTCCGCTGTCGTCTATCTCCTTGTCGCCTTCCGCCTGCAATTCTCCAACGCACTGCGAGATGTGGTCGGCTTCCTCCTGGCCTTGGGGGCGCTATTTGCTATTTACGCCGTGGCTGCTCTGCTGGTTCACAGCAAGAGCGACCGAAAGCACGCCTCAGTGGCCACGATGCTGGCCTTCGCGGTGGTCTTCCGCTTCATTCTACTCTTTGCGGGCTTGCCTCACGATAGGCCGGTGGCTGCCTTGGCGAACGACCTCTCGGGAACAGCAACTGGCTATTCCCCGTTTCTCATCTACGACAACGATGTTTGGCGCTATCTCTGGGACGGGCATCTGACGGCCAGCGGGGTCTCTCCCTACGAGACTACGCCGCAGGAAGTCATCACTTCTGCCGAGGAAGGATCGGAGCCCCACGCCGCGCTTCTGGAAGAAGAAGTCTGGTGGGATGTCGTCGACAACGTCAGCTTCCAGGGCTACAAAACGGTCTACCCGCCCTTGGCCCAGTATCTCTTTGGCCTCTCGAATCGGCTGGCACCTGCCAGCGTCTTCGTCTGGAAGCTACTGATGGTCGGAGCCGACCTGGGTACCTGTTGGGTGGTGCTCTCGCTGCTCGGAGCCGTCGGGAGGAAGCGATCGTACGTTCTCCTCTACGCGTGGAATCCGCTGGCGATCAAGGAGTTCGCCGGCTCCGGCCATATCGACGCGATGATGGTATTCCTGACGATGCTGGCCCTGCTCTGCCTGGTCCAGAAGCGCGAGGCGGCGGCACTCGGAGTTCTGGCGCTCAGCATCCTGGCGAAGGTAGGGTCGGTGGCTCTCGGAGTTCTCTTCCTACGGCACACCCGACCGGTCCTCTGGTGCGTTCTTTTCGCCGTTCTTGCGCTCGGCAGCCTGCCAATGCTCGGTGGATTGGTGGCGCTGTCGGGCGGCCTGGGTGCCTACGCCCGGGAATGGACCTTCAACTCAGGCCCCTGGGCCGCTATCCGCTGGCTGGCAAAGGTGGCTGGCACCTCCGATCCGACGGCCTGGGCCCACTGGACGACAAAGCTCCTGAGCCTGGTGGCGATCGTTGTCTTGCCGTGGTTCTCACGCCCATCGAAGGACAGCATCCTCCGGGCCGCTTTCTTCATTCTCGCGGCGGTCGTGCTCCTGCACTCTGCTGTCATGCCCTGGTATCTGCTTTGGGCATTGCCGCTGGCGGCTGTTGTGGGGTGCTGGTCGTGGGTTGGCCTGACGGGGCTGAGCTTCCTCTCCTACTTGATCTACCTGGACGGCATCGAGCGAGCATGGTGGCTCTGGCTGGAGTATGGATTTTTCGGCGCCCTTGTCGCACTCGAGTGGGCTCGCGCCCGATCGGCTAGAATGCCCGCAACATTCACGCTGTTTCGGAGGTGAGTTCATGACGGAAGAAGCACAGGCGGGTGCGGAAGCCATGTCTCCAGGCCCCGAGCACAAACTCCTGAGGCCGTTCCTTGGGACCTTTCGGGCCGAAGTGAAGCTCTGGATGAACCCTGGGGATCCGATGGTCTCTACCGGCACCATGACCAACATCATGGTTCTCGATGGGCGCTACCTGCGCCAGAAATACGTTGGGGATCCCAGTGAGGGTCCCTTTCCGAACTTCAAGGGTCACGGCTTTTGGGGCTACAACCGGATGGCCAACCGATTCGAGGGTTACTGGATCGACAATGCAAGCACCATCATGCAGTTCGAAACCGGCTCTGTGGACGAGACGGGCAAAGTCTGGACGATGACCAGTGAGATGGTCGATCCCGAGGGCGGGACAATGTCGAAGCGCTCAGTGATCACCCTGAAGGACGATGACCACCACTCGATGGAGAGCTTCTTCACCAAGGAAGGACAGGAGTTCAAGGCGATGGAGATCCAGTACGAGAGGGCCGAGGGATGACGGTCGCCCCTCCCGTTCCAAACGTCGATGTCGATGAGCTGCGCGGCGAGATCCAGAAGGAGTACGCTAGCGTCGCGGAGAACCCTGACAAGGGGTTCCACTTCCACACCGGAAGGAAGCTGGCTGGAATTCTCGGGTACTCCTCGTCCCTTCTCGAAGGCATCCCCGAAGCGTCGATCGAGTCCTTCGCCGGAACCGGCAACCCATTCAGCCTGGGCGAGATTGCAGAGGGCGAGAAGGTTGTAGACCTTGGTTCGGGTGCGGGAATCGACAGCCTGATCGCTGGCAAGCTGGCCGGGCACACCGGACAAGTAGTCGGGATCGACATGACGCCCGAGATGATCGGCAAGGCACGACTGGCTGCTGCTGCGGCCGGCATGGGTCATGTCGAATTCCGCCAGGGGTTCATCGAGTCTCTACCGGTGGAAGACGGTTGGGCCGACGTGATCATCTCGAACGGAGTGGTGAATCTCGCCCCAGACAAGGTCGGCCTCTTCCGGGAGATGCATCGAGCCCTGAAGCCGGGTGGCAGGCTGCAGATCGGCGACATCATGGTGCAGAAGGCCGTACCGGATGGTGCCAAGCAGAACATCGATCTGTGGAAGGGCTGAATCGCCGGTGCTCTGCTGGAAGCAGAGCTCGAGGCGGTGGTCGAAGCGGCCGGGTTCGAAGACTTCGAGATCACATGGCGAGACGAGGTCTTCGCCGGTGCGCCTCAACAGTCCTCGGCAGCGAGCTTCGGCACGCTCGGAATCAACTTCCGGGCCAACAAGCCAACCTGAAGAGTAAATTGACCTGAGGGATAGGCCTGGCTGCGAGAGCGGTCAGGTCGATCTCACAGCTGGCCTGCCGGCAACGGAATTCTCAGAATCCGAAAGGGCCGCTGCGTCGGCAGCGCATCCAGATCGGCACCCAGGACATGCTGCAACTCGCTCGCGGTGACGTAGAGCCATCGCTCGTCAGGAGAGAGGTGGACTCCGTCTGGCCAGGAAAGAAGCTCGGGATCCTGCGCCAGGACTCGCAAGCTGCCGTCGGGCCTCATCACCCAGATGGCATTGTGCTCGATGGCGGTCAGATAGAGATTGCCTGCGGAGTCGGCGGTGATCCCGTCGGTCGAGGGCTTTAGTCCGTGTTCCTGGACCCGAGACGCCAGTTCCGCTCTGTCGAGTCTTGGTTCGCGAAGCGACTCGGTATCGATCCGGTACATGCGAGATCCGGTCATGGGACCGAAGTAGAGCGTCGAGCCGTCGGCTGACAGCGCGATCGAGTCGACAGCCACCTGCAGGGGAAGGCCGAAAACCTTGATGTAGAGGCCTTGGACCACCATGTGGTGGTCCTCGGGCTTCACCGAATGGTGATCCTCCAAGAAACGGGTGGCACCTTGCGAAGCGATGTCGTAGACGATCAATGCGGGGTCGAAATCGTAGGCGCTTGTGTCGGCGATGTAGACGATCTCCCGTTCGTCGTCGACCCAAAAGTCGTTCAGCATCGAGCCCCAATTGGCGATGTCTTTCGGGAACTCGACCCGATGGACCATCACTCGAGAGGCGATGTCGAAGGCGGTGAGGCTGGGCGTCTCCTTGCCGAAGTCTCCATGGTCGAGCACCCAGAGCCTTCCTTTTCGGTCGGCCCTCAAGGATAGAGGCGAGACGAAGTAGGGGCCGTCCTCCCGTGGCTCCTGCCACGCGTCATCCGGGAAGACCTCGAAGTTCCCATCGGGTAGAGCCTCGGCGACATGCAAGGCCGGCTTTGCGGCCGGATGAAACGTGAAGAAGACGCGTCCATCAGGTGCCACCGTGACGTTGCCCGGCGGCGTGTCGAGCTCGATCACCACCTCGATCGCCCCGGAGGGTGCCAGGGGCTTTTGGGAGGCTGTGACTGGGTTGCGCTTGGCGTCGTCGAGTCCGCAGCCGGCAGCGAGCAGGCTGACAGTCAGTGCCAGAGTTGGCCAAGATTTAGGGTAATTCACGGCTCCAAATTATACGAATCGTCTCGTCGTTGTCGGACGAAGTGACCCCAGCGGGGGCCTACCTCCCCATCAAGAGACCAAGCCCGGTCTTTGTATTGAAAGGCCCCCAAGGACAGGAAGGTCGATGGGCGACTCTCAGGAGTCCCTGTTTCGCCTCATGAGCCGGATCAGCAGCTCTCTCCAGCTGGAGGCGGGCCAAGGGAAGGGGGCTGCTGGGCTCGAGGAGAGTCTAGGCAGGGGCACGTCTTTGGGATAGGCGGGCGCCGGAGGGGGGTCGTCGCTCATGCCGTCGTGCCGAAGGAGCTCTTCCAGGATCTCCTCGATGGTATCGGGTGGCAGGGTCGGAAGCACCTCGCTGAACCAATGCTGGACGGCTTCGATATTGGTGGGGTCCACCTCTCCATAGCGCGCCGCGATGTCTACAAAGGCTCCAATCGGGGTCGGCATGCAGTTACCTCACGCTACCGAAGCGGATCTAGGCTCCGGCTTGCTTCCCTGGCAGCTTCAACCGTGTAGTAGCAGTAGCGACCGTCACTCGGCTTGATCAATCTCCGAGGACTGCGGGGCAGCCTCTGGTCGGCAGGCAACGCGGTCATGCCCCGGCCCTCATACCACTCCAGAAGTGCCTCACCTCCGTCCTCGTCGGCGTATAGAGCCGTTCGTCCGAGGTGTCTCTTGTTGAACGAATGGGTAACCGCTGTGTCGAGAGCAATGCTCCCCAGGCGCTTGGGGAGTCGGTCCTCGGCCAGAGGGTGGCCCTCGATCGTCAGCAGAGCCTCGTCAGGTGCAGTGGACATGAACCAGACGAAAGCGCCCTTCTGCTTCGGGGCGTTCAGGGCTGGGTATCGCCCCAGGAGTTTTACCAGGGCGCAGGGAATGAAGTGGCCCGCTTCTTCAGCGCTGATGCCGACTGTGTAGCCGGCAGGTTGGCGCGCCAAGACACCGCCAGCAACGGTCGCGAACGACACGTAGAGCAACCAGTTCCAGTCCCGGTCCGCTCGTTCTGGATCTCGATCGATGATGGGCTGAACGTGCGAGTGCCACCACAGAACATGGGGAAGTGTCATGTGGGCAACGCGAAGGTTCACCGGCTCGCCGCTTCGGGTGGGAGCCCGGCGGACGAAACGCACTCCCTTCCAACGTCTCAGATCCATGGCAGACGACTCGGTCGCGGTTAGCTTATCGAACTGCCAGCTCTGCAGGCCGGAGGGCTCCAATCCAATACGGGCTCGGATCCCGGCAAAGAAGCCTCATGGAGTCGTGCTTGGGTATCCCCTCTACTCGTTGCGCAATGCGGCCACCGGATCGACCGTTGCCGCGCGGTGGGTAGGGAAGTAGGCCGCCAAGAGAGCCGCCATGACGAGGACGACGGCGCCGCCGGCAAGGCTGACTGGGTCTGCGGGCTCGACTCCATAGAGCAGTCCGCGAACCAGCCGAGTCACCCACAGGGATACAACCAAACCGAGTCCGAGCCCCAGGATCACCGGTGTTAAAGCACGGTGGAGGATGAGTCCACCGATGTCCGAGCGCCGCGCTCCGAGAGCCATGCGGACACCGATCTCCCGCCTTCGACGACTGACCGCCAGACTCACGACGCTGAAAATACCGATCGCTGCCAGAGCCATTCCGAGAAATGCCAGAGCCGAGAACATCTCGGCGTTCATGCGTTGGGTGTAGAGAAACCCCTGCACGACCTCGCTGTAGGGCAGGACGTTGACGATGGCAAGAAAGGGCTCGAAGTCTCTCAACCACTGGTAGAGGATTGGAACCGCCGAAGTCGGGTCGAGATTGGTGGAAACCAGCAATGCGCTTCCAGTCGGGTAGCGCTGCTGAGCGTAGGGGAAGTAGACCACCGCAGGGGGCTCGGCGATGAAGTCCTCCGGCTTTGCGTTGCGTACCACGCCGACGATCTCGAACTCCCGCTCGGTTTCGGTTTCCGGGTCGGGCTGCCAGAGCCGCCCACCCACTGCCTCTCGGCCAGCGAAGAAGCGTCGCGCCAGCTCTTCGTTGATCACGGCCACATCGGGGGCGTCGGCGGTGTCAGTGTCGAGGAAGCTCCGCCCACCTAGAACCTCGACCTGTAAGGTGTCGAAGAAGCCTGGCACCACTTTCGACTGGACAATAGTGACGAGATCGCTCTGGCCTTCGACCCTCATCTCGCCGGATCTCTGCGGGGAAAGCGGAGCGTTGTCCGCGATCGTTACGGATTGCACCCAGGGCTCTTCGGAGAGCCGTTCCCGAAGCTCCCGGAAGAACTCTTCTCGGCCTTCCGGTTTCAGCTGGGTGCTGCTTGTCGAGATGTGAGTGCCCACGAGGCTGTCGTAGGAAAACCCCGGATCGAGACTGCTGACGTTGGAGAGCGTGCGCAGAGCAAGACCCGCGACGACGAGGAGCACGACAGAAAGGGCGACTTGAGAGGAGACCAACAGATCGTGTACGCCGGGCAGACGGTGGCCCCAAAGACGTCGGTGTCCACCGCCGGACATGACGGAGTCGGATTGCAGCGCCGGCATCAGACTTCTCCTGGAAGCCCTGAGTGCCGGCAAAAGCCCCGCCACGAGTCCTGTGAGGATAGAGATAACGAGAGCGAAGAAGACTACTCGCAGATCGACGGAGACTTCACGAGAGACGTTGGCGCCCCAGACGCTCGGCCGTGCGAAATACGACCCCAACCGGGTGCTGAGTGGGCCTGCGAGTAGCAGGGCTATGGCTCCTGCGATTGTCGACAGGAGCACACTCTCGGTGAGGACCTGTCTCAGGAGCCGACCCGAGGAGGCCCCGAGGGCAGCTCGCATGGCCAACTCCTGCTGCTTCCGCAGTGCTACCGATAGGAGCAGATTCGCCACGTTCGCGTAGGTCAGCAGTAGCAGCCCGCCCGCGGTCACCATCATCAGCCGCAGCGTCGGCAGCTCGGCGAGGCGGTCGCGAGGATCGATCCACGTCGCTGTACCCACTCGCAATCGGCGCGGAGCAGTCCTTCCAGGGTAGGCCTCATCGAGCCCCGCGGCGGTGAGGGCGAGCTGTTCGAGTGCTTTGTTCTTTCGGACGCCGGTCCGGAGGCGGCCGAAAACGCGAATGAGAGGTATGTTGCGGTCTTCAGCCAGGGCGGCCCATGAGGTATAGCGGTCTTGGAACGGCTCGATCGGAATCCAGACGTTGGGTCGAGTGTCTGAGGTCGATCCCAGGAAGCTCGGCGCTGCGACGCCTACGATGGTGAACGGTCGATTGTTGAGGTAGAGGGTGCTGCCGAGCACCGAGGCTTCGCCGCCGAAGCTGCGCTGCCACCAGCTGTGAGACAGGACGGCCACCGGATCGGCCCCCGGGCGGTCGTCGTCCACAACCAGCCCCCGGCCGATACCCATCTCGATCTCGAGCACCCTGAAATAGTCGCCTGAAACTGCTTCGAGGAAAGCGACTCCTGTCTCCGTGGCATGGCGCACGCTCGCCGCGTAGTAGGCCTGAGCCGCGGCCAGCCCGGCGAATACTCCATCTCCAGCCGAGCTGTTTGCCGCCGCATAGTCCAGAAAATCGAGATAGGAGATGTCTTGATAGGGCTCTTCGGGCTCGACCTCGAAGACCCGCACGAGGCCTCGGGCCTCCACCCCAGGAAAGGACTGCTGGAAGCCGTTGATATAGGTGAAGACGGCGACGCAGGCCGCCAGGCCGAGCGCCAGAATTGTGACCACCACGATCGGAATGAGTGGTCGACGCCGAATATTACGGATGGCTGCACGCAGGTCGTGCGCAAGCTGAGACATATCCCCTCCAGCCCTTCATTCCGTACTACGGAGATTCCTCATCAAGGTTCAGGGTGCTCAGCGGCCTGATCCCGACAGCTCGATACCCAGAGCATCGCGATCCTCCTGGGTGATCGCTTCGAATCTCCGGGCTTCGAACTCGAGGTATTGGTTTTCGGCATCACCCTTGCCCAACGCATAGCCGGTGACTTCGCCCACTGCGTGGATGATGAGGTTGAGCACGAGGGCGGGCAAGATCCGCGGCATCAGGGAGTGTTGCCTGGTCAGCGGCCTGATCTCTGGCAGCAGACGCTTGAATCGGAGCATGGGAATCAGAGGCATTCCGCAGATATAGGCCAGGCGCCGAAAAACGCCCCAGTCCTCACCCTCGATTCTGGAGCCTCCGTAGAGCTTGCCTCCCCAGAAGGCCTGCAGGATCCAGGCGCTGAGGCGGGAGATGTTCACATGGTCTGTAGCAACCCCGGGGAGCAGATACAGGCGGTGCCCTTCTTCCCGCAGCTCGTCTTGGAGGATCCCTTCGACGGCCAGGAGACGCGGCAGATTAGCCTGGCGCTCCAGAAGGAGTTCACGCTTGTAGGAGCTGTTGTGCCAGGGGGTCTGAGACACTTTACCGGCCAGGCCGGTGTGGCTCCAGCGGCTGAAACAGGCCAGGTAGTTTGTCCAACTGAGCGTCGATCCCGGGTTTGCGTTGCGAATGATGGGACCGACTACTGCATAGCCCTCGCGATGGGCCGCGATGAGTGCCTCCGCCCAGCCCGGCTCCGGCCATGAGTGATCTTCACCGAAGACCACCCAGTCCGCCCTGGCCTCGACCGCTGCCAGGGATTTCGCCGCAGCGAGGGACTGGATCTCTCCAACCTCGATGACCCGTAGATCGAAGAACCCCTCGGCTGCCGCTGGGTCGAGCCGCAGCGCTTCCTCGGAGGAGGCGACGATCAGGACTTCGATCTC
Source organism: Thermoanaerobaculia bacterium (assembly GCA_049664225.1). Taxonomy (GTDB): domain Bacteria; phylum Acidobacteriota; class Thermoanaerobaculia; order Multivoradales; family JAHEKO01; genus JAUVRX01. The sequence continues at coordinate 58,449 of JBATEX010000071.1, forward strand.
TGAGCGGGCGGTTTGGGCCTGCAGGTGTGCGAGGGTCTTCTTGATCCGTTGGTAATTGTCGATAGTTGGCAGGATCACGGTCAGGGCGGGCTGCCCGAGCCGTGGGGTAGTCACGGAGTCGGTCAAGTTCGTTTCCAGAGCATCATCGCCGGCTGAGGACATGTACCTGGCACCCAAGATTGACGACCTGGGACTATACCTGACGAGTGAGAGGTACTACCCTCCTTAGGAGGGGAATGTGACTTTTCGTTCCCTCTTTGGTCACTAGGTTGAAGTTGCACTATAGATGTCTCATTGACAGGAAAGGAGAAAGACCATGCCCGTAGCCAAAGTTACGGAGATCACAGCCAGCTCACCAGAGAGCTTCAAGGACGCAGTGGAGCAAGGTATCCAGCGTGCCAGCAAGACCCTCGACGAGGTCAAGGGTGCCTGGGTCAACGAGATGAAGGTCGAGGTCGACGGTGGGAAGATCGTCGCCTATCGCGTCAATATGAAGGTCACCTTCATCCTGAAGGACTAAGAGACTTCAGAGAAAGCGAGGAGCCCGATGGCAGGAGTACTAGATTTGGTCATGCAGCAGCTCCAGGGTGGCGGCATCAGTCAGATGAGCCAGACCCTGGGTTTGGGTGAAGAAGATGTCTCGAAGGTAGTCGGCGGCGCAGTTCCAGCGGTGCTGGGTGCCCTGACTCGAAACAGTGGTTCCACCGCAGGGGCTGCCGCCCTGCTCGGTGCTCTGGACCGCGATCATGACGGCAGTATCCTCGATGACGTCGCGGGATTCCTCGGCAGTGGCGAAGGCGTCGAGTCGGGTGCCGGAGTCCTGCGCCACGCACTGGGAGACCGGCAGAGCAGAGTGGAAACGGCCCTGAGCCAGAGCTCCGGGGTCGACGCGGCCTCGGTGGCCAAGATCCTCGCCATGGTCGCGCCGTTGATCATGGGTGCCTTAGGACGCACCCAACGGCAGCAGAGCCTCGATGCTTCCGGCATGGCCGACATGCTCGGGATGGAGCGCGAGGCCGTCCGCCAGAGGTCACCTCAGGCCGTGGACATGTTGACCCGGTTGCTGGATTCGGACGATGACGGCAGCGTCATGGACGAAGTGGCGCAGATGGGGTCGAGCTTGCTCGGCAGCCTATTCAAATAGCTTGGAACTTCAGATTCGGAACAAGGAGGATCATGCAATGACAGAAGAAAAGAAGAGCCTGTGGGAGTCGACCAAGGAGGTCGTCGGCGACGCTGCGGACAAGGCCAAGGAGGCGGGTGAGGCAGCAGCCGACAAGGTCAAGGAAGTTGGGAGCGAGGCCTGGGACAAAGCCGAGGGTGTCGGAGAAGCGGTCGCGGACAAGGTCAAGGAAGTAGGCAGCGAGGCCTGGGACAAGGCCGAGGATCTCGGCGACGCGGTCGCGGACAAGGCCGGCGACTTGAAGGACAAGGTGATGGGCGGCGCCGACAAGGTTGCCGACGCGCCGACAGACGTGACAGAGGACCCCAGCTAGGCAGCCAAGCAGGTCGTGGACGACTCAGTCGAGTCGTAACCCTCTGTGAAGAGAAGAAAGACAGTTCTCGATCCCGGTCGTCAGACCGGAATCGGGGCTGTTGGTCTTGCATCCCAACTCGGCCCTTTGGAAGCGCGGCGAACATAGCCGGGTCGCTATGTGACTTTCGTCATCTGTCGGGGTCCAAGTGATCAGTAGAGAAGAAGACCACGACTCAGAGCTTCGAGGGATCATGATCAACGCCGCGACCCTGCCGACTGCCGAGGTGCCCAGATCGCCGTTCTCGCGTGCCTCGCTCGATAATCTGCTGGCGACGGCAACCGTGCTCACCGCCGTGCAACCGATCGTCGATCTCGAAACCTCGGAATGCGTTGGGCACGAACTGCGGGCTCGAGCCCGCTCTGACTCCTTCGGAGCTCGAATCAAGAGCCTCTCTCAGCGAGCCGATTCGATGGGATTGGCCGTTGAGCTGAGCCGTTGGCTTCGTCAGTACGGCCTGGGGAAGACTGCCAGCCGGGTCGAACCCAGACGACTCTTCGTTCATACCCACCCTAGGGAGCTTGCCCGGCCGGATCAACTTTTGGAGTCTCTTGCGAAATCCGCCGAGCGCTACCCGGGTCTCGCGTTGGTTGTCGAGATCCACCCGCAAGCAGAGCTCACCCCGGTGGCCTTCTCGAAGCTCCGCTCGAGTCTGAAAGCACTCGGCGTAGGCGTGGCGTTCGATGGTTTCGGGGAGGGGCGCTCGCGGTTGCTCGAGCTCGCCACGGCGCCACCGGATTTTGTCAAGTTCGCACCCGAGATGGTACGCGGCCTCGATCAGCGAGAGAGCTCTCGAGCCAAGATTGTCAGTCCGATCTTGCAGTTCATCCGCTCAGTAGGCGCGGTGTCGATCGCCACGGGCGTCGAAACCCCTGGCGAGATGGAAGTCTGCCGTGAGATAGGATTCCAACGGGCGCAAGGATCGATCGTAGGCCGCTCGTGGATCGCTGCCTGACCCCGCCGCTGGACTACTGCTTCACGACCTGCTCGAGAAAGACGCCGTTCGAAATCGCGACGGTTCGGCCATCCCGCTCCAGAAGAGTCTGGGTGGGCGTGATCGCGCGTAGCACGCCTCTTTCGCCAGCGATCTCCATCTCTTCACCCAGCTCGAAGACCTTGCGAGCGTAGAACCCCGCGATGATGTTGCGTGAGATGTCCCTGGATCCCAGGCCAAAGGAAAGAGCGAATGCCAGTGCCAGGCCAGCGAGAAAACAAGTGGTGACGACGCCGATGATGTCGGTCTCGATCTGCAGCTGGCCGAGAGCCATGATCGCGGCCACGAACATCACGAGGGCCGAGACCAATCGACCGAGAGTCGATCCGTACTCGATTCCCGCGCTTTCTGAGGCCTGAGCCACGGTCTTGCCGGCGAACTGCCCTCCGACGCTCCCCAAGAGCAGGATCAAGATGCCCGCAACCAGGTTGGGTACGTAGGAGAGGAAAGAGCCGATGGCCTGCGCAACAGCGTCCAAACCGAGGGCGTCGGCCGCAGCGCGGGCGAACAAGAACAGCAGCAGGAAATAGACCAGGCGCGGAATGACCTGGCTCATTGGCTGGCGCAGTCCCATCCGCTGCAGACTCTGATCGATACCCGGGCGAGCCAACAGCGAATCGAAGCGAAGTCGCTTCAGTCCGACCTGCAGGATCTTCTCGATGACCTTGGCAACCACCAGAGCCACCAGTAGCAGCAGGATTCCAACGATGATCTTCGGCGTCACCTCGATGATTCCAGTGACAAGACGCCCGAAGGTGGCCAGCAGTTGATCCTTGATGGCAAGAGTCTCTTGCATTTCCTATCTCCTCTTGTTCTCGGTTTCGGAGCCGGTGATGATCTGGATTGCGAAGTCGAGAAACTGGACCATCACCGCAAGCACCCCGTTCCAACCCAGATCCGTCAGCTCGGAGCCGAGCCGGCGACGTTCTATGCTGCCCCGAATGCGTCCGAAAAAGCCGCTGTCGGGTGGCACGCGCAGATCCGCCAGCTCGCGGATCGGCGCCCCCATCTCTGTCTCGGACAAGTCCGATTCCCGTGTGTGATCCTCGTTACTGGCCACCGTCACCTCCCGCGCCCTCGAGGCCCGAACGGTAGCGGCAGCCGAATTCTTCCCGGCCTCGCTTGATCCTCATCTTCACCGCCGAGAGCGAGAGCTCGAGCTGCTCGGCGATCTCGGCATAGGACAAGCCATCGGAATCGCGCAGGATCAAGGGCACTCTCAGGTTCTCGGACATCTCGTCGAGAATCGCTTCGATTCGTTGACGCTGATCCTTGGAAACGACTGCGCGCTCGGCTTGCGGTGCCGTTTGGAGATCGGGCTCGGACGCCATTTCTGGAGCATCTACGCTGACGAAAGTGACCCGGCGCCGTTTCTTGTTGAAGTTCAGACAGTGGTTGATCTTGATTCGTTGCAGCCAGGTCGAGAACTTGGAGCGCCGTTCGAAGCCACGTAGCCCGAAGAAGGCCTTGACGAAGACTTCTTGGGCCAGGTCTTCGGCTTCCACGGATGAACCGGTTAGATAGCGACAGTTGGCGAGAACCCGGTCTTGGTGCCTCTTCACCAGATACTCGAAGGCACTGACGTCACCGCCTGGTGCCCGGACGCAATGCTCCACCATTTGTTCATCTGGTATTTCGGTGTCTCGATCCAAACCGGCACCCTGATTGGTTGTCAACGTCCGGAGGCTGAAACGTCCCCAAGTCTACTGTAGCTTCTACTCTCCTGACCCCTCTCGGGTCCAGTTGCGGAGAGCAACGCGTCTCTCAGTATTTTGACCGTCGGCGACCCTCAAAGTCACACGAGGCTGCCTCAATCTCGTGGGTGTCCGTCTCTGCGATGCTAGCGCCTGAGTCAAGGTTCACGAAGCCAGCATGTGACAATTCGGGGGAGCATTGGTCTAATGTCACAACAAGGCGCCGCAACCGTGGTCGAGATTGCGTACTTCCCGCTGCGTTAGACTCGTGGCGGTGTAGGTATCAACGAGAGCCCGTGCAACGCCTCGACTCGCAAACGTCGATGGTGGAAGCAAGGTAGAACTATTTGGGAGGAGGAATGATGAGCATGATGTCGGAGTTCAAGGATTTCGCCCTCAAGGGCAACGTGA
>JBATEX010000072.1:0-11456 GCA_049664225.1 Thermoanaerobaculia bacterium
CTCGTGCGAGACACTGCGACTCGACCTCGCGATAGGCCGCCTCTCCTTCCTCCAAGAGAATCCGGCCGATCTCCATCGCTGCCTCGTGCTCCACGAGACGGTCGATGTCGTAGTAGGTCAGCCCGAGATGGGCGGAGGCTCGATAGGTGACACTGCGCGTGAAGTCCGCCAGGTAGCCCGAGACCACGATCGGACCTGACAGCTGCACCTGCGGACCATACTCGTAGTAGTCGGACATGGACTGAAGTCTAAGTGATCTGGCGGACTGAGCGCCGACGATCGCGGCCGCAATCACCTGGACGATGGTACCGAGGCTCTGAGATAGGACTGCTGAAAGCGCTATTCGTCCGGATCTTCACCCCATAGGCTGTCGAACGGATCCGGGAGCGGTGCGATCGGCTCGGTCTTCGTGAAGTCGTAGAAGGTTGTCGTGCCCAGCTCCTGCGAAGAGCCGGTGGTCGTGCTGCCATCGCTGCCGCGGAAGTTGTGGTACTCGAAGGGCCCCAGCCGCTGCGAAGTTCCCGTCGTCCTGCCCCCATCGTTGCTGCGGAAATTGTGATGGGTGAAGGGCCCGAGCTGCTGTGAGGTGCCGTTGGTGGTCGTACCGTCACTGTTGCGGAAGTTGTGGTACTCGAAGGGCCCAAGCTGCTGTGTCGTGCCCGTGGTGAACTGCCCGTCACTGCCTCGAAACGTGTGGTAGGTGAACGGCCCGAGCTGCTGGGAAGTGCCGGACCAGATCGTCGTATCGGTGCCACTGGTCACCCGGCCGTTGTAGAACGTCGTCGAGCCGAGCTGCTGACTCGTGCCGGACCCGGTCTCAGTGGTGGTCTGTGCCCCGGTTGGTCCTGTGACGATAGCAAGGCTGACCAGGGCTATGACGGCGATGGCAAGAGCTGTTCGCATGGCATCTGTCTCCTATGAGAGTCGATGGGCGACCAAGCCAGAGGTCGAGTTCGGCCACGACTCATGGTCCCGCACCCCACTGTCAAGGGCTGTCAGTGTCCTGGGCCGGACCGAAGCCAACCTGCCTGCCTATCTGAATAGCAATCCCGATGCCGAGAAGAGTAGAGGAGGGGCCGGCGCCCGGGCAGCTGTTCCTACCTTCGCTGCTCGAGCTCGGCGGGCCAGTTGACCACCAGGTTCAGCAGGTTGTCTCCCTGCTGAGCCTGACTCGGGACCACCAGCATGCGCTCGGCATCGGCTGTGATGGAAAACCAGGAGCCGCCGGCGGCGCTCGGCGCGATCGGAAAGAGGGGCTGGCTCTGGCCGATCTCGAAGGTGTCCCCGGTCGGGTCGACCTCGACCGACACCAGATCACCGGTCAACTCGGTATAGACGAGCTCTCGACCATCGGCCCGCCAGAACGCGTAGCTCGCAGGGTTGGTCGAGACCTGCCACCGGCGACCCGGTTCCGGGAAGGTCGATACGTAGACTTGCCAGTCTCCCGACTCAGTGGAGGTGTAGGCAATCCAGCGACCATCCGGCGAGATCATGCCAGCTGCCTCGTTGAACTCGGTCTGTCGAAATGGAAACGGCTCGCCACCTTCTTCTAGCGGTAAGACAAACAGGTCCATCTGGGTGTCTGGATTCGGAGTGGTGTAGGCGAGATAGCGTCCATCGGGAGAGATGCTCGTTGGGAACTTGTCGAGCTCCGATTCATACACGAGCTCGACCTCTCCGACGCCACCGACGGCCTTGCGATAGATATCGCCGGTGCCATCACGATCCGAGTAGAAATAGAGGTACCGGCTGTCACTCGACCATGCCGGCCAGTACTCGACTCCCGGATCGAACGTGAATCGGGTTCGCAGATCGCGCTCGATGTCCTGCATCCAGATGTCGTAGGAACCGCTCTCTTCGACCTGGACGACAGCAGCCATGGTGTCGTCGGGTGAGATGATGGCCGCTCGGACGACTGCCGGCTCACCGAGGCTACCCGAGATCTGGCCGTTGCGGTCTCTCCACTCGATCGTGGTGCCGGCAACCGCCGAGCCGGTCTGATAGAGCAGGAATCCGTTCTCCGAGGAGGAAAACACCGCCAGGGATGCGGCCGAGATCCGCAGGACATCTTCGGCCAGGGGAATCGCCTCCGCGGTGAAATCGAGCTTGTCGGCGTCGAAGGGGCGAGCCATCAACGTCGTGTCGCGGACGAAGAGCAGATGGCCGGAGGCGAACTCGGCCTGAATCGGTGACTCGATGACCGGACGCGGCTCATCACCGTCGAGGGAACCGGCCATGACGGTGCTCGGTTTGGAGCCGGCTCCCCGCGCCACGAACAGGAACCGCCGCCCATCGGGAAGGAATCGTGGGTGACGGTGCGAATTGTGGATCTCTTCGTCGATCTCGGTGATCGCCACCGACTCACCCCCTGCAGCCGAGACGCGATGGATCGGGTCCCCGGAGTTCGGTGTAAAGAGGATCACACCATCCCGATTCCAGGTTCCGCCCTTGCCATCGGTGGCATCGCAGAGAGTCAAGGGTGGTCCGCCGGCAGAGTCGATCTTCTTGAGAGTGCCATCCTCCTGGGTGAAGAACCCCACCCAGCGGGAGTCGGGTGACCAGAACGGGTACTGGGCCCCTTCCGTACCCGACAGGAGATGCGCCTGTGACGCGCCCAGCGAGCGCACGTAAAGCCGCACGACGCCGTCGCTGTCGGTGGCCGAGAAAGCGATCATGGACCCATCGGGTGAAAAGACCGCAGGTCCCGGGTTGAGTCCGTTGAGGTGGAACCCGGCACTCTCCGGCGGCGGAATCGTCGCCTTGAGAATCGGTGGCGGAGGCTCGGGCCACAAGGCGAGGGCAGCGACGGCGATGGCGGCAAGCACAGCGAGCGCCCACGGCAGAGCGGCCCTCCATCGCGGCTGCTTCTGAGTCGCGGCCACGGCTGCAGGCGTCTCGAGTGCGAAGGCGGCTGGGTCGGCCATGTAGTCCTGGATGACCACCCGGGCATCGCCGATGGCCTGCAGGCGCTGCTTGGGGTCCTTGCGCATGCAGCGCTTGATGAGCTCTGTAATCGGTCGGGGGAGATCGTCGGGCAGCTGGTCCCAGTCGGGGTCCTTTTGCAGGACGGCTGCGAGGACATGCGATACGGTCTCGCCGCCGAACTGCTGCTGGCCGCTGATCATCTCAGCGAGCACCACGCCGAACGACCAGACATCCGCGCGGCGGTCCGCCATCTGCGCTGATGCCTGCTCCGGGCTCATATAACCGGCGGTACCCATGATGAGCCCGGCCTGGGTTGCCGCGGCAGTCAGCGTGGGTGAATTCGCCATGTCACCCTGCTCTCGTTCCTCTTCCAGCGCCTTGGCCAGTCCGAAGTCCAGGACCTTGACCTGTCCATCGCTGGTGACCTTCACGTTGGCGGGCTTCAAGTCGCGATGGATGATCCCCTTTTCGTGCGCCGCCTCCACTGCCTCGGCAATCTGCAACGCGATCGGCAGGGCCTGGTCCAAGGGAACGGGTCCCTTCGCAATGCGCTCCTGCAGGGTTTCGCCCTCGGCCAATTGCATGATCAGCAGTTGGCGGCCGTCGACTTCCTCCAGGCCGTAGATCGCTGCGATGCTCGGGTGGTCGAGCGCGGCCAGCACCTTTGCCTCACGCTCGAAACGGGCCAGGCGCTCGGGATCGTTGGCGACGGCCTCGGGCAACACCTTGATCGCCACGTCGCGGCCCAGCTTGGTGTCCTCGGCACGATAGACCTCTCCCATGCCGCCCTCACCGAGCTTGGCGGTGATATTGAAACTAGACAGAGTCGTCCCGATCATCAGACCTCCTGAAGTACCCTCGCGCTACCTGCACGGAGATGTGCGGGGATTCTACACTGTGCTTCTAGTGAGTAGGGGCGGGGCAAGCCCCACCTTTCAACTCAGGCCGAGCTGGGCCCGGATCAGCTCACAAAGGCTGTCTCTGATTTCGGAATGTCGTGGAACGGGAGCCGTTCTCCCGGTCGCAGGATTGAAGTACAAGTCGTGACGCTTCCCGTGTCGTTTGAGAGAGCACCCGGCGCGCCCTAGCTCTTGCAGGAAAGCGCGCCTCTTCACACCTCGACCTCGATCTCCTTGCAGTGCGTCTCGTGTGAAGTCTTCGGTGGCGCCTGATCGCTGGCTACCAGTTCGTAGGCGTCGCGGATGTTCTGCTCCAACTCTTCCAGGGTCTCACCCTGACTGAAGACTCCGGGCACCTCCTGTAGGCGCCCAACGAACCACTCCTCGTCACGCCAGTACTCGAGGGTGAAGGACTTTCGCATGATGTTGTGACCTCCACCCATGATTGTAATGTCTAGGTTGCAGCCACGATTGTTACGATCTATTTCAGATAGGCCGTGGCGACACTCCCGAGTATCAAACCGGCCGGCCCCTCACCCCCCCAAGCAGATCGTCAGCGAGCTCCGTGTTACCGCATTTGGGGCACTCGACGTGGCCTTCCTGTCTGATCGACGAAGGCGAGGGGCCGCCCGATCGTCACTACCGAAAAAGGAAACGAGTGGCCCTCTCGGGCCACTCGCGGAAGACCGTTTGTGATGCCCGGTCTCCTACTATTTGTCGTGGGTGGTACAGACAGCGGGAAGGATCAGTTGACCGGAGCGAAGTTGGCGTGCACCAGCTTCCAGGCGCCGTCGATCTTGGCGTAGACGCGAGTCGACTTGGCCAGATTGGGCTCGACCTCGCCGTCTACGGTCATGCCCGATCCGATGAAGTTATAGGTCAGGATCGCCACGTCGCCGTACACCTGGACCTTGGCATTCACCATGTCCGACACCAGGGTTTTCGCTTCTCCCATATCGGCAGCTCGGTAGAGAGTGGCGTTGAGCTCCTTGCCGTCGAGCCGAGTCGGGTAGCCAGCGTTGAACTCGGTGTAATCGTCGGCGAGAAAGGAAATCTGCTTGGCGGTGTCCTTCGCGATGCCCGCGGCCCACTGGGCCTTGGCGAGGGCGATGACCTCATCCGCAACCTTGTCGTGGCTGTCCGCATAAACGGGAAGACCGATCATCAGGGATAGAACGAGTACGAAAATTACATTGCGCATATAGCATCTCCTTGGGTTGTGGCGAGCACACGCGTCTCGATGGCACCCGAAACGGTGCCTGAAACTGCGATGCCGCCGGAATGTCAGTTGACTGACAGTGCGCGGACTGTATCACCCTGGGCAATTGAAAGATACTCGGATACTGCTCGCTCGACCTGCAGGTTAGAATCACTCGACTTGATCGGCAAGACGCTCTCCCACTACCGAATCACCGCCAAGCTGGGCGAAGGCGGAAGTCCTGACCATGATCGCCGATCAGGGGTGAGACGCCCCCGGGTCGCTGGTCCGCACCCGGATCCGGCCGCGGACGGGCCGATGATCGGAAAGGGCACGCTCCTCCAGGACCTCGCCTCCGAGGGGCGCGAGCCGCAGTCCATGGCCGCTTCGCACGAGAATGTGATCGATGTCGACACTCGGCGCGCGGGCATTCCAACTCGGCCCGGGCGCCTCGACCGGCTCGAACCCGGCGGCAAAGAACGCCTTCATGGTGCGGCTGTCGGGGGTGTCGTTGAAGTCCCCGGCCACAATCATCGGTAGATCGAGAGTCTCGAGCTCGGCCAGCAGGGCGCGGGCCTGGGCGTAGCGGAAGGTGTCGTCCTTCGTCCAGTTCAGGTGGAGGTTGACTGCAAGCAGCGGCCGCGCGAGTACCTCGACCTCGCGCAAGAGTGCCACCCTCGGCTCGTCTCCGTCGGGAAGTCTCACCGACCGAGTCTCTCGAACCGGCAACGAGCTGAGCGTTCCCAGGCCGTAGCGGCCGCCCTGGTAGGGCATGAACGATCCGAAGGCGGCATCCATCGCAGTCATCCGGCCCAGCAAGGCGATCTGGTCGACCCCTTCCGAGCGCTCGCAGCCCTCATCGACTTCCTGCAGGAAGACGACATCGGCGTCCTGCTCCGAGATGTACCTGCCCTTGGCTTCCAGATTGAGCTCGCCCTCGGCGCTGGCGCCGTGCAGGATGTTCCAGGTGAGGATGGTCAGCTCCACACTCTCAGGCTGGCGCGCCCGACCCGTTGTGCAGGCGGTGAGCAGCAGGAGCAAGGGAGCGAGGCGAGCGATGTCTCTCATGGGCGGGTCCCGGGCGGTGACGACGAGAGGATATCCGACCGGCAAGAGTCCACCCCGTCCTCTCAGGTTAGAATCACGCCACTTGATCCGTACCACCATCTCCCACTTCCGTGTCACCGCCAGACTCGGCGAAGGCGGCACGGGGGAGGACTATTGCGCCGAAGACATCGAGCTCGAAGTGCTGAGCGCCGGGACCACCGACGCCGGCTTCTACTACGCCGCCAATCTCGACCAGCTACCCCTCTCCGGTTTCACGGTCATCGCACTGCCCATGAAGATCAAGGGCGGCAGCGGCGGTCCCTTGCGGATCGTCGCCGTGCTTGGCGACTGAGGAGAACGGTTGAAGCGGCTGGCGTCTCGGCCCCACAGGCCGCTAAATTGACCTGTATGACTCTTCAGGTCAAAATAGGCTCATGAAGGACCGAAATCCAGAGAGTCGCAGCATCGGCGATACCAAGGCTCACTTCGCCGAGTGCGTTCGAAGTGTCGAGAATGGAGAGACCATCGTTCTGACTCGGCACGGTCGGCCAGTCGCCCGCCTGGTGCCACTCGAGACGATGGACGACGACACCCAGCGAATCCTGAGTGGCGCGCGTCGATCCCAGGTCAGCGAGGTGCGCGAGAGTGCGGTCGAGTACGAGGGACGAGCAGATTCCTCGGGTTACAAGACGGAAGCGAGGCGGAAGATCCTGCAGCGCCTGTTCGAGGAAGAGATCTGGCCCCAGATTCCCAGTGACCTGATCGGCAAGGGCCCGTCCAAGCACGAGCGCGAACAGATCCTCGGAATCGGCGAGGACGGCACATGATCCTCGACAGCTCTGCTTTGATCGCGCTGGTCTTCCGTGAGCCGGAAGCCGAGCAGATCCTCGATTCCCTGGCCGAAGCCGAGGTCGCTGCCATCGGAGCTCCGACGTTGGCCGAGACCGGAATCGTCCTCGGCGCCAAGCTCGGAGAAGCCTCCCGAGCGATCCTCTCGCGCCTCCTGGAAGACCTCGATCTCGTCGTCCTGCCATTCACCGCAGCGCATGGCCGGGAGGCTCGAGAAGCCTTCCTGCGGTTTGGCCGTGGCCGTCATCCGGCCGGGCTCAACTTTGGTGACTGTCTCACCTATGCCACCGCCAAGCTGGCCGGCCAGCCACTCCTCTTCGTCGGCAACGACTTCAGCCAGACTGACCTGACTACAGCAGGGATGTAGGCGCGGGGCTTGCCCCGCCTTCAGACGTTTCCGCGGAAACGGCGGGCTGTTTCAGAGACGAACGTGAAATCTCTGCTTCGAGCGCCCAGTCAGCTGGGCGAGCCAAGACTGAGGTGGCCGGACCTAAGCCGACCTGGGACATTCGCCGATCTGGACCTGGCTTTTCTTCTTCCCGGTGTCGCTACTCGACCAACGCAACGCGCAGGCGTTTGAAGTCTGCCTGGTTGGCAGTGGCGAGCCGAGCATTGCAGCGCAGAGCAGTGGCAGCGATCATGCAGTCGGTCAGTGAGCTCCGGCGGCGACCGGATTCGTTGAAGAGCTCTGCGGTCAGGGCGGCATCTTTGTCGGTGAAGGGGATGAGCTCGGAGGTGATGCGGCGGGCGATTGCGAGCTGTCGATCGTTGAGCGGGCCGCAGAGGAACTCGGCCCAGGCGATCGAGCTCATGGCCAACTCTCGACTCGCCTCGAGGAGCGCTCGCAGCATCTGGTCTTGCCTGGTGCCAGGCCGGAGAGCTCGGATGAGGAAACTCGTATCGAGGTGGACAGGGGTCAGGCTCATTGGCTATAGCCGCGAAGACCGTCGGCGCAACTCCCGGTTCTTCTCTTCCCACTCGCGCAGATCCTCGGGGGCGAGATCGAGCGACTGCTGCAGCTCGTCGAGTGCTGAGAGTTGATCCTCGCCAGCTCTGGGTTCAGACCCGACTGCCATTCGAATGGCTCGTCTCAGAGCAGCGGACTTGGAGATCTTCAGTCGTTTCGCCATCCGCTCCAGGTCCCTGACCGTCTCGACATCGAGCGAGTAGGTTGCCTTGATCTTCTCGCCAGTCATCCTCGAAAGTATGGCCATACTTTTCCAACTCGTCAAGTAGACACACATCCCACCTTGGGCATCACCCTTTGTAGACGCCAATGCGGCTTGGAAGCTCAACCCAGAAGTGTGTTCTCCACCCATTGAAGCGGCCGGCGCCCCTGCCGGCCGGGGCGTGCGGGCGTGTCCGGACCCGTGCCAGTCGTTGCCTGTCGGTGACATTCTCTGTACCCGCGCCCGAAGAAGTGCCAGCCGATTCTGGAGCCGGATGGGTGGGGGATGCAGGGGCGGGGCTTGTCCCCGCCCGCTCAGAGACGTTTCCGTGGAAACGTCTGTGCCGTCCTCCAGCATGGAAACTCCGGGCGCATCGGGGTCCTCCAAGACTTGGGCGTCCACATGCACCACCACCTGCAGCCGCTCAAGAGCAAGGCTTGGCGGGTCGTGTAGAGTATTCCGTTCTACCAGCCAAAGGCACGCAACTGATTGAGGAGGTCACATGGGCACGTTTATCAAGACCTGGGTACCAGTTTCGACATTCCTGGCAGTACTGGGCCTCGTACCCCTGACTGGGCTGAGTGCTCAGGAAGGCTCCGACGCCGGCGAGCTGCCCGCACCGATCGGCTTCGTGGAGATCGACGGCGTCGGACGATTCGACATCCACCCGGTTCCCGAGGGAATGACGAGCAACGACGCTTCTAACCTCATTGCCGAGGGCTCCAAGCCCGTCGCGTACTGGCATGGTGGCACAACGGAGGGGGTGGGGGGCAAGATCATCATCTTTGCCCTGCCCAAGACAGGCGACCCGACCCGATCGTCAGTCTGGGTGGAGTTCTTCCTCAGCGACGACCGCACGGAACTGGAAATGATTCAATCTCGAGGAATCACATTGAATCCGCGTCTTTCCGGCATCGAGTATGAGTGGATGCAGCACTTCGGCCCCGAGGTAACGCTCGAGGAATTGTCGGTCGAAGGCAATGGACCCATGACTCTCAAGCTGCGATTCGACGGCTCAGCGACGCGCATATACTCCTCCGACTCAGCGCCACCAGGCGGGGTGCCGATGAAGGGCGTGTTGGAAGTCACTGGCCTGCCCTACAGACCCCTCTGAGGTTACGGATCGCTCGATCCGCTGCCCTGCCGAAGAAATGCCAGCCGCCCGAAGAAGTGCCAGCCGATTCTGGAGCCGGATGGGTGGGGGATGCAGGGGCGGGGGTTGAGCCTTCCGAGACCCTCCCAATCGCGAGATTCACGCGCGGCTCTACGTCTAGAGCTCAAGACATGCAAGCACCCGGTCACCCCTCTTGCTTCAGCTCCATGGTCGAATTCATGTAGTATCAATTAGTGATATCATAGAGATGAGTCTGACCACGGCTGGCATCGAACCTCAGGAGGACTAGCATGCTCTCTTATCAAGGATACTCGGGCTCGGTGAAGTTCGACGCGGACGAGGAGATCTTCTACGGTGAGGTCAGCGGGCTTAGGGATGTCGTGACCTTCCAGGGGCGCTCGGCTCGAGAGATCAAGCAGGCCTTTCGTGATTCGATCGACGACTATCTCGAACTCTGCCAGGTGACAGGCCGCTCACCCGACAAGCCCTTTTCGGGTCGGCTCGTTGTCAGGATGCCGCCGGATCTCCACCGGGCCTTGCACAATCTCGCAGCGGCCGAGCAGGTCAGCCTCAATCGCGTGATCGTAAAGGTGCTCGAAGCGAGTCTGGACTCAACGGGATTGCTTGAGAGCCCCGCGTCAGCTGGTGTTTCGGGGTCCGCCTGAAGCGTCCCCGCCAGGACATTTGAAGCGGCCGGCGCCCCTGCCGGCCGGGGCGTGCGGGCGTGTCCGGACCTGTGCCAGTCGTTGCCTGTCGCTGACATTCTCTGTACCACGTTGATCCAGGCTCCAGGGAAGATCGAATGGGCAGAATCCGTCTGTAGGAGCGTGGGTTGCCTTCTATATCCAGGGATGGGAGAATAATTAGGACTTTAAGTAGGACATAAGTTGGGACAGGCCAAGGAGATGCCATGCAAAGCGCAGCCGTACGCAAGCTCGAACGGCAGGCAGCCCAGGAAACTGTGGATGCTGCCGTTGCAGTTCTCGAGTTGAACTTCGAGCAGCTGGCCGAAGCCCTCCAGGTCGATCGTCGAACGGTTTACAGGTACCGCAAGCGTCAGACAGTTCCGACTCCTGAGGTGCGAGTGCGTTTCGACACACTGAGGGAGATCCTCCAGCTCCTAGAGGAGGTCTTCGCCACTCCAGACGACCGACACGCATGGCTGTATCGAAGTGTTCCTCTGCTCCGAGGTCGGCGTCCCATCGATCTCATGCTCCGGGCCGAGCTCGAGCCGGTCGCTGAGATCCTGGCCGGCTACCAGGCGGGTGCACACATTTGAAGTTCAGCGGTCTCGTCTGGCGCCACGTCCCCAAAGGGGCGCACGCTCTGCACATCGGCTACATACTCAGAGCACGCGGCAGGTGGAACCGCGCGGGGCGGTACGGTTGCATCTACACCTCGACTACCCAGGCAGGTGCCGAGGCGGAGTACGACAAGTACCGCAAAGCCGCGGGCTTGACCGGGCTGGGTGTCGACCACGAGCTGGTCTCGATTCGGGTCACCGCAGAACCCATCGCAGATCTCACCCGTCACAGGGTCTCGCCAGTACCGCTCGGGTCGAGGTTTCTCACGGGAGACGAGCCTGGCGATCTGGAGCAGTGTCGGCGAGTTGCAGACCTGCTTCGTGCACAAGGAAACGTGGCCCTATTGGTACCTTCCTCCGCTCTCCGAGGCGAGACCAACCTGGTTGTCTACATCGACGGGCCTGCCAACGCTGTGAACCTGGATGAGGGTCCAGACAGAATCGATCTGATGCAGAGCTGAGTGGCTGCAGCAAGTGCCTCTGCCAGGCCACTCCTGATGCTGTGTCTATTGTAGATGGGGGAGTGTCAAGGTATGTCGGTGGGTTCTGGCGTGATCCCCCTCTCAGGTCGGCTCATCTCCTCTGTAACACCTCGTAGGTTCTGCTCGACCAAGCAGTTGAGTGGAGTGCTCTGAAGGCGAGTCCCGATCTGAACAAATATGCCCATTCAGGCTTGATGATTATGTCGAAAAAGGCATAATTATGCCTATGCGCCTTGAAGCTAGGAAGAGGGAACGAATCGAGAAGATGGGTGGTCGGGTCACGACTGTAGAAGAATGGCTCGAGCTGTCTCCTGAGGAAGTTGCCATCATCGACATGAAGATTCAGCTCGGTGAGGAGCTCAAGGCGCTCCGCCGCAGCAAGAAGCTCTCGCAGGAGAAGGCCGCAGAGATCCTCAACACGAGTCAGGGTCGGGTGTCGAAGATGGAAAGAGGGCAGGCCTCCCTCGACC
>JBATEX010000073.1:0-110925 GCA_049664225.1 Thermoanaerobaculia bacterium
GAGCAGCCGAAGGCACGACGGCTGATCAACCCCCAGGGTGGGAGGGGGGGGGTTCAGGGGTTGGTTGCCGTGGATGGGAGGATAGCCCCCTGGGGGCCACACGTCGGACCCCTCGACAACGGCCAGATGTCCTTGGGAACAGCGCCTGCGAACCACCCGAACGAACCTCGGGCACCTATGAGGTATTGAGGCAGTGAGGCAATGGGAAGCAAGGGCTTAGGAGCGTAAGGGCCTACGGGACGGGGCCCTCACTGCCCCACTGCCTCAAAGATCAGCTGAAGGTACGGCGGCTGATCAACCCCCAGGGTGGGAGGGCGGGTTTCAGGGGTTGGTTGCCGTGCAAGGGAGGATAGCCCCCTGGTACCTTTATACTGAACGGCGGCCATGACCAAACGCAGATTGCGAGCCGATGGAACCCCGTCTCCGCGGGGCCGTCGAACGCCCAAGCCACCACCGACAGAAGAGCAGTTGGCCGACCTGGAGAGGCTCACCGACCAGTTCCCCGAGCCTTTGCGTGCCTTTCGCGACCGGGGACTCTTGAACCCCGTTCGACGCTTCCGTCTGGAAGAGGCCATCCGCCACCGATCCCGGACCCTAGTGCCCGTCCTGCACGGCGTTCACGACCCGCACAATCAGGCGGCGGTCATGCGTAGCTGCGAGGCCCTGGGCCTGCAGGAGTTCCACTTCATTCAGAGCGTGGCCGGTGGCTCTCTGCACGCCAACCCACGAATTACGCAGAACGCCCACCGCTGGATCGATGTCATCGAGCACGCCGACTTCGCCAGCGCCCAGAGCAAGCTGCGGGAACGAGGCCTGGCTTGCTACGCGGCTTCCTTTGAAGAAGACGCCGTTCCCCTCCAGGAAATGGACTTCACTCGCCCGCTGGCGATCCTCTTCGGCAACGAGTCGAAAGGCCTTCCCGAAGAGATCATCGAGGCATGCGACGGGGCCTTCGTCATTCCTTTGTACGGACTCTCGCAGTCCCTGAATATCTCCGTCGCCGCCGCGGTAACCCTGACCTGGGCCGTGGAGGCCCGCCGCCACGCCTGGAGCGACCCAGGAGATCTCACCCCCGAAGAGCAGATGGAGCTACGTTGGCGTTTCTACGAGACGGCCTTGCGCGGGAATCTCCCAGACGACCTCCGGCAGAGCCTCGACAACCCCGACTGACGCCCCCAAGACCTATTCGAGCTGTCAATCAGACAGAGTCTCATCGATAGCCGAGCTCTTCTGAGAGCTCGATCTTGCTGGGCACGAAGGTGCCGCTGCCGCGGGCGACTTCCTTGTCCCCGTTGAAGAGCACCGATTCGGCGACCAGGAGGCTCTTCGAATGGTGAACCACGCGACCTTCGGCGCGCAGCGTCCCTTCGCTCACCGGCCGGGTGAAGTAGACGTTGAAAGAAACCGTCACAACAAAGCGATCCGGCACCAGCGAGCTGGCCGCGAAGAACGCGGAGTCGTCGAGCGCCTTGAAGTAGACCGCACCGTGGACCGCGTTGGCGGCGTGGAAGAACTTCTCACCCACCTCGAACTCGACGACCGCCCGCCCCTCGGAGATCTCGAGTGTGGGCGAGTAGCTCCGATTGACCGGTGCGGAAAGGTACATCCGCTCGAGCTTTCGATAGTGATCGCACATGACTGTGACTCCCGTTGTGGAAGCGGCGGGCTCTGCCGGCTGAACGAGGCCCGGCCGAACGGCGTTTCCGGAAGGTTACACTTGCCTGCGCCTATCGAACTACCGGAGCTCCAGGTACCGTGCCTCCCTCGCCCACCATCTCCGTTCTTCTGCCGATCTTCAACGGCGAGAAATTTCTCGATGAGTGCCTCGCTAGCCTCCTCACGCAGAGCTTCGAAGACTTCGAGATCGTGGCTGTGGACGATGGGTCTAGCGACGGGTCGGCAGAGATCCTGAAAGTCTGGTGCTCCCGAGATTCCCGCATCCGAGTCTTGACTCAACCTCATTCGGGGCTCGTGGAAGCTCTAAACGCGGGTCTTTCCGCATGCCGAGGAGAGCTCATCGCACGGATGGATGCTGACGACAAGGTGCACCCCAGGCGGCTGGAGCTCCAAGCACAGGCGTTCGAGGACTCTCCCAACCTGGACGTGGTCGCCTGCCTCGTGAGCCACTTCCCGGAGGAGACTCTTCGCGAAGGCCTCCGGATCTACGAGGGCTGGCTCAACAGCTTGGTGACCCACGATCAGATCCTTGGAGAGCGCTTCATCGAAAGCCCCATCCCCCACCCGGCAGCCATGACGCGGCGATCGGTGCTCGAAGAGGCTGCCGGCTATCGCGAGGTCGGCTTCCCCGAGGACTACGATCTCTGGCTGCGACTGGCAGCGGCAGGCAAGCGCTTCGCCAAGGTTCCCGAGTCGCTCTATTTCTGGCGACACCACGAGGCGCGGCTCACTTTCACCGATCCTCGCTATGCCCTCGAACGCTTCCTCGCCTGCAAAGCCCATCATCTGGCCGAGGGACCCCTGAAAGGCATGGACAGCGTCATCGTCTGGGGGGCCGGTCAGACCGGCCGCCGCCTCTCGAAGCATCTGATCCGCGGAGGAGCCTCCGTAACCGGGTTCATCGACATCGATCCCACCAAAATCGGCGGCACGCTCCGTAGCCGGCCCATCCATCCAGCCGAGGACCTCCCCCGATTGCTCCAGGAATCAGGTAGCCGAGTTCTGTTGGCGGCGGTCTCCTCGAGGGGAGCGCGAGGCCTCATTCGGCAAAGACTCGAGTCTCTGAAACTGCGTGAGACGGTTGATTTCTGGTGCGCCGCCTAGGGCCAATGTCGGGAGAAGTGCCCCTCCAGGACCGTCCAACCCCGTGCTAGAGTCCAATCGTTCCCCGCAGTTCTTTTGAGGCCCCGGACTTCTCTTTTTACCTCGAGGTTCCATGCGCAAATCCATCCTCTGGCTCACCCTGCTGCCTCTGGGTGCGGCCTGTCTGACGAGCGGAGCAATCCCTGCTTCGGCTGAGCGGCTGGGTACCATCGAGGTCGGCAAGTTGGCCGCTATCGTCCTTATAGATGGAGACCCCCTCACCGATATGTCGGACATCCGCAACGTGACACTCACGGTCAAGGACGTCACGATCTTCCCCCCGGCCGAGACGTACCCGGCCATTGGCGTTGGTCAGTGAGCTGAATCGGTCATGGCTCCCAGCGACAACGAGATCGGCGGCAGAGTCGCCTTCGAGATCGACAACGCCCAGCACGCCAGAATTTTGGGAGTTGTGGCCGCGCTGCGGAAGGATCCCGCCGACCGCGGGGTCGTCGGTGACTTGATCGATCTCGTTCTCGACCTGACCGACACCGGGCTGAGCTATTTCTTTCTCCACCCCCTCGAGTTGGTCGGTGTGGGCGCCATCCGGCGCAAGGGAGTGGAAGTTGCGCTGGGAACAGCCGGACGCGTGCTTCCCTCGGTCGTGCGGAGCACAGTACGCTCCATGGACGAGAATCAACTCCTGCAGCTCGCAGACTTTATCGAGCAGATGGTCAGCGGGTCGCCCGACGATTGATGACCGCTATCGCCAGAGAACCGGTAGGTCCAGGCCTTCCGGAGACCATGAGGGCCATGGTCTTCGAGCGCGTCGGGGACCCACTGCGCCTGGTGGAACTGCAGATGCCACACTGTAGTCCGGGACAGGTCCTGGTTCGGGTGGCCGCCTGCGGGGTCTGCCGCACAGACCTACACGTGGTGGATGGAGATCTCGACGAGCCCAAGTTACCCCTCGTCCTGGGTCACGAGATCGTCGGCACGATTGTGAGGCTAGGTCCCGACGTCGACAGCTTGGGACTGGGGCAACGAATCGGAATCCCGTGGTTGGGCTGGACGTGCGGCGAATGCGACTACTGTGATGGCAGTCAGGAGAACCTCTGCGACCGAGCCCGGTTCACCGGATACCAGATCGACGGCGGGTACGCGGAGTACACACTGGCTGACGCACGGTACTGCTTCCCCATCCCCGAGAGCTTTTCGGATTTCGAGGCCGCTCCCCTGCTCTGCGCCGGCTTGATCGGCTTTCGATCTCTGAGAATGGCCGGAGAGGCTCGCCGACTGGGCCTCTACGGATTCGGCGCCGCCGCCCACATCATTGCGCAGGTCGCCCAGCATCAGGGTCGCGAGGTCTATGCCTTTACCCGACCGGGCGATGAGGAAGGTCAAGCGTTCGCCACACGATTGGGTGCTGTCTGGGCGGGGGATTCCGACGCCCTGCCTCCCGCAGAGCTCGATGCGGCCATTCTCTTCGCCCCGGTCGGCGCGCTGCTGCCGCTCTCTCTTCGCGCGGTTCGCAAGGGAGGCATCGTGGTATGCGCCGGCATCCACATGAGTGAGATCCCAGCCTTTCCCTACGACCTGCTCTGGGGCGAGCGGGTAGTGTGCTCCGTCGCCAACCTGACCCGACAGGATGGCGAGGAGTTCCTCGAGGTCGCTCCCCAGGTACCGGTGAGATCCCAGATCGAGGTGCTCCCACTGACCCAGGCCAACGAAGCACTCCGGCGGCTGCGAGCCGGTGAGATCGAGGGCGCCGCCGTCCTCGACACCCAAGTCCTCGACACCCAATCGGAGCAAGGAGCCCGCTCGACCCCATGAGATTGCCCATCGGAAACGGCGACTACGTTGTTCGGAGCTACGATTCGGGGGACGTAGCGGCTCTCATGAAGTACGCCGACAACGCGGCCATCGCGCGGCAGCTCCTGGACCACTTTCCCAATCCGTACACCGAAGAAGCGGCCCACGAGTGGCTGCAGTCGGCAAAGAAACAAGATCCGGAAGTCAGCTTCGCCATCGCAACCCCCGAGGAGCTGATCGGCGGAATCGGACTGCTGCTGCGCGACGATGTCTTTCGACGCACAGCCGAGGTGGGCTATTGGCTGGGGGAGCCGTTCTGGGGGCGAGGCATTGCGACCCTCGCTCTCCAGGCCTTTACCCGATGGGCGTTTCGGGAGTTGGGTTTCGCTCGCATCCAGGCTCAAGTCTACGAGATCAATCCAGCTTCTCGTCGAGTTCTGGAAAAGGCAGGCTTTACCCTGGAAGGCCGCCTCCGGAAGGGTGCCATCAAGAATGGTCACCTGATGGACCTGTACCTCTACGCCGTGCTAGCGGACGAGTTGAAAGGAGAAGAAGAATGGAATGGCTGAGTGACCCCCAAGCCTGGATCGCGCTGATCACGTTGACCGCTCTCGAGATCGTTCTGGGGATCGACAACATCATCTTCATCTCCATTCTGGCCGGCAAGCTGCCCGAGGAGCAGCGCCAGAAGGGTCGGATGATCGGCCTGGCTCTGGCCATGATCATGCGCATCCTGCTGCTGCTGTCGCTCGCCTGGATCATACGCCTGACCTCACCGATGTTCACGGTCTTCAGCCACCCCGTATCCGGTAGGGATCTGATACTCATCGTGGGCGGCCTGTTCCTGCTCGCCAAGAGCACACACGAGATCCACGACAAGCTGGAGGGAGAGGAGGACATCAAGGTCTCCAAGGGAACCGCCAGGTTCGGAAGCGTGCTGGTGCAGATCATGCTGCTGGACATCGTGTTCTCCCTCGACTCGGTCATCACCGCTGTCGGCATGGTGCAGGAGATACCGGTCATGGTGACGGCCGTGGTCCTGGCGGTGATCTTCATGATGCTGTTCGCCAAGCCCATCGGCGACTTCGTGGAAGACCACCCGACCGTCAAGATGTTGGCGTTGAGCTTCCTGCTGCTGGTGGGAATGGCGCTGGTCGCCGACGGCTTGGGATTCCACATCCCGAAGGGCTACATCTACTTCGCCATGGGCTTCTCGGTCTTCGTGGAAATGCTGAACCTGAGGCTTCGCAAGTCAGAGCGCAAACCTCTCAAGCTCTATCGGAAGCACGTCGAGGAGACCAACGAGGCCTAGCGAACAGCTGAACAGCTACTGGGGTCGCCAGCGAAGAGTGACACCGAGCGATCGCCCGGGCGAGTACGGCACCTTGCGATCGGGCGAGTTGAAGTACGAGGTGTCCAGGAGATTGCGGCCGTTCAGCGACAGCCACAGGCCCTCCCGCAGCTCGTATTCAAGTGTTCCCGACAGGAGGCTGGCCGAGGGAATCGGCTTCTCGCCGCTGCCGGGATCATCCTTCTCGGCTCTCTCCTCCCAGCGGAGCTGACCGGACCACAATCCCTGCCGCCATCTTCCACCCAGGAAGAACCGGTTGGCTGGAATGTCGGAGAGTGGATCACCCTGATCGGTGTCACCCTCCATCAGATGCGCGCCGAACTCGAAGCTCCAGCGCTCGTCGATCTGATAGTGGCCTTCGGCCTCGATCCCCTGAATGGTGCCGGATGTCAGGTTGACGAAGGTGAGCAGGTCGGACTCGACCTCGATCCGCTCGATGTAGTCGTCGATGTCGTTTCGAAACAGGTACCCCGAGACAAAGAGCTTCGTGCCATACCAACGCAGCCCGGTCTCCAGATTCACGGAGCGCTCCGGATCCAGATCCGGATTCCCAACAACCTCACCCCGGCCGGTTACGCCACTGAAGTAGCGCTCGCTCAGGGTCGGGAAGCGCAGGCCGGATCCGACGTTGCCGACCAGTTCGAATCCGGCCCCCAACGGCACCACGAGCCCGGCGAAGCCGCTGGCGGCCGAGTCGTCGGTGCTTGAGGCGCTGGCGTTGGCCTGCCTTTGGTATGTCAGTCGACCGCCGGCCACCAGCGTCGCGCGCCCCCAATTCCACTCCAGCGCCCCGTAGGCTCCGACTTCGTCTTCCTCCCCGTCCTCGAGTGTCTTCTCAGTGGTGAGCTCGTCGTCGACCAGGTCGCGGGTGCTCTCGAGAGCGTTGACGTTTCGCCGACCGACCCAGTCGATGCCGAAACGCACCGATTTTCCACCCTTGAGCGCCATCTGCTTCTGCCAGTTGAGCCCCAGATCGAGAGCCTCGTTGTCGACTGCCGAGAACGACACGTCTTCCTCGAGCACTTCCGTCACCAGGTCATTGGGATGAGCCCAGGCTTGCAGGCCCCAACCGCTGTCGGCGTTCACCGCAAATCGAAGCAGCAGATGACGCTCCTCGGGATAGATCGTGGTGCGCTCGGGAAAGTCGGTGCTCGCCTTGCCGATATCGCTGGCCAGAGAGCCGATTCCCAGCAGCTCGTAGTGGAACCGCCCGGAGCCCCACTCCTTACTCAAGGTACCCGAGGTCTGAGTGAAGGCCGAGTTGAGAGTCTCGCCATCCGGGGTCTCACTGTCCGATGCTGTCCGGTGAGCCAGGCCACCGGACCAACCCTTGTCTCCCCAACCGACAGTGCCAAATGCCTCGTTCCCCTGGCTGGCGTAGCCGGCTTCCACGGCCCAGGAATCGAATTCCCTGGGAAACAGCTGGACCACTCCGCCGATGGCTCCGGATCCGTAGTAGGTCGAGGACGGCCCGCGCACGACATCCACAGAGCTCATGAGCACCGGGTCGAGAAAGGAGGCCGAAACACCGGCGCGGCGCTCCGCCATGATCCTCATCCCCGAGACCAGCGTCATTACCCGTTGGCGGGACATACCTCGAATCGAGTAGGTCTGGAGGAGGCCGCCTTGGCCGTTCTCCGAAACGGTCGGCACCGTGGAGATCAGCTCGGTCAGGGTGGCTGGTGGAGTCGCCACATCCTGCATCTCGACGACACTGCTCGCCACGGTGATGGGTGAGAAGTTCTCCTCTCCCCGATTGGCTGATACCGCGATCTCTTCGTAGATCTCCTGTTTCGCCTCCAGCACGATTTCGACAGGCAACGCATCTCCCACTTCGAGAGACAGCGCGTGGGGCAAGAAGCGAGGATGGGTAACCAGGAGCAACAATGGCGGATCCTCCTCGTCGAAAAGGAATTGTCCGTCCATGTCCGAAAAGGCCACGGTTGCCGAATCCGTCACCTCCACTCGAGCATGTTCGACCGGAGTCCCGGTCGCGGTCTTGATGATGCCGTCTACCGCTGCCAGCACAGGCAAAGGAAGACACAGAGAGGCGACGAAGAAGCAGAACGAACGCATGCGAGTCTGGGGAAGGTCCTCGAGAGAAAGCTCAACCGAGCCCATCCCTCGCTTGGAGGTCCGCACTTTCTACCACCTTGCCACCTACGTGTCGAGGCACTTGTTGTTTCCACCGGCTCCTTGCCGAGTAGAATCGACTCGACGCCCTGGACCCGTTTCTCGCTACCTTCGCCCATGACGCCCTCTCTCGAGCTGCAAGCCGTTTCCAAGTCCTTCGGCGATTTCACCGCGGTGAACGAGGTCTCCTTCGCCGTACCCCAGGGGACCATCTACGGCCTACTGGGACCGAATGGCGCCGGCAAGACGACGACTCTGCGCATGATCATGGACATCATCGCGCCGGACTCCGGTCTCGTGCTTCTCAACGGGCATCCCAGGTGCAGGGCCGACCTGGCGCGCGTCGGATACCTGCCCGAGGAACGGGGTCTGTATCGGAAGATGACCGTCACGGATCAGTTGGCCTTTCTGGCCGAGCTGCACGGAATCCGGCGGCGCGAGGCGCTGCCGGCCATCGAGAGCTGGCTCGGGCGGGTGGAGCTCACTGAATGGGGGCAGAGGAAGGTAGAGGAGCTCTCGAAGGGAATGCAGCAGAAGATCCAGCTCATCGGCACGGTTCTCCACGACCCCGATCTGCTCATCCTCGATGAGCCCTTCTCGGGCCTAGACCCCATCAATCAGGGGTTGTTCAAGGACCTACTCGCCGACTACCAGAGGCAAGGCAAGACGATCATCTTCTCCACCCACATCATGGAGCAGGCCGAGAAGCTGTGCGACTACATCTGCCTTGTTTCCCAGGGACGCACGATCCTGGAAGGGGAGCTGCCCACCATGAAGCGACGCCTGGGTGGTAACTCCTACCGCCTCGTCGCTGACGGCGACCTGGAGCGGATCGACAAGGTGAACGGAGTCCAGCAGGTCCTGTTCCACGACGGCTCGGCCAAACTGCTGCTGGAACCCGATGCCAGTGGCTCCGAGGTGCTGAGCGAGTTGGTCGGATTTCTTTCTGTCCACGAGTTCCGATCCCAAGAGCCCGATCTCGAAGAGATCTTCATCAAGGCAGTCAGAGATGCGACCCGGTAACTTCCGAACCATCGCCAAACGCGAGTATCTGGCACGCCTCCGCAGCAAGGGCTTCTGGATCAGCACCATCGCGCTGCCGATAATGATGGCGGCCTGGGCAGTCCTGCCCAGCCTCATGGTGGCAAAGGCGCGAACCAGCCAGAAACTGGCGGTCGTGGACCGGACCCACCTGGTCGCAGAATTGCTACAGACGGCTCTGGACGATTTGGCGAGGCGCACAGCCGATCAGGTCAGCTTCGATCTGGAGGTAGTCGAGCCTCGGGTGGACGCCGAGTCACAGCGGGCGGATCTCGATCAACGCGTGCTGGACGAAGAGATCGCGGCCTGGGTCTGGATCGATCCCGAGATGTTGGCCGAGAATCGGGTGGAGTACCACGCTGAAAGCGTCTCGAACTTCATTACCCAGCAAGCCCTGACAGGGGCGCTGTCCGTGGCGGTGCAACAGGTTCGATTGGTGGAGTCGGGCTACGACCCCGAGATCGTGGCGGAGCTCTCCAGCACGATCGACCTCGACACCGTGCGAATCTCGGAAGAGGGGAGCCGAGCGGAAGGGGGCCTGGGTGGGTTTGCTCTGGCGTTCGCCGTCTTCATGGTGCTGTACATGACCACCCTGATCTATGGCCAGCAGGTCATGCTCGGTGTCTTGGAAGAGAAGAGCTCCCGGGTCGTAGAGGTGCTTCTCTCGGCCGTCGATCCGATCGATCTGATGGCCGGCAAGATCGCCGGAATCGGCCTGGCTGGCCTGACCCAAATCGCCATCTGGTTCGCCACCGCAGCGGTGCTCACCGCGCCTGGAGTCATTGCCATCATGGCGTTTCTGCCAGCCGGCACCGAGCTGCCCACCCTCTCTCCGATTCTCGTGCTCCACTTCTTCTTGCTGTTCATTCTGGGCTACTTCTTCTACGCCACCTTCTACGCCATGATCGGGTCGGCCTTCAACAACCCCCAGGAGGCACAGCAGATGGCTTCTCTCGCGGTCATCTTTGTGGTCCTGCCATGGATCTTCTTCCTACCGATCCTCAACGATCCAGATTCGACCCTTGCCGTGGTGACCTCGCTGATCCCGATCTTCACGCCCTTTCTCATGGTGTTGAGAATCGCCGTCAAGATGCCACCCACTTGGCAGATCTTGCTGGGCTATTTCCTCACCTCCGCCCTTTGCGCCGGAATGATCTGGCTCTGTGCTCGGATCTACCGTGTGGGAATCCTGATGTACGGCAAGAAGCCCAGCCTGAGAGAGCTCTGGCGCTGGGTCCGCTACGCCTGAGGTGGGGGTTGAGGCATCCGGTGCTCTGCACCGGCTGATCTTTGAGGGCTTGGGGGTTGAGGCGCTCGACGAATTCGTCGAGCGGTCTTTGAGGCAATGAGGTCGTGGGGCTTGGGTCCTGGGCGCCCCTCCTACCCCGGCCGGCAGGGGCGCCGGCCGCTTCAAGGCTTTGTAAAGGTTCCCGAGCCCTCAAGCCCTTACGCCCCTAAGCCCCTATTGCCTTCACTGGTGCCCGAGGTTCGTTCGGGTGGTTCGCAGCGGGCCGGAGGACCTAGGATCCCATCTCTCTGGGCCAGGACTTTCTACTCACTGAGGGTTCGGCGTGGGGACCTTCAGGGGGTTAGTTGCTGTGGATGGGAGGATAGCCCCCTGCGGACCACCGGACGGACCTCACTACGACGGTCGACCTGGGTTGGACCCGGGACCTGGTCGGTGTAGCCTTGCAGTCGCCAAAACCCCTCGGGGTCCAGACATGCAGATGAGTCGCCAGCGTTACGCAACCAGCCTGATCGTGGTGTCGCTGATTGCCGCAGCGCTCCGGCTCGGGACCTGGAGCTCGGTCTTTACCGCGAGTGGCATCACATTGGACGGCACGGACGGCTACTACCATCTGCGCCGCGCCTGGCTCACCCTGATGGACTGGCCATGGGTGCCTCAATTCGACCACCTCATGAACGTACCCGATGGTGCGCCCCTGGTGTGGGCGCCTCTGTACGACTTTCTTCTGGCCACCATGGCCAAGGTACTGCCCGGAGGACCCGAGTCGGCTGTCGAATTGGCGGGTGCCGTCCTACCCCCGGTTCTCGGCGTGCTTCAGATCCTCGTCCTGGCGGTGCTCCTCAGGCGACTCGCCGGACCCCGCACAGCCATCCTCGGCGCTGCGCTGGCGGCTTTTCTTCCTGGCGCTGTGCGCTTCACGCTACTCGGCGCCTCGGACCACGATCCGCTGATAGAGCTCGCCGCTCTCGGTGTTCTGGCGGCGATGGCGGGTGCCTTGGGCCGGACCGAATCCGATCCGATAACGGTTGGAAGAAGCTCCATCGAGGCTGCCGTCTGGTTGAGCGCTCTCATGCTGACATGGCCAGGAGCCCTCATCCACAGCGGCCTCTTCATTGTTGTCGGAGTGGCGTCGACTGCCGCTGCCGGGTGGCGCTCCGAGTCCTCTTCACGCCTTGGGAAGAGCCTGGCCCTGGGAGGACTGGGCGCTGCCCTCATCGTCCTGCCGTTCGTTCTGGGGAGTGTCTGGACTTCCTCGGACGGAGCTTCCTACGAAGGCCTGTCCTGGCTTCAGCTGGCTGCCCTCCTGGGAGTGTCGCTGGCCGGCAGCCTGCTTGCCCTCGCCACCGGCAACTCGCGGCGCGACCGCTGGCAGACTGTGGCGCTGGCTTGCGTCAGCGCCATTGCACTCACTGTCCTTCTCCCTATTTGCCTACCGCCCCTTCTAGCTGGTCTGACATTTCTCGGTCGCGCCGAGCCCTGGCTCCAGTCCATCGCCGAGTCCCGGCCACTGCTGTCACTCTTCGGCCGACCCGACCTCAGGCCCCTCCTGGTGCGCCTATCCTTGATCCCCTTGCTGCTGCCGATTGTCGGCTTCTGGCTCGTGAGACGTACCAGGGCGCCGGTCGCAACCGCTTTTCTACTGACCTGGGCCATCTACACGCTGTTGTTGGCTCTGTTTCAGGCCCGCTACAGTCATGGCGCGGTATTCGCCCTGGCAGCCGTGGCCGCCTTCGCCATGGTCCAGTTCTCTTCACAGACCTCCATAGATCACCTCCCTCAGCGGGCCTACCTTCTCGTCGCCCTGACCTTCCTGCCCTGCCTGGCGGCGTATCTTCCGATACCGGGCTTTGCAGGGCTCCGCTTCTTCGGTCGCTCCCCACCTGTGGTGGCCTCCGGCATGGACAGCGTCTGCTTCTTTCTCCGTGCGACTGCTCCGCCGCCCAGCTCCTGGAAACAACCCGAGATACCAGCCGAGGAGTCGGTCCTGGGGCCCTGGAGCGCCGGTCACTGGTTCGAGTGGATCGGACAGAAAGCTACCATCGCCAGCCCGTTCGGGTCGCATGGACAGCCCAGCTTTCACGACGCTGTGGGGTTCTATTTCCTGGAGGACGACTATGAGATCGCCTCTCTGCTGGAGCGCCGACGCGTCCGCTGGGTGGTGGTGGAAAGCGACCTGCTGAAACTCGAGCACGCTGCACGGATGGCGGCTATCGATCCCGAGGTCTTCCTCGGACCCAAGACCCCAGACGGCCGGCGTGCGATCCAGTTGAACCGACTCCTGGACACGATCGGCGCGCGACTGGCCTTCGCTACCGATTTCTCCGAACAAACCTCGGCGGCAGCGCCCGTTCCGCCGCCGGGCTTCAGGGAAGTCTTCAGGACACCCCTGCTGCGTCAGGGGCCGTTCGGACCCGTGCCGCTCATTCGGGTCTACGAGGTCGACCTTCCCGATCTACCTGGAACTCGCTAAGGACTCTGAGCCTTACCCGTTTTACGGCTGCTGAATTCTCGTGGTGCAAAAGCTGTTTCCTGCCCTCGGATTCGACTATTCTTGGCATTCACGCTGAAGAGAAAGGACTCCAATGAGCAGCCTCAAGACCTTGAAGTACTCCTTTGTCTGTCCGACTCTCTTGGCGATTGCATGCGCTCCTGAAGTCGAGCAGACGACTCCCCCACTGACCCGTGCAACGAGCACAGCCGCCGAGGAAAGTGCGGTCGTTGAGAGTCTGCGTCCCGAGGATCTCCTGACGAACGGCCTTGCGCCTTTCGAAGGGGAGGCGATCCTGGTGGGAGGTCAACCTACGCCAGGCCAGCTCGAGAGAGCTCGGGACCTCGGCTACAAGACCGTGATCAACCTTCGCCAGCCCGAAGAGAAGGACAACACCGACCCGGAACTGGTTCGGTATCTAGAGATGACCTACGTCTCGCTTCCCATCGGTGGCCCTTCAGACATTACGCAGGAGAAGGCGCGAGCCCTGGCCGACGCCCTCGAAGCCACGGAGTCGCCTGTTCTTGTGCACTGTGCAAGTGGCAATCGGGTAGGGGGACTCTTCGCGATGAAGGCCTTTTACGTCGACGGCATGAGCCCTGAGGAGGCGCTAGCGGTAGGCAAGGCGGCGGGAATGACTCGTCTCGAGCCCACGGTGCGCGAAAAGCTGGGGCTGCCCACCGGGTAGAGCTTCGTA
Source organism: Thermoanaerobaculia bacterium (assembly GCA_049664225.1). Classification (GTDB taxonomy): domain Bacteria; phylum Acidobacteriota; class Thermoanaerobaculia; order Multivoradales; family JAHEKO01; genus JAUVRX01. Next base: position 13,532 of record JBATEX010000073.1, read on the forward strand.
GCTCATAGGCGGCGGCGAGCCTGGCCGGCATTTTGACCGAAGTGGAGCTCGAAGCCGAGATACAGCCCGGGCACTACATCCCAATCGCCGCCTCGCTCGAACTTCCGGTAGGCCACCTCCGGGCGCACCTCGAGAAACAACCATTCGCGACTGACTCTGCCTCTGTAGGTGAGCCGGATGCTGTAGACATTCAGCGGCACATCGGCGCCGGTCTCGCCGTCGATGGCAAATCGATAGGCGAGGGCAGAGCCCGGCGTCAACGCCTGATAGAGGATGAACGAAGTAAGCCAATCCACGCCTTCTGTGTCCTGGGAGAAGGTCGCGCTCCCATTCCAACCCAGCAGGAAGCGCTTTCGGATCATGTGCTCCAAATCGAAGATTGTCGAGGCTCCCGCACCGTCTTCCTGCTTCCAAAACAGGGTCTGGCGGTAACGACCCAGCGTCCTGTCGCCGAAGAAGGCATGGCGGCGATAGCGGGCCCTGGCCCAGACATCTGGCGGCCACGCGACGTTGACGCCGCCGCCGATATCCAGGCGTCGACGAGAGTTCTTGATCGGGCTGTACCCGAGACCCAGAAGCCACTCCTCGTCTTCTGTATTCCGAAACACGTCGGGTCTTCGCTCCAGCGGGCTACCCGTCTCTCGAGTGAACTCTTCGTCACTGACCCGCCCAAAGAACCCCCTCACCCTCCTTTCGACCTTGTCGACATTGGGTAGATCGAACTTGGTCCTCAGCGTGCCATCCACATCGAGACCGTCCCGTTCGTTCCAGACCACAGCGCCCCGAAACCAGCCGATGGTGGGCTCGGCCTCGATAAAGGCCGCGTCGTTGCCGAACAGATTGTCGAACCACCGCGCCGACGAGCAGACGCTCTTGAAGATACTGCGCTGTACCCAGTCGATCCAGGCCCCAGGATCGTCCTGAGGCAGTGCGCACGGATTCTGTATGGCTTCCCCGCCAAAATACTCTCGGGACTCGACTGTCTCTTCAGCTTGCTCGCTGTCCTCAGCCGTTGGCGACGAGTCATCCTCGATGATGGGAGCCTGGCACCACGCGGGACTCGCCATCCAGGCGGCAATCAGCAACCAGAGAGCTCCCAGGGCCCCGTCAAGTGGGCAGGTAGGTCTGCGCCGGTTCGGGTCTCGCTGCTGTGAAGGATCTCTGAATCCCATCTCTAGCACTCGAAGTCGCTCCGGGAAGCTCCCCGATTTCGTTTAGTTCCGCAGCCGAACATGGTTCCGCGGAACACCCTAAGAATACTGCGACTCTCGATTCCTTCGGCAGAAAACGCTGTGGCGGAATCCATAGAGCCTCCGCCTGAGATTCCTTACACAGGTCAGAGTCGCCTCCTGCTAACGCCTGACTACGGTGAGCAGGTCTTCGCCAACGGCTTCGAGTCCGGCGATCTGGAAGCCTGGTCAACCCATCAACAGTAAGCTGTCGACTCGGCTCTCAGAGGGGCGACTCCGAATCTCCGCCGGGCTCACTGGTCAACGGGGTGGACTGCAGCACATCCTTGAAGGCCGCCCCGTACATGTCCCAGATGGTGAGAAAAAGGGCCGCCACGATGGGACCGAGGATGAAGCCCACGGCGCCGAACATGACGATGCCGCCGAGGGTGCTCAGCAGGATCAACAGATCGGGCATCTTGGCGTCCTTGCCCACTAGCCGAGGTCGCAGTACGTTGTCTACGGTCCCCACCACACCCGCACACCAGGCTAGCAAGGCGACTCCAGCGACGTACTCACCCCTGGCCAACAGGTAGATCACCGCTGGTGCCCAGACAATTGCTGCACCGATACCGGGAATGATGGACAACACTGCCATGATGGCGCCCCAGAAGATTGCGCCCTGAATGCCGGCCACCGCCAGGCCCAGGCCGCCGAGAAGACCCTGGATGGCACCGATCGCGAAAGTGCCCTTGATCGTGGCCCTGGTGACCGACATGAAGCGCTCCTCCATGAGGTCCTTGTCGGACTCCCTGAGCGGCAGGAAGGAACGGACCTTCTGGATCAACATCGGGCCATCCATCAAGAGGAAGAACATGGCATACAGCATGACGAAGAGCTGGAGGAAGAATGACACCGTCCCCTTAGTGGTGGCGGAAAGGCTCTTGAAGAGGAAGTTGCCTGCCATGCCTGTGATCTCGCCTGTCTTCTCCAGAATCTGATCTCTGAAGGGATTCAGTTTCTCGAGCCATGGCTGGGCCCACGCGGGCAGACGTTCCGCCACGCCGGTAGGTTGGCTGATCTGTTCCTGGATCCACGGCTTGACTACTTGGCTGATCTGATAGGCCTCGTTCGCGATCAAGCCCAACAAGGCCGTCAACGGAATGACGACGACCAGAATGGCGACGAGAATGGTGGCGGCGGAAGCCAGCACCTTGCGCTGGCCGAATTTCTTGTTCAGCCGTCGATAGAGTGGATAGGCGAGGCCGGAAAAGATGGCCGCCAGCAGCAGAGTCATCAAGAACTGCCTGATCATGGTGAAGAAGAGTGCCGAGATGGCGACCACCATCAGCAGCAAAAAGAATCGATAGAACTTCACCCTGTCGGTGTCAGTCTCGGTCATGCCACCCTCCACCTGGCGTCGAAGAGTCAGTTGGCTACGTAGCCAAGGGCCTCCAGTTCCTGTTTCAGCTCCTCAGGGATCTCCTGCTGCTCGATGTTGCGGGGCAGCGACGCGAATCGCTGCCGGATCAACTCCCTCATCTCCAGCACCCGGTCAGGGTGCTCCGAGGCCAGGTTGACGGTCTCACCGGGATCCTCGAGCAGATTGTAGAGCTCGACCTCGGCGATGGGGTAGAAATCCTCCGGGACACCCGCAAAACAAACCGGCAGCTCCGCATCCGGGTTATCCACGAGCTTCCAGTCACCCACCTGGACCGTGTGGATTCGGGTGTCGTCGTATTCAGAGAAGGCCGGCTTGCCTTCACCTCCGCTCTCCGGCCGTTCCAGGTGAGCAAGCAGGGAGCTGCCGTGGATGTCATCGTCGACCGCCAGCCCGAGCAGCTCCAGCATCGTGGGCAGCACATCGATCAACTCGACCGTCTGAGGGACGCGTGCGCCAGCGGAGATCAACCCGGGGGCTACGAAACCGAGGGGCACGTGGAGGGACGACTGGTAGACGGAGCAGGCGTGGTAGAGGTAGCCGTTGTGCTGGTAGAGGTCCTCTCCGTGGTCGGCAACAAAGACGATGAGGGTGTTTTCCAGCCGGCCGGCCTCTCGTAGATGGTCGAGGAGGGCGCCGACGAATTGATCGGTCCCCATGACTGCCGCATCGTAGACCGCATCCAGTTGAGCCAGGTCGCCTTCACTGAGCTCGATGCCTTCACGCATCACCCGGTTGAGTCGGTTCTTCTTCGCCGCTATCGGGCCCTCGTAGTATCGATCCAGAACCCGACGGGCCACGATGCCGCCGTTGTAGTAGGGAGCATGGGCGCCAAAATAGTGCGCCCAGAGGAAGAAGGGGCGATCACCCTCGATGCCATCGATCCACTGCTTCGCCACCCGGTTGACGCGGGTGTCGTTGCCGCCGGTGCACTTGAAGCTTTCCCAGCCCTGGTGGTTCGCCTGGCACATGTTGCTGAGCACGGCTCCCGTCTGATAGCCGGCAGCGCCCAGGATCTTCGGCAACGTGCTTGTGGCGTCGGCAAACTCGTAGCCGTTGGCGATCAACCCGTGGCCGGTCGGATAGAGCCCCGTAAGCACCGAGGCCATGGAGGGCCAGGTCAGAGCCCTCGGGGCCATGGCGCGCTGGAAGCTGACGCCTGAAGCCAGCAGCGAGTCGATATACGGACTGGTCGGGCGGTCCGTATAGCCGTAGGCACCCAATCGATCTGCCCGCACGGTGTCGACACTGATCAGAACCAGGTTCCAACCGGCCGCCGCTCCCCGGAGGCGTGGTCCTCGATCCTCTTCTTCGCGACCGCAGCCGGAAATCACTAGCGCAATGGCTATCGCAATGATCTTTGCTGACCTCTTCATTCCAGGCTGCCTCGTCGTCGAGCAAGCTCGATTCTATTGGAAGACCCTCGACAGAAGGGCACCCGGCGCCATCGGCGTAGTCGGCGCCTCGAGGCCCGGTGATATGCTCATCGCTGCTTCGATGAACTCGGACGTCGAACGTCCACCAACCACAAGACGATCATCCCAAATCAGGAGCAGGCAGGCGTATGACCTCCCAGACGTCGAGGTTCCCAAGTCCGTGCTGGCCGATTGGCCACTTCCGTCCTGGCTGGATTCTGGTGCTTGCCCTGCTGCCACTGCTGGCCTGCGGCCATGACTCCCTGGAGAGCGACCCCGATCCGCCGCCCAACGTTCTGGTGATTCTCGTTGATGCCCTGCGAGCCGATCACCTCGGCGTCGGAGGCTACGGCCTGCCAACCTCTCCGGCGATCGACCGACTGGCAGAAGAGGGTGTGGTCTTCACCTCGGCCTTTGCACACTCCACCTGGACCAAGCCCTCCATCGCCACGCTCTTCACTTCGCTGTACCCGGGGCAGCATGGCATCGATCGCGTAGGTGTGCAGGAGGGTGACGCCTACAGAACCGACATCCTCGACGACGGTTACGACACCCTGGCCGAGAGATTCCAGGCCGGAGGCTACACCACCATCGGTGTTCTCAATCAGGTGCATCTCCAGGCCCGCTTCGGTTTCGCTCAGGGCTTCGACCATTTCGAGGCCGTTCGCGGACTGAGTGCCGACAAGCTCAACAAAAAGCTACTGGGGCAGCTCGAAGGCATCGGCACCTCTCCCTTCCTGGCCTATCTGCACTATCTCGATGTTCATTGGCCCTACACAAATAGACTCGAGGGACAACTGGAGGCCTTCGGCTCGCTCCAGATGCAGTCTGAGCCGCCTCGGCGGGGAAATCGAGTCGCCGAATGGGCGGAGAGCCTGGATTCGGAAACCGACCTCGCCGCTCTCAAAGGACGGTATGACCAGGAAGTCGCCTTCGTCGATACCGCCATAGGCAACCTGATGCAGGCGCTACAGGGGATGGGGCTCTACGAGAACACCATCGTCGTGGTGACTTCCGATCATGGCGAGGGCTTCCTCGAGCATGGCAAGCTGCTGCATAGCTACACTCCCTACGACGAAGTGCTGCACGTGCCCCTGGTCTTTCGCTTGCCCCAGACTCTTCTCGCCTCCGTCGCAGAAGTCGATTCTCCAGTCGGATTGATCGACGTGATGCCCACTCTGCTGGAGCTTGCGAGCCTACCTCCGGCTCCGCAGGCACAGGGCAGGAGCCTTGTGCCCCTCATGCAGGGCGAGAAGATGCCGGCGCGGTGGATCTTCACCGAGAGCGCCGAGGCCGTGGCGGTGCGGAGCAGTACCCACAAACTCATCCGATTCCACGACGGTCGCCAGGAGTTCTACGAATTGCAGTCCGACCCGGACGAGCAGGAACCGTATTTCGGGGCCTGCGTCGACCTGTGTGGTCAACTGGCCGAGCAGCTGATTGGTCATCAGCGAGCGATGCGCGAGTTGCGAAGACTCGGCCGAGACGGTGGGACCGCCATCTTGGATGAAAAGGAGCTCGAAGAGCTCAGGAGTCTCGGTTATCTATGAGTCTCTTCACCGTCCGAGAACCTCGGTCCAATGGTGCAATCGCCAGATGCCTCACCGGGCTCCTGCTCGGTGGCCTCGTCGCCTGTAGCGGGCCCCCATCCGTGCCAGAGGCTCCCAGGAGAGTTTTCCTGATCACTGTCGATACCCTCCGCGCCGACCATATGGGGACCTATGGCTATCCCCGAAAGACGTCTCCAGCGCTCGACGGTCTGGCGAAGCAGGGTGTCACGTTTACCAGCGCAATCGCCCAATGGCCCAAGACCGGACCCTCTCTGGCCTCCATCTTCACCGGCCGGTATCCCAAGACAACAGGGCTCACCCACAGGGCTGCCCAGCAGATCCCTGACGAGTACCTGACCCTACCCGAGCTCTTTCAATCAGCCGGCTACAGCACGCTCGGCGTGGTGTCCAACGCTGTCCTTTCGGCGGAGTTGGGCTGGAACCGGGGCTTCGACGAGTTTCTGGAAACCTGGAAGCTCGGGGGGGCGATCAGTGACGACCCGGTGGAGCATCGCAGGTGGGTCGGCGCGCCCTTGGTCAATCAACTGGCAATTCCCGCGCTCGAGCGTCACGCCGACTCGGAGAGGCTCTTCGCGTGGCTTCACTATTCTGATCCGCATGCGCCGTATCTGTTGCCGGAGGGCAGCAGCGATCCGTTTCTCGATGACGCCTTCGACACTCAAGACGAGCTGATCGAGCATGAGCTACCCCCGGCCAGAGCCATCGACGACGAACGGCGGATGGGGTTCTACCTCGCCAGGTACGATGCCAATATTCTCGTTACGGATTCCTACATCGGCGCTATCCTCGACCATCTCAAGAGCCTCGGCCTCCTGGAAGATGCCCTGGTGATCTTCACCTCCGATCACGGAGAGGGTCTCGGCGAGCACGACGAGCTCTTCGAACATGGCAGGGAGCCCTACAACACGACGGCCCATGTACCCCTCTTCATTACCTATACCGGGGTCGCCAGAGCTGGCCGGCAGATCGACCATCCGATCGAGCTGCTGGATCTCTACCCCACCCTTCGCGAACTGCTGCAGATCCCGGAGGGACAGGTCGGTCTCGAGGGATCTAGCCTGGTGCCCTTTCTCGGTTCGGAAAGCGCAATCGACACCAAAGATCTCACGCAGTTCCGCTACGCGTTCTCCGAGGCAGGCGGTGGGCAGATGCTCTGGCGTCACTACGTGTCCGTGCAAGACGGCCGCTGGAAGCTCGTCTTCCACCCGGCCGTCGACAGGAACGGCCGGCAGTTGCCCCCCACCTTCGAGCTTTTCGACTTGGACTCCGACCCACAGGAGCTGGAGAACCTTGCGGGCCAACAGAAAGAGGAGTTCGATCGACTGTGGCAAGCTCTCTCGACATGGATGGAGAGCACTCCGGAGACAGGCCAGATCGACCCCGACTCGGAAGCCTACTCGGAGGAGACGCTCAATGCCCTGAAGGCCCTGGGCTATCTGAACTGACAGTCGCGAGCACCCCGTAACTGGGGAGATCTACCAGACCGACGAGAAGTCCCCGGCCGCCAGGTCCCAGGTACGGCCGTAGACGTGAACTTTCTTGGTCGGGCCCTGGGCGTCCTCTAGCGGCAGCCCGGCAAGAGTCCAGGCCAAGATGCTCCCCTCGAGGTTCCGCACATCCCATCCGTCCTTCTCGAGCTGACGGGAATAGAGGCCCGATCGATACCCAACAGTGCAGTAGGGAACGACAACGGCTCCCCGGAAGGACTCGGCCTGGCGCACGAAAGTCTGCTTGTCGATGGCGCCGGGAATCATCGAGACCTTCATTTCCTCAGGCTTCCGTACATCGACGAGAACAACCTGTTCCGAACCGCTCTGAAGCTCCAGTAGCTCCTCCACCGTGAGGCTCTGGATCGTCGGAAAGGACTTCCGATACTCCTCGTAGAGAGCTCTGACACGCTCCTTCTTCTCGGCGTCGGAGAGTGGCTCCGGTCGGCCGCCCGAACCACAAGCGATGAGCATCGACACCATGACGGCGCAGGCGATCACACAGGCCGAGGTGAGACTCTTCGGGCGCATCCCCGAGAGTATACGTCGGCCCAGACCTGTCGGCCTGGTCCTCGAGGGTTGAAGCGCCCGGCTCACCGCCGGACGTTCTTTGAGGGCTTGGGGGTTGAAGCGGCCGCCGCCTCTGGCGGCCGATCTCTGAGGCAGTGGGCAAGAACGGATGCCTTACCCGCCTTAGCCCCTTTGCCCCGACGCCGCCATTTCCACCTCCGGTGCGCGAGGTCGGTCCGGGGGGCAGGACCCCGGAGAGCTCCCTCCAAGGTCCTGGGGCTTGGGTCCCGGGGCCTGAACAAACGACCATCTTCGCGTGGAGGTTCGTCCGGGTGGCCCAATACCACCAACATCTCAAGACCCCAAGCCCTCAAAGATCGGCCGAAGGAACGCCCGACCGCCTCAACTCTCAAGCCCTAGGGCTGCGAGCTCCTCGCAGCCTGCAACTTGTACGGACTTGCGCTCTACTCCTATAGTGCTATATAATTGCATAGCACTGAGAAAGGAACCCACTACCGTGCAATTCGTCATCGTCCCAGGCAGCGAGCTTCCCATCTACCGTCAGATCATGCGACAGGTCACTGACGCCCTGTCAGGAGGTCGTCTGCAACCTGGTGACAAGCTGACCTCGCAGCGCGAGCTGGCAGAGCAGCTCGTCGTCTCTCCCCTTACCGTCAAGAAGGCCTACGACGAGCTCGAGCGTGAAGGACTCATCTCCACTGAGCGCGGTCGAGGCACATTCGTGACCGCCGCGGCTGCCGCTTCCGACCCTCGTGAGCAGAGGGAGCGGCTGCGCCCCATGGTCCGGCAACTACTCTCTCGAGCTCGCCTGTCGGGAGTCACGGTCGAGGCTGTGGCGAAGTTGCTCTACGAAGAAGAACAGCGCTGGATCGCCGAACGAGATCGTCAGTCATAGAGACTTTGGAGGGATCACCATGAACGTCGTCGACTTCGAAAATATCCACCGCTCCTACCAACGGGGAGCCGACGTCCTCAACGGAGTGACGTTCAACGTCGAGGCAGGCCGGGTCGTGGGACTCGTGGGCAAGAACGGTGCCGGCAAGACCACCCTTCTGCGAATCGCAATGGGCATGCTCGAAGCACAGCAGGGGGCGGTGCGTCTCTTCGGCCTGGACCCGCGCCGGGAGCCACTGGAGGTCAAGCGGCGCGTCGGATTCGTCTCCGAGGATCAGATTCTGCCCCCGTTCATGAGGGTCGAGCAGATCCTCGATCTACACCGAAGCCTCTTTCCGAACTGGGACGAGAGCATTTCCCGCGACTTGATCGATCGGTTCGGAATACCGACCCGCAGCAAGATCAAGGCTCTCAGCAAGGGCCAGGCGCGTCAGGTGGCACTGCTTTGCGCCGTCGCCCACAAGCCCGAGCTCTTGCTGCTGGACGAGCCAGCTGCCGGGCTCGACCCGGCGGCCAGACGTGAATTCCTTGAGACCTCGATCCAACTACTCAACCAGACCGGCTCGACGATCCTCTTTTCCTCTCACTACATGAGCGACGTGGAACGACTGGCTGACCGAATCGTGATGCTCCATGAAGGTCGGGTACTCATCGATTCCCAGCTGGACGAGCTTCGTGAGCAATATTCCCTGGCGCTGGTTCCACACAACGGCGGCGCCTCGAGGGCCAGGTTGGTTTCTCTGGAGGGCTGCCTGGGGGTGCGGGAGCGAAGCGACGGTCTGCACGCCATCTTCAATCTGGAACCCGAGTCGGCCGCACGACTTCTGGAGTCCGAATTGGGAATTACCGACAGTCTCTGCAGTCGGATCGCCCTCGAAGACATGTTCGTGGAGCTCGCAGGAGGACAGCAATGACCACAGAACCGAGTCTTCGCTTTCGTCTATCGCAAATCGGGCGAGACCGGGCCCTGCGCTCCGTACCCCTGTGGATCGTCGTAACGGCACTCAACTCCAGCGTCCTGATGGGCGTCATCGCCATGAGGATCGCTCGCGACGCATCGACTCGGCTTCCGACCCGTGAGCTCGCCCTGGTTCTGGGTCTGGCCCTCGCTGTCTATCTGCTGGCAGGTGGGGTTCGCAGTCGTTGTCGGAGAATCGACCTGGCCTTGCCGTTGTCGACACGGAATCTGTGGATGGTCCACTCCATCGCGACCTTCCTCGCCGGATTCCTGACCCTCCTGGCGTCGGCTGCGGTGTTGGCTGCACATATGTCGATTCTGTCCAGAATCTCTGCCTTTTCGGGAGGGGGCAAGGTGCTCGTTGGTCTCTGCGCTCAGTTGGCGGCCATCTGGTTCTTGGCTGTCATGGTGATGCAGAGCTACCGCACCGACCTGTGGAAACCGACCGGTCGACGCGCGATTCTGGCGAGCCTGGCCACTGCTGTCGGGGTTGTGATCCTGGCGGCAATTCCGGAGGGGAGCTCTCCATCTCTCACGATCGTGCCGATCGTGGTCGGGGTGACCTTGGGCTACAGAGCCCTCCGCAAGCTGCCCGATTGCCTGAGCCTGTGGCCGTCAGAGGTATCGACCCGGAGCTCCGAACCAGCCACTCCGGAACTGGCCCAGACCTCGGATTCTCTGCAGCCCGGCAGCCAAGGTCTTTCTCGCCTCGCTCCCTGGACACTCGTGGCCAGGACACTGTTCCATACTCCACCATGGGGAGCGGCCACTGGATGGATTGCCCTGCTTTTCATCGCCGGCCTCGGCTTCCTCATGAGTGGAGTGCTGCGAGCCTGGCAACCCGATGCCGATGTTCGACTCTGGGTTGCGGCCATGACCGTCTATATGTTGGTGGCCTTCTTCGCCCCACTCACCTTTCGCCTACCCACCATGGATCCCCTACCCGTCTCGCGCCGCCTCCTCTTCGCCCTGCTTGTCCTGCCGGCCGTCTTCAGCCTGATACTCGGATACGCCGCAGGTTGGCTCACCCAGAGATATCTTGGCGACACCACCAGGGCCGTCCAATATCGGGTGGAGATACCCCACTATTGGGTCAGCATCCCCTATTCCAACCTGGAAATAGCCTGGGACGGAGAGGTCCCCGAGCTCACGTCCCCATGGGGGGAAACCCACCCCGCATCGAGCTCCACTCTGTTCCGAGGCAGCAAGGCGGCACTCTACTCCCCGTTCAATACCCCCGATGAAAGCTCAGCCGCCTTCGAAGCCCTCCTGACCAGTCGCGCGATCGAGAGCGTTTACGGTACCTCTATCCTTCATGAAGAGATCCTGGAAAGGTACTTCGAAGAGGACGCAGACAAAGTGGTGGGACTCAAGCGGGGAGGTCTCACCCTGAAGGAGGACTACCCGAACCTTGGCGAACCGGCCGTTCAGCGACAGTTCCTGGCTCTCATGGCCCTTGTGCTGGTCCCCTGGTTCCTGCTTCTGGCCGTCTTTCTCAGAACCTTCCGTGCGGACTTGAGTGACAGGACCCGTCAGGTGACCTTCGGCAGCCTTCTCGGCTTGCCCATGGCCCTCATGGTCGGGCAATTGGTGATGGCTGCAACTGGTTTTGCTCGGCCCGATGTCCTGAGAGGTACCTTGGAGGTCCTGCTACGACAGGCAACCAGCTCGACGCCAGCGACGGTAACTCTCTCGATCGCCTGTCTGGCGCTGGTGATTGTCAGCTACCTGCTCGCGCAGCGGCAGCTGGTGAAGGCCGAGATCCCGATGACGCCCACCAAGTTCGCGCTGCTGGACTTCAGCCAAGAGTACTGACGCTTGGATTCCAACAAGAGGGCCTGGCTAGTCGGCCTCGCTACCCGTGAGCTTGGCAACCGCCTCGAGAAGAGGATCGGCGTGTGGGTTCTCCCCCTTGCCTTGTATCAAGATGTCCGACGGGCGGAGATCCTCGCCAAAGTAGGCCCGATTCCAAGACTGTCGGACATCGACCACTGATCCCTCGACGGAGACTCCACCGTACAAACCCTTGTTCCTGGTGAAGACGATCAGATCGGCCGTAATGCCTGCGGCCCCGACACCCTCGCCAATCGGCCCTGCCGCGACGCTGAGGTCGGCGCCGAGCTTCGCTGCGGTGTTCAAGAGGCGATTCAAGCCCCGCTCATTGGTGACGATGATGAGGGTCTCCGACGCCTGGCCCCCAGCCTGGAGTCCAAAGCTCACACCTCCAAGCGTGTAGAAAGCTGGCATGCTCCACCCGCCAGTCGCCTCGTTGCGTGCCACCAGCACTCCAGATCCCCCAGAGCCACCGAAGATGAAAGCGCCTTTCACCATTTGAGGGATGATCAGGAACCCCCTGGCAGTCTTCAAGTATCCGTCGTAGTTGCGGGTGAAGATGTCGTCGGTCTGGAAGGTCTCCACAGTGAGCCTCGACTTCTCCACCGTCTGGCGGGCTTTTTGCTCCTTGCTCTGGGCAGCTGCAGTTCCCACCACACCAAGAAAGAGGGCGAAAAGAGTGAGCGTAACCGTGGTGAGCCGCCGCGAATACCTGTCAGGCGAAGTCGAGATCCGGGTGCTTCTGTTCAATTCCAGCATTCTGGGTAAGCCTCCTCGTGAGTCTGGTCCGACGCACTGTCATGGGATGGACCGGCCCCTACTCTATCCGGGATCTGTATTGGAACCGAAACACTCCACCTCGCCGGTGCTTGCGCTCTGCCTGGTTCTGCGAGGCCAGCGAGAACAGTACCAGCCCACTACCTTCCGGGATTCGAATCAGGCGTTGTCCTCGGGTGATTCCTTGACTCCTCCGAAGTAGACCGCCAATCCGGTCAGCAGCCTCTCGACCGGGTTCAGGTCGGCACGGTGGGCGAGCACGTCCCGAGCCAGCTGCGGATCATCAGTGATGATGCTGTCGACACCGAGGTCCATCATCGCCGACATGCCCAGAACATCGTTCACCGTCCAGGTGAAGATCCTCTTCCCGGAATTGTGAGTGGCTCTCACGAATCGGCGATTGGCCATCCCTGAATTGACGGCCAGGAAATCCACCTCCATCCGAGTCAGGTCGCCCATCACCACCGATGTCAGAATTCCGGTTGTCCACTCGGGCCGCATGGCTTTCATTCTCTTCAGTCCATCGTAGTCCAAAGACATCACCTTGATGTTGGACGCCATGCCCATCCCATCGACGATCTCTGCCACCCTCTCCTCGAGACGAACCTGGTGTCCGTAGTACTTGAGCTCGATGACAACCCCGGCTTTGCCCCTGCAGAGCTCCAGAACCTGCTCGAGCTTCGGAACTCTCTGGTCGCTGAATTCGGCTGCAAAGAAGCTCCCCACGTCGATCTCCTGAAGGTCTTCCCAGGTCGCATCCCAGATCTTGAGGTCGACGCCACCCACCTTCTTCAAATCGCTGTCATGCAGGACCACGACTTCCCCGTCCGCCGTCTCCTGAACATCGATCTCGACCCAATCGGTCCCCGCCTCGAGCGCCGCTTCCACAGCTGCGAGAGTGTTCTCCGGAGCATGCATGGCGGCACCTCGGTGGGCAGTGATCTCAACCCGATCCTCAATGCTTGCCTTCTTCAGGAGGAGGAAGGCGAAACCAGCCGAGGCGATCAGTGCCACCACGGCCAGAGAGATGACGAACCCGCGGGAAAAGCTCAAGGATCTCGACCGAGATCCGGCCCTGGCCAGCTGTTGCGATCTGTCGAGAACTGGAGAGCTTCCACCCATCTCCTCGTAGAGATCGACAATCAGAACTGCGAGCACTGCAGCCGAGACGAGTGTCGTGACGAGGTTGACCAGGCTCCAAACGAGGAGCGTGAGGCCGAGTGCAACCACGAACAGCGGCAGGGCACCTGTGAGGCGTGGAATCACGTTTCTCCCTATCACCAGCACGGCCGAAGTCAGTCCGGACGAGACTACGAAGCTTGCTACTGCCCAGCCGATCAACCACTTGGCGATCATCTGCTGATTGCCACCGACCATGGTGCGGCTCTCCTGAAGCGCCGCCCGAGGCCGCGACCCGCCGAAGATCACCAACGGTAGAGAGAAGGCCCAGCCGATCAGGCGTTGGGCCAGGAGGATCACCAGCACTACGACAAGAACCGCGGCAATACCTACTGCCCACAGGAACTCGGGAGGCTTCTCTGCCAAATAGAAATTGATGTCATGTTGGGTGAGTAGCAATTTGTAGGTCAGGCCTGCCGCCAGAAGGAACGGCGCCGCAATCAAGAGCACGCTTGCCACGATCAACGCCGTGACCTGCAGCACGGACCACGCTCTTTTGGTCACGAATACCAGGGCACGCCAGAAATCCACCTGCAGGCCTTTTCTCTCTCCGAGGACAATGCTCATCAGGGCTGCCTGCTCGAGACCGATAATCGCCAGGGTGATACCGCCGATGAGGATGAGGCTCAGCCATCCCAGTGGCCGCAGGAAGAAGAAGAGGAGATCCTCGTCCGCCAGCACCGTCCGCCCGGACATCGAGACCACCATTCGCACCAGGGCAGCTGTCAAGGGTGTGAGAATGACAAAGGCGAGGATCTTGTAGAGAATGTCGGTGGTCGCCAATTGCGGCCAGGTAGCCCGCAGATCGCGCAGAATCCTGGAGAGGCTCGACCCTTCTTGTTCCACGAATCAACTCCTTTCGGGAAGCGGACGCCCGAATAGTACATGGTGCATGTCCGATACCGGACTTCTTGGTTTCAGCTGCCGAAAATGAACCCCCTGTATCTTCTCCTGATCCCTCCCCTCGCTGCCCTGCTGATCGTCGGCTGGATCCTGTTCTGGACGGCATTCACCCACCTCCACTGGATCCGCTTCTATCATCGGATCGACCAAGAGCCGCCGTCGCTCAGCCGCCGAGGCTGGCTGCGTTTCTACCTCCACACACTGGGCGCCGCGCTCGAGATCATCTGGTGGGCTTGTGCCCATATGTTCCAGAATGGACTACGAGAACCACCTGGCGAGAAGACCGGACCGCCTGTGATTTGCGTCCACGGTTTTCATATGACGGGAAGCTGCATGTGGGGCATCCGTCGTCGTCTGGAGAATCGCGGCCGACCGACTCGCTCGGTGTTTCTAGGATCGCCCTACCAGAGTGCCGAGGTCTACGCCAAGCCCCTGGCGCGTGTCATGCGCGATCTGCGGTCGCAGTTCAATGATCAGGGATTCGACATTGTGGCCCACTCCATGGGCGGCCTGATCACCAGGAAAGTACTAGCAGACGATCCGGAGTTGGCAACAAGCGCCCGACGTATCGTTACCCTCGGGTCGCCTCACCACGGCACCGGACTGTTGAGCTGGATCCGCTTCGGGCCCGTCTATCGAATGATGAGCCTTGATTCACCCTTCATCAAAGCGCTGCCCGATCTTCGCACATCTGCGCCAGGCGCAGAGGTCACTACGGTGGCGACCGAGCAGGACCTGATCGTCTACCCTGTGAGTACCTGCTTCCTGCCGGGTTCACGACAGGTCACCCTGAAGGGCCTCGGGCATCTGGGGCTACTCACCGATCCAGAGGCCCTCGACGTAATCGTCGAGGCCCTAGCACCTGTTCCACACCCCTAAGCCCCTAAGCCCCTAAGCCCCTAAGCCTGGGAGATGCTGGTTCTTCATTCGAGGACAAAGATGTTCTTCTTAACGCAAATGTCCTTGAGCTCCTGGGGCCAGACGGTGACACTCACCTCACCTATGTGCGCCTTCTTGAGCAACAACATGTAAGTGCGAGACTGACCGATTCCGCCACCGATCGACAGCGGAATCTCGTCGTTGAGAATCGCCTGGTGATAGGGAAACTCCAGGTAGTGGAGCAGGTCGCTCAACTCCAGTTGAGTCTTCAACGTCTCGGCATCGACCCGAATGCCCATTGACGTGAGCTCGTGACGGCGGCGTGTCACCGGGTTCCACACCAGGATGTCCCCGTTGAGGCCATGCATCGGGGCACCCTTCTTCGACGTCGTCTCGGTCACCCAGTCGTCGTAGTCCGCAGCGCGCATCTCATGGGGGTAGCCGTCCGCCAGTGGCCAGCCAATGCCATAGATAAAAACCGCCGGATACTCCTGCAGCACCTGCGTCTCGCGGGCCTTGCGAGGCAGTTCAGGATACATCTCGAGAATCTCCTCGGCGTGAAGGAAGGTGAGCTCGTCCGGCAGGCTCGGGTACTTGTCACTGACGAGCTGAGGGAACATCTCCTGGGCGTGAAGCTCAGCGCCCTTGAGGACCTTCCAGATCTTCTCGACCACATCGGTGAGGAAGTCCAGATTGCGCTGGTCCCTCGAGATGACCCGTTCCCAGTCCCACTGATCGACGTAGGCGCTATGGTCGTGATCCAGGAAGTAGTCCTTGCGCACGGCATGCATGTCAGTGTTGATTCCCTCACCGACTTTGCAGCCGAATTGCCTCAAAGCCACCCTCTTCCATTTCGTGGCCGCCTGAACGACTTGCGCCGTTATGGGCTTCTCCAAGCCCAGACCGCAAGGAAACTCCACCGGAGTCCTGGAGCCGTCCCGGTCCAGCATGTCATTGACACCGCTCTCCACATCGACGATCAGCGGTACCTGCACCATGGTCAGATTGAGCTCCTTGCTCATGTTGTCTTCGATGTACCGCTTGACGGCGTACACCGCCTCCATGGTCTCCATGGGTGTGAGCAATGACTCGTAGTCGCTCGGGAGAATCTTCTCCACTTCTTCATAGGTACTGATTCCAGGGCCAGCGAGATCGGCTTTCTTGTCCATGCTGCTCATTCTCGATCCTCCTGCATTGGTCTTCGAGGATGGTTGGTGACGGATCGCTATCGACGAGGCCTGGGTGGCACACCCGATCTGGCCTCGAACTCGAGCCTGAGATCCGAAGGGAGATTCGACTCTCCTTCACCTTGGTTTGTAGCAGGACCGCCGCGGTGTCCCAACACCCTGGCAGGCGGGACGCGCTCCCGCCCTGCCGGGTGGGTCGAATCAGCAAACCGCGCTGCCGCGAGGGGTGCCTCCCACGACCCCGAGGCATGGCTCCTTCAATGGCGATAGTCTTTGTGAAACCAATCCCTGCCAGGAGCAAGGAACGTCGGCCCCACCGGAGCTCGGCAACAACAGCCAGGCCTCGTCTGACTCCTGCATGCCAGCGGGCCAGAGGAGACGATCGACCCATGAATACCCGAGTCGCCCAATCCGAGTGCGCGGTACCGGAATTGAACCCGACCAGCATCCCCATACGCACGCCCCTAGTAGCGACCCTGCTCTTCTTGCTCCTGCTCGGCAGTCGGCTCGCTCTCTTGGCCGCCGACGACTCACAGCGGGTAGCGCCGCTGCTGGAGGGGATGGGCGACCACCACCACCCCATTACTACCGACAACCCCATGGTCCAGCGGTTCTTCGACCAGGGCCTGGTCCTGGCCTACGGTTTCAACCACGCCGAAGCGGCTCGCTCGTTTCGGGAAGCCATCCGACTCGAACCGGACTGTGCCTCCTGCTACTGGGGCCTCTCCTATGTGGACTAGCGAGGGACACAATACTCATTTTGATCGGCCAGTGGGGCAGGACACGCGAGCCCGTCCTTTTGGCCCGACTAACGCTTGAAATGGGTATTGTGTCCCCCGTCTCCCTAAGCCTCCAAGCCCTCAAAGACTGGCCGGAAGCCATGCCCGGCCACTTCACCCCCCACTGCCCCAAGGATCGGACGGAGGTACGACGGACGCCTCAACCCCAGGCCGGGCGGGCGTTTGAGCGGCTTCGCCGGATATCCTTGGGCCATGACACGCGACCTGGTCTTGATTGGTGGTGGGCACTCGCACGTCCAGGTCCTGGAAAGCCTAGCTCGCGAGCCGATCCCGGGCTTCAGGGTCACCGTCATCGTCGACTCCCCGATGGCGATCTACTCAGGGATGGTTCCGGGATTCATCGCCGGCCAGTACAAGGTAGCCGATCTCGAGATCGACATACCCGCTCTCGCAGAGCGAGCGGGAGCGCGGATCGTACTGGCCAGGGCTACCAGAATCGACACGGCGAACCGGCAGATTGTCGTGACTGACGAACCCCGGATCTCGTTCGATCTCGCTTCGGCCAATATCGGTTCCACCGTTGCCGGCCTGGATCTGCCCGGCATCCGGGACTTTGCTCTTCCAACCCGACCCATCGCCAATCTCGTTCGTCTCCTCGAGCAGCGAATCACCGAACTCCATCAGGAGGAAGATCGTTCCACCTACAGGGTCGTCGTCGTTGGAGGAGGGGCCGGCGGGGTCGAGCTGTCATTCACGCTTCAGGCAAGGCTCTCCAAAGAGATCGACCGACCACTGGTGGTGCAACTGGTTCATTCAGGCAAGCGCCTGATGGCCGGCTACCCTAGCGGGTTGGCGCGACGGATCCGTCGCAATGCTGTGAGACGCGGAATTCAGATCGAGCCTGACCGCCGAGTCGTTGGCGTGGATGAGGGGGTTGTCCGATTCCAGACTGGAGACCCCCTCGCCTTCGATGCTCTGATTTGGGTCATCGGCGCTGCCAGCCATTCCCTGTTCCGCGACTCTGGACTTCCCACTGACTCGAGAGGTTTCGTGCGCACTCGATCGACGCTGCAAGTCGAAGGGGAAGACGACCTCTTCGCTGTTGGCGACTGTGCCACTCTCGATGAGTTTCCTGAAACGCCCAAGGCGGGCGTGTACGCCGTGCGGCAGGGACCCGTCCTGATGCGCAACTTGCGAGCCAGGGCAGCAGGAAGCGCTCTGGAGACCTACCGGCCCCAGTCCGACTTCCTGACCCTGCTCAATCTGGGAGATGGAATTGCCCTGGGGGCCAAATGGGGCCGCTCCTTCGAAGGGCGATGGGTGATGTGGTTGAAGGATCGTATCGATCGCAGCTTCATGCACCGCTTTCAAACCGACCGCGGCTGAATCTGTTGGACTCACCCGACCGCAAGAGATGCTTGCTGGCCGCCCCGTCAGCGTCCACCCGCAGCCAGGAGATGAGCCACCGGGGCTCGCACCAGGAGTCCCTCGACCTTCTCCAGCGCCACCTCCCACGACAGCACATCTGCTGGCAGGTAGGCCACCAGTGTGGCTCGCTCCGTGTCGGCCCTCACCTTGACACGCTGGCTGCCGGTAATGGGAGCATCGCAGGGACCCAGGGCATCGACCAGCAGGGGTTTGCCCTCCAAGTTGAAGGGGCCTCGCAAAGACTCGTAGCTCTCACCTGGCTGGCCTGCACGCATCACGTAGGGCGGCTCGAAAGTGCCTTCGGCCAGCACACAGCAGGGCACCGCCAACTCCGCCGACAGGCAGTTGTTGAGATCCACGAGCGGATGGATCTCCGGCATCTTGGAGCCCTTGAGCAGCCGTCGCAGCAGCGCTTCCGATGAGGGCCTGTACCGGGTTGGATCGCATCCTGCAGCTCTGAACAGCCGGCGGAGGCCAGCCACCGTAGGATCGCTCGACAGAGTCTCCAGATTGCGGGTCTCTCTGACCTTCGCGGTCACAGATTGGCGCAGTCCCCGCAGCTGATTCGCACCTTCGCGAGCTAGCTCGAGCTCTGCCATGAACAGCGCCCAGCCATCGAGCTCGAAGCGGACGGGGACTTCCAGTGGCTCCATTGGGGCAATCCTACACGCGGTCTGGTCATCGGGCTGCTTGCGGCGAGGTCAGCCAAAGGTACAATAGCGTCAGCCTGTCAGCAGAAATGACTCTGCCGCGGGACTTGGCCATGATCGGCAAGACCGTCTCGCACTATCGAATCGTCGAGAAGCTCGGAGGGGGCGGAATGGGCGTGGTGTACAAGGCCGAGGACACGAAGCTCGGTCGATTCGTCGCCCTCAAGTTCCTCCCCGACTCCGTTGCAGAGGACGAGCAAGCCGTCGAGCGCTTCATGCTCGAGGCACGCGCCGCGGCGGCGCTCAGCCATCCCCACATTTGCACGATTCACGAGATCGACGAGTACGAGGGTGTGCCCTTCATCGCCATGGAGTACCTCGAGGGTCAGAACCTCAAGTACGCCATCGGTGGCCGACCCATGTCTCTCGAGATCGTCATCGAGCTCGGTATCCAGGTGGCCGAGGCGCTGGCTGCGGCCCATGCCAAGGGCATTACCCATCGCGACATCAAGCCCTCCAACATCTTTCTTTCGATGGGTGGGCAGGCCAAGGTCGTCGACTTCGGTCTGGCCAAGATGGCGATGCAGATCACCCCGGCGAGCGAGGAAGAAACGATCGTCGCCGATGCGCCTACCCAGACGGCCGACCTCACCGGGTCGGGCAAAGCAATGGGAACGGTGGCCTACATGTCGCCCGAGCAGGCACTGGGCAAGGAAATCGATTCCCGTTCTGATCTCTTCTCGTTGGGCGCCGTGCTCTACGAGATGGTCACCGGCAAACAGGCCTTCTCCGGAGTCACCCAGGCGGCTGTTTTCGACAAGATCTTGAACCGGGCTCCCGCACCTCCATCTCATCTGGGGATCGAAACCCCTTGGGAGCTCCAGCAGGTTCTGGACAAGGCGCTGGAGAAGAACGCGGTGCTGCGCTACCAGAGCGCACTCGAGCTGCACACCGACCTGCGCCGCTTGCGTCGAGACATGGAGTCAGGACACTCCTCTGCCGTCATTCCGGCCCCCGAATCCGCCCAGGGAACGCCGCTCTCCAGTGGTTCCGTCACTGCAGCGGTGCCAGCCTATTCCGGTTCGCAGCCCGCCATCTCGGGTGCCCACCCGGCGGTCATGGGCTCTCCGTCGGCAGGAGTCCTGATTGCCGAGCCAGCCCAGACATCCACCAAGAAGCGGGCTCTCTGGATCCTCTCGGCGCTCCTCTTGGCGGCCGTGGCGATTATTGCATTGCTCCTGCAGAAGCAACCTGGCACTGTCGCCCTCACCGACAGCGATGTGCTCCTGCTCACCGATTTCACCAATACCACCGGCGATCCGGTCTTCGACGACACTCTCACGCAAGCCCTGGCGGTCAAGCTCGAGGAGTCGCCCTACCTCAACGTCCTTCCCGAAAGGCAAGTGCAGGAGGCTCTGGGCTTCATGGGCCGCGCGACCGACGATCGCGTAACGCCCGAAATCGCCCAAGAGATCTGCGAGCGCCAAGGCCTCAAAGCCCTGGTCAGGGGCGAGATCGCTCCCCTCGGCACCAACTTCGTTGTCACTCTGACGGCAGACGAATGTCTCTCAGGCAAAGCACTGGCCCGAGAGCAAGTGCAGGCCTCGAGCAAGGAAGAGGTCTTGTCGGCTGTTGGCACAGCGGCGGTGGAAATTCGCCGCAAGCTCGGTGAGTCTCTGGCCTCGATCGAGAAGTACGACGCTCCGCTCGAAGAGGCTACAACCTCTTCTCTAGAGGCGTTGAAGGTCTTCAGCCGAGGCGAGAAGAAGAGAGCCAGCGGTCGCGAGGACGAGGCCATCCCTCTGTTCAAGCGGGCTGTCGAGCTCGATCCCGATTTCGCCCAGGCCTACGGGGCTTTGGGTACCATCTACGGCAATCTGCGGGAATGGGAGATATCGCGCGAGTACCTCACTAGAGCCTTCGAGCTGCGCGACCAGGTGAACGAGAAAGAAGAGCTATACATCACTGCGCATTATCACGACAACGTGACTGGTGACGTCGACAAGCAGATCGAGGCCTACAAGCTGTTCAAGCACAACTATCCCCGTGACTGGACGCCCGTCAACAATCTAGCAGTGCAGTACAACGACCTGGGGTGGTTCGAGAGAGCCGTCGACGAGGGCCAGGTGGCCGTGGAGCTCAACCCCAACCATGCCTTCCCCTACTCCAATCTCGGCGAGGCCCTCCGCAGCCTGAATCAGCTCACAGAGGCCAAGCAGATCTACAGTGAGGCGCTGGAGAAGGGCTTCACCTACCACCAGCTCTACATCGGTCGATACCTGATCGCCTATCAGGAGGGTGACCAGGCGACCATGCAGCGAATGGCGGATTCCCTGTCCGGGGACTCGGGAGAGGCCTGGATGCTCGCAACCCAGGCCAACGTCGCCGCCTCGGCGGGTCGCCTCAACGAAGCGCGAGACCTGACCGGTCAGGCTATCAAGGTCGCGAGGGAGTTCGGATTTACCGAACAGACCGCCTACTTCATGGCCTGGGCTGCAGACTACGAGGCCGCTTTCGACAATGAGGAGCGGTCGCGGGAGCTTGCTCTCGCGGCGCTGGAGATTGCCCGCAGCCGCGACACCATGCCGTATGCGGCCGTCATTCTGGCCCGAGCTGGAGCCGTCGAGCAGGCCGAGGCCTTGCTCGAGGAACTCATGGAGCGCTTTCCGGACGACACCGTCATCAACAAGGTCCAGGCCCCTATCGCCCGAGCTGCTATCGCACTGCAGCAGCAGGATCCGCAACGAGCTGTCAAACTTCTGGAAACGACGATTTCCTACCAAAGGGGTCAACTCTGGGCGATCTACCTCAGAGGCCTGGCCTACCTCGCGACGAGCGAGCCAACCAAGGCCATGGCCGAGTTCTTGAAGCTGCAAGATCTCGGCAGCGTCCAACCCGATCTACCAGTGCACACTCTCACGTACCTGGGGATGGCTCGCACAAGCTCTGCAATGGGCAATTCCAAAGCCGCACGCGAGTCCTACGATGCCTTTCTCGAGCGCCTGCAGGACGCCGATGAAGGTATCCCGCTCGTCACCGAAGCTCGAGCCGAATTGGCCCGCTTGCCCTAGCCTCACCGCCCGCCCTGGGGGTTGAGGCGGCTGCAGCTTGCGCCAGCCGATCCTTGAGGCAGTGAGGTCTGGAGGGCCTCGGGCCTCAGTAGATGACCACCATCTTGTGAGGTCGGTTCGGGGGGCAGGACCTCCCAGCTGCCTGTACTCACTGCCAATGGCTGAACTTCCTGTGGGCTCCGCGGACGAAACTCTGGCTCTGGCTGAGGGGAAGTGGGGGTGTAGGGGCTCAAGGGCGTGAGGGACGACTCCCTGGTACGAGTCTCGAGACATCTTGGCGCTCTGACATCAAAGAACGGTGCAAGGCCGCGTGCGAGGTCTCCAGCCGGAGGCCCAGGACGACGGGGGAGAGCCTCGTGCGTGGCCCTGTGCCACCAACGACTCAAGACCCCAAGCCCTCAAAGGTCGGCCGGAGCAAGCGACGGACGATTCAACCCCCAAGCCCTCAAAGGTCGGCCGGAACAAGCGACGGACGCCTCAACCCCCAAGCCCTCAGAGACCGGCCGGGAGGCACGCCCAACCACCTCATCCCCATCGCCGCGCCGGCCTATCCGGCCGCGGCAATCTGCCGTATTCTTGGGCTTCCGCAAAGCTGCCTCGAAGCGGTTTCATACACCGCTAAGGAAAAAGCTGAACTGGAGGGAACATGAAAGCTGAAAGTCCGCGGCTGCGCCTCTGGCCCATCGCCACAGCCCTGATTTTGACAACGCTCACCCCGACCGGTGGCCCCGTCCTGGCTGCCGAAGAGAACGATTCGAATACCGTCTTCGATCCAGCCCTCTACTCGGCGATGAAGTACCGGCTGGTGGGCCCTTTTCGAGGAGGACGGGTCACGACAGTGGCCGGAGTCCAGGGTCAGCCTTACACCTTCTACTTCGGCTCCACCGGCGGTGGGGTATGGAAGACAACCAGCGCCGGAGAGGCATGGGAGAACATCTCCGACGGTTTCTTCGGGGTCGGTTCCATCGGGGCCATTGCCGTCGCTCCGTCCGACCCCAACGTGGTCTACGCAGGTACGGGATCGGCCTGCCCCCGGGGCAATATTTCCACCGGAGACGGCATCTATCGATCCACCGATGCGGGCAAGTCCTGGCAGCACGTGGGCCTCGGCGACACCGGTCAGATCGGCAGAATCGTGGTGCACCCACAAGACCCCGACCTCGTCTATGTCGCGGCGCTCGGGCATATTTTCGGACCCAATGAGGAACGTGGCGTCTTTCGCTCGGCGGACGGCGGTCAGACCTGGGAGAAAGTGCTCTACGTCTCCGACCAGGCTGGCGCCGTGGATCTGACCATGAACCCTGACAATCCCCGACACCTCTTCGCTGCCATCTGGCGCGCTGAGCGCAAGCCATGGACCATGATCGACGGCAGCGAGGAGAGTGGCTTGTATAGAACGACCGACGGAGGACAGAGCTGGGACCTCCTGACCGAGGCTGCGGCGGAGAACGGTCTGCCCAGCGGCGTCCTGGGGCGAATTGGCGTCGCCATCTCACCTGCCCGGTCCGAACGCGTGTGGGCGCTGGTCACCGCGGTCGGAGATAGCAGTGGTCTCTACCGCAGCGAGGATGGCGGAGATTCCTGGCGCCAGACCAGCGGTGACCACCGCCTGACTACCCGCGGTTGGTACTACACCCACGTCCACGGGGATCCGGCAGACCCTGACACAGTCTTCGTCAACAACGTTCACTTCCTCAAGTCGATCGATGGGGGTCAGAACTTCGAGAAACGACCCGTGCCCCACGGCGACAACCATGACCTGTGGATCAATCCCAACGACACCGAGATCATGATCCAGGCCAACGATGGCGGCGCCAACGTCACCCTCGATGGCGGCGAGACATGGTCGAGCCAGCACAATCAGCCGACGGCCGAGTTCTATCGGGTCATGGTGGACAGCCAGTTCCCCTACCGCCTCTATGGAGCTCAACAGGACAACAGCACTATCAGCGTCCCCTCCTGGGCACCCAACGTCCTGACTCCAGAAGAATCGTGGTTCGACGTCGGTGGCGGCGAGAGCGGCCACATCGCAGTCCATCCCGACGATCCGAACATCGTCTATGCAGGGACCTATATCGGCAGGATCGACCGCTACGACCGTCGGGTGGGCTTCGGACGCAACGTAGTGATCTATCCCCAGATGCAGGATGGGACCGCTCCCAGAGACCTCAAATACCGCTTCCAATGGAACGCGCCCATTCGCTTCTCACCCCACGATCCGGAGGTCATCTACCACACCTCGAACTACGTCCACAGCTCCCGAGACGGCGGCATGAGCTGGCAGACCATCAGCCCGGACCTGACCCGCAACGACGCCGAAAAGCAGGGCCTGCCAGGGGGGCCGGTGCAACACGACCACACGGGGGTGGAGGTCTTCAACACGATCTTCGCTTTCGAGGAATCTCCGCTCGTGGCTGGGGAGCTCTGGGCCGGCAGCGATGATGGACTCGTCTACCTTTCGAAGGACGCCGGAGCCACCTGGGATGACGTCACTCCGTCACGGATGACCCCGGACAGCACGGTGAACGCCATCGCTCTTTCGCCACACCAGACCGGCCGCGCCTTCCTGGCGGTTCACCGCTACCGGATGGATGACTTCCGTCCCTCTCTGTGGCGCACGGACGACCATGGCTCTAACTGGAAGCTCCTCACCAACGGGTCGAATGGGATCCCGGACGATCATCCGACTCGTGCCATCGTCGAAGATCCCGACAGAAGAGGCCTGCTCTTTGCCGGTACCGAGTTTGGTCTTTTCGTTTCTTTCGATGACGGCGCCCACTGGCAGACATTGCAGCTCAACCTGCCGGTCACACCGATCACCGACCTACGGGTCCACAACCAGGACCTCGTCGTGGCGACCCAGGGAAGATCCTTCTGGATCCTGGATGATCTGACACCACTGCACCAGCTGCACGAGGGAATCACTGACGCGGCCGTCCACCTCTTCAAGCCGCGTGACAGCTACCGGATCGCCGGCCTCGCCAGTTTCAGGGGATCTCGGACCCCCCAGCAACCAGACAGCGGAGCGACGCTCCTCTTCTGGCTCGAGGAGGAACCCGCCGAGCCGGTCACTCTGGAGATCCTCTCCTCGGACGGCAAAGTCCTCCGCACCTTTGACAGCGAGGAGGACGAAGAGCAGATTCGAAAACACGACGAACCGGTTCTACCTTCTACTCAGGGCATGAATCGCTTCGTCTGGGACTTGAAGCGGTCGGGTCCCGAGTTGCTCGACAAGGCGCTGTTTTCCCTCGCCTACACCGGCGCCTACTATGTCCTGCCTGGAACCTATACGGCAAGACTGAAGGTAGGGGACACCGAGCTGACGCAGCCGCTCCAGGTCCTCAAGGACCCTCGGCTCACCTGGGTCTCTGACGAGGACCTTCGCGCGCAGACTGCACTCATCGAGGAGATCGCGGCCACCCTCGAGAATGTCCACAACAGCATCGGCCAGCTGCGGTCCGTACGGGATCAGATTCGAGCCATGACCGAGCGGGCTACCAAGGCAGGTTACGGAGGCGAATGGGAGCAGCAGGGCGAACAGATCGCCGAGCGGCTGACCAGCATCGAGGAAGAGCTGATCCAGACCCAGGCCCAAACGAACCAGGATCTGCTCAACTACCCGCCGAGGCTGGACGATCAGCTGGCCTACCTGTACAGCCATGTCTACCAGGCCTATGGACGACCAACGGAGGGCTCGTATCAACGGCTCGAGGATCTGCGCCAGCAACTCGAGCCTCATCTCGAGTCGCTCCGAGAAGTTCTCGAATCGGACCTGGTGGAGTTCGACGAAGCACTGCGAGAGACAGGTATCCCCCCAGTGATTGTGCTCACCCGAGACCCGGCAGAACACTGAGAAACCACCACGGTGTCGAACAGGATTCGCCGACCCCTGTCATCTCGCCACAGTATCTAGAGAGGAGAAAGTCCATGATCCCGACTACGAACCTGGTGGCTGGATCTCTAAGCCGACGTCAGTTCATGCACCTCGCCAGTGCCTCGGGCCTCGGCCTCTTCGCCGGAGCCACCCGTCTCCAATCCGCATCCCGACAAAGTCAGAGCTCCAGAGTTGCCGCGGGCCCCTGGGGTCAGATCGAGAAGCTTGGTGAAGGGATCTGGTCCGTAGTCTCTACCCCGCTGGCCCACGACGACTGGACGACCCTATGCAATGGCGGGATTGTGGCAGGTTCGGAACAGGTTCTCGTGATTGAGAGTTTCGCCGGACCCGCTGGTGCGCGGCTCGTGGCGCAACAGGCCCGGGAGCTCTCCGGCCGATGGCCCACCGATGTACTCGTCACCCACTACCATGGCGACCATGCCAACGGGCTCGAGGGCTTTGTCACTGGAGACTCCAGACCCGAGATCTGGATGACGGCGACAACCCGGAAACTCATACTCGAAGCGGATGGGCGACGGGACGAATCCCCCGATCCGGTGCGCAAAGAGATGCTGGAAGGCGCCAGGCTGATCGCTCCCGAAGGCGTCCTCCAGCTGAATCTCGGTGGCCTCGACCTGAAGATTCAACCCCGTCGAGGACACACTGCCAGCGATGTGACCGTCGAGCTCGAAGGACCGGGCATCGTTTTCTGCGGCGACCTTATCTGGAACCAGATGTTCCCGAATTTTCGGGACACCCTGCCATCGGTTCTATCGAAGAGCGTACGCTCCCTGCGGCGCGAAGCTGCCACCACCTACGTTCCTGGGCATGGCCCTCTCGCCACCGGCGCCGAGGTGGATCGGTTCACGGAATTGATCGACTCGGTGGAGGCCACGGCGCGCAGAGCTATCGAAAGCGGGACCCCGGCGGCCGAAGCGGCGGCCGAGTTCCGACTTCCAGAGGCGCTCGAGGACTGGCACCTCTTCCGAGAGAGCTACTTCGAGGTCGCCATCGGCTCCTGGTTCAAGGAGCTGGGGCTCGATCCGGCGGGCTGACCTCCCCGCAGGCTTCCGAAGTCGAGCAGGGTCAGGCCCCTTTCGGCTCAGGGCTTCTTCTTGTAGAGGCCGTCGAAGGCTGTCTGCCAGCTCGTTCCCTGGTCCTTCGAGACTTCCCAGTGCTGTCGCACTGTGCCATCGGCATTCGGCGTCCAGGTGATCCGGTTGAGTAGCGCCTCACCCTCGCGGTTCACCGAGTCGCCTTGCAAGACCATTCGGCCATCCTCGAGGCCACCTGCCAGATCCAGAGTCGTGCCGTTACGCCAGACCCAGGACTGCTGCCACTTGCCGGTTTGAGGGTTGTAGGAATTGAGGCTCGAGCCGGCGCTGCCCTGGGCCCCGCTCCACATCTCCTGCACGACACAGCCATCGAGGATCGGCCGAATGCTGCTGGTGCCGGCCAGTTTGCCATCCGAATAGACCTCCCAATCTCCGATCCAGAAATCGAATTCGTGGGCCTTCTCGGCACCCGAGCACTGGGCAGTGACCTGAGCCACAGCTGGGTTCCCCAAGCCCCAGATAGCTAGAAGCAGAAGCAGTAAGCTGAACCCAGCGAGTGATTTCCTCATCTTCGGTGCTCCTCAATGAACCTCGTAGGCACTGCCGCCGATGAACTCCCGCAAAAGAGATGTCGCTGGTACCAGGGAGTCGTCGGCCACATCTTCTATGGAATCCAATAGATCGAAAATCCTGCGCGCTCGAATGTAGCCGTCGAGGCGCTTGGCATCGTCTCGCCACTTGTCGAGGAAGTCGGGAAGGTGACTGAAGAGATGTTGTTTCAGGAAAGGCAGCTCGTAGGCCAATGCCGTATTGACCTGGAAGTCAGCCATGGCCTGATTAGGGATGATGTGCTTGAGCTCGCTCCGGCGCACGTAGTGCCAATGCAGGATCGTCTTTTCCGGTGAATAGGCCCGATACTGATGGTCCCTGACCATCCGACGCAACAGCCTTATATCGGTCCAGCGCGCATATCGGCCACCCGCTGTTTTCAACTGACTGATCGTCTCCAGATAGAGTCGAAACTTGTGCTCGTCCGGCACGCTGGCGGTAAGGCCACCGTAGAGCCCATGAAGGGTATCGAGCAGAATCAGGCTTCCAGGCTCCGGCTCGAATCGGTTCGTTTCCTCGACTCTCTTGCCGGAACGAAAGTCGTAGATCGGCATATCGATACCACTACCCCGATCCAGCTGCGCCAGGTGCTCGTTGACGAGCGACAGATCCATGGCCTCCGGCGTCTCGAAGTCGTAGTCCCCGAACTCGTCCTTGGGGTGAAGCTCGAGATCAAAGAAGTAGTTGTCCAGAGACAGCGGAATGACATGCAGCCCTTCGGCTTCGAGCAGCGCCCCCAGCTTGTGGGTAGTCGTCGTCTTGCCTGAAGAGCTGGGCCCAGCCACGATGATGAAGCGCAGCTCGTCCCGCCTCTCCAGAATGGCACTGGCCGCACCTTCCAACATGGACTCGTAGCGGCGGTCCGCCTCTGTGATGAGATTCGGCAACCGACCTCCCCGAATCAGGGCGTTGAACTTCTCCACGGTGTTGCACTCGTGGCTCACCGCCCAGTCCAGAGCCTGCCACATGGTTCTGTAGGGTATGTACTCGACCTGTCTGGCACGCAATCTGGAGCGCATCTTGGCGCGCTCGTGTCGGTAGACAATGAAGGCCTTGGCAGTCTTCGCATGACCGGCCTTGATCAGTACCCGCTCCACCACATCCTGCACCTCCTCGACCGTCGGCGGGGAATCGTCGGAATAGGTGGCCGAGAGCGCCGCGATGACTTCGTCGCTCAACTGCTCCGTCAGTTCACGGTCGTGCCCACCGACTGCGGCGGCCGCCTTGTAGATGGCGACGGTGATCTTTTCGCGATCGAAGGGAGCCACCTCCCCGTTGCGCTTGACGACGGATGAGATGGGGGTGATCATGACCTCGACATCAGAGGACAGGTCAAGAAAAAGGCTGCGACAATCCACCCACTCCCTCCGCTAGCCGCACCCTACGGGCAAGACCCCGGTTCTGCTCAGTCCAGCGGCGGAATACGCAGTACCTGGCCCGGGTAGATCTTGTCGGGATCCGACAGCATAGGCTTGTTGGCCTCGAAGATCACCGGGTATTTCATGGCATTGCCGTAGGATTTCTTGGCGATGCCCGAGAGCGTGTCGCCGGACTCCACAGTATAGAACTGGGCTTCGGGCTCGGCGGCTTCCACCTCGATCTGATCGTCGACCGTGGCGATTCCAGCCGTGTTGCCCAGCACGAGGACGATTCTCTCCTTGGTCGCCTGATCCAAGACCCTGCCAGACACTGTGACCAGGTCGTCATCGACCCGAATCCCGAGATCCTCGATCTCGAAGCCCAGGGTCTCGACAGTCTTGGCCAGCCCCATGGCTCTTCGCCTGTCGTTGATCTTCTGAATCTCCTCAGGGCTGTACTTGGTGGTCTGGGACTGAGGCTCCGTGGCCTCGTCCGTACCCATGATCTTGCTTCCGGCTTCCTTGATGAAATCGAATAGACCCATTTCTCGTCTCTCCTCGTTCACGCAATCCAAAATGGCTCGCAGGGGCTCGGGAGCCCCCGCTTGGGGGGTTCAGTCCTTCAGGATGAAGGTTACTTTCATGTTGACGCGATAGTTGACGATCTTGCCGTCTTCCACGTCTACCTTCATTTCATTGACCCAGGCTCCTTTGACTTCGTCGAGGGTCTTGTTCGCACGCTCGATTCCCTTGGCAATGGCATTGTCGAAGCTGGTCTTGGACGTGGCCGAAATCTCGGTGACTTTTGCTACAGGCATTTGCAGTCTCCTTTGTGTGAGGCTGGTGGACCCTGAGCGAGGGCCCGCCGAGCCGATTTCGAATTCCGGTAGAGCCGATCTGTTTTGTCGAACCCTGCCTGACCTTCAAGTACCAATTTCTAAGATACCATTTCTTTTCGATTTTCCTCGGAACGATCGACGCGGTACGATCTCCAGAGCAGACTCCGTCGAGAGGATCCTCTATTTGACGTCACCGACAGTTCCAATCGTCACGCTTCTGACCACTTTGCTCATAGTGGTCCCAGCCGCTCGAGGCGCCATGCCCTCAGAGTACAAGTGCAATGGCAACGAGCCGTTCTGGGGCCTGGCCATTGACGGTGAGCACGCCGGATGGGCTACCCCGGTAGAGCCCGAAGGCCGAACTCTCGAAGGGACCTTTCTGCCCCTGGACTACGCTGGGCTCTTCTCATGGCGAGGCAGCTTCGGTGAAGGTGACCTGGTGGCCTTCGTTACCCAACGGCCTTGCTCGGACACCATGGCCGATCGTGATTATGCCTACAGCATCAGCGTCTCGCTGCCCGACGGAAGCGTTCTCCTTGGCTGCTGCGACACGACATCGAAGCCGAACACCGAGGGCTCGTCAGAGTCGAGTCGAGTCGATGTCGACGAGCCGCAGGCACAGGACTTCGACGAGAGTCTCGCCGATTTGCCGATCGCCGTCCTGGATGAAAAGCCCCCAGGCGATTGGTCGAAAGATCTCTTCGATCTCCTGCCCGCCATAGAAGGCTGTGTCGCAAGGACACCGGGCTCCTCGCCAAGAGTCGTCAAGGCGTGGTCGACGACCAACGGAGAAGTCGGCGTCCGCACCTGGAATGCCGAGGCCGTCGGTTTCGAATGCGTGGCCACCGGCCAAGGGTCGGTGGTACAGCCTTTGATCCCCCTCACAGGCGACGCTATGGGGCTGCACGATGGTTGGAGTCCGGTCTTCACTCCCCGGGATCTGAGCCCCCCGGCCGGTGAGTGCTACCAACACGAACGTGTCGTAGGGGTGGGTGGAGAGCTCATTGGGTGGCTCTCCTATGACACCTGTTGACGGCTCGAGTGTCACCCGCACGCGCCACCAGCTTCGAGAAGCTATAGAGGGACCTCTATAAGGTTGACCCGCCTGACCTACCTTCCTACACTACTTGTGGGGGAAGACTCCTCAACAAAGTTGGGGTGATTGTGATGCAGCGACCCAACCGACGTACAGAGTTCGAAGAGCGCGTTGTCGAAGGCGAGATGGTGGTGATGGACAAGGAATCCGAACAGATCCACCAACTGAACCAGACAGCAAGCTTCATCTGGCAGCTATGCGACGGCGATCACGATCGGCAGCAGATCGCCGAGGAGTTGGCGGCAGCTTTCGAGATCGACAGCGTCACCGCAGAGGCGGATGTGGCCGATACGTTGAACAAACTCGAGGAGATTGGACTTCTGGTATCATCTTGATGTAGGATTCGCTACCTTCTCAAGAGGTAGAATTACAGTACTGGATAGTACTGGTAAGGAAGAAAGGAGAGCGATCATGGCAGAAAAGAAGAGAACACGCAGAGAGGTATTGAAAGCAGCTGCCTACGCTACACCTGTCATCCTCACGCTCGCGGCCAAGCCCTCCAAAGCCCAGACGGCTTCGGGCCCGGACGTGACGGACAGGCCGTCGCCAACTCGCTAGTCACCGTTCTTGCCTCGCGGGCTGGTCGACAGTCCCTGCTAGGCTCGGGCTAGCGCTACCTGCGAAGGTAGGTGTGAGAATAGACCGGCGCGCTCAGCGTGCCGGTTTTTCTTTGCCAACGGCCTCTCGGCCTCTCCTTCGCGCACTCATTCCACCTATCGCTATCGAGGCGAAGGATCTTGAGCGACACGGCCCAGTCCCTGGTCATTCGTATTCTGGATCGAATCATCGAGATTCGTAGCTTCGGCGAGCTGGCCAGCTCGCTGCTGGAAACGAGCTACGGCCACCTCCGCGTCGCTGAACAGACCGCCAATCTGATCTACTCCATTGAGGATACGACCGACTCCGGACTCCTCATTCGACGGCAGACTGCGCTGATTCAGGTTCCGCGAGCGGCGGAGGTGCTTCCCTATTTCGACGACGATCTTGTCGTACAGCTGCAGATTCTGCGGCCCGACCTCTACTTTCAGCACGCCGCGGTCGTGGCGCTCGACGAGCGGGCTTTTCTCTTTCCCGCGCCCCGCGGGCACGGGAAATCGACGCTGGCCTGGGCACTGCTTCAGCACGGACTGCGATACTCGAGCGACGAGCTCGGCCCGGTCGACCCGATGACCTTGACCGTGGCTCCCTACAGCCGAGCGATCTGCCTCAAGAAGGATCCGCCACCTCCCTACGAGGCGCCGGCCGAGTTTGTTCATGGCGATTTCACCCTGCATCTACCGGTCGATTGCCTGCCTCAACCGCCGATCGCCGAGCCAGTGCCTTTGGCCGGCGTGTTCTTCCCCCGCTTCGATCCCGCGTCCGAGAAGCCTTGGGTTCAAGCGATCGGAACGGCCGCAGCAGCAGCGAGGCTCTACTCCAACGCCTTGAACCCTCTGGCACATCCTGGCAGCGGCCTGGATACGGCGGTGGCTATCGCCGCAAAGATCCCGTGCTACGAGTTGACTTCGAGCAATCTCCCTGCGACATGCACGATGGTCCTCGAGATCATGAACTCGGGTATCTAGCAGGTGACCTCTACCTCACAGCTGCAGCTGATTCATCCAGAAATCCGCCCGCAGCTCCTGGATCATCGCGCGGGGCCGTTTGCAAGCTCCTAGTGCCGCACGGGACCCGTCCCGGAAGTGATTCCAGAGCAGTCGGTCAGCAGCCGAGTCATGGGTCAGTCGATACTTGTCTCTCAGATAGGAAGCCGGTGGGATCAATCGGTGTAGGGCGGCCTTGCTCATGTTCCACCAGTGATTGTCTTTGGGGTCCACCAACTCGTGAAGGAACCAGTACCCCTCGTTGAGGACCTTGAGGCGAAGGAAGTGGCCGAAAAGTTCCTCGTCGAGGTTGCGAACCTTGAAAGTCTGAAGAAACTCTGCCGGTACCGGCGCCCCCAGAAGCTCCTGGGCCGCCCGCAGGGCCACGTAGAGCGGTGCCTGCAAAGCCTCACCCGTGTACTCTTTGGTCATTCCTTCCCAGTCGATGTCCAGCTCGAAGTGCCGAATCGACTCGGAGAGATCCACCAACTGCCTCAGGGAACCGTACCCACGAGTCCTCCTTCGACGATCCAGGAAGAAGGCGAGGCAGAGATGGGTCACCAGATCCCGGCCCGCAAGCACCCTCGCCGGCCGACCCTCGATCTCACCGCCAGCGCTGCGCTCCCAGAATCGCTCGACGGGAAAGTAGAGAGGCGTCTGTCGCCGAACGACATGGCGGTGCAGCTCGATCTCGACCGCCCCATCAGGACTTAGCGCCCTGGGACAGTAGTGGTAGTCTTCGTCGGCTCCTCTCGGCAGCATCTCGGAGCCAGTCTTGGATCGATAGCCCAGCTCGGCCAGCGTTTCCATCGCCCGGGGTAGATCCTTCTCTCGCGCCAGGAGATCCAGATCACCCACCGGCCGCAAGCTCACCTCCGGGTAGACCGTGTTCATCAGAAAGGCACCCTTCAAGGGGATGATCTCCACCCCCGCCGAACCCATCCCTTCGAGCACCCGTAGCAACTCGGGTTGCAGGAAGAAGAAGAACCGAACCCGCTGTTCCAGTTTGAAGGCGTTCAGCCTCGACAGGACCGGCTCCGGGACCACCTCGACCTGGCCCGATGCCTCCAGATGGTGCAGCAGGAGGGCTGCGGTCTCGTACCAGTCCGCCTTGTCCACCAACCGGCCCCAATCCAGCTCGCTGGTGAGAAGCCGCTCCAGCTTGGTGCTGCCTTGTGCCCCAAGTTGTAGTCTGGCGGTGTGCAAAAGCACCCGCTCCTCCGGCTCCAGGGCGACGATTGGGGTTCCCTCCATTACAGATCCCGACCCTAAAGGGTTACACCTACCGGAATCAAGGCGATGTTGCCTTATTTACCTCAATCTATTTGACTTCAGCGCACCGAACCCGGAGAATCGCAGGTTCCAGAGGCTCGGGCGGAACGCGTCCATGCCCAGCGATCTTCCATTCTGCAAGAGGGTATGGAGAGCCGGATTCCGCCGCCCTTCCGAGGGTGTTCGGTCTGGTTGAGAGTCACCAACAATCGGAGAGACAACCATGAGACATTCGAATCTGTTCAAGTCGATCGCCGGTGGGGCACTCCTTCTGGCTGTGCTCGGCCTGGCCTATGGACTGAATCAATCACGCACTGGATCCAGCGAAACCCTGGCGTCCCTCGACCTTTCCCGCACCTCCAGACCAGCCAGACTGCCTATCACGGCGGACAAGGGTACGCCTCTCCCCTCCTTTGGCTCGATTCAGGGCATCCAGACGCGGGCCGATGTCCGTGAGCCCGCAGCAGTGCACCTTTTCGCGCAGCCGGAGCTACAGAACCTGATTCAGGTCATCGACTCTCCAGGCCGCACCGAGCCCAAGTCGAGACCCAGCGAAAACCTGGAGGCCACAGACTCCTCCGGACCTGCTGCCGGTGAACCCACAGTCCCT
The DNA here is from genome assembly GCA_049664225.1 of Thermoanaerobaculia bacterium. Taxonomy (GTDB): domain Bacteria; phylum Acidobacteriota; class Thermoanaerobaculia; order Multivoradales; family JAHEKO01; genus JAUVRX01. Next base: position 47,941 of record JBATEX010000073.1, read on the forward strand.
CAGTCGAGCGCACCTACACTGGTCACGACCTTTGCAGGCCCCGACTTCGACGACAACCAGATCCTCAACAGCGAGTACCGGATTCCTCCGGATCCCAACGGTGCCGTCGGCCAGAATCACGTCGTAGCGACCGTCAACGAGATCCTCGAGATCCGGCAGAAGACCGGGGTGCTCGACAGTCAAGGCTCTCTGGACAACTTTCTGACCAACCTCGGGTTCACTCCTCTCGCCTTCACTTTCGATCCCAAGGTGACCTACGACCCCTGGGAAGACCGTTTCGTGGTGCTCGTTCTCGGGGTATCCGATATTGAGCTCGACGGCACGCCTACGGATGAATCCAGCATCTTCATCGCAGTCTCCGATGATGGGAATCCGAATGGGACCTGGTGCAGCACCGAGATCGACGCCAAGCTCGACGTCGGCAGCAACGTCTTCACCTGGGCGGACTACCCTGGCCTGGTGGTCGACGAGGAGGCTGTCTTCGTCACGGCGAGCCTGTTCCAGTTCGCCTCCGAAGACCCCACACTCCCTTTTGGCGGCATTCGTCTGTGGGCGATCGACAAGGGTACGATCGGCGGCCTCTACGACTGCGACACGGCTGACGTCAATCTCTTCAATCCGTATGCCGGCACGAGCCTGGATCTACAGGCTGCGCTGCAGCCGGCTGCCATCGCTGGCAACGCACCAGCTGGGCTCGGGACATTTCTGGTCGGCTATTCGGGCACGACACTCGACACCGGAGCCAACGGCTCCAATTCCGAGCTCCAACAGGTGATTCGCGTGGACGACCCCCTTGGTTCAACGACCTTCACAAAGAGCTTCGTGGATCTGGGGAATATCGAGGACCTTTCCTCAGCCCCGCAGTTGCCCAATGCATCGCAGAGCGGCTCAGCTGTGACCATCGAGACCAATGATCGCTCCACGCTGACGGGCTTCTGGCGCGGCAACTCCCTGTACACCAGCCAGTCGATCAATCCGACCGGTAATGTCTTTCCCGGGAACAATGGTCAAGCAACGGCCTACTGGGCACAGATCGACACCACCGACCTGAACAATCTCGTCACCGCGGATCACGGCGTGATCGGCGGCGAAGACATCGCCTCAGGGACTCATACCTTCTTTCCCTCGATTGCTCCGGTCATCGGTGGCTATGTCGCGATAGGCTTCGCCGCCTCGGGCCCGAGCATCCACCCCGGAGCCTATTTCACGTGGCGATCCAGCTCCGACAGCGCGGGAAGCAACCGTGGGTCGGTCGTTCTTCAAGCGGGTGAAGACGTCTACGTTCGCACGCGTCAGGGCGACGACAATCCGAATCGCTGGGGCGACTGGTCCGATGCCATGTTCGACCCCTCTGAGTCCGGGTGTTTCTGGGTCTTCAACCAGTATGCGATGACTCAGGGGAGCCCCACAAATACCGGCAATGGAGGCGCAGCTGAAACTGGGCGATGGGCCACTGAATGGGGAAAATTCTGCATCAACTCAGAACCCATCTTCTCGGATGGATTCGAGAGCGGTGACACCTCCGCCTGGTCGTCGACCCGCCCATAGGCGCCGTTCTCCAGGTTTGCGGTACGACAGAAGAGGGCTCCGGAACAACCGGAGCCCTTTTTCCATGGCAAGCCTTCTTATACTGAATTGCGCCTGGTAATGAAGGACCGCGGTTCAACCAACCGGATCGAGCTCCACAGGATTCTCGAAGTCGAAACGTCCTTCTCTCACGACCTTGAGCTTCTTGGTACCCCAGGACCCTCTAGTGTAGAGCACCGCTTGAACCCCATAGTCCACCGCCTCCTGCTGGAGAATCTCTCTGAGCTGCAGCAAGACTACGGCGTTGTTGACATGAAACGTCACGTTCAACACGGCGGTCTCGAGCCGCTCGATGGTCACGATCTCCGAGGAAAGGCCTCGCCCGATCTTGTAGTCCTCCAGGCGTAGTTTGAAAGAGGCGCCCTCCAGGGTCATCGGCTCCGGGTTCGGGTTGGAGACCCGCAGCTGGACCTGCACCGTGGTCTCGAACATGGTCACCTCCGAAAGCTCTACACCGGCCAGAGTAATCGACGGCGGCTCGAGGGAGCCCAACGAGGTGCAGGCCGTCGAAGCGAGCCCGGCCAGCACCAGGGCTGTGGCGCCGCCTAGTGCACGCCATCCAGAGCCCGCTCGGAGCTTCAATCTTCTGCCTTGTCTCTCTTCTTTGATCATGATTCCCCTCTCCGTACCCGGATTCTAGCCCCTCCACCACCCAACCCGCCCTGGGGCTTGGGACCTGGCACCGCTGAAGGCAATAAGGGCTTACGGGTGACTCTCCTACGGGAGTTTCGATTCTTGCAGCCTGTGCCTAGATCGGGCAAGGGATCTCCCTCGTCGGAGGGGCATGGTCGGGTGAGGCCGCAGACGACGGGGGCCCTTGGTCGATCCTTATACCGGAATGGCGCAAGGCCGCGTGCGAAGTCTGCCCCTACTGCCCCAAAGATCGGCCCGGCGAATCGCGGGCCGCCTCACCCCCCAAGCCCTCAAAGATCGATCGGAAGGAACGCCCGACCGCCTCGACCCTTCTCAATGTTAGGCTCACGAGCCATGAAATCGATGGTTCCGGCGACCTTGTGCCCCTCCGAGTTCCCATGTCGAGTAGCCCAGGGATGGACAGACCCGGGGTGAATCCCGAGACCTCACGCCCGCTCCGGGTCCTGGAGCTCTACAGCGGCATCGGAGGCTGCTCTGCTGCACTGCCCCCAGAGGCCGCAGTCGTGGCTGCCCTGGACATCAACGAGGCGGCCCTCGAGGTCTATCGGTGGAACTACCCGCACCCGACCCTACCAGTCAATCTCGATTTCATCTCTGCGAGCGACTTGCATAGCTTCAACGCCGACCTCTGGTGGCTGTCACCTCCCTGCCAGCCGTTCACGGTCAGAGGGCTGCGGCGGGACACCGAGGATTCCAGAACGCGCAGCTTCCTCCGACTCATCGACTGCCTCGGCCAAGCACCGCCCACCTACCTGGCGCTCGAGAATGTCCCAGGATTCAGGGGATCACAGACCCATTCCCTGCTGCGCTCGGCTCTCGACGAGCTCGGATATGCGGTCCAGGAAGTGGTGCTCTGCCCGACCGAGCTCGGCGTCCCCAATCGGCGGCAGCGCCTCTATCTCGTGGCTGGCCTCGAGCCGCTAGGACCCATGCTGCAGCCGCCACAGGAGCATCGACCGCTCGGGGCGTATCTCGATCCGGAGCCCTCGTCCGATCTCTGGATCGACGAAAAGTTAACCGACAAGTACGGCCAAGCTCTGAGCGTCGTCGCCGCGCAGGAGGTCACGGCCGTGGCCTCCTGCTTCACTTCGGCTTACGGGCGATCGCCGGTCCGAAGTGGCTCCTACCTCCGGACAGCCTCCGGCCTTCGCCGCTTTTCGCCGATGGAGATCCTGCGACTCCTGGGATTTCCACCAGACTTCCGGTTGCCGCCGACCCTGTCGGTGCAGGTCGCCTGGCGCCTGGTGGGCAACAGCCTCTCGGTTCCGGCTGTCCGTTGTGTTCTGTCAGCGATCCCCGAATTGGCCGGCAGCGGCTCTTCCTACTCCAGATAGCCCAGTGATCTGAGGTCCTCTTCGAGCTCTTTGCTGAGAGTCACCTCTTCGACCCCTGCGCTCTCCTGGAGGAGAGCCACCTTGTCGTCGATCAGCGCCGACAGGACCGCTGCCGTGACTGGCCTCTGACTCGCCCGATTGTGGATCTCGGTCGGATCCTGCCGCCAATCGAACAAAGAGAGCTCCCACCCCTCAGACGTCTGCTTGCGAATCAGCTTCCACTGCCCGCTCACCACACTGTGGTTCAGCGGACCGCGGCCCAGGCGTAGGTGAGAGTAGATTCCCGACGGCTCCGACTCGGCAGCCGAGGAGGTACCCCTGGCGATAGCAGCCAGATCACGACCCTCCAAGACGTCCGGGACATCCAACCCCACGCCCGCGAGGATCGTCGGCAACAGATCGATATGTTGGACAGCCTCCTCGACCCTGAGCCCTTCCCTCTGATCAGGGAACTTGACGATGAGGGGGAAGTTCAGAGTCTCTACATGCAGGTTGGCACCATGGCGCCACCGGCCGTGCTCCTTGAACTCTTCGCCATGGTCGGAGGCGAAGATGATCAGGGTGTCGTCGTAGAGACCCAGTTTCTCGAGGAAGTCCAACAACGTGCCGAAACTGTCGTCGTTGAAGGCGATCTCCGCATCGTAGAGGTCGGACAGGTAGGGCAGCGCTTCCATCGGCCAGCGCCAACGGGGTTGCCAGTGGGGCATCTGGTCGGCCGTCGAAGCAAACTCGGTCCTGAATGGCTCAGGTGGTGCGTACGGGGCATGGGGATCCATGGTGTGAAGGTAGAGCAGAAACGGGTCCTTGTCGTCTCTACCCTCGAACCAGTCGAAGACCATGGCGTTGACCTGGTCCGAGGGTCGCTTGAGCTTCCGGGTGAATTCGTCGAACCCCTGCGTAAACCCGAAGGTCTTGACCACGTTCGGGTTGGTGACGAAGGCCGCCGTGCGATATCCCTCGGCCTGCAGCATCTCGGCGAGGGTCACGATCTCGTCCGAGAGCTTGTGCTTCCAGCCGATTGCGCCATGCTCCGGCGGCCAGAGTCCTGTAAAGATCGACGCTACGGACGCCTTGGTCCACGAGGACTGACCAATGGCGTTGGTAAACAGACTGGAGTGGTCGGCAAATCGATCGATATTCGGCGTCGTCGGTCTCGGATATCCGAAGCAGCCCAGGCGATCGGACCGGAGAGTGTCGACGAGGTAGATCAGGACGTTGGGGCGACTAGGCGATGGGCTCGCCACAGACATCGGGGGCAGATCTCGGACTGCGGTGGGTGCCCACAAAGCAGGTTTCTTCAGCACGACGCCACTGTCGGACTCGCCGTCGTTTGCCACCGATCTCAGGCTCAGACGAATCGCAGTCCGAGACTTCAGTCGCAGGGGAACGGCAAGGCCTTCCTTCGACTTCCCGATCGACGCCAATTCTCGTTTGCCATCGTTGTCGGTTTCCAGGTAGATCTCCAGCCGAGCCCCTGCTCCCCGCAGAATGACCCCATCAGCTCGGAGTGTGCTCTCGGGACCGGCGAACAGGAGGTAGTCCGCCTCGGCACCAGCCGGCAGCAACAGCAGATCCTCTTCATGCTTCGCCATGGGAACGATCGCGGGGGTTTCGCCTTCGAGGCTTGCCGAGCCCAGCTTGGTCACCAGGTCGTAGTACGCGTCTCCCTCCACTGGCCCTTCTCCAGAACCACAAGCGGCGACAAGCAATGCAAGGCCGAGCAGAGCGATCTGAGCCGGGCGGCGCATGACGCTGGATTGTACTGGACGATAGGCTCGGCAACGGCTTCGACGATCGACCCCGCTCGTTCAAGGATCGGGTATATTCGCGCTCGACGCGGACCGAAGAAGGAGACCTTCGACATGGCGAGTAGTGATCGACTCGATCAGCTGAGAAACCGTTCTGCCCCTTTGGACATGAGTCCCGAGGAGTTCCGCCAAGTGGGCCATCAGGTCGTGGACCGGATCGCCGAGCTACTGGAATCGCTTCCCGGACGACCCGTCACTCCAGCGGACACGCCAGGCACGATTCGTCAGGCGCTGAGAGCATCCAGGGGGCTTCCTGAGCACGGCGTCGAGGCTGGGCCCCTGCTCGAGGAAACAACGAGACTGCTCTTCGATCACTCCCTCTTCAACGGCCACCCCCGGTTCCTCGGCTACATCACTTCCGCACCTGCCCCTATAGGCATGCTGGGAGACCTGATCGCTGCTGCGGTCAATCCCAATGTCGGGGCCTGGCCCATCGCCCCAATGGCAACGGAGATCGAAGCTCAAACAGTCCGCTGGATAGCCGAGCTCATCGGCTACCCAGTGGACGCTGGCGGTCTCCTCGTGAGTGGCGGCAACCTGGCGAACATTGTCTGCTTTCTCGCCGCTCGCTCGTCAAAGGCTTCGTGGGACTTGCAGGCCCAAGGCCTCGCCGCCAATCCGGCAGGCCCACTCCGCGTCTACGCGTCGACCGAGGTTCATACCTGGATCAACAAGGCCATGGATATCTCGGGGCTCGGGACCGAATCACTGCGTTGGATTCAGGTCGACGATGAGTCACGCATGGATCTGGCGTCTCTGAAGATTCAGATCGATAAGGACATCTCGGCCGGGGACGCACCCTTCCTGGTCGTGGGCACGGCGAGTACCGTCAGCACCGGGGCTATCGACCCCCTGGCAGAGATCGCGGCCCTCTGCCGGGAGCGGGATCTTTGGTTTCACGTCGACGGTGCCTATGGCGCTCTTGCCGCGGCGGTTCCCGAGGCGGCCGAGCTGCTCGAGGGCATGTCGGAGGCCGACTCCGTTGCGGTGGATCCACACAAGTGGCTCTACGCTCCGTTGGAAGCCGGCTGCGCTCTGGTTCGGGAGCCGGAGGCTCTGCGTGGCGCGTTCTCACACGGTGCTCCCTACTATCACTTCGGAGAGGTGGCGACGAACTACTTCGAATACGGCCTGCAGAATTCGCGAGGATTTCGCGCCCTCAAGGTCTGGCTCGCCCTGCAGCAGGTAGGTCGCTCCGGCTATGTCCAGATGATCCGAGACGATATCCATCTGGCCAGGGCTCTCTACGACCTCCTGGCCGACTACCCAGAGATCGAGCCTCTGTCGCAGAACCTGAGCATCACGACGTTTCGCTACGTCCCGCAGGATTTGCTCGATCAATCCGAGGCCGAGCCGGTACGGACCTATCTCAACGAGTTGAATCGAGAGCTCCTGGCCCGAATCGAAAGCTCAGGTGAGATCTATCTCTCCAATGCCATCATCCACGAGCGGTTCGCGCTGCGCATCTGCGTGGTCAACTTTCGCACATCCCTCACCGATATCGAGTCGTTTCCCGAGGTCGTGACGCGGCTGGGTCGCTCGACCGATGAGGAGCTTCGCCCAAAGGCAGAGTTGTCTCTTCCACCCAGGGCAGAAGAGGGCTGACTCGTCTGGTCGCTATGCGCTTCTCCGACCTGCCACCGCCTCGTGAGGTGCCGCCGAGCTCGACATCTCCGACGACTCGAACTGGCGCTGCGCTGCCTGCAGGAGAGAAGGCTAGATCACCCTCGGCAATCGCCGGGCAGAACGGCAACAGGGGATCCTCAGATCAACCTCGAGACCTTGGTGAGGTGCATCATGAGAGCCTGGGGCCGCCAGCAGCCGCGAGCTTTCGACTGAGGCACCTCTTCAACCCGGCCAAGGGCTGGTTCCGCAGAATCGAGCGCGGGACAAACAAGTTCCTGAGTCATCGTGTCTTCCCGCGAGTCCCGGGTATCAGATGGCCCTACAGTCGAGCCCTCGAGCGGGACCTTTCTATTTCGGAAGCATCGATCAACCTGAAAGGGCTGGACGATAGCCTCGCCGGTCTGAAGTTGCTACTGGTCTCAGACTTCCACGCTGGTCCGTTCCTCGCTCCCGATGCCCTGCAGCGCACCTTCGGCAGGCTCATGACCCTGGAGCCCGACCTCATCCTCTTGGCGGGAGACTTCGCCACCGTTCGTCTGGAAGAGGTGGAACCGACGTTATCGGCTTACCGCGGTCTTGCGGCCCCGTTGGGTGTGTACGGAGTGCTCGGGAACCACGACCACTACACCGGCCAACCCGAGGCTCTCATTCAGATGCTGGAGGCCACCGGTATCCGATTCCTGCAGAATCGTTCCGTGTTGCTCGAAAAAGGACCTGGTCGCCTCTTGCTGGCAGGAGTCGACGATCTGCTGTGCGGCGAACCGCGACTCGACGATGCCCTGGAAGGATGGCCTGACGGGACCCCGAGCCTATTGCTCTCGCACAACCCCGACGTCTTCCCAGAGACGGTGGACCGCGGCGTTTCCCTGGTCCTTGCCGGCCACACCCACGGTGGCCAGTGGCGACTTCCCGGTTTGCCCGTCCTGGTTCGGATGAGCCGGTACAGACTCGACGAGGGTCACTACAGGGCCGGCAATTCCCAACTCGTAGTGAGTCGGGGCATCGGCGCCACAGGATTCCCGTTCCGAATCGGCTGTCCACCGGAGGCCGTCTTGCTGACCCTCCAACCGAGTCAGGCCCCTTCTTAGCCGGAATCGTTCATGAGCCCCACGGCATCTAGCGGAGATCGCCCGCCAAGCGTCCTCCGCTGTGTCTTGCTCCGCTGCCAATCCACGACTCCCTCGGTACGATCGAGAGGATTCACTGGGGACTGTCGGTGATGCGATCCAAGGGTCACGTGTCGTTGTTTTTAGCCGTTCTGGCGGCTTTATTGTCTCCGCTCTGCCTCGGTGCCACGACCTACTATCTAGCCCCGCCGCCAAAGGGGGACGATACCAATCCCGGGAGCCTGGAGAGTCCGTGGGCGACCCTGCAGCACGCAGCCGGCATGGTTCAGCCTGGAGACTCAGTATTCCTGCGGGCTGGTAGCTTTGCCGGCGCTCACTTTACGACTTCCGGCACTGCCGCGCTCCCCATCGCCGTAAGAGCCTTCCCTGGCGAGACCGTCGAGATCGACAGCGACAACCCGAACACCCCCGACGGCATCAACCTCGAGGGTGCCAGCCACTTTCTTGTGGAAGGCCTGCATATCAACGGTCGGACGCGAGCCGGAATCCGCGCCGTTCTTTGCGAGAATGTCACCCTGCGCGGCAACCGCCTGGATAGCAATGGACGCTGGGGTATCTTCACCGGCTTCTGCGACGACCTGCTGATCGAGGCGAATCACACCTCCAACAGCGGCGACGAGCATGGCATCTACGTCAGCAACAGCGGCGACCGGCCGACGATCCGAGGCAATCGGATCTGGAGCAATCGCGCCAACGGCATCCATATGAATGGAGACGCCTCTCAGGGCGGAGACGGCGTCATCAGTGGGGCCGTGGTCGAGAACAACATCATCTTCGGCAACGGCGCAGGAGGGGGCTCCGGCATCAACATGGATGGGGTCCAGGACTCCATCATTCGCAACAATCTGCTGTACGGCAATCACGCCAGCGGGATTTCACTCTACCGAATCGATGGCGGCGCCCCCTCGACAGGCAACCTCGTCTACAACAATACAGTCGTTGTCGCCGACGATGGCCGGTGGGCACTGAACATCAAGAACGCCTCCTCAGGAAACCGGGTGCGCAACAACGTCTTCTACAACTACCACTCCTTCCGGGGCAGCATTGCCGTCACTGCGGACTCTCTTGCCGGCTTCAGCTCGGACCACAATGCTGTCATGGACCGGTTTACCGTGGACGACGGTAATACGGTTCTCAGCCTCGCGGAATGGAGGACTCAGACCGGCCACGATCAAAGCTCACTCCTGTCGACGCCGGTGACCCTGTTCACCGACCCGACCCGTGATTTCCATCTTCGAGAAGGAAGTCCTGCCTTGGACAACGGCGAGACCCTGACCGAGGTCCTCACGGATCTCGAGGGTACGCCCCGACCTTTGGGTCCGGCTTTCGATATCGGTGCCTACGAGGGCCTTGATGTCATCTTCGTCGATGGCGTCGAGTCGGGCGACACCCATCGCTGGACGTCGGCCATTCCCTAGCGCCGTCTGCCTCCGCCCCGCCGCGCACCGCCACCCCGAGGGGCGCTATTGGCGCGCTGGTTGCCTCGCTGCCTCGCACTGGCGTCGCGATTGAGATTGCTGCTGCCACCGTACTGTCCGGCGCTCGACTTTGGTTTCTTCTGCTTTGCTCCCCCGGTGCTCGTTGCCGGCTTGTTCTGCTGAGTACCCACTGCCCCGGTGGAAGGGGCGCTCCGATCTGTCGGCCGAGTGCCGGTCGAGGGTCTGGTCGCCGCCTCCCGGGAGCCTCCTGCTCCACTCATGTCGGCTGCCTTCCAGCTTCCGCCATCCCGTTGCTGCCAACTACCGTCCTGCTGCTTCCGATAGACGTTGCCGCTCTTGTCGGTATAGACGTTGTTCGCCCTGTTCGACACATTCGGTGATCTGGCCTGCGCTGTACCCGCGCCAGGCCTGGTTCCCGAGGTGTGGGCGACCCTGTTGGCGTTGCCCTGACGCTGATACATGTTGCGCGCCGAATCCCGCTTGGCGCTTCTGTAGCCCGCCTGGTAGCCGGTGCGGGTACCCGCCCGATAACCATGGTGCCAACCTCTGTGGTAGCCGTGCCGATAGCCGCGATAGCCTGCCGGTCCCCACCAACTACGACGGTAGCCGCCGCCATAGCCGATGGAAAACGTAAAGGGCCCGGTCGAATAGCTCAGACCGAAGCTCCAGCCGTACCAGGGGTTGTAGCGCACGTTGAATCCCCAGGTCCGGTATCTCGGGTAGTAGTAGGAGCCCCACCACGGCCGGTAGTACCAGCCCGTGCCATAGACCGGCACACCATGGTAGATGTAGCTCGAGGTGTAGCCTGGGTAGTAGCCGACGTAGACGACCTCCGGCGTGGTGTCGTAGATGTAGACGTACTTGGTGTTGTAGACCGGGCTCGAGGGTGGAATGGAGCGGATCTCTTCAGGTACCTCGGTGGCCACCGCCCAGGGGCCCGCTGGATTACTGGCCACGTACCACACGCCCTCTTCGGCACAGTAGTACCGGCTACCAGAACGAATCACCTGGGATTCCGTGTTGACAGCGTAGTAGAGGGTGGTCTCCTCCACCGGTTCGAACTGGGGCTCACCATCGTAGGAGACTTGGATCGTGGCATCCCGCTTGATGGCCGCGGTCTGCGGAATTGCGGCGTCGAGGATCGCCTCATTCGACATCTCGGTGCCCGCCACCCAGACGAGCAGGTAGCCGTAGTCCGAGTCGGGGTCGATCCGGGCAAAACTCTCGGGAAGCTGGTCCGAACGCACCAACTCCCAGGGGCCCTCTTCGGTTCGAGCCATATACCAGCGGCCCGAAAGGAGCACGTAGATCTTCTGGCTGGCCACCTCACGCAGCAGATCGCTCTCCGAGTTGGTGACGACGAGCAGCTCACCACCCGCCAGCGGCTCATATTTCATCGGGCCATCGGAAACGATGAGCTCGGCCGGCTCCGTGCTCACGAGGATGGCTGGAGGCGTGCCCGGCCCTTCGGCGGCCTCCTCGGGATCCACCTCCTCGTCTTCGGGTTCCAGTTGCCGGATCTGCTGCGGCACCTTCTCGGTCACCTGCCAGGGGCCCTCCACGGCGGCTGCCCTGTACCAGGTTTCAGCGCCCGCGTAGAGGTAGTAGGAAGCCTTGTCTTTCGGGTCCTGAAGGATCAGGAATGGACTGTTGACTACGGCCAGGACACCCGAGTCTCCCGCCTCTCGCAACTGGGGTGGGCCGTCGATGGTGACCAATACGGTCGGCTCCTGCCTGAACAGGATCCTCGGGGGAGCGTCGTCGAAATCCTCCGCCACCAGGCTCTGTTTCTCGGCGATGTCGAGCAGCGCAATCAGGCGGTCGAGAGACAGGTCGACGTCCCACGTGGGCATCTCTCGCGTCAACAGATCGATGAGCCCCTGTTCCTGCTCGGGTGTCGCGTCCGGAAAGCGCACTTTGGGTACCCGAATCTCTCCAAGCTCGACAACTCGAGTGTCGAGATCGGTCGCGATGCGAGTCTCCATCCAGACCGCACCGAAGATCGGCTCGGATGCACCTGCCGCAGTCACTGAAACCGCAGCTCTGGAATGCAGAACGTCGCCTTCGAGACGGTCGACCTGCGGCTGGTACATCACCACGAGACCCTTCTCGGTCTCGATCTCTCGGGGCCACGGCTCGGGTTCATTCGCCCGAGCGGCGCCAGCTCCAAATAGCACCAGGACTAGGCAGATCCGGATGGCTCCGAACGAAGTGAACCTCGAAGGTCTCTTTCTCATGACTTCTTCCTTGCAGGGTTGCTCGACTACGAGCAGGTAGTCCGGTAAGGAGATACAGCCGACAGGATACCGACTCGAGCCGTCAGTGTCCAAGAAGGGTCGAGCTGTTTTCGTGTATCCTTCGCCCTCCTCGACCGTAGCAAGCTCCCTCAAATCCTACCGCTCAACGAGGTCGGCTGAATGGAAGTGGGAATCATCGGACTACCCAAGGTCGGCAAGACGACGCTGTTCAACATCCTGACGGCATCCCATCAAGCTACCGACCGCTACTCGACCTCGACGAAGACCAACGTGGGAGTCGCAACGGTTCCGGACCCCCGACTCAATCGGCTCCGGGAGCACTACCAGCCGAAGAAGTTCACTCCGGCCACGGTGACCTATCTGGACATTCCCGGACTGAAAAAGGGGGGCGGTTCGGAGAGCCTCGACTTGGCGAGACTCAGGGAAGTGGACGCTCTGGCTCATGTCGTCAGAGCCTTCGAGGAGCCGGAGATCCTGCACTCGGAAGGCTCTGTGGATCCGACTCGGGATGTCGAGATCATCGACCTGGAGCTCATCCTGGCCGATCACGAAATCGTCGAGCGCCGTATCGCCAGGCTGGACAAGGGGGCGAAGAGAGGCCTGTCCACAGATGAGAAGCGAGAGCAGTCGCTGCTGGCCGAGGTCATCCTTCCCGCCTTGGAAGACGAGCGTCCACTGCGCTCACTCGATCTCTCGGATGAAGACGAGCGACGCCTGCGGGGATTCCAGTTGCTCTCGGCCAAACCTCTTCTGCTGGTGATCAATGTCGACGAGGCTGTCCTGGTCGAAGGCCATGCTGAAGATGCCGCCATCGAGGCTCCTCCGGGTGCGCAGATCGTCATGGTGAGCGCTCCTATCGAGGAGGAGATCTCCGACCTCGACGCCGAACATCAGGTCCACTTCCTGGTGGATCTGGGGTTGAGGGAGCCCAGTCTCAACCGAGTCATCCGGGCGAGCTATGACTTGCTCGGGCTGATCTCGTTCTTCACCGTCGGTAAGGACGAGGTCAGGGCCTGGACGGTAAGGCTCGGCACAGCGGCTCGACAGGCGGGTGGGGCCATTCACAGCGACATCGAACGGGGATTCATACGGGCCGAGGTCGTGGCCTGGGAGGACCTGCTGGATCTCGGATCTCTCACCGCCTGCAAGGAGAAGGCCCTCCTGCGGCTCGAGGGCAAGGAGTACCTCGTCCAAGACGGCGAGGTCGTCCACTTCCGCTTCAACGTCTAGTCCCACCCTCCCACCCTGAGGGCTTGAGGTAGTGAGGTCTTGGGGTCTTGGGGTCTTGGGGTCTTGGGGTCTTGGGGTCTTGGGGTCTTGGTCCTGGGCAGATTGATGACAGCCGCAGGGAGGGCATAGGGGTGTAGGGGCTTAAGGGCGTAGGGAGCGATTCCCCAACGGGAAGCCTGCGGGTGCCCCCATGCTCACCTTTGATCCAGATCTCCAAAGGGCGTCTGGGGTCCGACGAGTGTCCCCCTAGAACGCTGTTGCAGTAGAAGCGAGAGAGTTTCTCCGGATACGTCCAAGAAGTCGGTCCGGGGGGCAGGATCCCAGGGGGTTCTTGCAGCGGAAGGGAGGGTAGCCCCCAGGGATCCAGCCCCCCGGGCTGACCTCACAAGATCGTGTTCATCTGCCCAGGACCCAAGACGGTTGGGAGGGCGGGTCCGGCCGCTTCAAGACCTGGTAGGCGGCCTTGCATCGCTGTGACGTTTGGAATTGCCCCCTAAGCCCCTAAGCCCTTATTGCCTTCACCGGTGTCAGAGGTTCATCCGGGGGACCTCCGGAGATTCCCATATCTCCTATTCGTGCAATGCGCGGATGGCTTCGAGCATGGTTGGGGATTCGTGGCGGCCGAAGTGGGCGCCCGCGAGCATGGCTATCGCACTGGCGGCCAGGGCTATCACGACAGGAGCGATTCCAAGATCGAGAACCTGGAACTGAGCGAGGATATAGGTCGCGGCACCCACCACCAGTGATGCCACACCGCCCGCCAGGTTCGCCCGTTTCCACCACAGGCCGGAGATCGTCGGCACAAACAGGCTGGCACTCAGCAGTCCGATACCCGCGGTATAGAACCTGCTGATGAGCTCTGGCGGTGATAGAGCCCAATACAACGCCAATAGACCGACGGCCCACGCCGCGCCGATCCGAAGGACCGCCATGGTCTTCTCGCTTGCCCGGTCCCCCAGCAGGCCGCCGAGGATGTCATGGGCGATGGCCGAGCTGCAGGCGAGAAGCAGCGCATCCGTGGTAGACATCACCGCGGCCAGCACTGCCGCCACCGCGACGCCACGAATCAGCGTGGGGAACTCCGATTCCATCACTTTCAGAAAGACCTGATCGGCGTCCTCGAGCCCTGGAAAGTGGAGCTTGCCCACCGGAACGATCGCCAGAACCGCCACCAGAATCATCGCGCTGTAGGCCAACATGGCCAGGTTGAGCGACAGCCGGGCTCCCTTGGCGTCCTTGGCCGTCGAGACGCGCATCACGATGTGCGGAATCACTGGAATGGCCGTCGCCCAGATGACGAAGTACCCGAGATAGCTGGCCACCGGTTGATGCATTACCTGGCCTAGCTCGGGCGCTACCTCCGTCGCTTGCCTCATGAGCGCCAAAGGGGAGCCGACCCGCCAGACCATCGCCACACCCGCTCCCAGAACCACGATCAACATCAGGGCTCCTTGGATCATGTCGGTCCAGGTGATAGCCACCATGCCCCCAAAAGAGACGTAGACGATAAACACCAGGGTGGCGAAGATGATCGCCGCCTCGTAGGGAATTCCGAGCAGGGCGTTGGCCGTGATCCCGGCCGCCTTCAGCTGCGCCACGATGTAGATCGTGAAGGCAACGACGATGAGACTCGGCACGAGATAGCGCACCACACTCGCGGGATAGCGAAAAGCGAGAAAGTCGGTGATGGTGTACTTGCCGAAATTGCGCAGCTGACGGGCCACCAGAATGGAGGCCAACGGGAATCCGAGGACGGCACCCGCGAACAGAGCCAGGGTCGCCGGTATTCCCTGGGAGTAGGCGAGCCCCATGACGCCGATGATGGAGCCTCCACTGGCCAGGCTCGCCATGATGGCCATGGCGTTGACCGTGGTCCCGATACGGCGACCCGCCACCCAATACTCGTCCCTCGAGCCCAGGACCTTTCTGGAGGCGAAGATGCCGATTCCGACACATCCGGCCAGATACAGAACGACGAGGACTCGCTCCACCAACATCGGTGGCCTACTCCCTTCGCTCGCCGCGGAGGAAGACGATCAGGGTCAAGACAGGTGAGATCAGCATGAGGGCGATCATCAGCCAGCCGAAGACCGCGATTCCGCCGATCTCGATGCGGCGCCAGACAGGCAGGAAGGAGAAGGCCGAGAACGCGATCAGGAAGAGTAGAGCCGCTACTTCACTCCTCCTCATTGGGAAGAACCTCTTCACGAATCGTCCTCCCAATCGAAAAAGTAGTCCTTGTTGCTGAGAAGCTCCTCCGCCTCACCGCCACCCTCGAGACCTGCAACCACAATCGACTCTCCCCTGGATTCGCTCGCCTTCTTGACGACCTCCAATTGGTCCTCCAAGTCTCGGGTCTCTCCGTCCCAGAACTCGAAAGTCCCGAAGTGCGGCCAGCCGGTGCGGAAAGCCGGATCGTGCCAACGGCGCGCCAACCATACCGCGTAGCGCACCAGGCGCAGTCCCCGCAGCGCCTCGATCAGTCGAAGGCTCGAGCGATCGAAGTTTCGGAACTGCTCATAGCCTGAGAGAAACCCCTCCCGCAAACGTAGTGTCTCTTCATCACGACCCGGAAGGGCGAGCCAGAGATCCTGCACAGCGGGCCCAGGTGCCATGTCGTCGAAGTCCAGGATGTTGAATCGATCGTCCCGCAGCAAAACGTTGCCGAGGTGCAGATCACCATGGATGCGGTGGGTGTCGACCTCGACGAGCAGTCGGTCAGCGTACTCTGCGATGCCTTCAGCGGCCCGGTGGTAGCGCGCTTCGAGCGCCTGCGGAATCGACCCGTGCTCCTCGAGCCAGGCCAGGGGCCGGCGGATGAAATACTCGCCATTGATCGCCCGCCGATTCGAGCTCGGATCCGCCGCGGCCACATTGTGCATACGACCCACCAACATCCCCAGGCGAAGGGCCAGGGAGGCGTTCAGCTCGTCGGGAGCTCGGCCACCCCGGCGATCGGACAAGCAGTAGTAGATGTTGTCGATCTGTTTCAGAGTCGGACCGTCGGGGAACGGCCGCACCGTGCAAACTGGAATGTCCGCCTCGTCCAGCTGCCGCAGGAAGCGATGCTCTTCCAGTATCTGCTGCTCGGTCCATCGCTCAGGGCGATAGAACTTGGCCACCACTCGGCTGCCATCGGTGAGCTCCACCTCGTAGACGCGATTCTCGAACGAGTTGAGCGGGTAGCAGAGGTTGTTGCACTGCAGACCGCCCGCCTCCACCGCGGCCAGAACCCTTTCAGGCGTCAGGGCCAGGAACAGGTCGGTTGGACGACCCTGGCTACTCTTCGAAGAGCTCCAGGTACTCTCCATAGCCCTCCTTCTCGAGATCTTCCACCGGCACGAACCTCAAGGCCGCCGAATTGAGGCAGTAGCGCTGCCCGGTCGGCTGCGGACCATCGGGGAAGAGGTGGCCCAGGTGGGAGTCCCCATGCTTGCTCCTCACCTCCGTACGGACCATCCCCAAGCTCTGATCCTGCTCTTCGACGACGTTGCCCGGCTCCAGAGGCCTGGTGAAGCTGGGCCAGCCGGTGCCGGACTTGTACTTGTCCGTGGAGCTGAAGAGAGGCTCGCCGGAGACCACATCGACGTAGAGCCCCGGACTCTTGTTGTCCCAGTAGTCGTTCCTGAAGGGCGGCTCGGTACCGTCCTGCTGAGTCACCTTGTACTGCAGCGGCGTCAGCATTTCTTTGAGCTGGTCCTCCGACGGCTTCGCAAAGCTCTCCCACTTGGAGTCGTTCCTGCGCTGGCTCACATCCTCACCTCCCCAGACCTCTTCTAGATACCCCTCTCGCCCAGATCCCTTGCGGTAGCGCTTGTAGTGCGTCGAGTTCTTCTTGTAGTAGTCCTGGTGATAGTCCTCGGCCGGATAGAACGGCCCGGCAGCCAAGATCTCGGTCACGATCGGTCGGTCGAAGCGACCCGATTGAGCCAGCCCGTCACGGGACTTCTCGGCCAGAATCTTCTGCTCGTCGTCGTGGTAGTAGATCGCCGTCTCGTACTGGTTGCCCCGATCCGCGAACTGTCCTGCGGAGTCCGTCGGGTCGATCTGCCGCCAGAAGACATCGAGCAGCTCCTCAAAGCTCACCTTGGAGGGATCGTAGACCACCTGGATGACTTCTCTATGACCTGTCACTCCAGCTGACACCTCCTGGTAGGTTGGGTTCTCTTCCGACCCTCCTGAATAGCCGGACACCACCTCGAAGACACCATCCAGATTCTCGAAGGGAGGCTCCATGCACCAGAAGCACCCTCCAGCGAACGTGGCCTTGTGCTGCGGTCCGGTTCCTCCCTCTTCAGCCCGAGAGGCGCAGGTCATGGCAAACACTCCAGTGAACGCTACAAGTAGAACTAGGGATTTCAGCATCATGATCATCTCTCCTGTTGAATTGCCAGGTGCCGACGCACCATAGCAGACAGTACGCTCCGGAGACCCTCCCGGATCACTACCTGGGGCCACTATCTATTGAAAGACAGGGAATATTTCCCTGCTCTCCAACGGTCACAAGCTGAACAAGCCCCGATTCTGGACCGAAACGGCTGGCACTCATATTGCTTTAACCAGTCGAGTCTGTCCCAGAAGCCTCGACAAGCGAGTGGGAGCTAGTACCCGTGCCGGGCGGAGATGCCGCCTCGCATGATAAGTGGAGATGTTTCAAATGAACTGGAGGAACTCATGAAAAGCAGAACCTTGTCACTTCCGTGCATCGCCTTGTTTGTGGCAACCCTGTGGTTTGGCTCGGCTTCAGATATCAGAGCCTATACGCGCTGGGCAAACGGCTGCACAGACTGCCACTCGGATTTCCTGGATAGCACTTCTATAAAGCTAGGCAACACCTGGCCCAGGTCCAAGCACAACGTTCATCGCGAGGACATGATGACCGACTCAGTCGACTGGTGTGGCACCTGCCATGTCGACGACGGCGACAATCCGCTCCTCGACTCCTCCCGAGGCGAATCGGGACTTCCTGGCGTCGGCTGCATGGGCTGCCACGGCGTGGATCCCGATCCCGGCACGACAAACAACAAGGAGTGGGGGTCGGGACTCCGGCAACACCATGCCAATGCGAATGTCGGCACCGACGATGGTGGCGACCTCTGCGTCGATTGCCACACCGACACTCTGGCGCGACTCGGCGAGAACGCTGTTCCCGTTTACTACGGTGGCAACAACATCAATGTCTTCGATCCCTGCAATGCGGACGGCTCGGAGAACTGGACGTCTGACGGTCTCGGTCTCGACAACGACGGCGACCTAGACTACGACGGTGCCGATTCCGACTGCGGCGAAGCCGGCTTCTTCGAGGATGGCTTCGAGTCCGGCGACACCTCCGCATGGGATGCTACGGTGCCATGAAGTCGAGAGCCGCCCATGAGGCGTAGCCGAACCTAGGCTGCACTGCCTATGTTGTAGCCTGCCGTTCGCAGCTTGTTGGCCATGTCTGTTTTGTCCATGGCCCTGCTGTAGGCCTCTTCTGCGTCTACGGAGTGGTCCTTGACCAGGCGCAGCAGGTCGTCGTTGAGCAGGCACATCCCTAGGCTCTTCCCGGTCTGGATCGAGGTGACGATCTGATGCGTCCGGCCCTCGCGGATGTTGGCCGCGATTCCATGGGTCACCACCATGATCTCGAGCGCCGCGATCCGTCCGCTACCCTCTTTGCGCTTGCAGAGGGTCTGGCAGACGACCCCTTTGAGCGACGCGGCCAGCATGGTGCGGATCTGCTCTTGTCGTTCGGCCGGAAACTGGTCGATGATCCGATCCACCGTGCTGGCTGCCGTCGAGGTGTGCAACGTGCCGAAGACCAGGTGTCCGGTTTCCGCCGTCTCGATGGCCGTTTCCGTCGTCTCGAGATCCCGCATCTCCCCTACCATCACGATGTCAGGGTCCTGACGAAGTGCCGCCCGCAGGGCGCGTTTGAAGCTCTGGGCGTGCTCTTTGACCTCTCGCTGACTGATCCGGCACAGCTTGTCCTGATGGACGAACTCGATGGGGTCCTCGATGGTGATGACGTGGTCACGACGAGTCCGGTTGATGAAGTCGACCATGGCGGCCAGCGTCGTGGACTTACCACTTCCGGTCGGGCCCGTCACCAGCACCAGTCCCTTGTTGAGCCTACAGAACTGCTCGAGGGTATTGGGTAGCTTCAGATCCTCGAAGGTCAGGATCTCGCCCGGGATGTGGCGCAAGACCGCTCCCACGCCGAGGTTGTTTCGAAACACATTGACTCGAAATCGGCCCAGGCCCGCCACCGCGTAGGCGAAATCGGTATCGAGGTTCTGCTGCAACTCCTCCTTGGCCCGGGGTGGCATGATCTCGCCGACCAGTTGGGTCATCGCCTGAACCGAGAGCGGCTCGGCATCGCTCTCCTTGGCTGAGACCATGGATCCATCGATGCGGAGCATGGGGCGAGTCTTGGCTGCCAGATGAAGATCCGAGGCGCCCTGCATCACAGCGAATTTCAACAGCTTGTCTATTTCCGCCATCGACCTTGCTCCTAGAGATTCGGGGCGTCTTCGGCCCATGGCACCATGTCTCGATCGACCGAAATCTTGACGATCGCATGGTAGGGAATCAGGTGGATCTGCTTGTTCGCATCTTCGAGATAGACCTCGTGGCCCGCCGCACTCTGCTCGAAGCGGACGAGGGCACCCTGAATCGGTTGACCTCGCAGTGTCTCGACAACCACGTTGACCTGCTCGCTCATGAGGTGCTCCAGATTGAGCCTGGCAAGCCCGGTGACCTGGAGATTCCAGGCCACGGTGTCGCGATACTGATTCGAGAGGATCCGCACCCGCTCGCCCAGCACTTCCAGAAGCGCCCTGAACAGCTTGATGCCCGTGGCGGGATGTGCCTCGACGAGCTTGTCGAGGTCTTCGCCCTCGAATTTCAAGCCTGTCGTCTTCTCCACCACCCGTGCGGTTGCGGGTCGGTGCCCCGGGTCGATCAGCGCAAGCAGTCCGAAGACGTTGCCGGGGTGCACGGTCATGAAGTGCTTCTCGACCCCACCCGCCACGCCATAGAGCTCGATCAACCCATCGCGGACGACGATCATCGAGCTGCCAGCATCTCCCACGCCATAGGCCTCTTCGCCTGCCTCCCAGGCGACCTCCTCCGCCAACTCGGCGATCAGGGCGAGCTCGTCGGGTTCCAGGTCTGAGAAAATCCGCACGTTGGCTAGAAACCGCTGCAGGTCATCGGTCATTGGAAACCTCCTCCTTCGATGGTGCGACGCACCATTGTCCCATGCCCGACACCTTGCGGACCTCGAGCCTGAGCGCTATGTTCGTGAGACCATGAGATCTACCAGGAGTCATCCGACGCTGGCGGCAGTCTCCACTCTCGCCGTCGCCGCAGTGCTGACACTTCCAGCCTGTCTGCCGGCCGGCAAGATGGAGGGTCTGCACCTCGACCGTATCGAGCTGCCAGAGGGCTTCGAGATCAGCCTGCTGACCGATCAGGTACCCGGGGCCCGGGCCATGACACAAAGCCCACAGGGCATCTTGTATGTGGGCAGCCGACGTGGGGGCAATGTCTACGCCGTCGTCGACAACGATGGCGACCACGTGGCGGATCGGGTCGTCACCATCGCTACGAACCTGAATGCACCCAACGGCGTCGCCTGGCGGGACGGATCACTCTATGTGGCGGAGATTCACCGGGTGCTGCGATTCGATGGAATCGACGAGAGACTGGAGAATCCCCCGGAGCCCGTCGTCGTCAGTGACGACTTCCCGAGCGACACTCACCACGGCTGGAAGTTCATTCGCTTCGGCCCAGACGGCAAGCTGTATGTACCGGTGGGTGCGCCGTGCAATGTCTGCGAGAAGGAGGAACCGATCTACGCCTCTATCTCTCGCATGGATGCCGATGGGGGGAATCATGAGGTCTACGCTCAGGGCGTGCGCAATACGGTTGGCTTCGACTGGCACCCGGAGACCGGTGAGCTCTGGTTCACCGACAACGGGCGGGACATGTTGGGCGATGACCTACCACCCGACGAGCTGAATCGGGCGCCTTCACCGGGACTCCACTTCGGCTTCCCCTACTGCCACGGTGGAGACATCCCCGACCCACAGTTCGGCGAGCGACGAGAGTGCCGCGAGACCGTTCCGCCGGCCGCCAAGCTCGGCCCCCATGTCGCCGCCCTCGGTATGCGTTTCTACTCCGGCGAGAGCTTTCCAGACGAGTACCGTCATCAGATCTTCATCGCCGAGCATGGATCCTGGAACAGGAGCACTCCCATCGGATACCGCATCACCCTGGCGCGGCTCGAGGGCAACAAAGTGACTTCGTACGAGGTCTTCGCCGAGGGCTGGCTGCAGGGAGATGATGCCTGGGGACGACCGGTGGATCTGCACGTCGCCCCGGACGGATCACTCCTGGTTTCAGACGACCGGGCGGGAGCCGTCTACAGGATCGCGTTCAGAGGCGGCGGCGAGGCAGTGAGACAGTGAGGGGGCTTAGGGTCCTAAGAGCGTAGGGGCCTAGGAGAGCAAGGGTGCAGGGGGTGTGAAAGGATCTCTCTCATGATTCCCGAGAGCGACGCTGAAGCACCGACTGAAATGGGCGACGAGTCCTGGAGGGGGAGAATCCTCGTCTCGACCTTGGCTTTTACCGCGGTCGCGGCAGCCTTCAAGATTCG
This sequence comes from Thermoanaerobaculia bacterium, assembly GCA_049664225.1. GTDB lineage: Bacteria > Acidobacteriota > Thermoanaerobaculia > Multivoradales > JAHEKO01 > JAUVRX01. The sequence goes on from JBATEX010000073.1 coordinate 69,645, forward strand.
CGCCTACGACGTCTTCTGGCATCTGACGGCAGGGCATTGGATTCTCCAGAATCGGGCCCTTCCCGATCCCGATCCGTTTCGCTTCTCCGCAAAGGGAGCTCCCTGGGTCGACCACGAATGGCTGTTTCAAGTCGTCTTGGCGACAGTCGAGAACGTCGGCGGGCTCACCGGTTTATGGGTGCTCCGCATCTTCGTGGCATTGAGCCTGGCGCTGGTTCTCTGGGTCGCCGCGAGACGGGCCGGCGCTGCCGCCATCGGCACCGGAATGGCCCTCTTCATCACGCTGCTCGGTGCACGACCTCGCTTCTTCCTGCGCCCCGAGTTCCCGACGCTCTTGGCCCTCGGCCTGCTGCTGGCGCTGCTCGCCGAGTTCCGGCGCGGCAGGCAGCGCTGGCCGCTCGTGTTCGTGCTGCTACTGACCCTTCTCTGGGCCAACTCCCATCCGGGTTCCCTGATGGCACCGGTTCTTTGCGGGGCCTTCTTGCTGGGAACGCGATTGCCCGGCGGCTGGGGTACTCCACGAAGGGGTCCGAGCCCCATACCGTGGAGGTGGGTTTTCGGTCTGCCCATCGCCATGGTGCTCGTGATGCTGCTCAACCCGGCCGGTTGGAGGCTCTTCGCCGTACCGGTGGAGATATCCGGCGCCCTGGAAGACGTCCCGGGAGTCAATCCAGAGTGGTTGCCCGTCTGGAGGGCTCCTCAACCCTATCTCTTCATGGGCTTGGCGGTGCTCGCACTCCTGGTCGTCCAGACGTATCGTTGCGCGCGTCGCCTCGATCCGGCTACCGGACTGGTAACTCTGGCGCTAATGGCCCTGGCTACGACTTCCATGCGCCATCAGGCGCCGCTTCTCGTCGGCGCCTTCTTTTTGGCGTCCGAATGTCTGGCCGAGTTGGCTACCTGCGGCTGGAAGGCGCCGATCCGCGCCTCGAGAGCCAGACTCCTGCCGCCGCTCGCCTGCTTGCTGGGCATCGCTTGGTGCCTTTGGCCACCGACAAGCGGTCCGCTGGCGCCACGCCAGGGCCGATACACCTTCGGATCGGGGTTGGAGCCCGGACGGTTTCCAGACAAGGCCGTCGATTTCATCGAACAGCTTCCCGAGCTGGGCAATCTCTACAACAACGTGGCCTTTGGTGGGTATCTGCTGTGGCGCCTCTATCCTCCACGGCAGATCTTCAACGACGGGCGCAACGAGCTGAACCCCGACTTCCTACGGGAGTTGGCCGCTGCCCGCCAGGACAGCCATGCCTGGAATGCTCTCCTCGATCAATACCAGATCGACGGGGCTTTAGTGCGCTACGACCGACGACGACGGCCGGTGCTCGAGCCACCTCTCGTCACCGGAGGTGAGCCACAGGTCATTCACTTGACCTCGAACACAGTCCTCTTTACACCGGACCGCTTCGCCCTGGTCCACTGGGACGACCTGGCCATGGTCTTCCTCTCGCGCCGGTCGGATCGCAGCCAACTTCTCGCGCAGCTCGAGTACCACTTCGTCAATCCCGAGGACCCCGAGGCCACCCTGCAGGCGGCCAGCAACGATCCAGCGAGACTGGAAGGCACTCTCATCGAGGTGGAGCGACGACTTCGGGACGACCCCGGCTGCCGACTGGCGGCCTCTCTTCAGCTCGAACTGACCGAGTTGGTCGAAGAACAGGTTCCGAACACCGATCGGCCCTGAAGGTTCAAGGCAACACCATTGTGACGGTGGTGTCGAGGACACGGAACGAGGAGCGCTCCTGTGAGCCCTCTTCGAGAGCCAGGGCCACGACAAGCTCATTGAGAACAGCTGTCACCTCGAGCGACAAGGTGACGTCCCGGGTCTGTCCTTCCTCGAGGGTCTGCACCGAGCTCTGAGCCAGAACCATCGGAGGACCCTGGGAACCCACCGCGCTGAAGAGTCGGCTGGTTCCCTTGGTGCCCTTCAGCCGATGGACGACCTCGAGCCTCGTGCCCAGGGGGGCATAGAACCGAGGCCCGACAACCACCTGACCGGCAGGGCACTCCGTGGCCAGGACCTGGCTCCCAGCAACCAGGACCGCGCACGGCGCAAGGGTCAAGCCCGAAGGCTCGAAACGCAGATGCAACCGCGGTGGCGGAGCTCGGCGATCCACCGACTCCTCGAGAACCTCGACTCCGACACCGAGGGCCTCTCCCTCTTCGGGCAGGATTCTCAGCTCGGCGACTTCTAACTCCAGGTCCAGTCGGTCGGTATCGAGCAGATCCGCAGAAGCCCGGCAGATCAAGCCGGAGAGCGGACCACCGGGGTGCAGCCGATACCGCAACCGGAACCTGTCGCCAGGACCCATGACCGGCAATCGAGCCAGGTAGTGTTTGTCCTCACGACTGACCAGATCGTGACGCACGTGGAGCCACCCCTGTTGGCCGATCACTTCGCCTTCGATCTCGACCTCTACGACCATCGAGTCGGGTACATCCAGATACTGCCCGTCGAAGATCTTTCGATGCCGGGCCATCACCGGCACTTTCAGATCATCAACCAGTTGATAGGTTCGGATACCGGAATCAGCGGTGAGATCTTGCAGCGAGAGTCGAGTCGCGGCTCGCAACATCTCAGCTTCGCGTTGCCCTGCAGTGCCGGATGCCAGGCTGCCCGAGAACAGGCCTCGCGCGGACAGCTCGAAGGACTCACAGTCTACGGGTCCTTCGCGACAAGCCAACAGCTGATTGGGAGGGAAGAGCCCGTAGACACGCCCTTGGTGGGTGTTGGCGAAGAACAAGGGACGATCGGTTCGGTAGCTGCGGAAGAGGCTCCGGCCAGTGAAGGGCGCGGCTTCATCTGCTGCCCCCAGGTAGTCCAGGAGGGTCACGGCAAGATCGCTCTGCAGGAAGGGCTCTTCGAGTAGGCGCGGCCCTTCGCCAGGGGGCATCAGAATCGCAAGACTCCAGTTCTGGCTCAGAGTCCGCACGAGGTCGTCTTCGCCTTGCGGTAGACCGGCCGACTCGTCGCTGGTCAAGACGACCAGGGTGCTGTCGAGGGTCCCTTCACTCTCCAATCGGTCGATGAACTCTCCGACCGCATCGTCCAGGTAGGTCATGGCTCGGTGCAGTCCGTTGTCGCCGGGTATCTCTGCCATATCAGGAACGGTGTAGGGGTGGTGTGTGCCGACCGTGAGCAAGGTGAGGAACCACGGCCTACCAGCCGACTCGAGTTGTCGAATCTGATCGAAACCAAGGTCCAGGAAGGCCCGATCGTCGATACCCCATTTGCTCCTGAGGTGGGCAGGCTCGTCACCCCGCTCTCCGATCACCGTCTCGAAGCCGAGCCGTGGCATGGCCTGTCCTTTCATCATGAAGGACAGTGGGCTGGCCTGGAGAAAGACCGTGTGGTAGCCCAGCCCAGCCAGAGCTTCCGGCAGGCATGGGTCGGATGGGCCGACTGCGTAGTCGTTCAGGCGGGGCGCTCTCGACCCTAGCCTCGGCGGCCGGCCACAAAGCAAGGCATATAGACCTCGATTGGTCTGACGCTGTTGCCCGATGAATCGAGTTGCCGTTGGGTGGCTACGAGCCACCCGGTCGAGGTGCGGCATCGTGATCGAGGACTCGATCCCGGACTGCTCAGCGACCAATGGTAGATAGGCACCGGAGACACCCTCCAGTACCACCACGAGGATGTTCCGGTCGGCATGGCCGAGTTCCGCCCACGGCTCGCCCGACAGGTCGCTGCTCCAGATCCGGGTCAACTCCTCGCTAACGCCAGGGCTCGGCTCTGGTGTAGACCAGCGCGACCTTCCGACCGGCAAGTACCGCTGCATCTCCTCGGCCAGGAAATGACTGCGTCGCCAGGCCAGCGCCTCGGGCTCCACGGGCCACACCCACAGCGCCAGACAAGCACCCAGGGCGACGACCAAAGCCAGGGCCACCGCTCGGCCGCTGCAGGATCGCTTCAGGATCACCCAGGTGGAAATGCCAACCACGACGAGCAAGAGCACCAGAGAGAGGGGGCGGGACAAGGCCAGACCGGAACCCAGGAGGAAGGTCGGGTCCACCAGATAACCTGCGTAGGTAAGACTCAGAGGGGCATCGAGGGCCAGGATATGCTCGTAGTTGGCGTACTGGAGCAGAACCCACAACAAGGCCACCAGCACTGCCACCCACCGTCGCCAGCGGGCTGCCAACAACACCATCACCAGACAACAGAGTGTCGCCGCGAGATCAGCCGCAAACCCCCGAAAAAGGGTGGCACCTTGGCCGAAGCCGAGGTCACGCAGGGCAAGGAGCCGCAGGATCCAAGCGGGCAGGACCAGAATCGCGGCGAGAACCGCAAATCGACGATCGATACCGTGGTTTTGCCCGTCTTGGGCCTCTCTACTCACACGCCGGATCGTAGCACTCGCGTCAGGGAACTTCCGACGTCCAGGCGGAGGTGCCACCCGTTTCGAAGCCATCGTCGAAAACGCTGTCCAGCGTCCATAGTCCGTTCTGCTGCCCCGTTCGCAGAGGGCCGCCGCGTGCGGTATCCCAGAGTAGACAGTTCGTTCCCGAGCCAGGCACCGTGAACTGGTCGAGGCCGTGATCGAAGGTCTGGACGAAGACTTCCAACTGACCATCTCCATCCAGATCTCCCACCGTAGGAGCAGCCGGTGCGCCGTTGCCGTTGCCATTGTGACCTGGGTTCGGCAACGAGATGTCGTACAGAACGGTTCCGTCAGCGGCGAGGATCATGAGATAGCCCGAATCGTGGACGTCTGGATCGCCATAGGTGGCCAGGAGAATCTCGGGCGACCCGTCCTGATTGAGATCGGCCACGGTGGCCTCGGAGCTGAACAGAATTGCCTTACCGTGACGATAACTGGTTCGCCAAAGGCGCTGAGCCGAAGAATTGAAGGCGTACAGATAACCGTCATTCAGCGAAACGACGACCTCGGGCCGCGAGTCACCGCTGATATCGACGATCGTGGGGGCCGGAATCCCGTTGGGCGGGTACCAGCCAGCGACCTGGATCGGGGGACCCCCTCGTGGGAGCTGCTCCCAGCCCGCCTTGCGCCGGGCAGACCGGCTACCATCGCCGTGCGAGCCCTCGAGGACCATGACGCCATAGGCCTGGGTTACGTAGGGCACATGCATCTCGATGTTGGGTACACCGATGATCTCGTTCCTGCCGTCTCCATCGAGGTCGGCAACCGAGGGCGGCGAGGCTGTCCACTGCAGCCATTCGGCCCAGTCGGGGTGGGGCCACTGACCCGTGTGAAGGTGATAGTGATCGTGCTCCACCTGCGGATCTGCCCAGCGAATGAACTGACCCCAGGTGAGTCGGTTGCCTGCGTAGTCAGGGTTCCGATTAGTGAAGTAACTCGAGGAGTCGATGGCGACACCGTCGAGATCGAACGCCTGGATGTGATGGTTGTCGTAGGTGATCAGGATCTCCAACTGGCGGTCGTCGTCGATGTTCCCGATGCCCGGGTTGAGCCCATAACAACCGAAGCCGCTGTGCCCGGGGCCGTTGCGATCGGCATCGTTGCCGAGCCCGGCGAGGTTGTTGTATCGGGGCCAGGCCGGATCGTGCCCACCCGCAGGCTGGTAGGCGGTGCCATCTGGGCTGAACACGAATACCTGGGCACCGCCCTGAGAGGTGCTGACCGTCTGGGTGGTCGTGGCAACGACCTCCACCATGCCATCTCCATCGAGATCAGCCGCGGCGAGACCCCTCACCTCAGGCGGGTTTTCTCCAGTAGTCGTGTCGGCTGGCCATCCCTCCTTGACCTGTAATTGCGAGCCGATCCATTCGAATGCGATCACTTCTTTGCCCCGACCCACCACGACTTCGGTGATACCGTCGAGATCGAGATCCATCACGACGTGGGGTGAATAGACCCTTCCATTGCCGACCTGGGCACGGTGGAGCAAGATGCCGGAACTCGAGAAGACGTAGGTGTCGTAGTAGGCGGCGATGAGCTCGTTGGAGCCGTCGCCATCCAGGTCTTGGATTACCGGCGAGGCATACCAACTCGTCTGACCGCTCAAGTTCCTGACGAACACGGGACTCAGAACGGGGCCGCTACTGGTGCCCGGCTCACAGCTCGGAGGCTCACCCAGCCCGGGCGCCGCGGCGAGGCTCAACCCCACCAGAAGGTGCCACCCTTTTTTCCTGCGATTGCTCAGTGCCGAGTTCATGATCGTCGCACCTCACGGTATCGAAGCGGACCAACTCGAGATGTTGCCCGTCTCGAACCCATCCGCAAACAGCAGGGTCGGCCAGGGACGCGGACCGTAGTTCGGTAGAGGCTGGCCGAACTCGAAAGCTCCCAGATCTGGGAAGCCCTGCAGGGCGAAAGCGTCGTTGAGGTTGGCGATCTCTTCACCTGCATCGATCTCGGGGGCACCTGGCGAGAGACTGAGATCACGGCTCCCTGGAATCGCAGGCGTGTCCCAGGTGACGGGTAGTGTGGCATCTACCACATCAACGAAAGCTGCCTCGACTCCATGAAGCTCTACTCCGATTGCCTGGAGATCCGGAAGCCTGCTGTAGCGCACGTTGTCCCATTTAAAATAGGGGTCACTGGGTGAGCTAACAGCTCGAGTCGTTCCCCAACCGTTGTAGTCGAAATCCCTGTAGCCCTCGTCAGCGATCGTCGTAAACTCGAACGCGTACCGAGTGCCGAGAAAGAGGTTGTTTCGAAAGACCGCGTTGCGCCACATGGCACCGTTGTCGCCGTGGCCATCACCGTGTTTGGCACCGGTGTTGTGGACCACGAAGAATCCAGAGGTGTCGTTGTGCATCTTCACGGGAACGCTTTCGAGATTGAAGAGCTCGTTGCGAAAGATGTAGGCCGGGCCCCCGCGGATGGGTTGGACGCTGATCCCCATGCGGGCGTTCATCACCCGGTTGCGCCAGACCCGGACGTTGGCTTGGTTGTAGTCGATCTCGATTCCGTCGTCGACGCAGAAGGCGGCATCGTTACCGAAGACGTCGTTACCGTAGGAAGGACCCGTGGAAGGCTGCAGGGAAACACAGTCGCCGAAGTTACGGACCCGGTTTTGGCAGACCACGTTGCCGTAGCCTCTGAGGTCGATGCCTCTTTCAGAAGGGATGCCAACGCCGGGCCACGACACCCGGCCCTCGATCACGTTATCGCAGATGGTCTGGTTACCTTCCAGGCCATCGCCACGGCGATTCACAACACCGTAGTCCACATCTCGGATCAGATTGTGACGAACCACGATCTCGCTGCTATGCTGCGAATCAATCCCCCATCGCCCATCTTCGAGAGTCAGGCCTTCGATCACTACATGGCTGATGGTCTGGTTCCACTCCCCGAGCGTGATGATCCCCCGGTCAGTGGCCTTTCCGTCCACGACCGCAAGCCCGCTTCCAGGACCCCTAAACACAATAGGTGCCAGGCGGTTGCCACTGGTCAGCAGCTGAAACGGCTCGTAGGTGCCGGGGGAAACATGGAGGATATCGCCCGCTTTGGCGCTGTCAGCGGCCGACTGGAGACCCTTGAACGGGTTGGTCGGGCTTCCGTCACCTCCACCGGTGCCGGGGATGACATAGAGATGGCTGCCAGAATAATCCGGCGGCGGCAAGGTCCGGGGCGCCGCCACTGCTGTCCTGGCCTCGCCGCCGCCATCGGGATCGGTCAGGGTCAGGCGCAGTTCGTAGGATTTGCCCGATTCGAGAAAGAGAGCGCTGGAAGCCCAGAAGTTAAGGCCCAACGGCGCGCCATTGACCAACAGAGCAGGATGGGCCCGCATCGCCGGCGCAGCTTGATTCCACAGCGTTTCCCCCTCAAGTCGAAACTCCATCTGCAGTGAGCTGTCGAGATCATCGTCGCCATCTACCCACCAGAGAGCCCCGATGTGTTCGAAGGTGGCATCGATCCTCAAAGTCCCTGGCACCACACGATTGTCACGGGCGAACACAGGAGTTCCTGGCAAGCAGAGTACTAGCAGCATCAATGATGCACCGAGATTGGATCTCCAATTGCCCCTTCCCATATCGCCCACCTCAGCCCCCGACTATCACAGAAGCGACCAAAGGCGCTATGAAATCCGGCTCCCCCGCCTCAAGGTGCCACCCCTATTACCTGGCCCTCTCGGCTCGAGAAACGCATTCTCCTCAGTACAAGCTCTCCCTACAACCTCCCGGGGCTTGTTCGGACTCTTCTCTTGCGACCTGCTCGCGCAACTCAGAGTTCGCATCGACCCCACCTGCAGAGCGAAAGGCCCTTCATCCAGTCAGACGCAGAATGCTCTACAACCTCATGAGAGGTGGGTCAACCGATCTGGCGTGAGTGAGCCAACCTACCCGGGGGCCTGAGATAGGTGTTGAAATGGCAAAGGTGGTGGGAAGGCTCCGGCAGGGAATCCAGGGCTGAGGTCGCCTCTTTGCCATCGCCTGGCTGCCAGGCGAAAGGCGACACAGAAGGAAGCATAGGCCTCCTTCAGAAGACTACGGGCTTCCTTCGAGGCGCAGTGAAACAGAGGAGCCGGGGACCATTTCGACCGAACAGGTCTCTCATGAGGATCCTGACGCAGCGCCCTCCTCACTCCCAATGGCTGCGTGCCCTCGGCTCGATGACGAGCGTCTGTTTCAGTTTCAATCTGAGCCACTAGCTCATGGACTCGTTCCCGGAGGAAACTCGGTTCCATACCCTCCCAGCAAGGTAGGGGACTCAGAACCACGATCTCCCTTTCACGAAACCGAAACTGTCTCTCGACTTCTGTTCCACCAGTTGCTCGACGCTCTCCGGTTCGATCGATCCAAACACCTCTGTGTTCCTTCCCAAACAGAAGAGCCTCCACTGAGCTCACACCCGGCCACTCGAGCGGACTCGACACCAAGTCTTCCTTGCACCCGTTTCCCAGGATGTAGAGCAGTCGATTGACCTGAGCTGCTTCCTCATCACTCACCAAGACATGCTGGTATCGACGATGCCAAAAAGGGCCTCGCCAGTTGTGAAGGCGCCCCGCCTCCTTCGCTAGATTTCCCTGAAAGTACGCCATGAATCGCGCCAATTGCAGCGCGGAGTTGACCGTGACAAGCAAATGATAGTGGTTCGACAGCACCACGTACCCGTGAATCTCAACATCGTAAAGCCGCTGGGCTCTTCCGAGAATCCCTACCACCAGCAGGTTGAGCTTGGCGCTCGGTCTCAAGAGAAAGCGACCCTGGATTGTTCGGTTTGTGACCTCGACAAGGCATCCTTCGGGCGGAATGTAACGAAGACGTCGTCCCATGCCCAGGAAAGACGGAATAGCCACTACGAACCTTGCAAGAAGGTGGGTGGCACCAAGGACCGGGTCTTCAGGATCATCAGAGTCATGTCATCCTGCAGAGGCGTACCCTCGTTGTAGTCGGCCGCAAGCTCCAACAAACGCTCGATGGCCTGCTCGGGCTCGAGACCTGCCACCTCAGCGAAAAAACGGGTGGCACGTTCGTAGCCCAGGAGGTCGCCGTCCGGATTCGCCACCTCAGCAAGACCGTCGGTCATCAGCAGTACCGAATCGCCCTCCCGAAGGTCGATCTCCGTCTCCTTGAACCGCACGTCCGCCAGTGTAGCGAGGGGCACGCTCGGCAGCATCACCTCTTCCACCGACCCATCGACCTGTCGCCAGACAAGCACCGGCGGCATCCCGGCCGACGCAAGCTGCACATGATGCCCTTCGAGCCGGACCAGCAGCATCGCCATGCTCGCCTGTCGCCGGTGCATGCTACTCAGACCTTCGCCAATTCTCCCCAGGGCCTCGGCCAGGTTCGACTCCTGCCCGCAGGTCTGGAACAGACTCTTGGCAACGCCCACCACCATCCCCGCATGCAAGCCGTGTCCCGTCGCATCGCCCATTACCAACGTGCAGGAGCTACTGCCATTTGTGTGGAAGTCGTAGTAGTCGCCCCCCACCTCGTTGGCCGTGCTCATGTGGACAGCGATTCGGAAGCCCTCGAGCTGCGGAACCTGCTTCGGCAACATGGCCAGCTGAAGCTGACGAGCCTCCTCCAACTCTGCCGTCTTGCGTTGGTTGTCTGCCTCCAGCAGCCGGTGATCGGCCTCTTCTCGTGCCACCCGTCTTTCCTGTTCGATGGCCTTCGCTGTCAGATCATCGATCTGCTGCAGCCTGGACTCCAGTTCGCGATTCGTATTTGCGATCCGCCGCGTCAGATAGACGGAAAAGGAAAGCGCCAACGAGCCGACTCCCAGAAGCGCCGTCAGCCCATGCGGGATGTCGATCCACCCGGCCTGTCGTAGCAAGATCGCAAAGACACATAGAGTTACGACTAGCAAGCCGAGACCGATCACCCAGGCCTCTGGCTGCCGGTCCACCATGGCGAGAATCGCCCACCAGAGCGTCACCAGATAGACCGCTGCGATGAAGATCGCTGTCGGCACGTTTCCACCAAAAGCCGGCCGAGTCCAGATCCAAAGAACAATCCCGACCGCCGCAACGGCCAGGACATAGAAGGTCGGTCTCAGCCGCCGCTTGAACACCCTGTGCTCCACCAACAGGGCAGACATCCCCATGGTCACAGCACCCGTCAGGAACCACTTGTAGTAGACGAGTACCTTCGCCAGGTCACTGATCGAGCCCATCTGCAACTCGGCCAGCAACATACCCACCATGGATCCGGTGAGGATCGCCAGAAAGAGGTTCTCGGTACCTTTCGGCTGAAATGCGAAGAGCAGAAGATGCAGGAGGGTGAAGGCGCCGAAGACACCCAGAGCCGTCGCCATGACCGTCGTGTACTGCCTGACCAGCCTGAATCGAGATGCGGAGAGGCCCTGCATCTCCCCCGCCGTAATTTCGAAGCCCTGGAAATCTCTCTGAAAGACGTGGCCCGTGACGTTCGAGTAGCGGACGGCGAGAAGGTGGTCGACCCCTGGCTCCACCGTGATAGTTGAAACGTACTGCGGGAGCGACGGCTTCTCCTCCTCTGGATCCGTCGACACCGTGCCGAATCGAGCCACCAGATGACCGTCGAGGTAGATCTCCGAGGCACCGGCCTGCGCCACATGGATACCGAGAGTGTTTCCAAACTCCTCGCTGGTCCGGATCTTGCGTCGAAACCAACCGATGCCATGCCATCCCTCTGGAATGGCTTCGGCATTGCGTAGAGAAGGAAGAACGAGAGGCCAGTCAGAATCATCGAAGTCCGGCTCGGCCCAGGAAAAGTCATCACCAGAGTGGTATCGCCAGTCTCTCGCCAGAACGATCGAGCAATCTGGGCACGCCCTGTCGATGACGACAACTTCCGTCCACCCTTCCGATACCTGGGCGGTCAGAGGTTGTCCCAGAAACAGAACGAGAGCGACCGTTGCAGGTTTCAACATTCGACCGAGAGGGATCATGGCACCCTGCAATTCCCAGCGGATTTCAGAGGCAAGACACATGCCCACTCCTCCGGGTGCTCCGTGGGGGCCTTCTTGTACCTGAAGAAGCTACGCCTGCGCGCCCTCAAAGTTGCAGCTCACCAATCTATAGACGCCCGTACATATCTTCCGTTTCAAGAAACAGTAGGCCTACACCATGAAGAGACCACTCGTTCTTGTCTTGTTGATCCTGATCGCGGTTCCAGCAGTCACCCAGAAAGAAGGTGCCCCCGAGGGAACTGAAGAGGCTAAACCCGCTCCTCCACCATCCTACAAACCAAAGAAACCGCTCCGCAGCAGAATGTATGTGGGCGGATGGCTCGGCGCTTCATCGAGTAGCGCCGTGGACCGCATCGAAGCGGCTCCTGAGATCGGGTTCCAGGTCACACCCAAGATTCAATTGGGCGGCAGCCTGGTCTACCGCTACCGCAATGACAAACGCTTCGAGCCCGATCTGACGTCTACCGACCTCGGTGGCTCGCTCTTTGGCCGCTACTTCGTGTACGCACCCCTCTTCCTGCACCTGGGGGTTGAGCACCTGACCTGGGAGTACTATGACCCGTTTCAGGATGAGTTGACCAAGATCGACGCGAACCACACTGGCGTCCTGATCGGCCCGGGATTCACTCTCAGCGTGGGCCCAAGGGCGGCAACCTACTTCGCCCTCCTCTATGACCTCAACTACGACAACAACGGCCCCAACCCCTACGACGAGCCGTGGGTGTTTCGCATCGGTTTCGGGATCGGGCTCTGACGACGCTGCCAATTCTTCGAACCATTGAAATCCACTCTCCGATCCGACACGATACAGGCCTCGCTTCGGCCTAGCCCGTAAACTGAGAGATCGGGATGAGCAGGGACCCATACAAGGAACTCCGTTGCCAGGCTCTCCTCCCATTCCTGCTCCTTCTCGTGGCCGCGCAATCCTCCTCAGCCGCTGATTTGACACAGCCTCCTGCAATCCTGCGGGAGGTGGGTGAGACCGGCAGTGTGGACTCCCGCAAGCTGATCCTGCCCTACATCTTCGCCACGGAGACTCTGGACGTAGCCCTGGGAGCTGCGATAGGAGCTTCGGCCTGGCCTCAGGAACAATCCAGCCTGTTCGGAGCCGTCCTCGGAACCACCAATGAATCCTGGGGGCTCTTCTTCGTTGGCACCAGTCTCCATCTTCCTGGAGCCAAACGCCTTTTTCTCGATTTCAGCGCTTCGTTGGGGCAGTACACCGACCTGCGGGATTACATCGACGGTAACCCAGAGTATCCGGACAGTCGAGCGGGCTCCAACGATTCCGAACCGAACGACTTCATCAGCGGCGAAGGCACCTACAACTGGCTGGTGCTCAACTTCAAGTACGTCCTGCCCATTGGACACGCCCGGCAGTCGGCGATTGCCAACTACGCCCTCGATCGCGGAATCCTCGTTTCCGGCGCCACCGGAGCAGAAAGTTGGAACCCCCTGCGAAGCGGCCGAACCCTCCTTCAGCTCGAACCCTTCATGATCGAAAGGACCTTCGACATTCCGGAGGATCTCAATGGCGGCCGCACAAATGGCCTCGCCTTCTCAGTGCTGCACGACAACCGGGACTTCTCGCCGAACCCCTCGCGCGGTACGACGACCACGCTCAAACTGGCCAGAGACTTCGGCCAGTTCGGTAGCTCCACATCGTGGACCACGGTCGAAGGGAAGTTCAGCAAGTACTTCTTCCTGGGCTCGACGCGCCTGACGAGACAGCAGGTCCTCGCCTTCAACGCGTGGACAGCTGACAGCCCTACTTGGGAGGAGTCGGAAACCGACGAAGGCACCGTCTATGACCACCGACCTCCGCCATATCTGGGTACGACTCTCGGAGGCTATCTGCGAATGCGCGGCTTTCCACAATACCGGTTCAGCGACAAAGCAGCCGTCTACTACGGCCTCGAGTACCGGGTGATCCCCGAATGGAACCCCCTGGGGAGCATTTCGTGGTTACGGTGGCTCCGCATCGATTGGTGGCAATGGGTGCCCTTCGCAGAAGCCGGTCGCGTCGCCGACCACTGGAACTTGAGAGAGCTTCACTCCGAAATGAAGTGGGATGTTGGACTGGGCTTGCGACTCATGACGGCCAAAGTGGTGGTCAGAGGAGACGCAGCCGTCTCCGAAGAGGGTTTTCACATCTGGGCCATGGTCGGCCAGGCCTTTTAGAGAAGGCAGGTGCGCTCCGGCGTCTCCGTCGGTGGTTACTGTCCAGCTGGGCCTCATGTAGAATCTGGACTCCGATGTTCCCGCTAAAAGACGAAAACCCCACCGAGCTCACGCCGGTCGTCACCTTCGTCTTCATCGCCATCAACGTGCTGGTCTGGGTTTTCGTCCAGCAGGGTGGCGGCGGGCAAGGCTTCTTGAGCTCGCTCTGCACCTTCGGTGCCATCCCTGCCGACATCACCGGTGCGATCAACCCGGGGTCGGTCATCGCCTTGGGTCAGGATGCAACCTGCACCGTCGGTGGCCTGGGTTGGATGACCATCCTCACCTCCATGTTCATGCATGGCAGCTGGATGCATCTGATCGGCAATATGTGGTTTCTCTGGGTCTTCGGCAACAATATCGAGGACTCGATGGGGCATGTCCGGTTCACCGTCTTCTATCTGCTCTGCGGAGTTCTCGCCTCCCTCGCGCACATCGTCACCGATCCTGGCAGCGCGGTACCCACCGTGGGAGCTTCAGGGGCCATCAGTGGCGTCATGGGCGCATATATGGTGCTCTACCCCAAGGTGAGGGTCCAAACGCTGATCTTCCTTATCGTCTACATCCGGGTCTTTCTGCTGCCGGCGTGGGTTCTGCTGGGGCAGTGGTTCGTCATGCAGTTGATATCTGGAGTGGGAGAACTGGGAGCCGAAGGTGGAGGAGTCGCCTTCTGGGCTCATATCGGCGGCTTCGTGGCGGGCCTCGCGCTGATCAAGCTGTTCGAAAGACCGCAACTGGTCAACGCCAAGAGGAACAAGGTCAAGCTATCGCGCGACGAGCTCCTTCGACTGCGTTGGTAGCCCGCGAAGGCAAGATCTCGATGTCAGGTCGCCGATTTGCACTAGCCGGCACTGAAATTGTCCTGGCACTGGCTCTTCTCAGCGCCCCAGGATTTGCTCAGACGTCGCTTGACAAGGAGCTCGGAGAAATCCGTGAATACCTCAGCCAACTCGAAACTCTGGGGTTTGCCGGAATCGTAGCCGTTTCGCTGGAGGGACGGCCGGTCCTGGTCGAGGGCTACGGCCTTGCCGATCGCGAGCACGGCATTGCCTGGACCCCAGCCACTGTCTCCTCCATCGGTTCCCTCACCAAACAGTTCACAGGTGCCACCCTTTTGTTGCTACAAGAGCAAGACCTATTGTCGGTTGAGGATCCGCTAGGCAAGTACTTCGATGCGGTCCCCGACGACAAGCAGCCCATTACCCTCCACCACCTGCTGACTCACTCCTCCGGAATCGTCGACTTAGACGACGCCGGTGACTTCGACCCCATTGGGCGTGAAGAGTTCGTGGAACGTATCTTGAAGCAGCCATTGGAGTCTCTCCCCGGGGAGCACTATCAGTACTCCAACGCCGGCTACAGCCTCCTGGGAGCTGTTATCGAGTCGGTAACGGGCAAGTCCTACGAGCAGTTCCTTCGCGAATCGGTTCTCGTACCCAGCGGCATCTACGAGACTGGCTACATTCTGCCTGCCTGGGGAGCAGGACGATCGGCTCAGGGCTACGAAAATGCAAGACGCTGGGGCACAGTCCTCGAGAGACCGTTCGCCGAGGATGGTCCCTACTGGGTGTTGAGAGCCAACGGCGGCCTTCACTCCACCGCCTACGACATGATGCGCTGGGCCCAGGCATTGATGATGGGGCGGATCCTGTCACCCGAATCCATGGCCGCCTACTGGGCGCCCCACGTCAGCGAGGGCGGCAATAGTCACTATGGCTATGGCTGGTCCATCGTCGACGCCGAGGAAGGTACCCTTGTCACTCACGACGGCAGCAATGGGATTCACTTCGCCGAGGCGGCCATCGTTCCGGCCAGGGAACTAGCGGTCTTCCTGCTAACCAATGTTCGTGCGGAGCTTCCGATGGTTAGTCAGGTCGTCGATCAGATCATCGCCCAACTCCTAGGCCACGCTCCGCTGCCAACTCTGCCGCAGATCAGTAAAACCCCTGGCACCGAGCTCGAGCGTTGGGTGGGTGTCTACGATCTGGAGGGGGGAGGAAGTCTCCAAGTCTCGCTCGAAGATGTCACGCTGCGCGTTTCCGGTAAGGACCGAAAGGGATTTGCGGTGCTGCACTCCACGCGCCCCCTCGATTTCTCGCGAACCGAGCACCTGTCCGCACAAATCGACGACATCGTCGGGGCCTATGTCGAAGGGAATTACAGGCCACTCTGGGAGGCCTACGGCCGCAGTACTTCCCTCGAACAGCTCAAGGAACGGTGGGATAGCCGGATGCGCGAACTCGAGGAGGAGCACGGCGCCTATCGCAGCTACGAGGTTCTGGGTACAGCGCTCAGGCCCGAGCGAGAGATCACCCTGGTCCGGTTTCATTTCGAGAGCGGCGGCGCCGACCGCGCCTATGTCTGGGACATGAACACAGAAGAAGATCTCCTGGGAGTCTCGATTCGCGGTTTAGGCGCAACTCTGGTCTTCTACCCCGAGAGCAGCGACAGTTACAGATCCTGGGATCGTCGCACCGGAGAATCCCGGCCGATGAGCTTCAGTCTCTTGCCCGAAGGCAGGGCCCGGCTCCTCATCGGTCAGGGCGCTGCCAGCGTTGAAGGCCATCGTCGCTAATATCAGCTTGCGCGAGCTGGCGTCCAGCCCCGCGCCGCTATCATCCCAACCAGGGAGGGAGTTACCCGTGATCAATCTAAGTCGAGAGTTTCTTATCATCAGCTTACTCGTTGCAGTTTCAGTTCTATCCATGCTCGGTCCGAGCTTGGCCGTTGCTGCTCAGTCGACAGTGCCCGAATCGGCCTATTCCGATCTCGCATGGCGGCTCGTAGGTCCCTTTCGCAGTGGTTGGGCGACGGCTGTAGCCGGCATCCCCGACAATCCGGCGACCTACTACTTCGGTGCCGCCGATGGTGGCGTCTGGAGGACAACCGATGCGGGTTCTACGTGGCAGCCACTCTTCGACGACCAGGGCAGTGCTTCCATCGGCGCATTGACGATTGCACCCAGCGATCCGCAGGTCATCTGGGTGGGTACCGGACAGATTCATCAACGCTGGGACATCGTGGATGGTGACGGTGTGTACCGATCCACCGACGGCGGCGAGACATGGATGCACCTCGGACTCCAGGAGACGAGGCATATCGGTGCCCTGTGGGTGGATCCAAGGAGGGCCGATACGGCGATTGTGGCCGCGCTGGGGCATGTATTCGGACCCAACGAAGAGCGTGGCCTGTTCCGCACCGAGGACGGGGGCAGCAGCTGGGACAGGGTCCTCTATCTGGACGCCGATTCAGGGGCTGCCGACATTGCTGGTACGCCCGAGCTTCCAGACCTCCTCTATGCCTCGTTCTGGCAAGTCCGACGCTACCCTTGGCTGGACTACTTTCAGCCCACAGTGGGGCCCAACAGCGGGATCTACCGTTCCGACGATGCTGGCCGCACCTGGCTTAAAGTGGCTGGCACCGGGCTGCCGGAGGAGCCGATGGGTCGCATCGAGCTGGCTGTTGCGCCTGGCACCGATGGCCAACGGGTCTGGGCTGGCCTGGAACTCGCGGATGGCGGAGGCCTGTACCGCTCCGAGGACGGCGGGGCTACCTGGGTCCTGGTCAACGACGATTCCAGCCTGGTGGGCAGCTATATGGGTTGGCTTCTACCCGACCCCTCGGATCCCAACACGGTTTGGGCGGGAGGACAGCCCCTGCGCCAGTCCACAGACGGCGGCGAGAGCTTCCAGATCGTTCGCAGCTCTCCCGGCGGGGACGACTACCACGCGTTGTGGATCGACCCCACCGATCCCCAGCGCATGATCACTGGAGCTGACCAAGGCGCCGTGGTCACCTTCAACGGTGGCAAGAGCTGGAGCAGCTGGTACAACCAACCGACCGGGCAGTTCTATCGACTGGCGGTAGACAATCGCTTCCCCTACCGCATCTATAGTGGGCAACAGGACAGCGGTACAGTGGGTATCGCTAGCCGCAGCGACTACGGTCAAATCACCTTTCGGGACTGGACCCCGGTGGGTGGTGACGAGAGGGACGGAGACGTTCCCGACCCCGCAGATCCCGATATTGTCTATGGTGCTGGCCTGGGTGGCAGGGTCTCCAAGTGGAACGCTCGCACCGGACAGGTTCAGAATGTCTCCCCCTGGCCGCTCTCGAGCTATGCCGCACAGCCTGGAACGACTCGTTACCGCTACGACTGGATCACGCCGCTGGCCATTTCCCCACGGCCGCCGCACGCCATCTACGTCGGAGCTCAGGTCCTCTTCCGCTCCCTCGACGGCGGCAACAGCTGGGAGACCATCAGTCCCGATCTGACAGGAGCGGCCGAAGGGGCGACCGACTGTGAGGGAGACGTCCCCCTCCAGAGAGCCACCTCTTGTGGCTACGGAGTCATCTTCGCCATCGCTCCGTCACCAGCAACGGACGGCCTGACGTGGATAGGGACGACCAACGGCCGTATTCAACTCACCCGGGATGACGGAGCCACTTGGGTCGACGTCACTCCGCCTGGTCTGCCTGACTGGAGCAAGGTCAACATCATCGATCCATCTGCGTCGGATCCTGCAACCGCCTACGTAGCCGCCGATCGGCACCGCGTCGACGATCCCAGCCCGATGGCCTTCCGCACGCACGACTTTGGAGTCACCTGGACAGAGATCGGCCACGGCCTACCGCGAGGCGAATGGGTCGGTGCGATTCGGCAGGACCCAGAGCAGGCAGGATTGCTCTACGCCGGCACGAACCGTGGGGTACACGTTTCCTTTGACGATGGCGAAACCTGGCAAAGCCTGAAGCTCAACCTGCCGACGACCGGCATCAATGACCTACTGGTACATGAGGACGACGTGATCGTGGCCACCCAGGGACGCGCCATCTGGATGCTGGACGCTGTGGCTCCTTTGCGCCGGCTTGCCGGTGCCAAACTCGGCGATGAGTCGGTCCTGGTGCCGCCCGCCACTGCCTGGCGCTTGCGCTTCAATCAGAACAAGGACACGCCGTTGCCGCCGGAGGAACCGACAGGTGAGAATCCGCCCGCAGGGGCGATCCTGGATTACATCCTGCCGTCCAACGCAACTGGACCCGTTGTCCTCGAAATTCTCGATGGCGACGGCAACCAGGTCCGGCGTTTCGGCAGTGACGACGAGATCACGCCTCCCAATGCCCGCGTCTACTTCGCAGACACCTGGTTGGGCGATCTTCCGAGGCCCGCAGCTGGGCCTGGGCACCACCGATTCGTATGGGATCTGCGCTACCCAGCACCCCCGACCCTCAGCTCCAGCTACTCCATCGCTGCGGTGCCGGGACGCCCCACCCCGGTCCGCCCTCAGGGTGCTTTCGTGGTGCCAGGGACTTTCGAAGTCAGATTGACAACTGCCGGCCAGACCATCTCGCAAGAACTCAAGGTCGAAATGGACCCCCGAGTCGAGGTCACTTCGGCGGAGCTGTCAGGTTTGCTGGAGTTCCAGAACGAGGTCGCGACTGCTCTGGCAAGCGCGGTGACACTGGCTGAGCGGACCCAGGAGGCTAGTGAGGAGACCTACGATGAAGCCCGCTCGATTGCCCGGGTGCTGACCTCGCTAGCGTCGGACCTGGAGAGCGCAGACGCTGCGCCTACCGTGCCGCAGCGCGAGTTATTCAACCACACAGTCGACCGTCTGAAGAGTGCCGAGGGCCAGTAGAAACGTCCTGACCGCGAATCAGCCTGCCCGAGCCTCGATCAGAGCTTCAGCGAGCTGGTCAGGCGCGAGGAAGCGCCAGGTCTCGTTGACTTGGATCTTGAAACCCGTGCCGTCGCCCAGCGGCTCGGGAAGATCGATATCGCTCTCCGCCAGCTTCCGCCGAAATTTCTGCGCATCGGTGCCAGCCACTTTCAGGCGAGTGGTGTTGGTGCCGTTGGGTACGCGCTCGATCTCGAAGCCCGGCTGCTTCGCCACTCGCTTGAAGACCTCCTCCGAATCACTCACCGCCTCCTGGAAGCGGTCCGAGAAACCTTCCAAGTAGTGTCCGGCCACCGCCGCGAAAGCCCAGCCATACGGCAGGCTGCCACCGTACATGCGGCGCGTATGGAACATCTCATCCAGCAGTGCATCGGGGCCTGCCAGGATCGCTCCAGAGCCTGCATTGAAGTACTTCCAGAGGGAGATGTAGACGGTATCGAAGAGCGCCGCGTACTCCTTGACGCTCACCCCAGTATAGGGCGGAGCCAGAAAAAGCCTGGCACCATCGAGGTGCATGCCGATGCCTTCGTTGTGGGCGAAGGCCGAAACCCTCTTCATTTCCTCGAAGTCGAAGACCTGCTGCCAGAGCCTGCGCACAGGCGACTCGATGCCGATGACACGGATCGGGGTGCTGACCCTGCCACTAGCCGCCCTCTCCACCTCAGCTTGAACCTCTTCCAGCGAGAAAGTTGCCTTGCCTGGTGCCAGGCCGATAACAGGCAGATTGCTCAAGCGCTGACAGCAATCTCCGGAGTCGTTGTAGAGGTGGCTCTCTTCCTGCAAGAGGACTCTGCCTTCCTCTCCTGCCAGCACCCGTACCGCGAGTTGATTGGCCAGTGTGCCGGTTGGAAAGAAGACTGCTCGTTCCTTTCCCAGCAACTCCGCCATCCGGCGCTCGAGCTTCTCGACGCTACCGCCCCCCGAGTAGTAGTCGGGCTCTATCTTGTCCTCCGCCGCCAGCTGACCGAGGCACGCCGCGTAGTCCCGGGGCGTCAAGCCGAGGCCATCACCATGCAGTCGGACCACCGGCGCGAGCTTCTCGTCGGGCTCGCCCGCTCCGGCCGCGCCACTACCCAACCCGAGGGCTGCCGCTCCCGCCGAGCTCATCACCAGGAAATTCCTTCGGTCGATCTCATTCATGGCTCCTCCGTCATCGGCTTTCAATCGTGCATCCGGGACCCGCTTTCCCTCGGTGCCAGGGGCTTTCAATGCTGTTCTTCCTCGGTGCCAGGGGTTTTCAGTGCGTTGGGGCCGGCAGCAGATCCGACAGCTCGAGGACTTCCCCAGCGAGAATCACCGTTTCGATGGATCGCAGATTGGCGACCCCCTCGCGAGGATCCTCATTCAAGACAAGAAGGTCGGCCCGCTGGCCCTCGCGGACTTCACCGACGGCACCCCAGTTCGGGAAGGTTCTCGAGAAATTGGAGGTCGCCGCCGCCAGAATCTCCCGCGGGCTCATGCCGATCCGGCTCAAGCCCTCCAGTTCGTGGTGCAGGGAGATCCCGGGCATGGTGCCCCAAACATCGGTGCCGCTGCCTGCCAGATAGTTTGCACCAGCTCGGCGAAAAGCCTCTTCCAGCATCAACTCGCTGCGAGCCAAAGCAGCGTAGGCCACCTGGTGCGCAACACCGCCCTCGTGCCGCCCTGTATCTCGATTTGCAGGTCTGTTGATGTCCTCGGGATCCAGCAGGCCAGCCACTGGTTCGTCCCACGGATTCTCGGCCCAGGGCTGATCCAGATAGAGAAGGGCGAGGGTCGGCATGAGGGCAATCGGGCCCGAGGCCAGCACCCTTGCATGACTCTCGAGCCGCTCATCGAAGGGCGACAGGCCGCTCAACCACTTGTAGTAGGTCCACTTCGGACTATCGAGATCGTCACTGAATGGCTGCTCGATCACGGCCTGCGCCATCTCTTCTGGAGCCATGTCGAGCGAGTATCGCGTCGTATGGACGAAGGCGTTCAACCCTGCTTCGATACCCTGGCGGTAGGACGATAGCCCCAGCTCACCGATCGTGCCCATACCGTGCAAGCGGGCCCGATCCGCCAGCGCCTGCAGCTGGTCCGGTGGCAGCTTGTACATCAGCAACAGGATCTCGACTCCCTCCACGGACAGCCGATCCGTGGCCGCCAGATGCTCTTCCAGGGTCGCGCGCTCGGAGCCAACGGAATCAAGACGATGGATCTTCGGACCGGGAACTGCATCGAGATAGAGGCCCCCGCGCCGCCCTCCGTCAACCGAGATGATGGACGTCACGCCGCTGGCCAGATAGGCGTTCGCATAGGCCTGGTTGTTGATCGCCGCAAAGCCGTCGACGAGGCCGGGCACGATGAACTTGCCGGTAGCATCCACAACCAGCGCTCCGGGGGGAACAGCAACAGCGTCACCCCGGCCGACCGCTGAGATCTTGCCGCCCTCGACGATCACGACAGCATCTTCAACATCCGCTGTGGAATGTCCCCAGTCGCCGGTGTCAATGACCGTCCCGCCGATCAGCGCCAGTGACTCCGCACCGACACGCGAAGCTCCAGTCGGCGCCAGGAAGACCGCCGAGGCCAGCAGCATGACGGCAAAGGGTCGGATCGCGTCGACTCGCATGGTGATCTCCAGTCTCGAGAAACAGGCCCATCCGAAGGATGGTGTGACTATACCGTTCACCGGGTACCTCCAGCGTGTTCATCACCGGCTGTTTGAGAGGCCTTGCCTCAGGGTCGAACGAAAAAAGCGTGCCACTGCCGCAGGGAATCTCGGCGGTGGGTCCTCGGCTCCCTCACCAGAATCCCGCGCTTGAGACTGTTGGCGGTCACGAAGATCCGGGTTCTGGCCTCGAGCTCGTCGCCCTCGAACCCCATCTCCTTGAATAGACCCCTCACGAAGGTCAGGCGCATGCGATCGACCTTCCTGACAACAGGCGCCACCTCCGGCTCGTGAGATGCCCAGGTCCGCATAGCGAGGTCGTGGCCCGCGAGATCCTGCCGGCTGATCATCTTCATGAGGCAGAAGAGTCGATCCTCCGGGCTACCTGCCTTCGCTCCAATGTCGTCTATCACTGCCTTCGTCGAAGAGCGCGCCCAGTAGTCGGCCAGGCTCCGAACGAATTCGGCCCGGTTCTCGAAGTGCCAGTAGAAGCTTCCCTTGGTGACTCCCAATTGTCCGACCAACCGGTCGATGCGAAGCTTCGCCTCTCCCTCTTCCGACAGCACGTCCAGGGAGCGGGCGAGAAACTCGTCACGGCTGTATCGGCTCGGCTTGCTGGTCATTCGGGCTGCCTCTCGAGAAGAAACTTCAGATTCCCTTCGTACGTTTGCTCACCTGGCTCAACCCACGATGCCCAGCATGATGTCCATGACATTCGAGTTGGTGGGTCCCGTCTTGACCAGGTCTCCCGACTTCTCGAACAGTGGGTAGGCATCGTGGGTCTCGAGTGCTGTGCAGGGATCCAGACCCTGGCTCTGACATCGGTCCATGGTGGTCCCATCAACCACCGCACCGGCAGCGTCTGTCGGGCCATCCGTGCCGTCGCTTCCACAGCTAAGAATGGTGACCCCCACCTCTCCCCGAACCTCGAATGCGCTCGCCAGAGCAAATTGCTGATTGCGCCCCCCCCTGCCTGGAGAGCTTCCCAACATGACGGTCGGCTCACCCCCGCCGATCAAGCAGACCCTCCGTTCCGGGGTCTGCCCGGCAATCTGCCCGAGACGCTGACAAAAGGCCTTGGCGGCTGCACCCACATCTCCGTCGATCGGCCGCTCGATAACCTCCGCCTGGAGGCCCATGGACTCCGCCTCGATTCTAGCCGCCTCCAGAGCCTGAGCATTCGAGGCGCAGATGCAGTGCGTGACCCGCCCGAAGGCAGCGTCACCCGGCTTGGGAGTCTCGGGAACCTTGCCCGCCATTCCATTCCACAAGTGGTATTGGATGGAAACGGGGATCTCCGTGCCGAGCCCATAGTGTTCGACAATCTCGAGAGCTTCACCGAAGGTCGTGGTGTCCGGTGCAAAGGGACCCGAAGCGATGGAGTCCAGCCGGTCACCGATGACATCCGAGATGAGGAGGACCAGCACCTGTGCCGGATGAGCCAATCTGGCCGCCCAGCCTGCCTTGATACTGGAGACGTGCTTTCGCACTACGTTCATCTCGTGGATGTCTGCCCCGCAGGCCAGCAACCGTCGGTTGAGCTCGATCTTCTCCTCCAGCGTAACGGGCGGGACCGGCAGCGGCCAGAGGGCCGAGCCGCCACCTGAGATCAGCGCGATGACCAGGTCCCGTTCTGAGGCGCCCTCCAGGATCTCGACCACCTGCTTCGCGTGACTCATTCCCGCGGCGTCGGGCTCCGGATGCCCCGCCTCGGCGATCCGAATACGAGCGGGAGAAGTCTCCTCGGGCAGGGTATGGCCGTACTTGACCACGACGAGCCCGGAGGAAATCCGCTCGCCAACCAGCTCCTCCACAGCTCGAGCCATGGGTGCACCGGCCTTTCCACAGCCGACGACGTGAAGGCGGTCAACCTCCCGGAGATCGATCCGGATCTCGCCACCACCCTGCTGGACTGTCAGTGCATCGCCCTCACGACCCAAGACCCGCTCGACGCAGTGATAAGGATCCACTGCCGCCAAGGCCGCTCTGAAGATCTGGAGAGCCGCGTCTTTCTGTGTCATCGTTCGTAAGAAGACCTGCTCATTGCACCGCCAGAGCAGAAGTTCCACTGGCCACCCGATTGGGTTGAGGAGAGGGGCCCTTCTTCCCCCCCTCAAGAGAGAATATGACACCGACAGGTTGTCATTGCGATGATGTATGCACAAATCCGAATACGTGAACCGCGCAACTTGCCGCCTCTTGCTGCGTGCTAGAGTTGACCTGACGGGAATTGTGCTCCCATCGGGCAGTAGAGGCACCCAAGCGGCCGGATTCTGGGCCGCCTTTCATTTCAGAGACGCTCGTCACCTTTCTCCGGGCCATAGCCGTGCCCGTGACGATCGCGGGAGGAAAACCTCATGTTGAACAAGCTCGCCCACGAGCCGCACAAGATCAAGACCATCCGACCGATCTCCTTTCCCACTCTCGAGGAACGCAAGAAGTTCCTGGCAGAGGCTCATTTCAACGTCTTCAACCTGACTCCCTCCCAGGTCGCGTTCGACATGTGCTCACTCGGCACGAGCGCCATGACTCAGGAGCAGCTATCGGGGCAGCTCATCGGTGACGAGGCCTACGCCGGGGCCCGGAACTTCGAGCACCTGGAAAAGGCAGTCCACGAGGTCCTGGGACACACCTATATCTGCCCCACACACAACGTCCTCGGGTGCGTCAAACTGGTTACCGCCACCATGGTGCCCGCTGGCTCCCAGCTGCCGTCCAACGCCCGAACCCGGATCGACGTCCTGACCCCTCGTGATGTGGAGGTCCCCGACATCCGCGACCACAAGGCCGAGGTCTTCACCGGCAACGTGGACCTCGAACGGCTCGAGGAGCTCCTGCAAGGGGGGCAGGTCGCCATCGTGGGGTTGCAAGCATTTGGTGATGGGCAGCATCCCTTCAGCCTGGAGAACCTCCGCGCCGTCCGGGCACTGGCGGACCGCTACGGCAAGCGTCTGGTGCTGGACGGCTCGAGGGTCATCGAGAATGCCTGGTACATCCAAAGACACGAGGAGGGGATGGCGGCTCGCTCCATCGCTGCCCTGGTCAAGGAGATCGCAAAGACCGCACACGTCTTTCAGATCGATGGGGCCCAGGACCCCAAGTGCCCCACCGGCGGCCTGCTGGCCACCGACAACCCCGAAGACCACGAGCACTTCATGAACGAAGTCGTGGTCTACGAGGGTCTGCACACCTACGGCGGCATGGCGGGGAGGACCATGGAGGTTTTCGCCCGCGGCCTCGAAGAGATGTGCCTGGAGGAAGAGGTGCAATGGGTCATGCAACAGACCGAGCACTTCAACGACCGCCTGCGCGAGGCCGGCGTGCCGGTGGAGAGGGGCTGCGACGGCGCCTACATCCTGGCTGATGACTTCCTCCCGAATCTGGAGGCCTACCAGCAGGACGCCTTTTCAGCCGCCCTCTACGAGATGTCCGGCATTCGGGCTTTGGCACATGGTCTTGTTGGACGCGACAATCAGGTACCGGTCCAGATTCCCAGGCTCGCCATGACGACCCGCCAACTAGAACAAGTGGCCGATGCCATCATCAGTCTCTACAAGCAACGAGACCGCGTGCCACCCTTGGAGCTGCTCAAGGAGGGGACCTGGAGGGACGAGATGCAGTATCGCTGGGTCTACTCCGACCTCGAGCCCTTCGAGTTCGAGACTTATCCATTCGTCATCCACACCATCGAGCGGATCGCGACCCTCAGCCGCGAGGAGCGCCGCAAGGCCATAGCGGAGGCAGGCTACAACACCTTTCTCCTGCGCTCGGCCGACGTCACTATCGATCTGCTCACCGACTCCGGCACCTCGGCCATGAGCACCGACCAGTGGGCCGCCTACGACGCGGCGCGCGCTACTCCCACGACGTCGGACGAATACCTTCATCTCGTGGAGGTGCTGCGCGAAGCCACTGGCTACGAGTACATCATCCCAACCCATCAGGGACGTGCCGCCGAACAGATCCTCTCCGAGGTCATGATCGAGCCCGGCCAGCTGGTGCCTGGGAACATGTACTTCACCACGACCAAGCTCCACCAGGAGATGGCCGGTGGAATCTTCGCCGACGTCATCGTCGATGAGGCCCACGACCCCGGCAGCGACTTTCCCTGGAAGGGCAACATCGACATGGCCAAGCTGGAGGCTCTTGTCGATGAGCATGGCGCCGAGAAGATCGCCTACATCTCCTTCGAACACTCGGTCAACATGGCGGGCGGGCAGCCGGTCTCGATGGAGAACATGAGGGAGGTCTACGCATACTGCTCCAATCACCACATCCCGGTGTTCTTCGATGCTACGCGGATGGCCGAGAACGCCTTCATGATTCAGCAGCGAGATCCGCACTACGCAAAGACCAAGATTCGCGACATCCTCCGCGAAATGCTCCTCTACGGAGACGGCTGCACGGTCTCCGGCAAGAAGGACTTCCTGATCAACATCGGCGGCCTCCTGGCCTACCGGGACAACGCCGAGTGGGCCAAGAAGTCCCTGGATCTACTCCGCGTCTACGAGGGCAACATCACCGACGGTGGCCTCGCAGCCGGAGATCTGGCGGCCATCGCCCAGGGTGTCGAGGAGATGCTCGACGACCGCTACATCCGAGCCCGCGTGCGGCAGACCGCGGCCCTCGGTCAGATGCTCCTGGATGCCGGCGTGCCTATCGTCACGCCCCCGGGAAGCCACGCTATCTTCCTCGATGCCAAGCGCTTTCTGCCCCATATCGACCAGGACGAGTATCCGTCGCAGCGCCTGGCAGCTGAGATCTACGTTGAGACCGGTGTGCGGGCCATGGAGCGGGGTAACGTTTCCAAGGGGCGCGATCCCAACACCGGCGAGAACTACCGCCCTCCACTGGAGCTCGTGCGGCTGACCATTCCCCGTCGGGTCTATACCCGCGACCACATGCGGGCCGTAGCTGATGGAATCATCCGCCTCTACGAGCGTCGGGACGAGATCCGTGGTCTACGCTTCGTCTACGAGCCGGAGAAGCTGCGCTTCTTCCAGGGTCGCTTCGAGCCGGTGGGTGAATGACCATATCGGTCAAGAGCCGGGCCGACGTCAACGCTCACTCGGCTCTCTCTCCTTGAAGACAAACTGGCCCACTTTTTGGGTGGCGGCAGCCTACTCCAGATAGCCCAGGGCTTTGAGCTGCTCGGTCTGTTCGGCATCGAGGACCACGCTTTCAGCCTCAGTAGCCGTCCTAGTGCTCTCGCGCCAGCGCCGAACTTCCTCCATGAGCTCTTGAAGGAGCTCTACCCTCTCTCCGGCCAGGTCGTGCTTCTCGGCTGGATCGGTGCTCAGGTCGTAGAGCCGCCACTTGTCGTCGTCGTTCAGATCGACGATGGCCTTGTGGCCCTTGTAGATCACTGCCTGCAGGTTGTTGTTCCGCGAGGTCTCACTGAAGACCGGTCGCACTTCGGCCGCCGAAAAAAGGCTGGCACCGGAGATGGGGTGCTCCACGTCGACACCCAGGATCTCGGTGATGGTGGGAAACACATCGATAAGCCCTACCTGCCTGTCTTCCACCCGGCCCGTCCTGCTCTGCGGCAGCTTGAAGAGCAGGGGTACATGGATCACTTCCTCGTAGAGCGAGTGGGCGTGCTTCCAGCCACCATGATCCAGAAACTCCTCTCCGTGGTCGGCGGTGAAGACGATCAGGGCCTCGTCGAACAGATCCTGATCCCTCAGGAACTGGAGCAACCTTCCGATGTAGTGATCGGTAAAGCCCACTTCCGAGTCATAGGAGTCGAACAGTTGCCCCGATTCCGGTCCCGCTGTCTCGACCTTCGTGCCGAGGTCACCTTGGCCGGCCTCGGTCTCTCCGGACCGTACCTCTTCTTCGGCGTCGGTGAAGTCGAAATCCGCATGACTGTTGTAGTGGAAGTGGGGGTCGAAGTAGTGCACGAAAAGAAAGAAGGGGCGAGACCTCTCCCGGCTCTTCAACACCTTGATCGCTGCTCTTGTCACTTCAGGCGAAGTGATGCTCATGAGTCCGCTAACGTTCTCGTCCTCGAAACGACTGAATCCCTGATCGAAGTTCCACCGCCTACTCAGGAAACTGCTGGCGACTACACCGAATGTCTGGTATCCCTTGTCTCGGAGCAGCTCGGGGAGCAGAATCGCTCGATCTGGGACCTTGTTGGGCTCGGTCTCGATACCGAGCTCGTGCGGGTAGAGTGAGGTCAAAAGGGAGGCTGTGGAGGGCGTCGTCCAGGGTGCCTGGCTCGTGGCACGGGAGAATCGGATCGACTGACTGGCCAACTCATCGATGTGCGGAGAGGTATCCCGAACCTGCCCCCAGGCACCGAGGCGATCCGGACGTAGGGTGTCGACCACAATCATGACCACGTTCGGCGCCCCCGGTGGAGATGCCACGACAGTCGAGCTCGTCTGGCTATCCCTCCCACACCCGGCGAGAATCACTGCTGCTAGCAACCAAGCACTGGTGGCATGCTTCCGGAGATCTGGCACGAATCGTAGACTAGCGGATAGCATCAACTTCCGCCATGAAGCCTGGTGGGCGTCGAATCTGGATTCGAGGGGACCCTATTCATGTTCCGAATCAGCAAGCAGTTTCACTTCTCTGCAGCGCACCAGCTGGATCTCCTGCCCGACGATCACCCATGCAGCCAGCTGCATGGGCACAACTACATCGTGGAGGCCGTACTGGAGAGCGAGGAGCTCGACCACCGGGGTTTCGTCGTGGACTACGCCGAGCTCGAACCGATCAAGACCTTTATCAACGAGAACCTCGATCACCTCAACCTCAACGACGTGCTGACAGAGGCCACCACAGCCGAGAACATCGCGCGCTTCCTCTACGAGAAATTCAAGCCCGTCTTCCCAGCCCTGGCCAAGATGCGGGTCAGCGAATCGCCGAGAACCTGGGCCGAGTACGAGGAACGTCAGTCCTGAGATGCGCCTATTCTTCGCAGCGTTCCTAGGCCCGGCGAACATGGTCGGCTATCAGGGCCTCGTAAATCGACTGATGCGCGACGTGCCCGGTGTTCTGCGTCCGATTCCACCGGAATCCCACCATCTGACGCTGGCCTTCCTGGGCGAGCTTTCAGATGTTGATGTCGAGCACTGCAGAGCTGACCTCGCGGCTGTGTCGGAGCTCGAGAGCTTCTCCTTTTCCCTCGAACCGCCGCGGATTCTCATGGGCCGCGGCCGACCCAGGTTGATCTGTGTCGATGTTGGTGCCGGAACCAAGCAGGTCTCCGAGGTGCAGGCGGCTATCGTTGCTCACTTGAGCAGAAGCATTCCCTCACTCAAGGTTCGCCCCAAGCCGCCGCACGCCACTCTTGCAAGATTCAAGAAGAGCGCCCGCCGCACCGAGGCAGCGGCCGTCCAGGAAGCAATCGACAGGCACTTCGACACCTCTCGACCTTGGGAAGATCGACTGGCGGAGATTCACCTGGTCAAGAGCTCGTTGACCCCTGCGGGCCCGATCTACGAGACCGTGCAGAAAGCCCAACTGCAAACAGGTCTATGAATCCAACATCGCCATTCAGCGAAAGCCGGCTCTGAACGCACAACCCTCTGTTTGGGTTCCGCGTCTCGAGCAACAGGCTCCAGACCTTTCGGACTGGATTCGGTCGAGAGTTGGATTCCTGGTAGGGTGCGGCCTCCAAACGGAGGCTGACGCACTTTCTAGACTCGAACCATGGATCCTGTCACCCATACCCTAGTCGGTGCATCGCTGGCCGCCACTCGGCTCGGCGAGCGGACCCGATACGCCGCCCCGGCCCTGGTGATCGGGGCCAACCTGCCCGACATCGACGTTCTCTCATACTTCAGGGGCAGCGACTTCGCCCTGGGATTTCGACGAGGATGGACACATGGCGTGCTGGCGCTGGTCGTCTTACCGGCTCTGCTCGCCATTGCCTTCCTCGTCTGGGAACGTCTGCGTCGAGACAGAGGAGGCACTCGCCGACCCGTAGCGACCGGCTGGCTGATCGGCCTTTGTTACCTGGCGACCCTCACCCATCCTTTCCTCGACTGGTTGAACGTCTACGGCCTGCGCTGGTGGATGCCCTTCAGCGACACCTGGTACTACGGCGACTCCGTCTTCATCATGGATCCCTGGCTCTGGCTGGTTCTCGGGGTCGGATGGCTCGTCGGTCGTCGAGCGACTCGACGCCTGGTCACCATCTCTGCAGTCGTTGCAGCCCTCTTGCTCTACCTCGTCGTGAGCCGCGCACCCGGCTACCTGCCGGTGATACTCCCTGTCGTGCTTCTCCTCCTGGTCGCTCTGCTTTGGCGGCCGGAGTCCGCTGGGATCTCGCCACAGAAGGCCGCTTTCTCTGGACTCCTGGCCGCCAGCCTCTTCATAGCCTCTATGCTCTTACTGCACCAGGCGACCGAGAACCGCGTGCTTCAACAGCTCGATCAACTCGCTGGCAAACCGATTGAGAGCCTCATGGTTGGTGCGATCCCAGCCAACCCGACCGACTGGGATGTGGTCATCGAACAGGGTGGGCGTCTTCGCCATGGCCGTTTTTCCTGGCTTGGCGACAGGTCGCTGCACTTCTCTGACTTCGATCAGCCTGCGGCCAGGTCGAGCGATCTCTGGCCGGAGATCGTAACTTCCGGCCAGGAGGAAGGATTTCTGTCCTGGGTTCGCTTTCCATGGACCCAGATCGATCCCGGCGACGCCGGGAGACGAGTCAACATCATGGATGCGCGGTATGCCCGAGCGAGAACTCGAGGCTTTGGCGGCGCCGTCATCACCCTGCCGGACAAGGCTGTTGACAGCGCTGGCCCCAGCAACTGAAGAGGCGGCCGGCCAAGTGACCGGCCGCCCCGAATCAGACTCTCAGTGCTACCGGTTGGGCACGCGGCCCGGGGTCCACGGCGCCCCAGCTTCTTCCGCTTTCTCCTCCA
This sequence comes from Thermoanaerobaculia bacterium, assembly GCA_049664225.1. GTDB lineage: Bacteria > Acidobacteriota > Thermoanaerobaculia > Multivoradales > JAHEKO01 > JAUVRX01. The sequence goes on from JBATEX010000073.1 coordinate 100,390, forward strand.
GAGCCTCCAGATCGACGACGAGCTCCTTGATCTCGGCGAGCTCACTCTCGTAAGCCTCCGTCGCCCAATCGTAGGCCTGCTGGTGCGTTGTCGTGGGGGCCTGCGTCGTGTCCCACTGGTCCGATGCGATGCGCTCGACCCGACCGACAAGCGAAGGTGGCGTGAACACATTGCGACTCGACTTCGTCCGATCACCTGCGAACGCAAGTTGAATCGCATCCAGCCTGGTCTTGAGACCTTCGAGCTCGACCATCAAGGCCGGATCGGCCTCGGGGGTGTCCACCAGAGCCTGCCGAAGGTGCTTCACGCTCTTGTCGATCTCATCGAGGACCTTGGAGGCTCCGAGCACGTTGCGGCGCAGCTCGCGAACCTCTTGGCGAAAGTCCATGACAGCGGCCTGGTCCTCAGGCGTCAGGGTTGCCAGGTTCAGGGGCACGACTTCGAAATCGACCGGCCCGGCGAGGGGTCGCCATTCTGCCCCGACCCTCGCTTCGAGGGCGGCGCTGTAGGACCCCGGAAAGGCGAACGGGCCCCGCTCCGGTGTATGCCATGGCGACAGGTCGGTTTCCGATGAAAGGTCCGTGGGGGCCGCAGGAGGCCAGCGCAGATCCCACGCCACGCGGTGCAACCCGGCATCCTGCGGAGCCTTCACCCGGCGTACCAACGATCCCTGGCCATCCCGCACCGTGAGGAACACCGCCGGCTCGAGCTCCAGGTCCTCCTCGCGCAACTCCTCCATTGAGGGCAACGGAGCGTCGGTCTCGTTCTCCCTGGCCTCTGTCTCGGCCTCGATGCGAAGTTCCTTCTTGGTCTTGAGACCATCCCGCAGCCAGTAGGTGAAGACCGCCCCAAACGGTGGATTCGGCGTCGTCCAGAAGCCCTTGCCCCGATCCCCAACGCGTTCGGGCTGCTCGATGTAGAGCAACGCTTCCCTTGTCGGGAAGAGGATCGCCTCGTCGGTTGCCAGGCGCTCCTCGCTCATTGTCCTTAGCGGGGTGTAGTCGTCGAGAATGTAGAACCCGCGTCCGAACGTGGCCACTGCGAGGTCATTCCAGTCCCGCTGGATCTCCAGATCCCTCACCTGAATCGTCGGGAACCCACCCTTCAATTGGTGCCAGTGGGCGCCCTCGTCGAGGGTCGCATAGAGGCCGAACTCGGTGCCGACAAAGAGCAGCTTCGGCGCGATGTGGTCCTGAATCAAGGTATAGGCCACCTCCCGATCCGGCAGATCACCGCGCATGGAGCTCCAGGTGCGACCCCGGTCCCGACTGACGAGCACGTACGGATTGAAGTCACCCTGCTTGTGGTTGTCGAAGGTGGCGAAGACGGTGTCGGCATCGAAGCGCGATGCCTCGATGTCGCTGACGTAGGTGTTCTCGGGCACCCCGGGGAACCGCTCGAACCTGGTCCAGTTGCTGCCACCATCCTCGGTGACCTGGATGAGCCCGTCGTCAGTGCCGACGTAGATCAGGCCCTCGACCAGGGTCGACTCCGTCAGCGAGACGATGTTCCCGTAGTCGGAGGTCGAACGATTCTTGGAGACGGCATCCATGCCCCACACGCGGCCCATAACGGGCAGCTGGTTTCGGTTGATCCGGCGACTGAGATCTCCCGATATCGCAGTCCAGGTGTCGCCACGATCATCAGATCGGAAGAGGCGCTGAGAGGCGAAGTAAAGACGGGTGTGGGAGTGCGGGGAGAGGATCACGGGTGAGTCCCAGTTCCAGCGGTGGGCTTCTTCACCCGGCTCCTCCTGAGGCTGAATGTCGACGACTTCCTCCGAGCGACGGTCGTAGCGCACGAGGCCACCGTACTGCCACTGGGAGTAAACGATGTCTGGGTTGGTCGGATCCACCACGGTCTCGTAGCCATCGCCACCAACCGTGATGAACCAGTCTTCGTTGGAGATCCCCGACTTTCTCAGCGTGCGGCTCGGCCCGCCGAGGGTGTTGTTGTCCTGGGTTCCACCGTAGACATAGTAGAAGGGCTCAGAGGTGTCGACACTCACCCGGTAGAACTGCGTGATCGGCAAGTTCTCCTTGAACAGCCAATTGGCGCCACGGTCGAAGCTCTCGTAGACGCCGCCGTCGCAGCCGACGAGCACATAGTCGGGGTCCTCGGGGTCGATCCACATGGCGTGATTGTCCACATGCTTCGCCTCTTCACCGACGGGGGAAAAGGTCGCGCCACCATCCTTCGAGACCTGCAGAAAGGTGTCGAGCGAGTAGACGGTATCGACATCGTGGGGGTCCGCGACCAATGTGTTGTAGTACTGCGGGCTCGATGACATGTAGTCGCCACGCTTGATCCAGCTCTCGCCACGGTCCGTCGTCCGGAAGACCCCACCCTCGTCCCGCTGTGCTTCGACGATGGCGTAGATCACATCCGGGTTGCCTGGCGAAAGCGCCATACCAATGCGGCCCATGTCGACCTTGGGTAGGCCCTCTTCGAGCTCGCGCCAGGTGGCACCGCCATCGGTGGACTTCCAGATGCCGGAGCCGGGGCCACCGTTGATCAGGGTCCATACGTGGCGGCGACGCTGGTAGGTGCTGACGTAGATCGTGTCGGGGTCGCGCGGATCCAGCACGACCTCGTTGGCTCCGGTGTCGTCATCGACATGCAGGACTCGCTCCCAGGTGACACCGCCATCGATCGTCTTGTAGAGACCGCGCTCACCACCCGAATTCCATAGCGGCCCTTGAGCGGCGACAAACACAACGTTGGAATCGCGAGGATCGACCTCGATACCTCCGATATGCTCCGACTTTTCCAAACCCATGTGGGTCCAGCTCTGCCCCCCGTCCAGGCTTTTGTAGACACCATCGCCGAAGGAGACCGAGCGCTGGGAGTTGTTCTCACCGGTGCCGGCCCAGATGACGCTCGGGTTGTTGGGATCCATCGTCACGACACCGATCGAGTAGGAACCCTCGTTCTCGAAGACCGGCGCCCAGGTGGTCCCGGCATTGTCGGTCTTCCAGAGATTGCCTGACGAAACGGCAATGAAATATCGGTGTCGCTTGCCGGGCGTCACGGCAAAGTCAGAGATCCGTCCAGAGTTGATGGATGGACCGATGCCTCGCAAGGCGAGCCCAGCCAGGGTGTCGGAGTTGAGCTTGGTTTCGGGCTTGTCTGCATCCTCCTCAGCCGCCAGAGCGACCAGGGGTGCAAGCATGAGAATCGCTAGAACGACAACACTCAGCTTCTTCACGTTTGAGCTCCTTGAAATGGAATGGAGAAAGGTCGAGGCACGGGTGTTCAATGCCCTCCGAGATCGTACCAGGGGGCTGGAAGAAGGTACAGTAGAACGAACCACCGATCTGCGACCAAGGAGGCCGCCATGTCGATTCGACCGATCAAAGGACTCATCAAGGCGAAGCCCACTGTCGAGGGCGCTGGAGTGCAACTGCGTCGAGCCTTTGGCTTCGGCAGAACTGAGGACTTCGATCCATTCCTGCTGCTGGACGACTTCCGCAATGACCGGCCCGAAGACTTCGAAGCCGGCTTCCCATGGCATCCCCACCGTGGGATCGAAACAATCACCTATGTTTTGGCGGGAACCGTCGAGCACGGCGACAGCCTTGGAAACCAGGGCGCCATCGCTCCTGGGGACGTGCAGTGGATGACTGCTGGAAGCGGCATCATCCATCAGGAGATGCCCCAGGGCGATGAGCAGGGCAGAATGCATGGATTCCAGCTTTGGGCGAATCTCCCCTCCGCCCTCAAGATGACTTCGCCCCGCTACCAGGAGGTCCAATCGGCGGATATCCCCGAAGTCCTGGATGACGACGGCACGAAGATCCGCGTGATCTGCGGCAGTATCTGGGGCGCCACGGGCCCGGTGGACGGCATCGCCGCCGATCCCCAGTACATCGATGTCTGGGTACCCCCGGGCAGGACGAAGACCATCCCCGTGGAGACCACTCGGCAGGCCTTTGCCTACGTCTTTGCCGGCTCAGGCAAGTTCTGTAACGCTTCCGATCCCCTGGAGGTTCCGACTGAAGGGGCCGGTTGGATGGACACCTCGCTCTCCGAAGAGGCCGACAACCGCTCGCTGGTGCTGTTCGATCGAGGAGACGAGGTCACGGTTCGCGCCGGCGAGGAGGGCATCCGGTTCCTCCTCGTCTCCGGCAAGCCTCTCGAGGAGCCGGTCGCCTGGTTCGGGCCCATCGTGATGAATACCCGAGAGGAGCTCCGACAGGCTTTCGCCGAGTTCGAAGCCGGGACCTTTCTCAGGCACGGCTGAGTCCGGTTCGACAGCTGGGAGGCGAAGCCTCTCTGTCCCACCCCAGTGATGCGTTCTCCAGGTTCGCAAGCTATAGAATCTCGCCATGCCCACGAAGACGGTTTCTGCCGAACCCGGGTCCGCCTGGAGTCCGCGGGACTCTGCCGAGCTCTACCGTGTCGAGGACTGGAGCGAAGGGTACTTCCGCGTCAACGATGCCGGGCATCTGAGTGTGCTCGTCGACACCACGACCCGGCGGGAGCTCGACCTACATGAGATCGTCGAGGGTCTTCGCGCCAGGGATCTGGCGCCTCCCGTCGCCCTGCACTTCGTCGACATTCTCGATCACCGATTGAGACGCATCTTCTCCGCCTTCGATTCAGCCATCGAGGAGAACAACTATCAAGGGCGGTATCGTGCCGTCTACCCGATCAAGGTCAATCAGCAACGACCCACGGTCGAGGCCATTTTTCGCAGCGGCTCGCAGTATGACTTCGGCTTGGAAGTGGGCTCGAAGCCCGAGCTCATGGCGAGCCTGGCCGTGAGCACCTCCTCACCCGACCGACTGCTCATCTGCAATGGATTCAAGGACAAAAGCTACATCGAAGCAACCATGCTGGCGACCAAGCTCGGGCGCAATATCATTCCGGTGATCGAGAACAGACGAGAGCTTCGCATGATTCTGGAGTTCGCCGAGCTGCACGGAGTCAAGCCACAGATAGGCGTCAGGGTCAAACTGTCCTCCCGCAGCTTGAGCCGATGGGGTGACTCCGTCGGATCAAAGGCCAAGTTCGGCCTCACCTTGAGTGAAGTCGTCGAGGTCTTCGAGGAGCTCCAGCGCAATGACATGGAGGATTGCCTGAAGTTGGTGCACTGCCACGCCGGTAGCCAGATCCAGGATATCCAGTACATCAAGGGCGCCGTGGGCGAGCTCTCGCAGGTCTACTGCGAGCTAGCGGAGCTCGGCGCCGGGCTCGAGTACATCGACGTCGGCGGCGGCTTGGGCGTCGATTACGATGGCAGCCAGTCCGACAGCCCGAGCTCGATCAACTACGCGCTCGAGGAGTATGCCAGCCAGGTCGTCTACCGCATCGCCTCCGCCTGTGACAGCCGCAATCTACCCCACCCCACGATCGTCACCGAATCGGGTCGAGCCTTGGCGACCTACCAGAGCGTGCTGGTGGTCGAGGTCATAGGCAAGTCGGACCCGACTGTTCTGGGTCGGACTCTGGACCTTTCGACAATCGACCGGGATGCCATCTCAGAGCACCAGCCACTGGCAGACATGCTCGAAGCCCTGGAGTCGATCGCGCCAGATCGAATCGCCGAGTGCTATCACGACGCCGTCGAAGCCCGCTCGCAAGTGATGCAGTTGTTCTCGGTCGGCTACATCGATCTGCACTGGGCGGCCGTGGCCGAGAAGATGTTCCAGGCGATCTGCCTCGAGTTGATTTCCTGCAGCTCCGACTTGGACGACATGCCCGAAGAGATTGCGACCATCCGCCGGACTCTGGATATGGTCTATTTCTGCAACTTCTCGCTCTTCCAATCTTTGCCGGATGTATGGGCCATTGACCAGGTCTTTCCTGTCATGCCGATCCACCGTCTCGATGAACGCCCTTCTCGCACAGCGATCCTCGGTGACCTGACCTGCGATTCCGACGGCAAGATCGACAAGTTCATCGGCACCGAGGGTGTCGAGCCGGCGCTCCATGTGCATGAGCTCGAAGAGGGCGAGCCCTACTACCTGGGTGTCTTTCTGGTCGGGGCCTATCAAGACACCCTGGGTGACTTCCACAATCTATTCGGAGATCATCACGTCGTGCATATCCGGGCAGGCGAAGCCGGATCGTGGCGGATCGATGACTATGTGGAGGGCGACAGCACTCAGGACGTTCTCTCCTATGTACGGTTCGATCCGAAGGCAATCCTCAGGGCACTCACCGATGATTGCGAGTCGGCCGTTGCCGATGGCCGCATCAGCCTCGAAGAGAGCCGCACTCTGCGGCGCTTCTACCGCACGGAGCTCCAGGGATACACCTATTTGGACTAGGCTGTGGAAGTATCGAGGCGGCGCATTGAGCACTGAACCCAAGACGACAAGATTCCTGGGACTGCCCGCGGAACAGTCGGATCCCGAGACAGCCGCGGTTGCAATCCTGCCGATTCCCTACGACGGCACGAGTACCTGGAAGAAAGGGGCCGATCGAGGCCCCGAAGCGTTGCTCGAGGCATCACAGCAGGTCGAGCTCTACGATATCGAAAACCGCAGCGAGGTGTGGAAGCGTGGAATCGCCACCTTGCACCCGGTCCTCTGCACCGGGCCGCCCGAGGAGTTGGTCGACAGGGTCCAGTCACGAGTCGGTGAAATTCTCGATCGAGGTCAGCTGCCAGTCCTCCTCGGAGGCGAACACTCGGTGACGATCGGTGCCGTCTATGCGGTGGCAGATCGGTTCGAGAATCTCTCGATACTGCAGCTGGATGCCCACGCCGACACCCGCGAAAGCTACGAAGGCTCCGCGTTCAACCACGCCTGCGTCATGGCGCGAGCCCGCGAACGGTGTCCGATCGTTCAGGTCGGCGTTCGATCCCTCGATGCCTCGGAGCTGCCGGGCCTCGATCTCGACCGGGTCTTCTTCGCTCACACCCTCTCCGAAGAGAATCGGGAGTGGATGGACGACGTGGTCGAACGCCTCACCGAGCGGGTCTACCTGACCATCGATCTGGATGTCTTCGACCCGAGTCTGCTACCGGCAACCGGGACGCCCGAGCCGGGGGGCTTGAGCTGGGCCACGGTCAATGAGCTCGTCCGCCGGGTCGCATCCAACCGCCAAGTCGTCGGCTTCGATGTCGTCGAGCTGCTGCCGACAGCCGGCCAGCACGCCAGCGACTTTCTCGCTGCCAAGCTCGTCTATCGCGTCCTCAGCATGGTGCTGAGCCAACAGGGCCGATGATGATCCGAGCTACCAGTCGAGAATGTAACCGAACATCAAGGGAGCCACGATGGTGGCATCCGACTCGATCACAAACATCGGCGTGTCGACGTCGAGCTTGCCCCAGGTGATCTTCTCGCTGGGAACAGCCCCCGAGTACGAGCCGTAGCTCGTTGTCGAATCACTGATCTGACAGAAGTAGCCCCAGAAGGGACAGGCTCGCTGCAGGTCCTGGTGGATCATCGGGACGACGCAGATCGGGAAGTCGCCCGCGATTCCACCGCCGATCTGAAAGAAGCCAACGGTCCGCTCGGCCTCGTCCGGTGGCACTACGAGGGACTCCCTCTCCTCCGAGCCTGCCGCTGGGTCTGGCTCGGTCGAGCCCATGGTCGTCTTCAGATACCAGTCGGCCAGGGCGCCCATGTACTCGGGTCCCGAGCGCACGATCCCATAGTCCGACAGGGTACCAGCCAGGAGTCGGGCCACGAACATGTTACCGAGGGTCGAATCTTCCCACCCGGGAACGAAGATGGGTAAGTCTGCCGTCGCAGCCGCATGGAGCCACGAGTCCCTGGGATCGATCTGGAAGTCAAAGTGTTCGAGCTGCTCTCGAAGCAACTGGTAGAAGAACTCGTGCGGGAAGAACCGTTCTCCATTGCGCTCGGCACGCACCCACAAGGACACCAACTTGGCTTCGATCACCCGCATCGCCTCTTCCTCGGGGATGCAGGTGTCGGTCACCCGATTCAGGCCTTTGGCGGCGAGCTCCTCCTCCTGCCGCGGATTCAGGTACCTCCATTCCGAAATCCTCCGATAGGAGTCGTGAGCGACGAGATTGAAGACGTCCTCTTCGAGATTGGCACCCGTGCAGCAGACCGCGTCGACCTTGCCTTGGCGGATCATCTCGGCGAGAGACTTGCCCAGCTCGGCCGTGCTCATGGCTCCGGCCAGGGTCACCAGCATGGCTCCACCCTGATCCAGGTGGCGGCCATAGGCCCGAGCCGCCTCCGCCAGAGTAGCCGCGTTGAAGTGACGGTAATGTCGATCGATGAAGTCGGTGATCTTCACAGCTCCAAGTCTCCATTCAGTTGCCGAATCGTGGTTCGATTCTGCCTCATGAGCTCTCAGGCCTCAGGGTCGTGCAGCGGTACAAGGTTGCCTAGATTGCTCCATTGATAAGAGCAGATTTCCGATCGTAGATTCTAGTTCAGAGACTCACTCGACAACGAATGCCATCGACAACCCTCTTCTCAAGTCGAGAAACCTGGACGGGAGGTCCCGTAATGGGATGCAGAGATGTCTAGACGGATCTTTGTCGGCAACGTGAACGATCGGATCTCCGAAAACAGTCTGAGACGCCACTTCGCAGCTGCGGGCGAGGTCACTTCGGTAGTGATCCCCAAGGACCGCAAGACGGGAGCCGCGCGGGGTTACGCCTTCGTGGATTTCAGCAATCGCGAGCAAGCGGCCTTGGCAATTCAGGTCTTCAACGGTCGCCAACTCGGCGGCCAGAAGTTGAGGGTAGGAGTCGCTGAAGAGCGTCCAGGGGTGGCCCAGGAAGCGCAGCGGCGCCTCGCGCCCAGACACAAGGTCGACCTCGACGCAATCGCGGAAGAAGCGCTGCAGCGGTTCGAAAACAAGAACGATGAGCGTCGCCCAAGCCCAGGCCGCAGGATGAAGGATCCTCTCTAGTTTCCTTGCAGCCGACTCGAGGCTGAATCCCGACGAGAGGGTGGACCTCACTGCGAAGTATGCCGGTCAAGGTTCGGAAGCGGACCATCCCGACACGTTGCCGGACTCGAAACCATCGCTGAAGATCGTCTCGATTCCGAGCAGAGCGTCGATGCTCGAGCGCCAGGCGCCGCAGCCGTAACTACCAACCGTGATGCTCCCTCGCGGTGGGTCGATCGCCAGGTCTCCGACGTTCACGTTGGGCAGGTCGGCACCGTCCTTGGTCCAGATCACACCACCATTCGTGGTCCTCGCATGGCCGTCCGCCCCGGAGATGTGAATCGTCTACGGATCGGTGGGGTCGACGAGGATCCGACTGCAGGTCGCTCCCACCTCGGCGGAGGTCCCAGCTGTGTCCAGAGCGCGGTACCCTCTTCGACGCGCTTTTGGTGAGCCCGCATCCAACCGGGCATGGGCTCACCGACAATCTTGGGGTGGAGCGGCGGCGGCGGACCCATCCTCGGCGTCGAATCGCCAACGGGCGCCTGATTACCTGTGGGAACAACGAGTCCGAGGATGAAAGTGCTTCAGAGATGAATCACGAAGTGCCCGAGGCAGAGATTGGCGTCCTCAGAGTGGCAAGGGGGCATTCCAGGGTAGACGGGTAGGCTCCGTGATCGCGCTTCAGCTAGACTTCCCAGGATGTCCAATGAAAAACGTGGCGAGGATGAGCTCGATTCGTCTGGCCAAACACCCCAGAAGGCAGATCCATCATGAAGAAGCTCCGACTGCACGAAGAGATCCTGCTGCTGGCACTCAAGGACGAGGAGGGGACAACCTACTCCGGCACGAGCTGGCCGTATGCCGTAGGTGGCGCAGTGCTCGCGGAGTTGCTGTTCGAGGACAGGATTCGATTGGAGGATCGCGAGGGCAAGAAGCACTTGACGCTCGTCAACAGCACCCCGCTCGGCGAGCCGGTTGCCAATCAAGTTCTGGAGAGAATCGCCAACGCCAAGAAGACTGCTGATATGCCCACCTGGCTCGGCCGCGTCGCAGGACTGAAGGACCTCAAACACCGAATCGCCGAGCAATTAGCGCTGAAGGGAGTGCTGCAGGTCGAGACCCACAAGGTGATGCTGATCTTCTCGAAACGGATCTACCCAGAGCTCAATCCGGCACCCGAGCTCGAGATCATGCTTCGGGTTGAGCACGCTGTGTTCTCGGATGAAAACCATCTGGACGCCCGCACCGCGATCCTCGTTTCGCTCGCTCATGTCAGCGGCGTTCTGGATCCCGTGTTCGGCAAGCAGCGTGTCGCCGCGCGCAAAGAGCGCCTCGACAAAATTGCCGAGGATTGGCCCCCAGCGGAGGCCGCCCGAGCCGCGATCGAAGCCACCCGAGCTGCCATGACCGCGGTCATGGCAGCCACGGTCGCCACCAATGTCGCGACGCACTGAACCCTCGGCGATGCCATTGATTTCGACGGCTGCGACGGCTCGACGCCCAGGACCGGCGTCCACTGGCTCTAGAGCTCGATCTCCAGCAGGACTTCGGCGCGGTCGCCGCCCATCTCGATTTCGAAGCGGTTCATGCCCCGTCCGAAGTGATTGGACAGCAGCTTGAAGTCCAAGACCGCCTCATAGCTTCCTTCGCCGGCTTCCCCTTGAACGGTCACCTGGATCGGGTTGATCTCGTTGCCGTTGACCGAGA
>JBATEX010000074.1:0-16302 GCA_049664225.1 Thermoanaerobaculia bacterium
CCGCTCACTCCGCACATCGCTCTCCTTCCAGGGCATCTCAGACCTCCTTACGCCAAGGCCTGAAAGTGTCCCAAAGTGTCAGCGATGTCCTGAGGTCAATGTGTCAACCATGTCCCGAGGTTGTACACCTTGCGGCCGCCCGCGGGCGGGGGCACGCCCCGCCCTAAGTCCTGAAACCCACAACACCTGACATCGAAGCGACTGGGATTCGCTGGCAGGCGGGATTGTTGTGGTCGATGCTGAGGGTGGTGGTCGGTTGTGACCTAGTGGACCGAGAGTGGACCACTGACCTGCCCCGAGGTGTCTGTACGACACCATTAGGGCTCCCCAAGTTGAGCGCCTGATTCAGAATAGTGACAGAGGTAGAATTCTGGGGGAGCGAGATCCGATGAGACGTTATGACGTCGCGGGTACACCCGCTGAGAGGGGAACATGAACGAGAGGAGTCTCAAGATTCTCGAAGACGGTGTCGGCGACCTGCTGACTCCCATCGACCTCGAGGCCTTCCGCGCTCACAACCGGGCCAAGGAGAAAGGTCTGGTGGACAAGCGGATGAGCGAGAAGGAGGCCATCCGCCGATTCGTCGACGAAGGCGACTACATCGGAGTGGAGCTCTACGGGACGGTGCGCTGCCCAATGTCGCTGACCCGCGAGCTCATCCGAGCGGGCTTCCGCAGCCTGCGCGGCGTCGGTCAAGGGGTCTACGAATCGGATCTCTTTGCCGCCGCCGATTCGTTCAAAGCCTTGGACTGGACCTATATCGGTCTAGAGGTCTACGGTGTGTCGTCAAACCTCCGACGGGCCGTCGAATCGGGCTATGTGGAGAACGTCGTCGAGTGGTCCAACGCCGCCCTGGCCTGGAGGTTCAAGGCGGCGGCTATGGGGGTGCCCTTCCTGCCGACGCGCTCCATGCTGGGGACCGACACCTTCAAGTACTCGGCCGCCAAAGTGGTGGAGTGCCCTTTCACCGGCGAGCCAATTTGCCTGCTGCCGGCGCTGATTCTCGATGTGGGTATCATCCACGTGAATCGTGCGGACAAGCACGGCAACTGCCAGATCGACGGCATCTCGGGTTTTGCAGCCGAGATGGCCTGTGCTTCGAGGAGAGTCATCGTCTCGGCCGAGGAGATCGTCGACACCGAGGCCATTCGACGGGCGCCCGATCGCACGATCATTCCCTGGTACGTAGTCGACGCCGTCGTCGAAGCACCCTTTGGCTCCCACCCCGGGGAGATGAGCGGCATGTACGAGCGCGACGAGGAGCACATCCGCTCCTATTTCGAGAGCACCAAAGACGTCGAGAAGGTGAAGGCCTATCTCGACAAGTGGGTCTACGGGGTGGAGACACACGAAGCCTACCTCGATCTGGTGGGTAGAGAACGGCTGGAGAAGCTGAGGATCAAAGGGGCTTGAGATGGCAGAAGAAAGCTACACCAGCACCGAGTTGATGATCTGCCTGGCCAGCCGCACCATGGCCGACAATGCGACCGCCTTCATCGGTACCGGCATTCCCATGCTGGCGGCGTCGCTGGCGCAGAAGATGCACGCCAAGAACCTGACGCCGGTCTTCGAGTTCGGGGGCACCGGCGCCATCCTGGAGAAGCTCCCTCTGGCGGTGGGAGACATGCGCACCTATAACAAGGGCCTCCACGCCGCCGGCATCTGCACCATCATGGAGGCCGCGCAACGCGGCTTCATCGAGTATGGGTTTCTCGGCGGCGCCCAGATCGATGCCTACGGCAACCTCAACAGCACGGTAATCGGCGAGCAGCCGTCGCCGAAAGTGCGGCTGCCGGGATCGGGAGGCGGCAACGATGTAGGCTCCGCCTGCTGGCGCACCATCGTCATCATGCGGCAGTCGCCCCGGACCTTCGTGTCCAAGGTCGACTTTCTCACCACTCCCGGCTATCTCGACGGGCCCGGAGAGCGGGAGCGCGCCGGCCTACCCGCGGACACCGGTCCCTTCCGAGTCGTCACCGATCTCTGCACCCTCGACTTCGAGGACAAGAGCAAGCGGATGCGCCTGCTGGCGCTCAATCCGGGGGTCGAGCTGGAACAGGCACAAGCTGCCACCGGCTTTGAGCTACTCCTGCCCGACGAGATCGGCCACAACGAGGAGCCCAGCGCCGAAGAGTTGCGCCTCCTGCGCGATGAGGTCGACAAGGATCGCCTCTACATCTGACGCCGTTCCAGACTCGAGGCGGGGTAAAATCGCAGACCCAGAGTCATTAACCCATAAGAAGAAAAGATCAGGAGTAACCACATGTCAGACAAGATGGATCGCGCAAGCAAGTGCCCCATTCTGGGCGGACCTCACTCACAGACGGCGGTTGTGACTACGGCGAATCAACACTGGTGGCCGAATCAGTTGAACCTGCAGATTCTCCACCAGCACTCTCCGCTGTCCGACCCGTTAGGCGAGGAGTTCAACTACGCCGAGGCGTTCAAGTCGCTCGACCTCGCGGCCCTGAAGAAGGACCTCGAGAGCCTGATGACGACGTCGCAGGATTGGTGGCCGGCCGACTACGGCCACTATGGGGGGCTCTTCATTCGAATGGCGTGGCACAGTGCTGGTACGTACCGCATCAGCGACGGCCGGGGCGGCGCAGGCTCCGGCACGCAACGCTTTGCGCCGCTGAACAGTTGGCCCGACAACGTAAACCTCGACAAGGCGCGCCGGTTGCTTTGGCCGATCAAGCAGAAGTACGGCCGCAAGATCTCGTGGGCCGACCTGATGGTTCTGACTGGCAATGTTGCCCTCGAATCGATGGGTTTCCAGACATTCGGTTTCGCCGGCGGGCGAGAGGACGTTTGGGAGCCGGAAGAGGACATCTACTGGGGCCCTGAGACCGAGTGGCTTGGAGACGAGCGCTACAGCGGCAACCGGGACCTCGAGAATCCCCTCGGCGCCGTTCAGATGGGCCTGATCTACGTCAATCCGGAAGGGCCGAACGGCAACCCGGATCCGGTTGCGTCAGGCCGGGACATTCGAGAGACGTTCGCGCGCATGGCGATGAACGACGAGGAAACCGTTGCGCTCACCGCCGGAGGACATACCTTCGGTAAATGCCATGGTGCCGGCGATGCCGCCCTTGTCGGTCCTGAACCCGAAGCCGCAGGCATCGAGGAGCAGGGCCTCGGCTGGAAGAGCAGCTTCGGCAGCGGCAAGGGCTCCGATGCCATCGGCAGCGGCCTGGAAGGCGCCTGGACCCCTAATCCGACCCAATGGGACAACGGCTACTTCGACATGCTGTTCGGATATGAGTGGGAGCTGACGAAGAGTCCTGCCGGCGCCTGGCAGTGGACGCCGAAGGACGTGGCCGACAAGGACCTCGCACCGGATCCGGAAGATCCGTCAAAGCGGGTTCCGACCATCATGACCACGGCGGACATGGCAATGCGGATGGACCCGATCTATGAGCCGATCTCGCGGCGTTTCCACGAAAACCCCGATGAGTTCGCAGATGCGTTTGCCCGGGCGTGGTTCAAGTTGACGCACCGTGACATGGGCCCGATCTCGCGCTACCTCGGCCCGGAGGTCCCGGACGAGGAGCTGCTGTGGCAGGACCCCGTCCCCGCGGTCACTCACGAGTTGATTGGCGATGACGACATCGCTGCCCTCAAGGCCAAGATCCTCGATTCCGGACTGTCGATTTCCCAGCTGGTTTCGACCGCCTGGGCGTCGGCGGCAACGTTCCGCAGCAGCGACAAGCGAGGTGGGGCGAACGGAGCGCGCATTCGCCTGACCCCGCAGAAGGATTGGGAAGTGAATCAGCCGGGCCAGCTGGGCGGGGTGCTCGAGACCCTGGAGTCGATCCAGAAGGACTTCAACAGCTCGCAGACCGGCGGCAAGCAGGTTTCCCTCGCCGACCTGATTGTTCTGGGTGGGTGCGCAGCCATCGAGCTGGCCGCCAAGAATGCCGGCCACGATGTAGAAGTTCCCTTCGCACCAGGTCGCACGGATGCTACGCAGGAGCAAACTGACAGCGAAGCGTTTGCCGTGCTCGAACCGACCGCAGACGCGTTCCGCAACTACCTCCGGGACGGACACAGCCGTTCGGCTGAGGACCTGCTGGTGGACAGGGCGCAGCTCATGACGCTGACCGCTCCCGAGATGACGGTTCTCGTCGGTGGCATGCGCGCCCTTAACGCGAACTTCGAGCAGTCCGATCTCGGTGTCTTCACCGACCGGCGCGAGACGTTGACCAACGATTTCTTCGCGAACCTGCTCGACATGAGCGCGGAGTGGAAGCCGTCTTCCACCTCCGAGAACGTGTTCGAGGGACGCGACCGCCAGACGGGTGATCTCAAGTGGACCGCTAGCCGCGTCGATCTCGTCTTCGGTTGGAACTCCCAACTCCGAGCCATCGCGGAGGTCTATGCATGTGACGACTCGAACGAGAAGTTCGTGCGTGACTTCGTGGCTGCGTGGGACAAGGTGATGAATCTCGATCGCTTTGACCTGACCTGAGCTCAATGGACAGGTCATCCGTCGAGGGCTTCTCGGGCAGGGGGGAATGTCGTGGTCGATGCTGAGAGTGGTGGCTTGTTGCGGTGTGGTGGACCGACAGTGGACCACGAGCTGTAGAACGGGGCGACCTTCTCGACTAGGTTGACCCGGGCCGAACCGACTATTGATCGGCAAGACTCTCTCTAACTTCAAGATCACCGCCAAGCTCGGCGAAGGCGGGATGGGTGAGGCTTATCGGGCCGAGGACTCACCCCGAGGGGAAAAGCCAGTGCCTTCTGCTCCACCAGTAACTTGACGCACTGTTGTCCTTGGGGAAACATGACTGGATGCGCCTCGAAGATCTTGGTTGGGATCCGGTCTGGGAGTATCACGCCACGGAAGCAGGCGGTCCGACGCGTGTACCAGGTCGAGTGGCGACAGTGGATCGGGGACGTGTTGTGGTGCTGACCGACGAGGGCGCCATTCCAGCTTCATGGCATTTCCCCGTTTCGATGCTCGGGGAGCGGGCAGGAGTCATGCCGGCGGTGGGCGATTGGGCCATGATCACGAATGCCGGTGATGTACGCACCCTTGCGACCCTGCTACCTCGACGAAGTCTGCTGGCCAGGGGAATCAAAGGCGGTGCTCGCGTGGCTCAACCTCTGGCAGCCAACGTGGACTTGGTCATGGTGGTCACGGGTCTGGATGGCGATTTTAGTTTGCGCCGCATCGAACGTTTTCTGGCGCTTGCCCGCAGCGGTAGCGTTCGGGCCCTCGTGGTGCTCAGCAAACTGGACCTGATCGACGATCCCGATGAAGCGATTCGGCAGGCCCGGAAGGCTACTCCTGGGTTGGATGTAGTCTCGATCAGCTCCGTAACTGGGGACGGATTGACAGAGCTCAAGAACGAGGTCAAGCCAGGGCAAACCGTGGTTCTTGTGGGTTCGTCGGGAGTGGGCAAGTCGACCTTGATCAATCGCCTTCTAGGCGAAGAGCGTCTGCGCACCGGGGCGGTTCGGGAGTCCGATGACCGGGGACGTCATGTGACAACGCGCCGCGAGCTTCTCCAGCTTCCCGAAGGTGGACTGGTCATCGATACTCCTGGTCTGCGTGAGGTAGGGCTGCTAGCGAGCGAGGAGGCTGTACTGGAGGTCTTCCCAGAGATTACTGCTCTTTCTGAGCAGTGCCGCTTCATGGATTGCAGTCACGTCGAAGAGCCTGATTGCGCCGTTCGGGATGCCGTCCAGAAGGGCGAGCTCGAAGCCGATCGACTGGCTGGTTTCCACCGTCTTGTCCGGGAGCAGGCCAGCGCTACCCGCCGTGCCACCGAACACGAGCGGCGAGCTCACGAGCGAGCCATGACAGGCCATTATCGTAAGACCCTCCGCGCCACACTTCGATTCAAGGGTCGAGAGAACTAGCGGCGTCTTGTAGAGCGTAGAGTGCCAATCGGCCCGCAGTTGCAGACTGGAACAGCCGACCGACGACCGCTTGAATGTCATTCAACCCGCCTCCGCAGTCCATTCACAATGGACCACCAGTGGACCACGGGTACTGAGTCAGCAGTACTCGATAGGGAGATAGTGGCGGAGGGGAAGGGATCCGTGTCGTTCCACGACACGGAAGCGAACGGCGTTGTCTGGCAGGCTCGGGCAAGCCCTCGTCTCGCTGGGTCCGAATCCCACGGACCGCGTGAACGGTCGCCGGTTTTCAAGACCTCCGATCTCCCACGACTGACAACACTCCACAACAGCTGACAACGAAGCGACGGGGCTTCGTCGGGAGGGGTGAGTGTTGTGGTCGATGCCGAGAGTGGTGGTGAGTTGCGGTCTCGTGGACCGAGAGTGGACCACGTTGTGAAGCAGAGCGATCTCCGAACGAGATTGCGCATTCTCGATACGGCGCGAAGAACTCCTGGATTCAGATCAGAGATCGAGTACACCCCTGTCGATATACCCTGACTCGGGTTGTCGCGTCCAATCAGAACGAGCCTATCTCGACACCACTGCTGCCATAGAACGAGAGGAGCAGGCGATGGGATCAAGTTTCACCGGCTCTATATATGGTCTCGTGTGGGACCAACTAGCCTTCCGCGGCCACTGGCTCCTCCCTCTAGTGCTCGTTCTTACGATAGTTGGCCTCTGGCTCTGGAGTCGAGCGTCCGTAGGCTCTAGGCCCTGGTTAGTCTGGTCTGGCTACGCCCTTCTTGCGGCTGTCGTTGTCATGGAGATAAGTGGAATAAGAATGGTGAGAGAACCCTCGTTCGAACAGTACGCCAGGGCACTCAGGAAAGCGCACAGCTACATCGGAAAGACAGTTCCCGAACTGGAGTTCCGCCGCGTCGACAACGACGGGCTACTACGCTTGTCCAATCTCCAGGGCCGTGCGGTCTTGCTCAACCTCTGGGCGACATGGTGTACGCCGTGTGTTCATGAAATGCCCGATCTCGAACAATTGCAGCGAACTCATGGCGAGCTGGGCTTGGTGGTAGTGACTCTCTCCGACGAATCCCGGCAGCATCTCGTCACATTCCTGGAAGAGCATCCAGTCGAGACTCTGAACGTGTATCAGGAGTCTCTGGGTTGGATCTATGACACAGAGGCTCGCCCGATGAACTTCCTCATCAGCCCTGATGGAGTGCTCCTCGATTGCACAGAGATGCCCGGCGACGGCACCTACGGAGCCTTTGCCGATTGGGTCGACGAGCACCTCAAAACCTGAGACTCTGTTTGCCTGCTATTAACGGTCTCTTACCTGCCTGCCACCCCAAGGGGTAGCCTCACGCCACCCCTCGAGGTGTTTCGCCGCTCGCAAGGTCGCCTGTAACGTCCGAGCCGGTCAGAAGCTTTCAATCCGTCTTCCCTCAGAAGGGACTGGCGTCATGACATTCCGACGGTGGATTGTGGTGATTTGTGGGCTGAGCTTCCTAGCACCCACAACGAGTACCGTAGCTCGTAGCATCGACTCGGAGGTCCTCACTGTGGAGGATCTCTTCAAGCGCTCTGGAGAGGCTTATCAAAGCGCATCTGCACTGGAGATCACTCTCGCCACATCGGTTGAGCTTCCGAATTCCGAGCCGGGAGAGCAGGTGGTCCAGTATCTGCTCGGCAACGATTCGGACGCTTCGATCGAGATCGGAGACCAGCTGAAAGTCGTTGCCAGCGGCAACACGCTGTACGCAGAGCGCATCGGAAGCGACGACCGCTACTTCGAGACCCCTTACGCCGGCGACCTCGGGAAGACCCTCGAAGAGATACGGGGCAATGGGACATTGGCCGGCCTCTGGGAACCACCTCAGATGGCGCTGCGTATGGGCAAACCGCTCATCGAAGTCATCAACGCGTTCCGCTATTCGAGCCTTCTCGAAGAGCTCGAGGTGGAGAGCTATCAGCTTGTTGGCGACTCTATCCATGAAGTTCGGTTGAAGGCTGCCAACGGCAGCTGCACTGCCCGTTTCGAGCCGGAGTCCTTCCGCCTGTCGGAAGTCGAATACGTCGTCCAGCCACCTGACGCTCCAGAGGACTTCCTCGTGCGGATAAGAGGCCGTTACGAGACCAGAATTCTGACGTCGGCCGAAGGAATCATCGGCTACGACCCTGGGGATCGGACCAAGGTCGAAACCTATAGGGAGCTCTCTCCACCCCCTCCAGGGATAAACCGCCCGCCCGATGAGATTATCTCTACCGAGCAGCTCGCAAGGCAGGTACTCGACATCGACGGGTTGGCGGCGGCGGTAAGAGAGAAGCGAGTGCTTCTGATCGGCGAGGATCACCTCTACAACGAACTGCCTGCCTATCTCGCGGCGCTCTTGGACCGACTCGATGACCGGCTCATCAGCCTTCTTCTGGAGCTCCCTTACGACATCCAGCCTCTGATCGACCACTACGTCCAGTATGGAGACCAACAGACCCTGAGCGAGATCTTCGATGGGCACCAGGTCTTGCAGCTTCAAACAGTGCTCCGCTGGGCCCGCGAGAACCGAGGGCGAGTCCTCCAGGTCCAAGCCATGGACGAACCTCTCTACGAGATCTTCGTCAAGCGAGCCTATTTCAACGACACCCGCAACCAGACGATGGCCGAGGCCCTCTACCAAGCCTGGAAACAGCATCCCGAGGGGCGCGTCGTCGCTTACGCCGGCCAACTCCACATGATGCTGTCTGGCCGCTATCGCCTAGACCAGCCAAGTCGTGAAACCGCGGGCTCGCGGCTTCTCGGCATGGGCGTGCCCCGCGATCAGGTCACGACCATCCAGTTGAACGGCGGGGAGAACTTCCACCTCCACGCCGTTTGGAACAAGCCAGGGGCCCTACCGCTCGAAGGTGAGGCCGCCCGGATTCCGATCCCCTACTTCATCGACTACCCGATCTTCAATGTCACTCGGGCAGGAGAGGTCTTCGACTTCTTCGTGAACGTGGGAGCGTTGACACAGGTCGAGATGAAGTAGGTGCTCTCTTCGGCCATCTCCCACCCCGGGAATCAACTCGAAGCAGAACACCCGCTCTGAGTCGCTGGTCTTCAGGACCGACCGGAGCCTTCCGAGCTACACTGTTTCAGGCCGAGTCGGACCAGGAGTGGACCACGGCCCAGATCGCCCGATACAGGTTGTCGGCTTCTTCTTGCAACTGGGCCAAATCGACAACCTCGCGCGTCGGAGAACCCTTCGCAAACTCCTCCGCACTCTCGCCAGAGACAAAATGACGGACCTGGCAACAGAAGGATGCGCAGACATCGTCACTGGCTTCCTCTTCGCCCGAGACGACCATGGTTGCCATCGCACCGATCGGATCGACCTGCTCGACCCCTTCAGGACTGATCGACAACCGAACGAGCTCCCGTCGAAGAGGATCGACAGATTCGACTTCGACGGGATACTCGATGAGCTTTGGAATCACATGTGCCCACAGAGCACAGCAACTGTAGATGATCTTGGAATCGGCCTCGACTCTGTGAAGAGTCGGAGCAAGCGTCATTCCATAGAGGTCGATAAGCCGTCCGTCGGCGTCGCGTTCGCATCTTCCCGCTGCCGCAGCTCTTTCGATCTCGACAGCCGAAACTCCAGTCGCCCGTGAGACTCGATCGATTTCAAGCGCTTCACCCTTGGCGAGAAGTGGAAACAAGGGCAGTAAGACCTTCGCTTCCCGCCTGCCGGCGGCGAGGTGTCGAATGGTCGCGGAAGACGACAGCTCCATTGCTTGATCGTTCATGGCATTGACCCTCCTCCAGGGTCCACCTGAGGAGCGGATCCCGAGATCGGGGAGCCCAGAAGCTCCGCTGCTTTGGCCGCAAACCTCTCGGGGTCGAGACGGACATCCTCAGGAAGTCCACACAGCCGAGGCTCCCACCACGCAGGCTGGGGAGCCTTCCCGACCTCCCAGCGCGCCTCGGACCCAAAAAGCATCAAGACATCCCAGGTAGGGGACCCAAGAGTGAGGTCGGTTCCGTCCGAGTGCTTCAATGTCTGGTTCAGGCCCTCCGGCAAAGATCGTTTCCAGCCCTCTTGACACTATCTACAATGAGAATACGCTTCATTGCAGGGCAAAGTGAAGAAGCACGCGGGTCGAGCTTGATTACTTCTGACTCGAGAGAACAGCGATGAACTGGAAGTCCGAGTGGAAGCTGCTTGCTGTCATGGTGGCTGTCTTCGCGGCAGTGTTCTTTCTTCCGGTGGGTACCTCTCGCTTCGATCGAGCAGTTCTGGAATCGCTCCACCTCGCCAAGTGGTACGCCCAGGAACACGTCCTGTTGTGCCTGGTGCCAGCCTTCTTCATCGCCGGGGCAATCGCAGTATTCGTCAGCGGCCCCGCGATCATGAAATACCTAGGGGCGAACGCTCCCAAGGCTCTCGCCTATGGAGTGGCATCGGTCAGCGGGACAGTCCTGGCTGTGTGCTCCTGCACGGTACTGCCACTATTCTCCGGTATCTACCGCATGGGAGCCGGACTCGGACCGGCGACGGCATTCCTGTACTCCGGGCCCGCCATCAACGTGCTTGCGATCGTCCTCACCGCACGTGTCCTGGGGCTCGAGCTCGGCCTTGCCCGTGCCCTCGGCGCAATAGTCTTCGCTGTTGTCATTGGGCTCATGATGCACTTCCTGTTTCGTAAAGAGGAACTGGCCAAGGCAGAAGCTCAGATGGCCATGCCCGTGTCCGAGGCTGCACGTCCCCTCTGGCAAAGTGCGACCTTCTTTGCCCTGCTCGTCGGGATCCTGGTCTTCTCGAACTGGGGCCCGACCACCGCGGAACAGGGACTGTGGAGAGCTATCTATTCGGCCAAATGGTGGTTGACCACCATCTGTGCGCTCGGTTTGGGACTGGCTCTGGTTCGCTGGTTTGGTCTCACCTGGGCCAAGTTTCTGCTGATTGGCATGGCAGTCGGTCTGGCCTCATGGCTGGCCCCGGGGTACCCCGCCGTGGCTTTCACGGTCGGCATCGTGGGACTGTCGGTCGTAATGTCCTCGGACGAAGGGGAGTTGGGTCAATGGCTCCAATCGAGTTGGGGATTTGCCAAGCAGATCTTGCCACTGCTCTTCGCTGGTGTCTTGGTCGCCGGACTCTTGCTTGGGCGCCCTGATAGTGAAGGCCTGGTCCCTGCCGGATGGGTCAGCTCGGCAGTCGGCGGAAACTCTCTGGCTGCCAATCTGTTCGCATCAGTCGCCGGCGCCTTCATGTACTTCGCCACTCTCACCGAGGTACCGATTCTCGAAGGGCTGCTCCGCAACGGCATGGGTCGGGGACCGGCATTGGCTCTGCTTCTCGCCGGGCCAGCCCTCTCGCTTCCCAACATGCTGGTTATCGCCAGTGTCATCGGCTGGAAGAAGACTTCGGCCTACATCTGCCTGGTTGTGGTCATGTCCGCGACCTCTGGCCTTCTGTTCGGACATTTCTTCGCTTAACCCGAGGAACAGCCATGATGAAGATTCAGATTCTCGGCCCCGGTTGCTACAACTGCCAGCTCCTCGCTGCAAAGGTAGAGGCGGCTGCAGACGAACTCGGATTGGAGTATGAACTGGAGAAGGTGACGGACCTCAATCAGATCACTGCTATGGGCGTCTTGATGACCCCTGGCCTGGTGATCGATGGTGAGGTAAAGGTGTCAGGGCGAGTCCCATCGCCTTCTCAGATCAAACAGCTACTCCAAAGCCATCCCTGATCGACAGAAGACAGCGCTCTCAGCTTGAATAGGCCCTACTTGGTTTTCCCTTGCCTTCGGACTTCAGGGTAGCTATCTCAATATTCGCGAACCACTCCCGCGGCTCCGAGACACCTCCTCTGGCCATGGAAATGAATCGGAAGGCACTACTGGAAGTTCAGGAGTGGTTATAAAAGTCCACCGAAGTGGACCACCAGTGGACCAGGGGCATTGAGTGACCAGTACTCAATTGGGAGAAAGTAGCGGAGGGGAAGGGATTCGCACACGAAGGGCGGGTGAGGGGATGCAGTGTAGCCGACCATCGGGAGGCAACCCTTGGACCGCGTGAACGGTCGCCGGTTTTCAAGACCTCCGATCTCCCACAACTGACAACACTCCACAACAGCTGACAACGAAGCGACGGGGCTTCGTCGGGAGGGGTGAGTGTTGTGGTCGATGCCGAAAGTGGTGGTCAGTTGTGGTTTCGGGGACCGAGAGTGGACCACGAATCGAGGTCGAGGAGACAAAGAGGCCCGGCCCCCTCTCGACCTTCAGCTACCGCGGGCCTCTCATTTCTTCAACCAGGTGCTGCGCTCCCTCTACGGTCTCCATCACCCAGAGGACATATCGCATATCCACGTGGATCGAGCGCGAGACCTCCGGGATGAAGTCCCAGTCCGCAATAATGCTCTCCCAGACCCCGTCGAAGAGCAGTCCCACCAGCTCGGACTTACCGTTGAGCGTCGCCGAGCCCGAGTTGCCGCCGGTGGAGTCCAGAGTGCTGAGAAAGTTCACCGGGACCGAGCCGAGGGGCTCGTAGTGGAAAGACTCGCCGGCGCCTTCACGAATGGCTGCAAGCTCCGCCTCGGGCGCGTCGAAAGGCTCCTCCCCAGTGTTCTTCTCGACGATCCCCTCCAGGGTTGTAAATGGGAGGTAGGTAACACCGTCCCGAGGCGAGTAGCCCTCAACGGAGCCATACGTCACCCGCAAGGTCCCGTTGGCATCCGGGTAGACCTCTCTGCCGCGGGCCCCAAGGTAGGCGATGAGCGCCTCCATGTAGCGGGAGCGAACTTCGTCAAACAGGCCGTCGAGCTCCTTTCCCTCGGCCTCGAGCTCCAGGTCACTCTCGAACATGGCAACTGCGAGTTGGAGGAACGGGTCGTCACTGGCTTCGATCTCGGCCGGAGTGGCGTCCAGCCAGGCAAGGCGAGGCTCCTGCTCGTCCAGGCGGGTAGCCTCGTACATTTCCTCCAGCCGCTGGTCCAGACGCGCTTCGTCGAGACCTTCCACCCCGATTCCGAACCAATCATCGAAGACGCTCACATGCTGATCGGCGGGGATCGAGGCGTAGTTGACGATGAAGTGCCGCCAGATGGCCTGATCCACCCCGGGGTCGAACGTGCGATCGATGCGGGTAAGTCGCTCGCGGACCCTGGGCACGTCGCGCTCCTGGTAACCCTGCTCTCGTTCGAGATCGGGCTTCTGCCTTTCATTGGCCAGCCGGTAGAGGGTGCGGGCGGTGCTCAGGAGATCTCCCCGGCGAACCAAGTACTCGTAGTACATCTGCCGTTCGCGGGTGCTCTGTTGGCGCACCGCCAACTCCTGGAGCTCCTGGAGAGTCGGCAGAAAGGCGTCCTTGCGGCCGGGGTCGCTTTCGATCCACTTTTGCAGGCTCCGCTCGAGCTCCACCTTGCGCCTCACCATGTCGCTCTTGGCGAAGCCGTCGAGCATCCCCTTGTAGTTCTTGACCGCGTTCTCCAGGCCCCGGACCAGCGAGGCGTATGCGATGGTCAGCTTCTCGCTCTCGGCCGTCTCCCTGACAATGACGTCGAGCCACTCTTGGTACAGGCCGATGCGGGTCGGGTAGTACCAGCCGAAGGTGTCCTCGACCTCGGTGGCCAAGCGATAGCGATTGGTTCTTCCCGGGTAGCCCAATGCCATGACGAAATCGCCTTCACCAAGGTGCTCAGTAGCAACTTTCAGGTAGTGCTCCGGCCGGTAGGGGACGTTTTCCTTCGCGTAGTCGGTCGGCTTGCCATCGGGCCCCACATAGCCCCGATAGAAAGCGTAGTCGCCGGTGTGCCGGGGCCACATCCAGTTGTCGATCTCCCCGCCAAAGACCCCGATGGAGCCAGCCGGGGCGTGGACCAGCCGGACGTCCCGGATCTCGAGCTGCTTGATCAGCTCGTACTCGTGGCTACCGTGATACGCGGCCACCTTGCAGCGATGCCCGGTATCCTCCTCGCAGCCAGCGACCAACTCCTTCTCCTTGGCAGCGATGGCCTCCCAGCGCTCCCGGCCCGTGGCCCCTTCGGGGAGGCTTCCCCGGATGGTCTCGGTCACATCATCCACCGCCACTGTCACGAGGATCCGGGAACCAGGAGCTGCCGGGAGCTCGTCGCCCCTCTCGGCAGCGAGAAAGCCCGACTGGAGCAGGTTCCGATCCTCGCTGGAGTTGTACTGGATGGCTCCGTAGGCACAGTGATGGTTGGTCACTGCCAGCCCCTGAGAGGAGACAAACGAGGCGGTGCAGCCGCCGAGGCTTATGACTGCACCCATCGGGTGGCCAGTCAGATCGGCCAGCTTGCGGAACTCGGTCTCGAGGCCTAGCTCCTCGAGCCGGTCCTCGAGGTCAGGGAGCTGCCCCGGCTTCCACATGCCCTCGTCGGCCACCAGGGCCGGGCCGATGACACAGATCAGAATCAGGGCAGGTACGATCCGCTTCATCTCGTGCCTCCTCGCTAGTTCTCTTCACAGGGCCCCGCGGGCAACCGTGTCGCCGGTCATTTGCAGCTACCTTCGTCCGGGTGCGAGGGTACAAGATGTCACTCACCTCCAACGCCACCCAAAGAGGTGGGGAGAGGCGGTCGAGCAGGTCCAGCGGTCCACCGAAATGGACCACCCGTGGACCACGCGGCTGGATGAGGGACGTGTGTCAAGCCAACCGTTGGGGTGGTTCGGATCGCGCCTTCATCCTTCAGAGCGCTTTCGTCATTCGAACGAACCTCAATCCCGGTATGGCCAAGCGTTTTGGCCACTGGGACTCGACAGTCATCCCGCGGTGCTCGTAGAGTCTGCGAGCACTCTCGTTCTTGGCAGAGACGTCGAGCGCGAGTCGGGCTGATCCACTGGCAACAGCCCGGTCCTCAATCAAGTCCATCAGGGCAGAACCGACGCCGTCGCCGCGAACTTCCCTGTCGACGGCGATGGCCTGGAGGTAGAAATCGTCATCGCCGATGGTGTCGATGATTCGTAGCAGTGGAGCAAACAGTATCGACACAACCATCATCCGCAGATTCCACCTGCCTGCAGCCCGCGTCAGAGTCCGGCCCGAAGAACCACGATGCTGCTCGGCGGTGTAGCCCGAGACCATTCCTACGATGACCTTGTTACATTCGGCGAAGGTTACGTTTTGGAAAGAGAGGTCGTGGTCGGGCTGGATGAAGGCCGTGGCGACTATGTCCACAGCGCGGCGGCCGAGCATGAAACGGAAGAAGCCCTCAGCTGCTGTATCGAGGTAGCGGGCAAACACCCGTCCCTCGTCGAAGGTGGGGTTCGCGGCTCGAAAAACTGTCGAGTGCTGATGCATGATTGCTATCTTTGGCCCAACTACAACTAGTTCTCGCCGTCAGCCCACCGAACCGTGTGACTGGAGTGGAATCTAGCCGGCCGCAGGACTCACATTCTAAGGGCGACAAGCCTTGGGGCTCACGTCACAGGGGCCTACCCTTCTTCTTGCCCGTACCCATTCAACAGAGCCTGAAAGCGAGGGTGGTCACGGAGGGGGTCCAGGTTGCTGTCCTGCCGGAGCCACTCGATGTAAGCGAGTCCGCTGCTGACGGATTTCTCGATGCACTCCAGGGCCCGATCGAGGTCTCCGGCCAGTGAGTAGACGCAGCCGACGTTGTAGAGGAGCATCGGCTCATTGGGCTCCAGCTCCAGCGCTCGCTCGACCCAACGGAGTCCCCGCTCCGACTGACCCAAGCAGACGAGTGCGGTGGCGCCCAGGTAGAGCGCCCGGGTCTCTTCGGGGTTGTATTGCAGGCGGCGCTCGGCGGCCTGTACTCCCCGACGCCGGATCGCAGCGGCCTCCTCCGGGCGCTCCAGGTCGTCGTAGATCTGCGCCAGGAGCAAGGGCGCCTGGTAGTCGTCGGGATCGATTCTGGAGGCATGCCCGAACAGCCTCGCGGCACTCTCCAGATCACCCTGGGCGAAACTGCTGCGAGCGTAGAAGTAGTACGCCTCGAACAGCTTCGGATTCAAGCGGATCGCCGTCTCGAAGGCTTCCTCGGACGCTTCGTACTGGTGCTGCATCGACAGCACCAGACCGCGCGCCGCATGCGCCTCGGCCAGATCGGGGGCGAGCTCGAGCGAACGCCGGCTCGCCAGGTCGGCCTGCTCGAGGTCGGCCTCGTCACCGTCGGCGTACATGAAGAGAAAGGTGCAGCATTCGGCGACGCCGGCGTAGGCGCGCGCGTAGTCATGGTCCAGCATCAGAGCCATGTTGAACAGCTGCAGGGCTGCTTCGACGCCGCGGCGCCGGTACTCGAAGAACCGCTCGCGCCCTTTGAGGTAGTACTCATAGGCTTGAATGTCAGTGGTCGGTGGGCGCTTGAGAGCCTCCGAGTGTCGCTGGTCGAGGCGCAGCTCGAGCGTGTGGGTAATGCGCTCGGCGATCTCGTGCTGGATGGCGAAGACATCCTCCAGAGGGCGATCGAAGGT
>JBATEX010000075.1:0-76437 GCA_049664225.1 Thermoanaerobaculia bacterium
TCTCAAGACTTGGATTCGATCTCGAGCGAGCGGTCCAGGAACTCCCAGATCTGTCTTCGAAGCCAGAAAAGGCGTAGCGGAGTCATCGAGAGGAACGCCTGTTTGTGCTTGTAGTTCAACAGGATCCTCTCCGGGCGGCCCATCGTTTCCCAGAGGGCCTCTCGCCCGCTCTCCGGGATGCAGTCATCCTTGGCCGCCTCGACAATCAGTACCTTCGAAGGGTCGACCCTGCCCGGAAAGTTCGCCGGCTCGAAATAGCTGAATTCGGCCTCGATCCGGGCTTCGAGCTCCTCTTCCGTCCAGCCGAATTCCGACAGCGCCTTCGATCTCATCCCCTCGCTTCGTGCAAGAGAGCAACGAACCATGGGCTGATGAAGCAGCGCTCCGGACATCACCAGCACAGTGGCCGCTAGTCGAGGTTCCTGGACTGCCACTCCAGCCGCGACGATTCCCCCATGGCTGAAGCCCATCAAGCCGATTCTCTGGGCGTCGATCTCTGGTCGGGCTTCCGCCCAGTCGAGGGTTCGGCGAATATCGATGACGGTCGTCCATTCCCGCTCGGCGCTCTTGTCCAGTCGCTCCATGAATGCCGCTTCGTTGGCGGCAGCAGCCATCCCGTTCCAATCGATAATGTCCCTGGCGATTTCCAGCTTGAAGATGTTGACTTCGCCCACGCTGTGGGAGTTGAGATAAGCGGCCATCTTGTCCGCGGGATACGAATGACCAGCCGGGATCGGCACGATGATGACCAAGGGCTTCTTGCCGGGGCGCTTGCTCTCGTAGTACCTGCCTGTCACCAGGTTGTCGTCCTGCCCATTGTCCCCGTAGGAGGGGAAGCGAATGTGCCGAACGAGATAGAGCGAGCTCTCCTCCTCGTCCAGAACATGATTCTTGAAGGGAACTTCCTGCCTATCGTAGTCGGGAAGATCGTGAAGAGATTGGCCGCCACTGTCGAGCGAGGCTGCTGGGACAGGCGAAGAGGGTGAGTTTGTGTAGGAAACACAACCCACAAGCGCAATCAACGCTGCCACGCCCGAGCTGATGACAACTCTCATTCTTCGAAGGCCCTCTCCTCTTGTCGGCCCGAGAGTATCCTGACTCGAGGCTGATGATCTATCGAAGATCGCACAATCGAGCCGCGATTCAATCTACGACTCCAGAATAGGGCACCAGAATGCGAGGGGTCCCGAACTCCCTACTTCGGAATCAGCTCAAGAATCTCTGGGCTGGCTTCGTCCCAGGCGACGATGGTGTGGCAGATCGAGCAGTCGGAATCGATGGCGTCACCATCTTCGGTGGCGTGGTCGCCGGCGTGACAGCGGTTGCAGCCCAGCGAGTTGTAGTGACCACTGAAGTCCGGGTAGGTGCCCCACTCGATGTTCATGGACGGGAAGACGTTGTTGGCGTAGAGCCTTCCCAGGACGCGCCCGGCCTCTTGAACGTCCTCAGTACGGCTCGAGGCCAGAGCCGGGTACTCCGACTGGTAGAAGCTACTGATCGCTGCAGAGATCCCTTGCGCCGCCTCTTCGTGCGAGGCGTACTCGGTACGGACTGCCTTCAGTCCCTCGCGCCGTACAAAGGGCAGGCTCTTGGCGATGAAGTTCCGTTCGAGAGCCAGATCAACAGCCTGCTCGGCGGTGTAGTAGACGTGCGTCGGGCGGTTGTGGCAGTCGATACAGTCCATGACCCGCCAGTCCATGAGCTCGGGATTGTCCTCTTTGACAGTCTGCTTGACGAAGCGCTCTACCGGACCATCACCCACCTTCGATTCCACCTCGTACATGGTCCGCCTCTTTTCGTCCGACCGGTATCGGATCTCGACCTCGGGGTCCATGTGCCAGTGGATACCCTGGGATCCACCAAAGTCGTCACCGCCGACTTTGAGCAGAAGAATCGTCTTGACCTCGGAGTTGGCTTCGTCGTCGGAGAACTTGGTGATCATCTTGGGGCTGACGCCGTAGAACTTTTCCGGCCAATGACACTCCTCGCAGGTTCCCTCGGAGGGCCGAAGGTGGTGAACAGGGGTAGGAATCGGACGCTCATAGAGATCCAGGGCAGTGGAGACGAGCTGCCACGCACCGCTGAGCTTGGATCGGACAAACCAGCTGGTTCCCTCACCCACATGGCATTCGACACAGGCGACTCGAGCATGCGGCGAGCGCTGGTAGGCAATGTACTCCGGTGACATGACGCTGTGGCAGGTCTCGCCGCAGAAGGAAGTACTCTCCATGACATGGACGCCCTGGGACATCGCAGCTGTGAGGATCACAGCACCCACCGTCACCACCAGAATCAGGATCATCAGACGCTTACGGGTAGCGTCGACGTTGAGATCGATGACCGGGAACGCGGCCTCCGGAGCAAGGCGTCTCTCCCGACGGATTCCCCAGTAGACGAGAATGAACCCGAGCAGACCACCAGCCGGCAGGATCAAGTAGGTGATGATGCCCAGATACGGGCTGCCCTCCGCTCCGAGGAATTCGATCAGCATCAGGCTCACGAAGAGGATGGCGCTGATGAGCATCAGGGCCGAGCCCGCCAGACTGATGGGGTTGCGCGAAAGGGGGATCAGGATCTTGCGCAATTGTGGCCTCCGGTTCATGGCCGCCGGTCCATTTTGAATCCTATCCTGGCCCTATTTCCTTCGGGAGTCCTGCGCCATGGTGGTCCAACCAATGGTGCATTCTCGAGCCTGAGGAACTGCCAACCCGCAATGCCATAGAATCGGCCGATGAAGATTCATCGTTTGTACATTCTTCTCGTCGTCATCACCGCAACCATGGCCACACCGGTCCTGGCCCAGAAGGTCTACGTCGACTATGACCGGGCCACCGCCTTCAGCCAGTACAGGACCTTTCAGTTCAAGGAGACTCGTGAGGACCTGCGGAACTTCTCGGAGACACTGCACCGGCGAGTCGTCGATGGACTCAGGAGCTACATTCGCGAGGGCGGAATGGAAGAGGTCGACTCCGATCCCGACATCTATGTCGCCTACTACACCGCCGATCAGAACAACCTGCTTCTCGTCCTGAGCGATCTCGAATACACCTACGGACGCGATTTCTCCCTGGGTTCCTACTGGGAGGGCGGCGTCGGCACACGAAATCTCGAGAACTTCTCCTTCAACGAGGGCACCCTCATCATCGACGCATGGGACGCAAAAGAGAAGAAGCTCGTGTGGCGGGGCATCGGCACGGCGGCCATGGCGAAGAAGAAGCCCGACAAGAACGAGAAGAAGCTCGACCGAGCGCTCGAGAAGATCATGCAGCGCTGGGACGAGATGTACGGCGCCAAGGCTCAGGCGATTCGCAAGCACCAGATGGACCAGGGCGACTAGAGGCTCTATCAGGGCGAACAGGTCGCCCGCTTGGAAGCACCCTGAGCTCGGCCCGACCCTCCTACCTCAATAGGGGGTTGGGACTGGTCGACCTGGAGGAGGTCCTACCGGCCTTGCCGGATAGTAGCCACTACCACCATACCAACCCCCACCGCCCCAACCGCGACCCCAGCCGTAGCCGTAGCCGTAGCCATGGCTGATACCCACGCTCATGCCGGAGGAGTAGTAGGAGGAGTCATACCCGGAGGAAGAACAGGCTTCCAATCCCAACAGGAGTGTGACCACAAATAGGAAGAGGAAGAAGAACCGAGTAGATCGCTTCATGGCGTTTTCTCCTCGAGTTCGTAGACAAAAAAGGCTCCGCCGGTGGGATCGGCCAGCAGAGCTACCCTCCCCTCGCCGAGATCCGGACTCGGTGCCAGGAGGACCCGACCTCCAAGCCCCTTGGCCTGCGCCACGATGGCTGTCAAGTCACCGACCCCCAGATAGGGAGCCCAGATGGGGTTGACCTGCTTGTTCTCGATCTCCACCAAACCGGCCCGATGTTCACCCTCCGTTTGAAACAGCAGATAGGAGTCGTCGGAGCGCTCTATATCGGCTCGCTCATAGCCGACTACCTCCCCATAGAACTCGGCGGCTGCTTTCGTATCGTGTGTCCACAGCTCGGTCCACACCCAGGAACCCACGGCTCCTGGGTCCTCGAAGGACCTCTCCGGACTCAGCAACATGAAGGCTGCACCCTGTGGATCCTCCAGGACGGCGAAGCTGGCGAAGCCCTCGACTCGGCCGACATCCCGATGAATCGTGGCGCCCAGCTTGCTTGCCGTGGCCACCGAATCGGCCAGGTCGGGTACTGCAATCCCCGCGAGCCAGATCGCTTCCTCGCCCTCGGCATCCTTGCCCTTGATTTCACTGATCCCGGCGATCGGCGTGCCGTCATTGCTCACCACGAAGCTGGTTGCCGAATAGGGCTCGATCTTCCAGCCCACCAGCTGCCGATAGAAGTCGATCGCCGTAGCCGCGTCTTCGGTCAACAGATCGACCCAGATGACCTGGCCTGGAGCCGCAGCCTGCGCGGGAATTGCCGCCCCCATCAGCCCTAGGGTCAAGGCCAGGGTCATTGCGGAGTAGAGATGAAACCATCCGCGAGTTCTCAATTCTCTGTCCATTCGGGGACCTACCTCCCGTGACGGGTGAATGATGGAAGTCAATCTACCACGGTCGAGACCCGGGAAGCGTCCAGAGCCGTGAATCGAAGTCATCCTGATCCAGACCCCCCGAACGCCTAGTGCACACCTCCGAGCCAGCTCAACCGGATCCAGAAGGTACGCCCGGGCTCGCTGATTCGCACCGGGTCGGAGTCGAACAGGTTGCCGCGATTGAGGTGGTTGGCATAGGTGCGGTCGAACACGTTGTCGACTCCCGCGATCAATGAGAGTGATCGGAGAATCCGATATCTTGCCGACAGATCGAGCACTCCGTAGCCTGCCGTCTCACCGAGGTCCTGCCCGCTGCCGGTCAGTGGATCGTCGTCCACCCGGGTCTGGCTTGCCGCCCACCTGAGCATACCGGCCGTCCCCCAGCGCTCCGTGCCGTAATCCATCTGCAGCCAGCCCTGTAGGGGAGGAATCTGGGCGATCGGTCGGCCGTCGGAGCGATTCTCCCCGCGGACCCCGCTGACAACTCCACTGATCCCCAGCCGGTCACTGAAACCATGCGACCCCTCGAGCTCCAAACCGAGGAGGCGAGCCTCGACGTTGCGATAGATCGTCGCGTTGTCGTCACGCAAGATCCCTTCCTGGCCATGGGCCCGATCCCGCAGGATGAAATCATCGACCTCGTCGATGAAGCCTGTCACGCTCCAAGTTGACCTCACACCCGGTGAGGCGAACCCGACGTCGAGTTGATGGTGCTTGGCGACCTCCAGCTGCGGGTTTCCCACCCAGCGCTTCGGTGGCGCCATGTTGTTGGACCCCAGATAACGCTCAGTCGTATCAGCGGCGCGAGTACTGCGGCTGAGCCCGGTGAAGAACGTCAGCTCTGGCCTCACAAAGCGCTCATAGCGCAGCAGGCCACTAACCTCTGAAGCGCTCCACCGATCCGCCTGAGAGGCGTAGTAGTAGTCGAACAGTTGGTTTGGACTGCGGTTCATTCCGGCAGGCTTCACGTCGGCCTTGTCGGCCCTGGCCGTGAAACGGTCGACCCTGCCTCCGAAGACCAGACGCGATTTCTCTCCCAGGAGCTGCTGCCCTTCGAGAAACAGCCCGCCCTGAGCGAGAGATGCATCGGGCCACATCACCGATTGCAACGTTCCGACCGAGTCGGGATTCGGCCCGGCATAGCGCAAGGCATCGCGAACATTCTCCTGGTAGTCGAGACCGAGCGTCAGTTCCAGACTCTCCGAGATCATTCGATCGGCGCTGGCCGTTCCACCGAAAGTGTCCGAGGTCGAGGGCACACGCATGGCCATCGGAGCTGTCAGCGGTCGCAGGGAGTAGTTGTCCATCAGGTGATCGACACCCGCGTAGTAGAGGTCCACCCTGAAATCGGTCAGGCCGATGAGCTGTTTGGAGCGATGGAACTTGAGCCGGTACGTGTCGTTGCGGTCCTCGGGTGAGTCCATTCCTGCGCCTGCAAAAAGCGCGTCTTCTGTGCGAACCGCTTCCACTCCGAGCTCGACCTGCCCAGTCCCTGATTTGCCAAAGCCTAGCATCAGGTTGAGGTGTTCGCTGTCGAAGGCCGAGCGAACCTTCTGTCCACTGCCGTCCTCGTAGCTATCGAAGCTCCTCACTCCTCCCTGTGCCCGCAAGAATGCTCCGCCGCTCGTCCAGACCGCATCGAGGCCCAGTTCCGGATGCTTGTGCCAACTACCGTACGACGAGGCGACCTCTGCCCGCCAGGTCCTGGATTCCGGGAGCTGTGGGGTGTTGCGCTGGAAGATGACGGTTCCAGCCGTTCCTCCTGGACCGAAGCGCACGGTTTGGACACCTTTGATCACGGTGACTTCGTCGAAGGCATTGGGCGTGGCGAAAGAGCTCGGCGGATCCATTCGATTGGGGCAACCGCCATGGACATAGGCACCGTCCACGAGAACGTTCAGGTTGCCCTCACCGAGGCCACGAACTCGTGGCTCGAGGCCGTGCCCTCCCATGCGCCCGACTGTCACACCGGCAACGCCGCGGAGCAGATCCGCCCCGTCCCCTAGCGGAACCGCCGGCAGCTCTTGGCGATCGAGAATCCGAACGGTGGGTACAACCGGCCAGTCGCCGAGAACATCGATCTCTTCACTGACGATCGGGGCTTCCTCCTCCTTGCTTCGAGATTCTGTGGGTAGTGCAGATTCCGTTTCCTGCTGGCCAAAGAGGGGTTGATCGGACAGCAGCATCAATGGCAGAGCTACCGACAAGCAGACACGAACGGTCCTCGAAATCTTCATTGCACCTCCTCGCACCAGCCGCTCCGATGAACCTGCCGGCAGTTGATCCTGATTGGACTTGAAGTGCGGCCTACGCTCGGTGAGCGTCAGCGCAGCGAGGAGGGGGTGAATCGGGACTGCTGGATGGGAACTCCGGGAGGGAATCGTCGCCGCAGGCTGTCTGCCCAGTCGGCTGAATAATTCTCGGGCCTAACTCATCCATCGTCAGGCCCAGGTGACGACCGAAGAAGCTCGCTGTGGCATCTTCGGTCTGGCAAGGAGAGGATCGAATGCCGCCGTTCTCGCCATCACCTATGGGCTCGTGGCCTCCGCATTCGCACCCGAACAAAAGGCACGCGCTTCCTCCACCGCAGCAGCAGTCCAGCCCAGCCTGCCAAAACGAGCTGGAAGCGACGATCGGTCCGAGACCGATCCAGATCATGGTGACCAGGACGACGACTCGGCGGAGTCGAATCCGGATAACACAACCTTCCTTCATCGGTCGCAACGATTCTGTCAGATTCCCGAGTGGGAACCAATCATGCCTGGCAGCAACGAGACGATCGCTCCGACGATCTCGGTACCGCTCCCTTCGTCTTCTAGTTTGTGTCGGCCCTCTCGGCCAGGAGGTCGCTGCTCGACTTGAGGGTGACACCGGCCTCTCGCATCTCGTCGAGAGCTCGATCGACGTCGCCCGTTTCAAGGTCGATACCGCGGCAACCGTCGAGGATTAGATGGACCGCAAATCCTTCGGCCACGGCATCCAGAGCCGAGAATTTGACGCAGTAGTCGGTCGCCAGACCAAGCAAGTAGACCTCGGTAGCACGCTGCTCTCGAAGGTAATCGGCCAGACCTGTCGAGCGGCGGTGGCCGTTGTCGTAGAAACAGCTGTAGCTATCGATCTGGGGATCGCTTCCTTTGTAGAAGATGCGATCGATCCGAGAGGTTTCGAGGCCTGACGCGAGTCGCGCTCCTTCCGAGTCCTGAACGCAGTGCGTTGCCCACAGAATCTGGGTCAACCCCGCTAGCTCGATCTGCTCCCCAGGTTGCTTTCCGGGGTGCGACGCCGCAAAGCTGCCGTGATCGGCTGGGTGCCAGTCCTGGGAGGCCACCACGACTTCGAAGAGAGGCTGTACTCGATTCGCGACAGGGATCACCTGATCACCTTCGGGTACCTCGAGAGCCCCTCCCGGCAGGAAATCGTTCTGCAAGTCGACGAGGATTAGTGCCCAGCTCATGACTCCCAGTGATTGCGCGCTGTGGCCTCTGTCCGCAATTCGAGAATGAGCCTCATCCGGGTGTCGTGGAGTCCACGTTCGAGACCTACGGGGTACTGGTGTGGGTTCAAAAAACGCCGGATTCCGGGGTGAAACGACGACAACTGTTCCAGCGTTCGCGACCGAGCATCTTGGGGCGTCGGCACCGACGCTTCGAGCCGGCCAGCTCGATAGACATGCAGCAGTAGGTCCTCATGTGCAGCCTCAAGGGGCAACTTCTTCCAGCGTGTGCTGTCCATGGGATCGACGATCTCGGCAATGCCGGCCGGCGGGTCCAGCTCGTCGTAGATCATGTCGGCGATGAACTCCCCGTCTCTCTGGAAGCGGCGCACCTGGCTGAAGCCGGGGATATTGACCTTGGCCGCATGCTCCGAAAGCTTGACCCGCGGCTCCCATTCCCCACCAGGGCGTCGAACCGCCGCCAGCTTGTAGACGGCACCGAGAGCTGGCTGGTCCCAGGCGGTGATCAGCTTGGTGCCGACGCCCCAGACATTGATTCGGGCTCCCTGGTCCTTGAGACTCGTGATGACGTGCTCGTCGAGTTCGTTGCTGGCGACGATCGCCGCATCTGTAAAACCGGCTTCGTCCAGGATTTTACGGGCCTCGATACTCAGGTAGGCCAGATCTCCCGAGTCGAGGCGAATGCCGGCCAGCTCACTACCCCGCTCGCGCAGCCACTCGCCGATCTCGACCGCATTTCTGACCCCTTGCAGCGTGTCATAGGTGTCGACGAGCAGGATGCAGTTGTTGGGCATGGCCTCGGCATAGGCCTGGAATGCCTCGAGCTCGGAGTCGAAGATCATCACCCAGCTGTGTGCGTGGGTTCCGCGTGGTGGTATTCCGAAGAGCTTTCCCGCCAGCACATTGGAAGTCGACTCGCAACCACCGATGTAGGCAGCGCGGCTGGCTGCCAGGGCGCCGTCGAAGCCTTGTGCGCGTCGCAGCCCGAACTCGATGACCCGATCGCCCTGGGCCGCTTCGCAGACCCGTGAGGCCTTGGTGGCAATCAGACTCTGAAAATTGAGGATGTTGACCAGGGCGGTCTCCAGCAACTGGCACTGGATCAGCGGGCCACGGATGCGCACCAGTGGCTCGTTTGGGAAGACCACCGTGCCCTCGGGGACGGCGTCGATGTCGCAAGTCAAGTCGACCTGCCGCAGGTAATCGAGAAAGGCCTCCTCGAACAGGGGACCACCGTCATTTCCCGTCAGGCCGGACAGGTAGGTGAGGTCTTCGCTGGAAAAGCCGTAGGACTGCACAAAATCGACGAGATAGCCGAGGCCACAGGCGATGGTGTAGCCGCCCTCGAACGGGCTGGAACGGAAGTAAAGGTTGAAGGCCGACTCCGTATCGAGCTCCCCCGTCTTCCAGTAACCGTAGGCCATGGTGAGCTGGTAGAGGTCGGTAAGAAGACCGACCGACTGTCCGGGAATTCGCAGACTCGACTTAAGGGTACTCATGGTAGTCCTCCAGCCTTGTTCGCTCATTCTACGACCGCTTGGCAACACTTCGCAGAGAATCTGCCAGATTCACCTGCCGGCGTCCGTCTTTTGCTGCATGGACCGAGATCGCAGACGAAACGCTATCAATTGACAGCATTGCTGGCAGTCGCTAGCATTTCCTCATGGCCAACCTGAGCGTGCGGAAGATCGACGACAGAGTCTATGAGCAGTTGCGAGTTCGCGCGGCAAAGCATGGGGTTTCAATGGAGGAAGAGGTGCGCCAGATCCTCAAACGAGCGGTCTCGGCCCCCGAAAGGCTGGGCGATCTGGCCCTGAACGTCTTTGGACCCGATCATGGCGTCGATCTGGAGATTCCGTCTCGGCCCCCGCATGACCCACTCGATCTGACGCCATGATTCTCCTCGACACCAACGTCATCTCCGCCGTCATGGCGCCGGCACCACCGAGACCGGTTCTGGACTGGCTCAATCATCAAGAGACTGTGAGGCTGTACCTGTCGGCGATCACCCTGGCAGAGATCGGCTATGGCTTGCGTGTACTTCCTGACGGCAGGCGCCGTCGAGATCTCGAGAATCGCTTCACGAAGTTCGTCGCGCACGGATTCGAACAGCGGATCCTGTCGTTCGACAAAAGGGCAGCCTTTCTCTATGGGGAAATCATGGGGCACCGCAGGGAGCTGGGGCGTCCCCTCGGGATTCTCGATGGGCAGATCGCTTCCATCGCTCGTGCTCACCGGCTTGCAGTAGCTACCCGTAATACGCGTGACTTCGAAGACTGCGGAATTGAACTGGTCAACCCCTTCGACGCCTAGCGCCCCGCTGCAGGAGAGCCAGGACGGCGATGGCAGCCGAGGCGACCACGACGCCAACCACCTCGTCGATCTGATTCTCGTTCGCGATCAGGTGCCCCGCCTCTATCTGCCCTGCCCTCTGGTGTCGGACTGGCACAGCGCGCAGCGAGATTCCCCGAGCTGTTTCCGTCTCAAGAACTTGAGGTAGATCCGGCCTGTTGCGATTGGGCATTTGACGGCCTCGACTCCGGATGCGACACTTTATGCATGAAACGTACAAGTCTTATGCTTGACGAAGATCTCTTGGAGGAGGCTTTGCGGCTCGGTGAGCAGCGGACCTACTCGAAGACCGTGAATCTCGCTCTGGAAGAGTTCGTTCGTCGAGTCAAGGCGCGCAAGATCCTGCTTCTGGGCCATTCGGGCCTGTGGCACGGTGATCTCGGAGAGATGCGTCGAGATTCGAAGGTCGCCAAGTCGTGATTCTCGTCGACTCCTCCGTTTGGGTCGAGTTTTTTCGGAGAGACAGTGACCTCGACCTGGAGTCCCATCTGGACCTCGAGGAGGTCGTCACCTGTCTGCCGGTGATTCAGGAAGTACTGCAGGGGTTCGATGACCAGCGGACCTGCCAGCTAGCCCACGAGGCGATATTTGCCTTCCCAATCGTAGAATCTCCCATTTCCCAGGAGGTCTACCTGCTCGCCGTCGATCTCTACCGGTCGGCTCGACGAGCGGGGCTGACTGTCCGTTCCAGCGTCGACTGTCTGATCGGCGCCTGTGCGCTCGAGAACTCCTTGACCGTGGTCCATCACGACCGCGATTTCGAGGTCCTTGCGAAGGTCTCTCCTCTCGAGGTTCGTCGGATCTGATCTGTCGGACATCGATTTGGGATAGGCTCCGACGGTCGACCCATCGATAAAGAATTGCATGCCAATTGTCCGTATAGAATCCCGGATGGTTTCGAAACTTGCCGAAGGAGGTTATCGTGACTTCGCTTTCTACCCGCCGGCCCGTGAACCTCAGCCTCATCACAAGCCGCCGACAATGGACGCCTTGGATGGCCGCAGTTCTCCTGGCCGCCCTTTCCCAGGGCTGTGTCTCGGTACCCAAACGCACATCCGTCCCGGACAACATCTACGAAGAGGCCGTCATCCCTGGCATCACCAGAGCCCGGTTCTGGGGCGATACCAGGCCTGCCTACACCGATGCCTGGCTGGCCAAGAGCAAAGAGGAGCTGAAGGCCGAGTATCCCGAACTGTTCGGCAAGGAGCACATCTACTTGGCCATCTCCGGCGGTGGCGCCAATGGCGCCTTTGCGGCTGGCCTTCTCGCTGGTTCGACGGCTTCGGGACGACGGCCCGAGTTCAGCATCGTCACGGGGGTCAGTACCGGCGCCCTGATCGCGCCGTTCGCCATGCTCGGACCGGAGTATGACTCTCTTCTCAAAGAGTTCTATACCACTTACGATACCAAGGACTTGTTGCACAAGCGCAACATCGTCAATTCCCTGACCAGCGACGCGATGTACAGCACAAAGGGGCTGGAGACCCAGATTGCGAAATACGTGACCGAAGAAGTCCTGCAGCAGCTGGCTGACAAGCATCGCCAGGGCCGGCAGGTATTCATCGGAACCACGGATATCGACGCCGGCCGGCCGATGATCTGGAATATCACCCGGATCGCGGCGAGCGGCGAGCCTGGCGCCCTGAATCTCATCCGCCAGATCATGCTGGCATCCGCCTCGATTCCTGCAGCCTTTCCGCCCGTGGCGATCGACGTCGAGGCACAGGGTCGGCGCTACCAGGAGCTCCACGTCGACGGAGGCACCTCTTCGCAGGTGTTCCTATATCCAGCCGGAATCCCCTGGGATGAGTTAGTCGGGAAACTCGAAGTGCTTGGAGCCCCCCGGGCCTACGTCATCCGAAACTCGCGGCTCGACCCAGAAGCCGCATCTGTCAACCGGAAGCTTCTGCCGATCGCCCAGCGAACGATCTCGTCTTTGATCCGGACGCAGGGGATCGGTGATCTGTACCGGATCTTCGCCTTGGCCGAGCGGGACGGCTTGGAGTTCAACCTGGCCTACATCCCAAAGGAATTCGACGCGATCCCAACCGAGATGTTCGACCCGGTATACATGAAGAAGCTCTACGAGCTGGCCTACGAACTGGGCAAATCCGGTTTCCAGTGGTACAAGGCGCCGCCCGGATTCGAGAGCGATTGAGCCTGGCTCGCAGGACTCATCCCGAGCAGAGCCCCCAAGGGGTCTGATTCTCGACTCCCCGACCTCTCGCCGCACAATCGCTCGTGGCATTGCCTGCCAGCAAGTTGGCGCGTGTGACCACTGCGCGCAGCAGCCCCTGCTCGTAACCTCCAATGAGATTTGCGAGATTCTCAACAGAGCGGTAGGAGAGGCACGACATGAGAACGGTTCCACCGAGAGAGTTCGGCAGCCAGACCGCTAGAGGTTGCGAGCCGGGAACGGCCTACGCGTACGATGAGTACACCCATGCGCGGTTCAGGTGCGCCTGTGGCGCGATTCATCGACTCGGCGAGGATGCCTTTCCCGTACGGGACACACCCCGCAGGTCGGGTATCTACTTCGTCGCTGCTTGTGATCAGGGCGGTATCACCCTGCTCAAGGCCCGCGGCGTCCTGCGCTTCAAGCGCCTGGAACCTCAGCTCTGGACGTTGATCGAGACCGAGTCGGACAACCGCGAGCTGGTTCTTGGAACGCTGACCTCCCGCGGCGTCTGCTAGCCCCGCTCAACTGGATGACCCAAAGGTAGTCGAAGACACTGCCGGTCAGTATTGCTGCAGATTCCCAGCTTCACGCCTGAGCAGCATGAAGGCGCCCTCCTGCGCGATAGCCGTCCATTCTCTCTGCTCGAGTCGCTTTAGTTCCCTCTCCCGAGTCACCAGATAGGTCGCCGTCCGTCCATCGTCCCGGATGCGAAGCTCTTCGATCGAAGGGTGAAGGCGGGCTTCGATCTCCGGTGTCGGAGCCAAAACTACGTCCGACTTGTCCAATGTGGCATCGGTCAAACGACCCAGATAGAACTTCAAGCCGTGGGCTCTGGTATGGGCGACGATGATCTGCGCCTTCTCCCAGTCGGGCTCCTCGCGCAGCCGATCCGCAACTGGGCGCATCGAAGCCTGCATCCGCATGACAGGCCCCAGGTGCACGAGCTGCGAAGCTAAGGTCATCCAAAGCACGAGAGCAGCCAGCGTTACGGCAGCGAGTCGAGACTCGGTTACCCCCCGGCTCAAGGACCAACCGGCACCGACAACGGAGACAGCGGCCAGGCATAGCAGGGGCAAGAACCAGTCATCGAGCTCTACCGTGGCCGGGAGAAAACTGCTCCGGGCCACAAGCACCCCGATAGTCAGGGCGAGTACAACCAAGACGAGTGCCTGAATGCTGACGCAGATCGATAGAGCTCGACTCTTGCTCTGAGGCAACAGACCGTTGGCCAGCCAGAGAGCTATGCCGGGGAACAAAGGCAGGACGTAGGTCATCAGCTTCGAGCCGCTGAGCGAAAGCAGCACGAGGGGGACCACCAGCCAGCCGACCAGAGCCCAGTCGATGGCCCGGTCACGGACACCTCGCCGCCGTTTCTCCCGCCTACCCGAGATAGCCAGGGGAATCAGAGGGGTCCACGGTAGCCAGCCCACCAGCAGGACCGGAATGAAATACCAGATCGGCTGACTGCGACCATGAGTCTTCGAGAGGACTCGGTTCAGAAATTCGAATTCGAAGAAGTAGCGACCCAGCTCCGGGTGGCGCAGACTCGCAGCGATGAACCAGCCGAGAGCGAGAACCAGGGTCAAGGTCAGGCCGGCGATCCAAGGGATGCTGACTCTTGTTCTATCGCTCGTTCGGCTACCCCACTGCCAACCGAGGCCAGTAAACAGCGGCACCAGAATTCCCATGGGCCCCTTGGTGGCGAAAGCGATTCCCATGCAGGCGAAGTAGGGCAGAAATCGAGCCCTGGTTTCGACCTCCGATCGGCTGGCCCAGACGAACCCGGCAATGGCGGCCGTCGACCAGAACGTCATCATCATGTCTGGTGTCAGCGACCGGCCCAGCATGAAGAACTGCCAGGACCCCGCCAGGATCCAGGCTGCCGCGAGCCCGGTTGTGCCGTCGAACCACCACCTACCGATCCAGAAGGTCAGGACCAGCACTCCTAGAGCTGCCAGCAACGAGACCATACGTGCTGCGACCTCGTTTTCGCCCAGGACAAATAGGCTGGCGGCGGTGCTCCAGTAGATCACCGGTGGCTTCTGAAAATGCGGAATGCCGTTGAGGGTGGGGATCAGCAGATCCCCAGACTCCTTCATCTCTCGGGCTATCTCTGCATAGCGACCCTCGTCAGACTCATGCAGTCCATGCCGGCCCAGGAAGAGCAGATAGAGCGCAGCAACCGTCAGAGCCAGTGCAAGGACTCGGCGGCTCACCCGGTGGCATCCCTCGCAGCTGCGGCTCGGCAGTCGTCATGCGTCAAGGTACAGCGCCGCCGGTACCAGGCGAGACCCATCAGGTCCACTAGGGGGCGCCAGAGAAACACCAGCAAACCGTAGCTCGTCTTACCACCCTGGCGAGCCCGGTGTCGGACCGGCGTCTCGACGATGCGGAATCCTGCCGCCGCCGCCATCGCTGGGATGAAGGAGTAGAGCGTCTTCAAGGGGATCAGGGAAAAGACAACCTCCCGACGCATGACCTTCAACGCACAACCCGCATCGCTGACACCATCCCGCAACAACCATCCGCGCACTCTGTTGGCCATCCGTGACATGGATCGTCGCAACCAGGAATCCTTGCGCTCGGCCCGGATGCCACACACCAGATCGCTCGACTCCAGGAGATCGAGCAATACCGGAATGTCACCAGGGTGATTCTGACCATCACCGTCGAGGGTAATAGCGACTTCGCCGGCCGCCTCCTGGAGCCCGCGATAGAGCGCTGCTCCTTGTCCCCGATTCTCAGGGAACTGAATCATCCGAACTGGCGACCCAGGGAGGTCTGCCAAGGATCGGATTGTCTCAGGGGTACCATCACTGCTTCCATCATCGATGCAGAGACACTCATACGGGCGCCCCAGTGCGTCCATGACATCGAGTACCTCCTTCAACAGATCAGGAATGGCCGCCTCTTCGTTATAGAAGGGTATGACCACCGAGAAGAATGGGGCTCTGTCGATCGCTGTTGGCGAGGAGGTCATCTCGAGACCGCGGGAGGAATCGTGAAACCGGATTCCTCGAGTCGACGAACGATGTATTCCCGAGCTGCGGAGTCCGGTGGGGGAACCAGGGCCTTATCCCCGATCGCTGAGTGCCAGCTCACAGTGCCCGATTGGATGACCCCCGTGACCAAATCGAGCTTCTTCCAGTAGGGACCAAGGACGAGTCCGACCTCCCGGACGCCGAAGATCGGTGGTCCGGGGTGGTCAATCCTTGACAACCCCCCTCCTGAGATGCTGATCCCCGTGTAAGAAAAGGAAGCAAGGCTGAGGATTGGGAGGTTCCCCCCAACGGTCAGGGCTTTCTCCAGTGAGTCTCTGGAGGACCTCTGCGAGAAGAGTGACTGTTGCGTCATCCAGTTCGGTCTCTCAACGCCCATGTACTCCAGTATCGTAGCCGGCACCTGGGCCAGGGACACATTGCGTTCGATCCTCTTCCACGGACGCTCCTCGGGCAGGTAGACGATTAGAGGAACCCGGTAAACACTGTCCCACGCCCGGGAATGATCCGAGGCAATGATCAGAATCGAGTCTTCCAACTCACCTAACGCCTCGAGTTGCTCGACGAAGGTCTGAATCTGTTCGTCTGCATCGCGGATCGAATCCAAATAGCGGGCGAGGCCCTCTCGAGACTTTGGGTCGGGCTCAGGCATCGCATTCGGGTCGAACCAACTGCGAGCTCCCGCCCAGCTGCAGCAGTGAGTGCCCATGAGATGAATCTGCATGAAGTAGGGACCTTCTTGTGCACGGGCAAAGTCCAGCGCGTCTTCCAGCCTCTTGGTGTCGACAACCCGGCTCAGACCCACACTTTCTTTGACCAGCAGATAGTGGTTGATGATGGGTTTGATACCGCAGATGTGCAGAAGCCTCTCCAGCAGTCGATTGACCATACGGGTCGAGAATTGGATTTCAGCACTGAAAAGGTAAGCCAACCGACCCACGAGAGAGCCCGGAGTGGGAGTGAACAACCGTCGCTCATTCGCGATATCGAACGAGCTGATCATGTTCAGATCGCCGGCATCCGCGTAGTAGCGAATGGAGCTCTGGAATCCTCGATATCCCAGTCGTTGAAGAATCGAGGGCAGGTGCAGTGCCGCATGCTTCTTGGGAAAGATCTGAGGCGGAAAGCCCACCTGCAGCTCTGAAGGAAGGGAGCCGCTCAACATGGATGACAGAGTGCCGGTGGTCTTTCCGGAAGTGGGAAACGCATTGTCGAACACTACGGCCCCAGTGGCAAAGCTCTCCAGGAACGGAGTTGTCGGTAAGGGAAACCCATACACCGACATGAGCCTTGCTTCGACTCCGTCCGTAGACAGCAGAATGATATTGGGACGCCGAATACCTTCTCCAACAGCGTTCACTTCTGGCTCCGCCCGGGAAAAGTCGGTTGTGACGACCTCGGCACCCAAAGCGACCAGAGCGCCGATCAACACCATCGCTGGTAGGAGCCGCAGCGGATGGCCCTGTCTCAAACCGTCCCACCGCGATACGGCAGACCTGACCCACCTCAGGCAGCGGAAGAAGAAGAAAGCAAACAGCGCCAGGTACAGGAACCTGACGATCTTGCCCGACGTGATTACTCCCACACCCAGGACCGTGTACAGAAAGTTGTCGGCTAGCAGAAACAGGCTCGACGCGAGAAAAAAGGCTGGCACAAAGCAGCGCACCTGGAGTTTGGGAACGCGGACATCTACCACTCCAAGGAGCAGGATCAGGGGTACCACTGCAACGCTGAGTGCGACAGGTGGAATCACGAGAGTACCCACCATCTCGACTGCAGAGAAGGAAGCCATAAAGGAGGCCTTCGTGGCAAAGAACAACCACTCCAACCCCAGGTAGAAGACGGAAATGAGAAGCTGAACAGCCATGACGGCCTGCAAAGAGGCTGTTCCGGCGTCGAGTCGCCCTGATGCAGACCGTTCTTCAGGCAAATCCATTGGTGATCTTCGACAGCAGCCCAGAACTCCTTGCTGCGGCCTCCGACACCGCAGGCAAGCTTTGAGACCTGATCCCAACTCTACTAGAGTGGCTTGATGTGCGGCATCGTAGGCATCGTAGGTAGCACCCCCGAGCCCGAGATCATCGAGCGGATGACCCGGCGCCTGACCCACAGGGGTCCAGACCACCAGGAGGTCTGGCGAGCTTCCCGGGCGCATCTAGGACATACCCGACTGGCCATTCTCGACCTGTCGACGGCCGGCAACCAACCGATGACCTACGGTGACTACACGATCACCTACAACGGAGAGATCTACAACTTCAGTGAGTTGCGGCGTCGACTGGAAGGTCCGCTTCACTCCGCCGGAGATACCGAGGTTCTCCTGCACCTCTACGCCCGCGACGGAGCGCGCTGCCTCGATCAGCTTCAGGGGATGTTCTCCTTCGCCGTTTGGGATTCACGGCGCCAGCGTCTATTCGCTGCTCGCGACCGTCTTGGAATCAAGCCTTTCTTCTATCGCCAGTTCCCGGGTGGCCTGGCGTTCTCATCTGAG
Organism: Thermoanaerobaculia bacterium; assembly: GCA_049664225.1. GTDB lineage: Bacteria > Acidobacteriota > Thermoanaerobaculia > Multivoradales > JAHEKO01 > JAUVRX01. The sequence goes on from JBATEX010000075.1 coordinate 18,012, forward strand.
ATCAAGGCCCTCTTGGAGCTCGGCCAGCCTCCCATCGACCAGACGGCGCTGCGCGACTACCTCACCTACAAGTACATTCCCGAACCCAAGACGGTCTACTCCGGGATTCGCAGATTGCCGCCGGGCCACAACCTGGCGTGGGATGGCAGCCTCCGGATCCAACGGTACTGGAGCCCCTCGACTGAGACGGTCATCACAGATTTCTCAGAAGCGGTTCCGCGCCTCGACGATCTGCTTGGAGAGGTCGTCCCCGAACACACCATTTCAGACGTTCCGGTAGCGGTCTTCTTGAGCGGAGGCATCGACTCCACGACCGTCGTAGCCCAGCTGGACCGACCCACCACCGTGACCCTTGCAATGGACATCAAGCGCCGGGATGAGGCTCCTGTGGCTCGACTCATCGCCAATCACTTCGGCACGCTGCACCATGAAGAACAGGCCTCCGCTGTCGACCTGAACGAGGCTCTGGACATCATGCCGGGTGTTTTTGACGAGCCCTTCGGCGATTCCGGTGCCTGGGCCACCTACCTCGTGTCACGCCTCGCTCGCCGTTACGCGGTCGTGGCTCTCACCGGCGAAGGGGGGGACGAGCTCTTCTGTGGGTATCACTGGTACAGCAAGTGGTTGACCGACCGCTCGACCTTCGTCAACAGGGCGATGGCGTCCCTCCTGCCGCCTCTGTCCCGGGGCGCTAGATCGGCTCAGCGTCGGACCGCCACCGGCTTGGAGCGCTATGCAGCCTTCGCGGGACCTTTTACATCACAGCAGCGCAACGCACTGCTTGGGCCCGCTCTCGAAGTCGCTGATTACGATGACCTGTGGCACTACCGCCGTTTCTGGCGGGAGGATCTAGAGCCGCTGAAAAGGATGCAATGGGCAGACCTCCACACCTACCTGCCGGGCGACCTGCTCGCCAAGGTCGATCTGTCCAGCATGGCTCACTCCCTGGAGGTTCGGCCTCCTCTTCTCGACCACCGGCTGGTGGAGTTCGCTCTCTCGCTGGATACCCGCCTGCTGCGGGACGTCGAGGGCAATCGAGGCAAGCTCATCGTGAGACGGTTGATGGACGACCGGATACCGCCAGGGATCTTCGATCGACCCAAGAGAGGCTTCAATCTACCGGTCGCGGACTGGGTGCGGCACCAACCCGAGCTCCTCACCTCGGCACTCGATCGCCTCGCCGAGCGCGCGATCATCCGGCGTCCACGGACCTTCAGCTTCACCAACGAGCAGACCTGGACGCTGCTGTTTCTCGACCGCTGGCTCGAGCAGAGCAACGCTCGGTTTTGATGGCCTGGGACGAGCTCAAATCTCTGGCGAACCACCAGCAGGGCCCTTCGAGACAGAGGCCTCGTCGGCAGTCTCATGTCTGCGGATTCCAGGCAGGCAACAGGGCACGGCAAGCAGAAAGAGCATCCACCGTTGGACCTCGGTGTCGCGCCAATTCGCCTCGAAGATGCCCGCGAAGTTGAACGCGATCAATGTCAGCAGTGTTCCCATGTAGAGATCCGCTCTGGGCCCTGAGAGACCTCCATCTCTCTTGAGCCCCCGATAACTCAGAATCGCCGCCGCAACCATCAGCCAAAGATAGGCCGCTACTGTCAGCAGACCTCGCTCGGCTCCCAACTGCATCAGCGTGTTGTGCAGGTGCATCACGTGCGAGCGAGTCGAGGTGGGGTGTCTGTAGATCGGGTAGTAGTACTCCACCATCCCTGGGCCGATTCCAAACAGCGGAGCATCCTCAATCATGTTAACCCCGGCATAGGCCATGCACAAGCGGTCGTAATTCGACGGATCCTCGAGGCTGGCTATCGAGCGCAAGCGCGACCAATGCTCGGGCGCAACGCTGGCGGTAAACGCGAGAAGCAAGAGAACGCTAGCCACGTAGACCCACAGCAATCGGCGGAATCTGAGCAGCCAGGCGATCGTCAAGACCATGAATGCGGCGAGCCACGCATGGCGGGTTAGCGTGAGGACCATGGCTACAAGGATCGGGATCAGGATCAGCCATAGCCGCAACTGCGTGTTCGCAGTCCCGGCCACGATCCGCGCCAGCACCAGGCAGCTGCCGACCAGCAGGATCCCCGAATAGGTCATGTAGTGGGAGAAGGCACCCGGAATTCGGTTATCCAGACCGCCATAGTCGGTCAGCAGATATTGACCGATTCCCAGGATCGCCAGACCGAGGGTGACCCAGATCAAGATATCGAACAGTAGCCGGACCTGCCGCTCCCCCCGTACCAGCAGGAAAGCCAGGGGCAGCGTAGTGAGCCCGATCAAACCTCGAAGGTGCCAGGCACTCTCCGGCACCTTGTACGAGGTCAGCACCGACACCACGAACACAGCCGAATAGAGCGCGAATGGCTTGAGCAGTCGGTCCATTCCCGTTGCATAGAACGTCTCGGAGGAGGGCCGCACTCGCTGCCAGCGGATCATCGCCCACAACAGCGCCAGACCCTGAAGCGCATTCGACAGCGCCAGGCCCCAGATCGTGGCGAGGTGGAGGGTGTAGAACCAATAGCCGGCGCCCGGTCTCGGCGTTACTTCCGAGTCGGTCCAGGGTAGACGGAATCGTTGAGCCGGCATCGAAGGATCCAGACGGGGAGCAGACCGCGCCAGACGCTGAGCGATCTCAGCGTCTGGCGCGCTAGTTTACCCTTTCAGGGAGTTCCCGAGGCCCATTCTGGTGAGCCTTCGAAAGCCGCTTCCCGAATCAGAACATGAAGATCTGTAGCTGTAGCAGCCACTGACTGCGACTGGGTTGGTTGTCGGTCCTGATATCGGTGTAGGAGAACTTCAGGCTTCGATTGAAGCCCTTCATGTAGTAGCCGAGCCCCGCACCCAGGCGGCTCTGGTCGTCGAGCTCCTCTTCGTCCCTATCCAGGGCGTAGTAGGTGACGAACGGCTGGATCTTGAATCGGTCCCAGTAGAAACCTGCCTCTACCTGTAGAGTTTCCTTCAAGGAAAGCTCGGGAAAGACCTCCCCGCCGTCGTACCGAATCCCACCCAGCTGCAGGGTGAGCCCATTGCCATTCCCGACGGGCTGGTCGTAGAACAGGTCGAGTGCATAGGCGTCGTAGCTCTCCTGATGATCGACGCCCGCTCCGAGCGCCAGGATGCGCTTCTTCCCCAGAGTGGTGCCGGCGTAGTAGAAGCCCTTGTCGACTTCGAAGGGGTAGAAAACAACCCGCCCGACGTAGCGGAACCCGTTCTCCGAAGTCTCGCCCCGCTCGCCCTGATAGACGCCTGCCCGATACTCGAAGTGGTCATTGGCCAGGAAGCCCCGCAGCTGGACACCGTAGTCTCGGCCGACCCTGGAATCTGTCGGGCCGGAGTTGAGGAAGGAGTACGCCGCGTAGTCTGCAGGCAGCAAGGTCGCCGCTGACTGTTGGGAGTTGTGCGACAAGGGAATGAGGATCGCTCCGACATCGACCTTGAATGCGTTGCTGTGGTTGTAGGTGACGAAGAAGTCCTGGATATAGACATCGGCCGCGACCTTGTCGCCTGACTCGGTGCCCTTGCCCAGGTTTGGGCTGTCGGTCTCGAAGAAGAAGCTCCATTTCTTCGAGATGTTGCCGCCGAAGAGAATCCTCAGACGACGGAAATAGAGATCCTGACTGGTGCCATCGCCGTCGATCCTGTCCTGGATCTCACCTCGCGCTTGCATCAGAAAGCCGAACTTGATGGAGGTGTCGCCATCGGCCGACTCGATCTTCCATTCCGCCTCAAGGACTGCGCTGCAGACCATGGAGACGAACACAGCCCACGCCACAATAGTCGAGATACCGGATTTGTCGCACCGCCTCATTCGTCTCTCCTCTTTAGATCGGAATCTGGAGCCACCGCCCTCGCCCACTCTCGCTGGCTCACTGTGGGTTCTTCAATCCTCGAAGGTACGAGACTCCGAAACAACACCCGATCTGATGGGTCGGTACCCACTCCTAAGGGTGGGAGTCGCTCAACACTTGCGCGAAGCCCCTAACCCGCATTATTCATGAGCCCCACGGCATCTAGCGGAGATCGCCCGCCATCTCAGGCCGTCCTCGCTCGTCGCTCCTCAACAACCTGCAAGGTTGCCTCCGGTGCTCCTCCCTGCGGGTGACCAGATCTAACAGACGCTTTCCACAATCTGCTCGCGGCGTCATGAATAATGCGGGCTCACTGACGATCCAGCCATATTGGTGCTATGGTCCCGGCTTCGGCTGCACATCCAGCCTCGCACCGCCCCGCGAAACTCGAATCGTCGACTTACCGGGAGCCGAGAAATGACCTGTCGAATGTCGCGCTCTCTTACCTTGCTAAATCTCCTGCTCTGGTCTCTGGCGGTCGTCTTCGCTCCCGAGGCCCTACATGCCGACGCCCCAGACGACCTCGACCTGGAGACGATCGCCAGCGGCCTTGTTCGACCCGTTGCCATTCGCCATTCCGGAGATGGCTCTGGACGCCTCTTCGTCGTCGAGCAGGCAGGCAAGATCCGGGTCTTGAAAGGGGGACAGGTACTCGCCGACCCCTTCCTGGATATCGAAGATCTCGTCCAGGACGACGCCAACGAGGAAGGGCTCCTCGGACTCGCCTTCCACCCCGACTTCGCCAACAACGGCTACTTCTTCGTCAACTACACCCACAATCCTCCAACAGCAAAGGACCGCACAATCGTCGCCCGCTACGCTGTGTCAGCTAACGATCCAGATCTTGCGGATCCAGCCTCCGCAACCATCCTCCTCGAGATCGAGCAGGACTTCAGCAATCACAATGGCGGCAACATCCTCTTCGGACCCGACGGCTATCTCTACATTGGCATGGGTGATGGAGGCTCTTCGAACGACCCGAACGAGCGGTCCCAAGACCCCGGCACACTGCTCGGAAAAATGCTCCGCATTGATGTCGACGGCATGCCGCCCGCCGAGCCCAACGACCTTTGTGGCTTGAAGGCGGCCTACGGGATTCCGCCCGACAACCCGTACATCGGTGGCTCTGGTGATTGCGACGAGATCTGGGGGCTGGGTTTACGCAATCCCTGGCGCTGGAGCTTCGACCGCTACACGGGCGACATGTTCATCGGCGACGTGGGTCAGAACGCCATCGAGGAAATCGACTTGGAGCCCTGGCCGAGTGCGGGCGGCATGAACTGGGGCTGGGATTGCTTCGAAGCGGGAACTGCCAACCCCAACGATCCGTCCCCCCTCTGTGGTGCAGCCCACCTGTACGATTTTCCCATCCTCGAGTACGCCCATTCTCTGGGCTGCTCGGTGACGGGTGGCTATCGATATCGTGGGCAGTCGATCGTCGGCTTGGCAGGTACCTACATCTTCGGCGACTACTGCAGCGGGCGTATTTGGCTCGGCACACAGAGGTCGGATGGCGGATGGACGCAGTCCCTATGGCGCACCACATCCCATTCCATCAGCGCCTTCGGGGAAGACGAGTCCGGCGAGCTCTATCTGGTGGACCTCGGGGGAACGATTCTCCGTTTCATCAGCGCCAGCTCCATCTTTGCGGACGGATTCGAGTCGGGCAACACGGCCGAATGGCCCTGAGACTCGCCCTTCCGCGACTCTACACTCCCGGAACTGCGGTCGACGGGGCCTAACGGCTGACTTCGCCTCGCAGCTTCAGGACCCAGTCGGCAAGTTCTTTGACCTGCTTAGCATCGAGCCTTTGAATGGATGCAGGATGGAGCTCCACCAGACCCTGGCGCAACGTCTCCTGAATTGCCACACTGTCCCCCCCACCATACTTCCAGAAGCTATCTGTGAGATCCGCTTTGGGGTTGCCCATGTACCTGATGGTGTGGCCAGCGCCGTTGAGCCCATGGCAGTCCGCGCAGTACTCGCGGTAGAGCTTCTCACCTGCCGACCTCTTCGGTAGCACTTTACTGCACCCGAGCCCGACGAGGAGGGCCCCGAAAAGGAGCAAGAAAAGGAGAGGGAGCGCCAATGGAAGTGCCCGCGATCCGAGACTGCGCACAATGTTTCGAGTCTGCCTCATTTCTCCCCCGATCACGCGAGTGAGCTATTTCATAGCCAAGCAGGAGACCGCTGCTCACACTGGGAACTGGCTGACGACAACTTGCACTGCCAAATCCTACGAGGTGGTTCATGATTTTGGAAGAGCAGACGCGCAAGACCGAGGAGCTCCCCCCTGCTGATTCACGGCAGGCACTGCGTGCCCCCATTTTGGTTCTGCAGGCAGAGGTTACCGATGGACACAAGAGCTTCTTCGGTTACGCCAAGGACCTGAGCAAGAGCGGCATGATGATCGGCACCATCAACCCACGTGAGCCCGGCAGCCAGTTCTGGGTCGAGTTCTCGCTACCCGAGCCGATCAATCGAGTCGCCAAGTGCCACTGCGAAGTCGTCTGGCAGCGTCGTTACTCTCGTGAGCATCAATACGACCCGGGAATGGGGCTCCGCTTTCTCGATCTACCTGCCGACATGGCCGAGGCCATCGACGAGTGGATACACGAATTGGCAAGGCAGGAACTGCTCCTTTCCTGATTGCCAGGTTTTTCGCAGACTCTGGTTGCCATCCGGCCCAGGACCCAAGCCCCAGGACCAGAAGTGAGTCCGTATCGAACGATGCGGAATCTCTGCGTTCAGATCGCGCCCTTTTTCCGCAAGCGGCGGATGACCTCCCCGCCCAGTTGGCTATAAGCCCTGGCTCCTGACGACCATCCCTCGTAGCCATAGATGGAGATTCCGTACCCTGGAGCCTCGGCGAGACGGACGTTTATGGGAATCTCCGTCTGAAAGACCTCCCTGCCTAGCGCTCTTCGAATGGCTTCGACGACAGCGTCGGTCACCGAAGTGCGGTGATCCACCATCGTCAGCAGAACTCCTAGAAGGTCGGGCAGCCCGCGCACACTGCGGCCAAGGGTCTCGAGGCCCATGAAGAAGTGATTCATCGCCTCCATGTCCAGGTCGTGAGGCACCACAGGAAGGATGTAGAAATCCGCCGCCACCAGCCCGTTGACGGTGAGAATCGACAGGCCGGGGGGGCAGTCGACGAGGATGAAGTCATACCGACGCCGCAGGGGCCTCAACGCCCTCTTCAACCGCTGCTCCGGGTGCATCTTTCTCGCCAGAGCGAGATCGGCCCCGGCCAACTTCATGGATCCGGGAATGAGGTCGAGGCCTTGCACACCGGTTCCCACGATCACATTGCTGATCGGCTGCTCCCCGACCAGGAGATCTACGCTCGAGAAGTCCGCTTGGTCGGTGTCGACGCCGAGTGAATAGCTGGCCGAGCCCTGAGGGTCGAGATCGACCAACAAAACCCGCAGTCCACTGCCCGCGAATCCCGCTCCCAGATTGACCGCGGTGGTGGTCTTTCCGACGCCACCCTTCACATTGACCAGAGAAATGACCATTGTCTGCCCCTCGCTTGGAAGTTTTGAATTCAATGCTGAACTACGGCTCGGCCCGAGGGAAACATTCTATCGTTTTGCCCCGGTTTCGTCTGCTTGTCCGCGGTGCTCCCGAACGTCGCTCGGAACCCTCTTCGAGTCCGAATCAGTGAGGTAGACTGCCGCGCGTAGTCGTCGCGACCTGTACGACCCCGCGCCACTTGAAACCCTCATGCATCATGTGGGTGCTTGATTGGGAGAACCGCAATGCGACGAAGCACCACTCTTCTCGCCGGCACCATCCTTCTGCTGACCCGCACCCTGTGGGCTGACGAGCCCATCGATTGGGAGATGGTCAACCGAATCCGCGACGAGGGGATCAACCGCTCGCAGGTCATGGACACGCTGCAGTACCTTACCGACCGGATCGGTCCCCGGCTGACCGGCTCGCCGGCTCTCGTGGAGGCCAACGAGTGGACGCTCCAGAAACTACAAGAATGGGGTCTGAAGAATGGTCGCCTGGAGGAGTGGGGCCCCTTCGGACGTGGCTGGTCCTTCAGTCGCTCCGCGGTACACATGATCCAGCCTCGGCAGACTCCGTTGATGGCTCTGCCCAAAGCGTGGACCCCGGGAACCAGCGGCCCTGTTCGCGGCCGAGCGTTCAAAGTAACGCTCGAAACGGAGGATGACCTCGATCAGTATCGTGGCGGGCTGCAGGGCAAGGTCCTCTTCGTCAGCGACAGCCGAGAGATCACGGCTCCAGAGCAGGCCGAGTTTGCTCGCCTCTCCCCAACCGAGCTCGAGGAGATGGAACACTTCAGCTTTCCCTCCGGTCGGGTCGAGAAATGGCTCGAGGAAGCCAGAGAACAACTGCAGCTGCGTCGAGCCTTGAACGATTTTCTGATCAAGGAAGGCGCGGTTGCCGTGGTGGACATCAGCTCGCGTGACGGCGGCACGCTGCGCCTCGGCAGCGCGGGCTCTCGAGAGCCAGGTGCAAGTGTCGGCCTACCGACGATCGCGATAGCCACCGAGCAGTACAACTGGATACTGCGGCTGCTGGAAGAGGAACAGGACGTCGAGCTCGAGATCGACATCGAGGCTCAGTTCTACGATGACAGCCTCATGGTCTACAACACGATTGCCGAGATTCCGGGAACCGACAAAGCAGACGAAGTAGTCCTGCTGGGAGCCCATCTCGATTCCTGGCATCCAGGCACCGGATCGAATGACAACGGCACCGGTACAGCCGTGGTCATGGAAGCGGTGAGAATCCTGACAGCCCTGGGCGTAAGGCCACGTCGCACCATTCGGGTCGGGCTTTGGGCCGGTGAAGAGCAGGGTCTTCTGGGGTCTCGCGCCCACGTCGAGAAACACTACGCCTCCCGACCCGACTCCAAGATCCCCGACCAGCAGGAGTTCCCGGCTCACCTGCGGACACTTGGCTGGCCCATCACACCCAAGCCCGATCACGCCAAGCTTTCGGGGTACTTCAACCTCGACAACGGCAGTGGCAAGATTCGCGGCATCTATACCCAGGGCAACGCGGCGGTGGCGCAAGTGTTCGAAGAGTGGCTCAAGCCCTTTCGTGACATGGGCGCCGATACCGTTACCAACCGCAACACCGGCGGCACTGACCACGTTGCTTTCGACGCCGTCGGTCTACCCGGCTTCCAGTTCATCCAGGATGACCTCGACTACTACCCTCGCACCCACCACTCCAACTGGGATGTCTTCGACCACGCTCGGCGCGAGGACCTCGTACAGGCCTCAGTGGTCATGGCCTCCTTCGCCTATCACGCCGCCATGCGCGACGAGATGCTGCCGCGCAAGCCCCTGCCCCAGAGACCACCCGAAGGCGCGATGGAAGACGATGAGAAGGACTAGGTGCTGGGGTGCGCCCAGGGACCATCGCGTAGCATGAGAGCCCCATGAGAGCTCGGATCGCATTGATCTCACTTGTCGCGGCGATTCTGTCTGCACTCTTGCTGGCCCCAGCCCTGGTCTTTCCCTATTTCGAGGACGCCGCGCTCTTCGCGGCCGTGGCGAATTACATGCTCGAGGGCGAGACTCTCTACCGCGATGTCTTCGACCACAAGGCACCGGCCATCTACCTGCAGGAGATGATCCGGATCTCGCTTTTCGGCACCTCAGCGTTGGCCTCACGCGTCGTAGAGCTCGCATTTCTGTTCCTCGCGGGCCTCGGTCTTGGGGCAAGCGCCCTGGCTCTGCGATCCGACGATCACCAGGGACCGTCACTAGCCTTGCTTCTTCTGCTTCCGGTGAGCTTCTGCGCGTTCACCTCCTCGACGATCTGGATCCTGCCAGACCGTGGACAGGTCGAGTTCTTTCAAGCCGCGGTCGTGGCGCTGGGCTTGAGCGCAGCGCTGTTCAGCATCGCGCTCCCCGATCGTCGTCTTCCAGCACTGGTATCCGGCATGGCACTGGCCTGGGCGGCTTGGCTCAAGCCGCAAGCATCGGTACTCCTAGTCTTCTTCTTCCTGGTACTCCTGTGGGAAGGCGTACGGACGAATCGGGGCAAGCGCCGGGCCTGGGATCTGACTTTCGGGGTCGTCATCGTCTCGGTTGTCTTTGCTGTGTTCGTCATGATCTCGGGGAGCCTCGATGGCTTCTTTCACTTGTTCTCGAAGCACCATCCCGCCTACCTGGCAGGTGTACGACCTGTTCCCTCCAACCTGTTTGATCGATTCACCCATTACTTTCTCTCGACGCCTCGGAATCTCGTTGTCGCAGCTCTGACGGCCCTGGGAGCTGTGCGGCTCGCCTGGCTGGCCCGGCGGCGATCGATCCGCTGGGCGTCCTGGCTTCTCATCGTCGGCACACTTGCCTGGGGCCTGGCCGCCTTCGCTTCAGGAGTCGCCGGTTTTCGCTACCATGCGGTGCCCGCTATGGTCGGGGTCTCGGTCCTGGTCGCCTGGGGTATGGAAGGTCTACTCCACCTGGCTACCGGAACCCGAGACTCCTGGTGGAGGACCGTCGCAGGCGGAACACTTCTAGGACTCATCGGTGTTTGGCTAATTGCCACACCCCGATTCCTGGTCGATACGGCCGATCTCGCGGGCTGGTGGTCAGGCCGTGAGGCTCTCGCCTCCGTCCACGAACGGCGGGGCAACGAAGCTCACTACTACAGCTACGCCAGGGAGCTGGAAGCCTCACAGATCGTCCGCGAGATCGTTCCCGAAGGCCAGAGCATCTACGTCTTGGGATTGGCCGGCGTCACCTATCTGCTCGGCGAGCGGCCGACCGCTGGCCGCCATCTCGTCACTACCTTCGCCTACATGCCGGGCTACTCGCTGGCCGACAGCGTCCACCAGGAAATCGTCGAGACGGTGCGGGATCAGCAGCCAGAGCTCCTCCTGGTCAGGACGAACGACTCTTTTCCCTGGTTCGGCCTCCCCTATTCCTCTGTCCAGCGCCTGATGCAGGACAAAGCGTTGCTACCCATCGTGCGGCAGCACTATCGGCCCGCCGGCCGGATCGGGGACTACTTCTTGATTCTTCAGCGGTGCCCTGGGCTCAGCTGTGCTGAGTCCAGGCCGACGCCCTGAGAACAAAGAAAGCCCCCGATCTCCCGGGGGCCGAAGCACCTCGAGGACAAATTCAATCCGGCTGCTAAAAACCGAGTGGCAGCAGCGCCCGACTCGCCATGATTCCGGCCAAACGTTTGGCGCTCACACCCGAGGAGGAAGAGCCGCTCGTTTTCTGATTTTCTTCCCACTCCTCACGGCTCATGACGTTGATCACCTCCAAACCTCGACCCTGAAGCTGCGAGTTCAAGGACGTGAGATCTTTGCTCGTCGTGAGCTCCTCGAACCGGGCCTCGGCCGCCGTCAATTGACCTATCAGTACGTCCTTGCGGTCGATCTGCGACTGGGTCGGGCGTCCGTCGTAGTTGACAATACCGCCGAAGAGGTTGCCCATCTTCTCCCTCAGCTTCTCGTCACCAGAGATCCAGCCAGTCTCCGCCGTGGAGACCAACGAACCGCGGAACGTTTCCAACTCGTCGGCATAGGCTTCGAGATTCTTGGCCAGTCCGCCTCGGCCGCTCGCCTCCTCTGCCCGACCCTTGGTCTGGTCCCGCACATCGATCAGGGTGTCGATGACGTAGGTCAGACCCTCCAGGGCATCGTAGAGCTCGAGGGCGGTCTCCTGCTGCAGCTTACGATCCTCCGCCGAATGGGGTGAACGGGGATCGGCCACCAGGTTCACGGTCCCTTCGAAGGTGTCCTTGCCCTTGATCAGCTTGTAGGTATAGGTACCCTCTGGCACCCGCGGACCCTGGAAGACGAAAACCAGGTTCGTGGCGGGAGGCAGCTTGGGTGGAGGCAGCCGCATGGGCCAGTCCGCCCGATTCAGACCCTTCACCTTCGGTGCGGGAATCGTGGTGATCAGCTCACCTTCGGAGTCGTAGATCTCGACTTTGAGATCGCCGAAGATGTGCCGCTTCTTCTGATAGTAGAAGATGCTCGCCGCCTCGGGCGGGTTCCTCCCAGAGAACTCGTCGCTACCCGTGAACCAGGACATGCCGCCCGAAACCGCCATGACCGCGTCGCGAGCCGGCAGCAAGGCCAGATTGGCCTCGAGGGTCTCAGCAGTCAGGGCGCGGAGAGGGGTCAGGTCGTCGAGGATATAGATACCTCGGCCGTGGGTGCCGACGATCAAATCGTGATCGCGCGGATGGATGTCCAGATCCCGTACGGGTACCGGCGGTAGACCGCCCTTGAATCGCGCCCACCGGCTGCCACTGTCCAAGGTGACGTACAGTCCAAACTCGGTGCCGGCGTACAGGAGGTCGGGGTTCACCGGATCCTGTGCCACGACATGGGCGAAGCTCTCGATGCCCTCACTGACGATGGACTCCCATGTGGAACCGAAGTCAGTGGTTCGGTAGAGGTAGGTGTTCATGTCGCCCGATCGATGCCCATCCACGGACAAATGCGCCGTACCCTCCTCGTGAGGGCTCGCCTCCACGTGAGAGATCCAGAGGCCGCCGGGTAGGTCCGGAATATTGGCGGTCACGTTGGTCCAGCTCTCACCGCCGTCCCGGGTCACCTGCACGAGGCCGTCGTCAGTACCCACCCACAGGACCTCGGGGTTCTTGGGCGATTCCGAGATCGTGTAGATGGTGGCGTTGTTCTCGGCCGTCGAGTTGTCAATCGTCAGACCACCGGTCTCCATCTGACGCTGCCGTTGTGGGTCGTTGGTCGTCAGATCCGGCGAAATCTTCTGCCACGATTCGCCCCGGTCTGGCGACCGGAACAGGTACTGGCCACCGTAGTAGAGGGTGCCCGGAGAGCTGGGCGACAGATGCAGCGCCGTGTTCCAGTTGAATCGATAGTCCTCCTCGCCCTCGCCCGGCAGGGGCCGAATCTCTTTGGACTCCCCTGTTGACAAGTAATAGCGAGTCAGGTTTCCACCCTGGAACTCGGCGTAGATGATGTCCGTCTCCTCGGGGTCTCTGTAGGTATGAAAGCCGTCGCCCTGACCCACGAGGGTCCAGTCCTTGTTCTCGATGCCGCCGGCCGAGCGCGAGGGACCCATCCAGGAGCCGTTGTCCTGCAGACCCCCGAATACGTTGTAGGGCCGGTCGAAGTCGTAACTGACCTCGTAGAACTGGGAGACAGGCAGGGCCTTGATGAGCCGGAAGTGGGCGGCCCGGTCATAGGACATGTAGACGCCACCGTCGGTTCCCAGGAGCAGCTCGTAGGGATTGTCGGGATTGATCCAAAGGGCGTGGTGGTCGCTGTGCACCGCCATGTCGAACCCACCGCTCAAGATCGAGGTGAAGGACTTACCGGAATCCGTCGAGACCCCCAAATAGAACCCCGGTTTGTAGACCCGCTCGAAATCTTCCGGATCTACCACGACATAGGCGAAGTAGAAGGGACGACTCTTGACCGCCAGAGAGTTGTTCATCTGCTCCCAGCTCTCTCCGAGATCGTCCGATTTGTAGAGGGCCGTCTCCTCGGCCTCGACCACGGCATAGACTCGACTCGGACGGCTCGGAGCCACGGTGACTGCGACGCGCCCCTTCTCGCCTTCGGGCAGACCGGCGGTCAGCTCTTTCCAGTTCTTGCCGCCGTCGGTCGATTTGTAAAGCCCACTTCCAGGACCGCCGGATTCGAAGAAGTCCGGGTATCGCCGAAACTGCCACATGCCGGCATAGAGGATGTTGGGGCTCTGGGGATCGATCGCGATATCCGAGCACCCGGTGTTCTCATCCACCCAGAGAACCCGCTCCCAGTTCTCGCCGCCGTCGGTGGTCTTATAGACACCGCGCTCCTCGTTTGCGCTCCACAGCTGGCCTGTGGCACAGACGTAGACCGTGTCGCTTTCGTCCGCATCGATGACGATGCGCGCGATGCGCTCCGAGTCACCCAAACCGACGAACTTCCAGCTGTCGCCGCCATCCGTCGACTTGTAGACGCCGGCGCCTACCGAGACGCTGTTGCGAACCCACGACTCTCCGGTGCCGACCCAAACGGTGTTCGAGTCCTGCGGATCGATCCGAATCGCACCAATAGACTGGATATAGTCATCGAAGATCGGCTTCCAGGTCAGGCCGCCATCCTTCGATTTCCACACGCCACCGCTCGCGGCTCCGGCGTATATCGTCAACGGATCCGCGGGTACGGCGTCAATAGCGGCGATCCGGCCACTCATGACAGCCGGACCGATGGAACGCGCATGCAAGCCTCCAAAGGTATTGGAGTCGATCTCGACTTGCGCCCTGACTGGCAGACCATGCCCAAACAGGGCAACCATCAGGATGCCTGTCTTCAAGAGATTGCTCTTCATGGTCTCTCTCCCTGACTACTCGGCCGCCTCGGCGGTAGGTGCAGGCATGGCAAAGAGATCGTCGGAGACCTCGATGCCGACCTCGATCTCATCGATCGTGATTACCTGGCCGGCGGGCGCACCCATCGGCTTGCTCTCGATCGAGTGGGGAAACATCAGGCCACCAACCTCTTTGTAGTCGCTGAGAATGGTCTCGAACTCCACCTCGTTGCCCTGCATCGTGGTCTTGCCTTCCTGCTTGATCGTGATGAAGTACTCACTATCCAGGAAGTGGTACCGCACATCCCCGTTAGCCAGATCCACCTTGATCTTGTAGGCCTCGGTGCCGTCGACATCCTCCAGGCCGATCAGTTCGACTTTGTGGCCCTTTTCCTGCCAATCCACGAGGGGGCCGTCGATGTCGGCCTGCTCCTGCATATTCTTCGCTTGATCGTCGGCCATCACTTCGGCGTCGGACTTGCCCATGAACGGCATGACCATCCATGCGGCCTCTCCGTCGTAAGCCTGGATTCCGGTCATACCCTGCATCGTGAACTCGAGCCGGGCCCTCATCGGCCGTTTGAAGAACATCTTGAATGGCGCCTCGGCACCCGGCCCCATAGCCATCCGGCCGACGAACGTCGCCGTTTCCATGCCTTTGATGGCGTCCAGGCCGCCGAGCGCGTCATAGTGATTGGCCAGGACCTGATCCAGAGTCAACTCTTCGGCGACCGCCGGAAGAGCGAGCAGGGCAAGTACAGCACCCAGGAGAATGGTTTTCCGCATCTTTGACCTCCCGTTTTCAGCTTGTGTGGGGAACGAACTTCTTGTGAACTCATTACCTCGCACGCCAGAAGGCGTGGTGAGCTCGACTCGGCCCGTAGTCTACACCGGCAAGAGTCCTCTGTCTCAAGTACTTCACAGAACTCACAAAACCCGATCCTGTCGCATTCCGTATGACACGATGAAGCGTCCCGTTCACCTTTCCGCCGGACCCGTGAGGAGACCAGGTATGCCCTCAAAATCGCCCTACTTCAACCGAGCGTTCTTCCAGTTCCTGGAGGATTTGAAGCAGAACAATCAGCGCGAGTGGTTTCAAGCCAACAAGCAACGCTACGAGGACGAGGTGAGACATCCCGCGCAGCAGTTCATCAGTGACTTCGGACCCGAGCTGCGCAGGATCAGTCCACATTTCCTCGCCGACCCTCGCCCTTCCGGTGGCTCCATGTTCCGAATCTACCGGGACACTCGGTTCGCCAAAGACAAGAGTCCCTACAAGACTCATGTGGGAATCCAGTTCCGCCACAAGCAGGGCAAGGACGTCCACGCTCCTGGCTTCTACCTCCACCTCGAACCTGGAGGCTGTTTCGCCGGGGTCGGGATCTGGCACCCGGACGCGAGCTCTCTATCCGCCATCCGTACCGCTATGGCCGAGCAGCCGGCGCGATGGAAGCGGATCACACAATCGAAACGATTTACCGAGACCCTGGAGTTGGCGGGAGAGTCCCTGAAGCGGGCGCCCAAGGGTTTCGACCCCGACCACGCCTTGATCGAGGACCTCAAGCGCAAGGACTTCATCGGTGTTGCCAACTTCGAGGCGAAGACCGCGGGAGATCCCGACTTCTTGACGGAGTACAGGAAACTCTGCCGAAAGGGCAGCCCCCTGGTCGAGTTTCTGTGCGAAGCCGTCGACGTACCCTTCTGAGCCTGACTCGAACTTCGCGAAACCGGACCGCGTATCGTAGAGTTCAAGTGCTCTGAGAGGAGGTCCTGATGGTCAAGCGCCCAACGATTCTGACAACGCTCGTTCTCTACACCCTGCTGGCAGCGGTCGGGGCGGCCCTGGGGGCATCGGAACCCAACCCGCCGGCTGAAGGCTTCAACCTGCAGGGCTCCGACTCGGAGGCGATTGAGATCGCTGACCGCGTCATGGTCGAGCTCGGAGGGCGCCAGGCCTGGGACGAGACCCGGTTCCTCACCTGGAGCTTCTTTGGTCGACGCCGCCATGTCTGGGACAAGCAAACCGGTGACCTACGGATCGAAGGTGCCGACCGCGAGACCGAGCGCCCCTACTTGATCCTCATGAATCTGCGCACCCAACAGGGTCGGGCCTGGATAGACGGAGTCCCGGTAACAGACGTAGACGAGCTGGCGGCGATGCTGGAAAACGGCGAGAGTGCCTGGATCAACGACAGCTACTGGATGTTCATGCCCTACAAGCTCAAGGACTCTGGCGTGACCTTGAAGCACGTCGGCAAGGGACAGATGCAGGATGGTCGTCCGGCCGAGGTGCTGCAGCTGACTTTCGAGGCCGTCGGCAATACGCCTGAGAACAAGTACCGCGTCTACGTCGCGGCAGACAGCGGCCTGGTCGAGCAATGGGACTTCTACGCCAATGCGGACGACGAGGAACCGCGCTTCTCCTCGCCCTGGCGCAACTGGCAGCGCTATGGCCGAATCCTCCTCTCGGACAACCGTGGCGAGAACGGCCACACCGATATCGCTGTCCTGGAGGCCCTGCCACCCGAGGTCCTGACGAGCCCCGAGCCGGTCGACTGGCAGGCCCTGATCCCTTGATCCCCGGCACTGTGGACAAGCTGGACTCTGTACGCAGGACCCGAGACCCAAGACCCAGGCCGGTAGGGTTGGCGGGGCTAGAGCCTGCCGAGTTGGCTGTCCGACCGGCCCGACTCGAGGAAGAAGACCAAAAGATAGAGGACCGGAAGTGCCATGATCAGGCCCTTCCCGACTCGGTATGCGGTATACCAGCCTGGGGTTCCCCGCTGCAAAACCTCCAATTCCTCCACGAAGACCACTTCACACAGGGTGTCGGTTCGCACGGTGCTGGATCGCCGCCAGAAGGTCTCCCAGTCGTCCATCTGATAGTCCACCAGCAGCCCCCTCATTCGGACCTGGTCGCCGACCCTGACCCCGGCGATCTGGTCTCGAATCGACGGGTCGTCAGTGATGAGGTGGTTGTTGCCGAGCTCGTGGTGGGCGAACTTCACGCCCTGCGGGTATTGGAAGTAGCAGGTCCACGACCCGCTCTTGAACTCGACCTGCCGGAAATCGTCCTTTTCGAGGTTGCCGCCCCAGATGACACAGAGATCCTTGGTATCGACCGACGTGCTGTCATGGTAGAGGTCGGCGATGCTCTCGATGTTGTTGTGACTGACAACGAGGCCCCACAACTCATAGGTGGCCACCGGCTTTACCCGACATTGCTGCCCCTTGTACTCGAACTCGAAGAGCTCTCGGGCCGTGGCTCCTTGCTCGGGCTCCTGCAGCAGGGGTGCTTCGATGGCAGCGGAGGTAACCAGGCGACCCTTCATGAACCAGGCGACTGCGGTCAGGGCAACGGCCCCGACAAGCAGCGGTCCGATCAGACGGCGTATGGTGTACAGAGACAAGGGTGGACTCGAAGGGGCGTCGGTGGTGGCGAATCTCGAGAACGTGTGGTTCTTCCGGCGATGGCCAAAACGATACCAGCTTGCAGTCGAGGTAGTAGGCCCGATGATGCTCGAGCCCACCCCGAACCCAGGAGTCTTCGGCGCCGTAGCCTTCAATGCTCATTAAGCTCCTAGCGAAGTCACTGGGGTCCGACCTTGCGTAGTCTCCTGACCATCCTCTTGGTTCTCCTGGCGGGCATCGGCCTCTTTCTGGCCCTGCGGTCGACCGGGCCTGTCTTCTACCTGGGTGGTATTCAGGTCAACGAGCCCGACCACGGCGCATGGGTTCGCGCCCTGACGGAGAGCGGGATGAACACGGTCGCGGTCACCGTCTATGCGAAGCAGGGGGATTGGGACTCGACGAATCTCTGGTGGGAGGACGAGGAGCCCTGGGTCGTTTCGGAAGCCCGTGCCGCCAGAAATGCGGGTCTCGACGTGGTGCTGGTACTACGCGTCGCCCTCGATCACGCCTTCGAGCGCAACAAATTCTTCTGGCACGGCATGATCATGCCGGACTCCGATGAGGCCTTGAACGAGTGGTTCGATCGATATAGCGACTACGTTCTCGAATGGGCTCGCATCGCAGAGGAAGAGGGCATCGATGTCCTGGCGATCGGTAGCGAGCTCAACTCGATGGCCGATACCGTGCCAGTGGACGAGCTGCCAGCTCTCGAGGAGTACTGGTCCAACGAAGAAAAAGTGGACCACGAGAACGCCAAGGTCCTGGAGCACCGGGAGGCGATCGAGGGAAAGCAGATCTGGGTGCGCGGCAGCGAAGGATACGAGGGCATCGAACCCTATCTCGATGATCGGGCCGCGGCCCACGCACAATGGGCCGAGAAGGTCTCGTTTCTCGACGCCACAGACCCGATAACGAAGGTCAATGCCCGGCGCCGACTGATCGCAGGACGATGGGCCGGGCTCATCGACCAGGTTCGAGAGGTCTACAGCGGTTCCCTGACCTATGCCGCCAATTTCGATCAGTTCGAGTCGGTGGGCTTCTGGAACAAGCTGGATCTCATCAGCATCAACGCCTACTTTCCCCTCCGCAAGCGTGATCTGCCCGAGTCGACCGCCGGCCCACGAACGGCCCTCTTCACGACCCGCTGGACGAACATCTTTCAGACCATAGATGCGCTTCGGATCCGTCAGGGTGTTCCCGATCACAGGGTACTGTTTACCGAGCTGGGCTATACCCGACGAGCCAACTCGACGATCGAGCCCTGGGCGGCCAATGGCTTTTCGGTGCGGCCGTCGCCTTCGGGCTCACGTCTGATGATCTGGGAGGAGCAGCCCGACGATCCGACAGAGCGAGCCGAGGCGGTCAGGGGCCTCTACGAAGCGAACCTGGCCATGGGAGGAGATCTTCTGGCCGGTATTCTCTATTGGAAGCTCTCCACGGAACCGGCCCACTCGGAAGTCGAGCCCTTCGTCCTCATCATCGGCGGACGCTCTGATGAAGATCCCCTGTTGGCAGAGCTGCAGCGTTTCACGGCCGAGCTGCCCGTAGAATCGAGGCGTCACCGGGCAATCTCGAAGCTCCGCGGGTTGCTTCCAGACTGAACCAGGAGCATCGAGACGCAACAGTCGTGTGGCAACAGGACGTGGAGCCCCACATCGAGCAGGTTCTCCAGCTGGTACCCTGAGGCGATTGCATGCGCTACTCGCCGAGCGACCTGTTTCACCTTCTGCGCACACCGGTGGGTCGGAGCCAACTCGAGGAAGGGCTCCAACATCGAGCCTGGCCGGTCTACTCGCGGCTCGCCCGAATCCACCGAGAGAGGCTGAGAGGTCGAACACGGATCGTCGCCGTCATTGGTTCGTACGGAAAGTCCACTACGGCCACGGCCGTCGCCTGCGCACTAGGTCTCGATCCCAAGAAAGTGTCGCATCGGAATGCCTGGAGTCAACTGGCGAGAGCCATGCTCAGGCTCCGTCCACAGGATTCCTACGGGGTGCTCGAAGTGGGAATCGATCGGACGGGCCAGATGGCCCACTACGCACGCTTGATTCGACCCGACGTCGTCGTCGTGACCAGCATCGGTACAGAACACCATCGCTCGTTGGTCAATCTGGAGTCCACCCGCAACGAGAAAGCCGAGATGCTCAGGATTCTCGACGCTCGGTCACTCGCGGTGCTCAACGGCGACGACGATGAGGTCCTTCGCATGGCGGATCAGACCCGGGCTCGGACAGTGACCTACGGCTTCAGCGAGAGTTGTGATGTCGTGGCCCGCAGCCCGCGCCTGCATTGGCCGCGAGGCGTGACCTTCTCGGTGGAGGCGGCTGGGAGACAGATCGAGGTAAGAACCCGACTCTTGGGTGAACCCGGGGTGCGAGCGGCCACGGCCGGTATAGCAGTTGCCCTCGGCGAGGGTAAGCCCCTACAAGAAGCCGGTGCCCGTATCTCGTCGGTCGGACCATCGCCCGGCCGACTCGAAGTGGTTCCACTCGCCAATGGTGCTCATCTGCTGAGAGACGACTTCAAGAGCGGTTTGGAGACCGTCGACACTGCGCTCGACGTTCTGGCCGAGATCCCAGCAGCCCGCAAGTTGATCGTCATAGGAGACATCTCCGAGCCGCCCGGTAGCCAGGGACCGATCTACCGGCGGCTCGGTCAGAGGATCGGAAAGATCGCCTCTCGAGTCGTGGTCCTGGGCAGCCATCGCCGGCGCTACGCCGCCGGGGCCGTGGATTCAGGCATGCCAAGGGAGCTGGTGATCAACGCCGGACACGACTTGGTGAAGGCCGTCGATGCCATTGCATCGGACCTCCGGCACGGAGACGTCGTGTTGGTGAAAGGCAGGAACACGCAGAGGATGGAGAGGGTCTCCCTGGCCCTGCTCGGCCGCACCATCGGCTGCGACATTCCATTCTGCGACGCGAAGCTCCGCTGCGACGCCTGTCCTCAGCTGGAATCGGGCTGGCAGGGTCGGCGCGTCGTCATGTGAACCTTTCGTATCTCGAAATCCGATATCCTCCCCCAACGAATTCCAGGTTAGAGATCAAGGGAGCCGAGCGAATGAGTCGAGCACTGACCGCCGTGATGGTGTTGTTTCTTGCCGCAGGCACCTGGGCCCAGGATGTCGAGAACCTGCCGTTTCACGAATACAACCCACCCTCCACGCTTATGGTTACCGAGCATCCGCTGACGCGGGCCAAGTACCCCTTCATCGATGTCCACAACCACCAGTTCGGCATGCCCGATCAGGATCTCAGCGAGCTGACGGCGGAGATGGACAAGCTCAACATGGCGGTGATGGTGAATCTGAGCGGGCGCGGTTTTCGCCGAGTCGAGCAGGCCGACGGCACGACCCGTTTTGCCTTGAACGAAAGTGAATATCTCGAGCGGGCGGTGGCCAACGCCACGAACACTGCGCCGGGGCGCTTCATCGTCTTCACCAATATCGATCTCTTCGGGATCGACAAGCCGGACTGGGGCGAGCGCACTCTGCGAAAACTGGAGGCGGACGTCGCCAACGGTGCCAAGGGTCTGAAGATCTACAAGAACCTCGGTCTGACTGCCGAGGACGGCGACGGTGAGAGGATTCCCGTCAACGATCCACGCCTCGACCCGATCTGGGCCAAGTGCGGTGAGCTGAAGATACCCGTCTTGATCCACACCGGCGAGCCGGCCTCTTTCTGGAGAGACAAAGACGAAAACAACGAGAGGCTGCTGGAGCTCATCGAGAAGCCCGACCGCTATCGTGACCCCGAGATCTATCCCTCCTGGGAAGAGGTCATGGGCGAACAGCACGACGTCTTCCGCAAACATCCTCACACCAACTTCATCAACGCTCATCTAGGCTGGATGGGCAACGATCTGGAGAGACTGGGCGCGCTGATGGACGAGCTACCCAACATGTACACCGAGATCGGCGCCGTCCTCGCCGAGTTGGGCCGACAGCCACGCTTCGCCAGGGACTGGCTGATCCGCCACCAGGATCGGGTGATGTTCGGTAAGGACTCCTGGCGACCCGCGGAATACCACGTCTATTTCCGGGTCCTGGAAACGGCCGACGACTACTTCGACTACTACCGCCGCCGGCACGCCTTCTGGAAGATGTACGGTCTCGACCTGCCGGATGACGTGCTGAGAAAGCTCTACTACAAGAACGCTCTGCGAGTCGTTCCAGGCATAGACCCCACGCTCTTCCCCGACGGCTAGCACCCGTTGGGGAGCTCGCGACCCAGCTACACTAGAGCCAGCACGTCGCACCAGTAGAGGCCATGACTCAGACAAGGACTCAAGAGGAATCCGCTCGCGCCGCCGCAAGAGCTGCGGCAGCGTTGAGCGAGGCCTTGGATCTGGAAGCCAGGCTCGCGCCGTTCGCCAAGTCGCGATGGAGTGGTTCCGGGCCTCAGGCTCCCGTCCTCCGGTTGGACGACTTCTCTGGAATTCCCTTCCTGGTGGATATCACCGGCGTCGAAGAGTACCAACACAGGGCAAGGCTGAGAGCGGATCCTGACGACCTCTACGCCGCGGTGACGCCGGCGACGCCTGGTTATGAGCCGTACTGCCAAGAAAAGCTGAATCTCGCCCCAGTGGGTTTCGTGCAAGCGACACCGGTCGAATCGCGGTTGGCTCTGGCACGAGCCTGCAGCGAAGGGGAAGCCAGGACTCGGGTCCTGCAGCGGATCGAGGCCGGCGGAAGCCTGACCATCGATCCGTTCATGGGCATCGACGAGGTGTGGGAGCTGGCCCAGTCGCTGGCCCAGTCAACGGGAGCCCCGGTCAGCGTGGCGGCGCCACCACCACCGGTAACCTGGATAGCCAACGACAAGCACCTTTTCAGCCAACTGGTGGAATCGGTTCTGGGGCGTGATTGGCTCGTGGAAACGCGAATCGGGCGATCGCCGGAAGCGTTGGCTCGAGAGCTCCTGTCGCTGGCCGAGCGCCACGCCCAGGTCGGCCTCAAGCGACTTCGCTGCGCCTCTGCCATGGGCAACAAGGTCTTCGCGGCCGCCGAGATCCAGGGACGACCGGTAGGTGAAGTGGCAGCCAAAGTACGCCGATTTCTCGATCGCACCCAGTGGCAGGGTGACGAGGACGTCCAGGTCGTGGCGTGGGAAAAGGTCGACCACTCTCCTTCGACGCAGCTGTGGATTCCACCGAGGGCGATAGGGGCACCACGCCTCGACGGAGTCTTCGAGCAGCTACTGGAAGGAGAGCACAAGGTTTTCGTGGGCAGCCGGCCCTCGACGCTACCGCCAGCGGTCAACGCCGCCGCCGGAGACGGCTCCATCGCCATCGCTCTCGCCCTCCAGTCGCTCGGCTATGTCGGCCGCTGCTCCTTCGACTTCGTGCTCGTTGGCGACCCCAACGGTGAATTTCAGTTGCACTTCACGGAGTGCAACGGCAGATGGGGTGGGACGAGCATCCCCATGACTTTCCTGGATCGCCTCTTGGTCGGCCGGCCCAGACCGCCTTATCGAGCCCAGGACTTTGTCCATCCTGGGTTGGTCGGAGCCAGCTTCGGCGATCTCGTCGAACAAGTCGGCGCCGAGGCCTTCGATGTCGGGAGTGGAACCGGGCGCTTCATCTTCTACAACACCGGGCCCCTAGAAGGCTTCGGCAAGCTGGACGTGATTGCCATGGGCGAGACCCAAAGCCAAGCCGAAGCAGCCCTCGAAGAGGACCTCCCCCGAATCCTCGGCCTGTCGTAGCCGCCCACGTCGGGGGCCCGGCGGCTCGGGGGTTGAGGCGCTCGGGCGAAGTCTCCGAGCGATCTTTGAGGGCTCGAGGGTTGAGGCGGCCGGCGTGCCTTTGGCCGATCCTTGGGCAGTGGGGCCTGGGCAGATGACCATTTGCCTGCAGAGGCCCGTCCGAGTGGTTCGCAGCGGGACGGAACTCGCGAGCCCGTCCCCAATTCCCCTAGAGGTTGGAACCCGTATTGTGTCCCCCGTTTCCACGAGAACCCCGATGATGATGGACTTCGACTCATCGGAGGGCTTGAGCAGAAAGCGGCCCTGCATTGTCCGACACGTCACTTCGACCAGGGCGCCGCCTTCGGGGATGAACCGCAGTCTCCTTGCCATACCTTAGACGTCGCAATGCCCTCCCGCGTTCTTTCAGAATCGGGTGGCACCTCTTCGGCGGCGCTCGAAAGGAGGCTGCCGATCGCCTAGGCCGCCCAGCAGCCCAACCTAACCTTACTGTTGTGCGACGAACTAGAACCGCTCAGGCGAGAGCTCTGGTCAGGACCACG
Organism: Thermoanaerobaculia bacterium; assembly: GCA_049664225.1. Taxonomy (GTDB): domain Bacteria; phylum Acidobacteriota; class Thermoanaerobaculia; order Multivoradales; family JAHEKO01; genus JAUVRX01. The sequence goes on from JBATEX010000075.1 coordinate 41,810, forward strand.
CCGCTGATAGAGTGTCGCAGGGACCTGTCGCGTTAAGTGCCCTTGTCTGCAGGGTGCGCGGGTTCTTTCAGCAGTCCAATCCAGGTCAGGCGGCAAAACCAACGGAGGTGACACTTGTCTGAATCCATAGTAAGAATTGGGGACAAGCTACACATAATCACCAGGCGTCTATTCGAGAGAGACATTCGGCGCCATTTTGTCGGTGAAGTGAAAGATGTTTCTCAAGATCTATGCGAAGTAAGGGGATACGCTTTTGTTTTCAACTCAGCAACTAATGAGTACAAGAGGCGTCAGGACACCCGGACTCGACTACTTGCGCTCGGGGAGGCTGGCTTGATTGTCCACAAGATTCCTCAAGAAGTGGCTATTGAATCTATTGAGTACCGATTCCTTGAGAAGCGCCTTGTGATCACTGATAGAAAAGACTTCATCCTGGACATCAATGAATTTGGACCGAATGCATAGAATGCCGCCTAGCAAGGCGTTGCAGCTGACGGGCTCTGCCCGCAGCTGAACGCCGGGTCGTTAGGCAGCGACAGGAGAAGATTGATCGCCGCACTCGTGGGGCTCTTGTTCAGTCCAAGGGCGTCGCGTATCTCATCGAAGGTCAGCTCCGGCTCGAGCGACACCATGAGCAGTCCCACCGCACGACCGGGCGCGGGGGAAGAGCCGAGCCGGTCGTGGAGAACGCCGATGCGCTCGACCAGCTCGATCTGCTGTTTGGACAGACTGTGATTGGACAGATCAGTCCCCTTCTCGTCGGCGAACTATCACGAGGTTCGTTTGGTTCGGCAACTTCCGAACTCAATTGAGAAACACTAGCCCGCTGGGAGATTCACGAAGGAGGTCGGCGCGCCCTCTATATGGGGAGTAGACGCGCATAAAGTCGACACCCGGCGCGAGAAGACCGCTTGACCTCAGTTCACCGCCTGAATGGCCGTCCGGGCTTGCTCCGAAGCGGTCAGATCTCAATCACTTTCAGGTGAGATGAGTTTCCAGACCCCGACCTAACCGTCGCCCTGTGGCTGCATTCTGTCGAGCATCATCTTGCCCCGTTTGGCGCTGGCATTCTCGGCGTCCAACGCGAGGGCCTCGTCGAACTTGGCGGCCGCTCCTGCCGCATCGCCACTCTGCATCAATGCCATCCCGAGAAAGGCGTGGAGGTCTGCAGATTCGGGATAGAGCTCGATCGCCGAGCGCAGGATCTCGGTCGCTACCTCCGGTTTCCCGGCCTCGAAAGCCATCTGGGCGAGCTCACCGAAGATGCCTTCTCTGAAGTCGTAAAGGCCGGCGCCGTAGTGCTCTTGCTTGAGCTCCTTGTACTGGGCCATGGCGGCGTCGACGCCGTCGCTCATCGCCGTTTCACCGAGGATCCAGGTCAGCTTCCGAGGAGGCTCGGCCTGGCCACGATGGCAGGTGAAGCAGGAGACGACCTGGTGTCCCGTCTCTTCACCCTCTGCTTCCTCTTCCCAGCTACCCACATATTGACGGTTGATCTCCCGCGTCATCTCCAGCATCACCCGCGCCGCGCGCTTGTGCTCCTTGTCGTCGGTGGCGAAGTCCATCCCCTGCAGGTTGTCCGGGCCGACGTGGCAGTGGTTGCAGCGAACTCCCAAGCCTTTGGCCCAGTCCCGCATGACGCCCACGAGCTCCTGCTTGCCGATGTTCTTGTCTAGGACCTTGAGATTGGTGAATTCGTCTGGAACCTGTGCGCCTAGAGGTGCGACAGGCAGGTAGAAGACCGCGATTGAACACACCGCGACAGTGAGTCGTTGGATCGTTCGAGTCATTTGGAACCTCGCCTTCTGTTTCGTTGAGCTACGTTGGAATCGCAGTTATGGTTTTCTTCAAGGCAGGCCGGTGTCGCACAACAGGTCGATCTCGGCGTCGATCCAAGCCAGCAACAGATCACGCTCTGCGTCGCTCAGCCGCGCTCCCCAATGCAGCAGAAGATAGCTTTCAAACGGCATGTTCCCGGCTTCGAGTTGCTTCCTCATCTCGCCCAGGAAGAACTGCTGTTCTTCGACGGCGAGTACCGGCCATTCGGTCAAGTTCAAATCCTCGCGGGCCTCACGCACGTGCCGAGCCACGAACCAGGAAGCTCCGGAAGAGGTGCCAGCCGAACCTGGCTCCCAACAGGGATGAGGGTACCCCGGTTCCCAGTTGTGACCCCCGAATCACCGACCGCAGGTCGTTCTGCCGCGACATCGAATCAGCCGAGGGTCCGTGGATGCCGGTAATCCGGGCGGGTGCGGCCGGGCAGCCCAGGGAATCTCTGCCACGGGCTGCCCCATGCGTTCGATTCACTTCCTGGCTTCGATCGAGTGGTGAAGGAGAGCTAGCCTGGCGCCAGATCGGGGATCCGGACCACCACGGGTAGGCGAGGCGGAAAGCTCCCCGCGGGGAAGCCGACCCTGAAGTCACCCTGCCGCAGTTTCTCCGCAGCCTCGCGGTACGCCCCGACAAACCACCGGTAGGCCTCCACCAGCTCTCTTCGGGCAGCCTTGGAAGCCGCATGGAAGGCCGGCGCGAGGGCCTTGTTTGACCTCAACGGTTTATCGTGAGGGTGCTGAGCCAAGACTGCACTGACACCTAGTGGTCGAGTTGCCTTGTTGGCATGTCGATCGGCGGTTTCGGTCTCGATCTGGAGAACCAGCTCAGCGACCCGACTTCGGAGCCTCTCATCCGGGAGATGCTGCCAGCAAGGCAATGGCTCGAGCCGTACCGTCTCGGGAGATGCGTAGGCGAAGCGGTCGAACTCTTCTCGCCGAGCTCGCGCAGCGTACTCCTGGGTTCGGTCAAACCACAGACCTCTTAGGGGCAGGCCTTCGAGCAGCGCCTCAACGCAATGGGCACCTGGCCACTCTCGAGGTCGAGCGACCAGACCCTCCTTGCAGCCGTGAGACAAGAGGTACCTGAGTCGATCGATCTGAGCCGCCTCTTCCTGGCTGATCACGATGGCCTGGTACCGGCGACCCCAGAACTTTTCCCTCCACCCATGCAATCGACCGGCCTCTCGTGCCAGGTTCGAGTTGAGGAAGTTCATGAAGCGGGCGAGTCCAGGGGCATTGTCGACACTCAGAAGAAGATGGTAGTGATTCGAGAGGAAGACGAACGCATGAAGCTCGACCGGGTAGAGCCTTTGGGCCCGAGCGAGGACCCCGATGATGATGGACTTCAACTCATCGGAGGGCTTGAGCAGGAATCGGCCCTGCATTGTCCGACACGTCACTTCGACCAGGGCGCCGCCTTCGGGGATGAACCGCAGTCTCCTTGCCATACCTTAGACGTCGCAATGCCCTCCCGCGTTCTTGCAGAATCGGGTGGCACCTCTTCGGCGGGCGCCAAAGGTGCCGTCGCCATCGTTGAGCAAGACGCTCACCTGTCGACCGTCGTTGGCAGCAACCGCCAACTCCAGGAACGTGTCACCATCGAAATGACCAAGCGCGAGAACCCTGGGCTCCAGCCCGGCGGCGTAGGTGACGCCCCCAGCCAGCACTCCGGCATTGTTCAGCAGCACCGAGACATTGTCCGAGTCGCGGTTGGAGGTCACCACATCGGGCAGGCCGTTGTGGTCCAGATCGCCCACCACCACGTCGCGCGGTAGAGTCCCGTTGACGACACTGATGGAGCCCGCCGCAAACGAGCCAGAGGTGTTGACCAACAGTTGCACCGAATCCACATTCTTGAGACTGACAGCCAGATCGAGGTCCTTGTCGCCGTCGAAGTCGCCGGCAGCCACACCGTGGGGCGCCGTGCCGCCGCCGAGTGCAACGGCAACAGGCACTCCGAAGCCTCCCCCGCCATCATTGAAGAGAATCGAGACCTTTTCGGGTGCATCACTGCTGACAGCGACATCGGCTCGATGGTCGCCGTTGAAATCAGTCACGGCCACCCCCGAGGGGTTGGTTCCGACGACGTAGTTGACCGCGGGATCGAAATCGATCTGGCCGCTCGCTGCATTGGCCACCAGGACAAGGCTCAGGATAAGGGGGATCGAAGGCATTCTCATCTTCAGGACTCCTGTCTCGGTACTCCGGTTTGTGCTTCCCGTGAATTCGGGAGCCTGCGTGGAAGAGCCCTTTAGAGCCCAAAAGGACTCAACCGGTCTCCGAGAAGAAGCGAATCGGCTGGCACCTCTTGGTGGCTGTTCCCCTGCCGCCCACTACCCGACCAGTCTCAGCCTGTATGAAGGCCCCATCTCTCCCTGCCAAGGGGGGCCTAGCTCATCCAGAGCGGTTTAGGCCCTCAGTACAGCCTGAAACAGGCTGAGACAGGATTCAGAGCCAGGTGCTTGGACACTGGCCCCTGGGGCGGAGGTAGCGTCGCGATGTTTTCTAGGCGGGCACCTTCTCCAGGGCCTTTCTCAGGTCATCTAAGTTCATCACGGGCGTGAACTCAACGGCAGCGTTGAGACTCATGAAGAGCAGTTCTGCGATCTGTTGATGGTCTCGGCCCCAAAGTGACCGACATCACCATCGTGGCGATTGCTGCTTGCTGCCTTCCGCCTGATTCGGATTGCTGGCAGGAGTCTAGCAGGGCAAGCGTGAGCCAGTGTCGGCTCGAGCTCCAGCCGCGCGGGCGGCTGTCGATCGCCCGGAATCCAGATTCACAGAACGGCAGGTGTGGTGCGTTCGTAGTGCGCGAAAAGAAACTCCCATCCATTATCTCGAATAGGCGGCTCGTGAGTCTCTTGAGTCATGCAACCGAGATATCATCGAATCGAGGTGCTTCAATGATCAGGGCTACCTGGGCGTTCGCGCTTTCTCTCGTGATGGCGGGCCCGGCCATGACCCAAAACCTCCTGGTAAACCCGGGCTTCGATGTATCGGATCAGCTCGCCGGTTGGACCTGCACCACGAACAACGGTGTGACCACGTGGAGCCCCGACGATCGTCTGGTTTCGCCGACCTCCGGCTCGATGCAGAATGACGTCACCGCCACCGACGACAATCGAAATGTCCGTTGCTCTCAATGCGTGCCCGTCAACGAACAGTTCGGCTACATCGCGTCGACCTGGTTCTTCTGGCCCGACGATGCCGACGTATCCCAGCAGGGATCGACCAGGATTTCGTTCGTTTTCTACAGCGACGCTGATTGCACCGTCATCGCAGGTGACGGCGACGTCGAGATCAAAGCCCCGATCCTCGAAACCTGGCTCCACCTCGAGTCCGAAGAAGCGGTGGCACCCATCGGTGCCGTGGCGGCCAGGGTCTTCGTCTTTACCTGGCAAAACAACGCGAACCAGCCCGTTCGGGCGAGGCTTGATGACCTCGACTTCAGCACGACCACGAGATTCCGTGACGGCTTCGAGTCCGGCGACACCTCGGCTTGGTCGAGCTCAGTCCCGTAGTCGACTGTCGATCTCTTGATCCTCGGGCCGGGCCTCGCGCCCGGCCTTTTCTTGTCCGCTAGCCCCCTGCATGTAGTGCCGTCCACGTGGCAAAGACGTAGGATAGGGACAAGCCAGAACTAGGAAGGCCTCGAATGACGGGTCAGACCCTGGGGCACTACAAGATCCTTGACAAGCTTGGGGCGGGTGGAATGGGAGAGGTGTACCGGGCCGAGGATACGACCCTGAATCGAGAGGTGGCGCTCAAGATCCTGCCGGCTCAGGCGGATTCTGCTAGGGGCACCGGGGTCTCCGGTGGCGCGTGAGCCAGGGGCTCGGGCTCTTGGGCGGGAAGCTCGAGGCTGCGGCGGATCGCCTTGGCGGTGGCAAAGTCGACGATGAAGGCGAGGACCTTCATCTCGGCGCCGCAGAACGGGCACAGGAGCGCATCGACCTCGTAGACCCTGTGGATCAACTTCGCCCGGCTGAGCCGAGCTCGCCGGGTGGATTCGTCGGTGTCGCCCTGCTGGCGCGGCATGAGAGTGCCGTCTGCAGCCGGCGCGGCCTTGCGGCGCTTGCCGCGAGCCGCGTTGGCATAAAAGCCCAGTAGCGCACCGTCTGCTGTGGGGGCTCGGGGATGTGGTCGACGACGCGGGCGAGAAACTCGAGGACATCTCAGCGAGCGTGACCGCCGTCGGGTCCGGCACGGCGCGAGGGCCAGCCCCGGTAAACAACCTCCCCAGTATCCTCCTCCCAGGTCAACCGCTTGAGAACAACCGGACAGCGGATCATGTACCGGCCGAGGCGCCCCGGCGCCGGCTCGATCCTCGACCCGTACCGCCCCATGGGCTGAAAAGTCGCTGTGGCGCCAGGACAGGAGGTTGTCGAAGATCGCCTCGGTGATCAGCTCCTTCTCGAGGAGCATTCGTAAGACCTGCGATTCCTTTCCTCTCGTCCCACGGCGCACTCGAGCTCGAGAGGGAGCAGAAGATTCTCGATCACCGTCAAGGTCGGCAGCAGATTGAAGAATTGGAGAATGAAACCGATATGTCGGCGGCGGAGGATCGTCCGCTGCCGCTCGTCGAGCGCGGTGAGATCGGTTGCCGCGATGACGACGCGACCGGCATCGGGCTGGTCGATCCCCGCCAGGAGGTTGAGCAAAGTCGATTTGCCGGATCCGCTCTTACCCAGAAGCACGACCAGCTCGCCCCGCTCGACGCGAAGATCGATCCCGTCGAGGTCCACGTGCCGTCGATCGCCTTCGCGGTAGCTCTTGGTGATCCCGACCAGCTCGATCGATGGAGACGTCGAAGTCTGGTCGCCGGCTGGCTCAGGTTGCTTTTCGTCCATGTGCTGGACGCTCCCGGATGAAGGTCCGCTCGGTCGATTGACGAACTCGCCGGGCGGTTCACACGAGAATACACGGAGCCCGAGGGGGGGACTCTATAGTAACGACCGGGGCGTCCAGGCCCCACTGGTGACATGCTCAATCGCCGACGCCTGCGGCCGCGCTCGGACGTCGGCTATAGTCACTGTGCTTGACCGTTGCCGGTCGCAAACGTATGAAGCTATTCCGCCGCAGGCTCTCCGAGCTCAACCCCTCGCCAGCGAACCGTCGCTGGCTCTTCATCCCCTACGATCAGTTGAGCGATGAGATCGGACCGCTCGGCAGCGAATCCCCGGAGTCGCTCGGAATCGTCCTCGTCGAGAGCTCCTGGAAGGCGGCGCACCGCCCCTACCATCGGCAAAAGCTGGCGCTGGTTCTGGCCAATCTTCGGCACTTCGCCCTCGAGCAGGCCGAGCGCGGTGTGGCGGTGCGCCATGTCGTGACCAACGCGCCGTACCGCGAAGCGCTGCAACCGATCGCCGCCGACCTTGGGACCCTCCGGGTCATGGAGCCGGCCGAGCGGGAGCTGCGTGAGGACCTCGCTCCGCTCGTCTCGAACGGCGCCATCGAGGTCGCGCCGCACGAGGGGTGGCTCACGAGTCCGGATCAGTTTCTTCGCAGCGCCCGGAAGGGGCCGCCGTGGCGGATGGATTCCTTCTATCGCCTGGTGCGGCGCGAGAGCGGCATACTCATGGAGAAGGGCAAGCCAACCGGCGGCAAGTTCAGCTTCGACGCCGAGAACAGAAGGCCGTGGAAGGGGGAGCCGGCGGCGCCCGAGCCACCGTGTTTCGAGACCGACGAGATCACCCGCGAAGTCGGCGACCTGATCGAGCGGCGCTTCGCCCGCCACCCCGGCCGCCTCGACCTCGAGATGCTGCCGGCGAGTCGCGACGACGCCGAGCGGCTCTGGTCGTGGGCGCTCGACAACTGTCTCGAGAACTTCGGGCCGTACGAAGATGCGATGTCGACGCGATCGAGGAACCTCTTCCACACCCGCATGTCGGCTCTCGTCAACCTGCACCGCTTGCTGCCGAGGACGCTGGTCACGGACGTCGTCGACCTTGACGCGCCGCTCGCGAGCCGCGAGGGCTTCATCCGCCAGGTTCTCGGCTGGCGTGAGTTCATGCGCCACGTGCATCGGGAGACCGACGGCTTTAGGAGGCTCCCGGCGGGCGAACCGCCGACCAGAGCCGGATCCGGGGACGGTGGCTGGGAGACGTGGTCGGGGCAAGCCTGGCGGTCGTCGGAGGTTTTCCTCGAGTTTCTCGGTGGCGCTGAGCCGTCGGCGCTCGAGACCGACTGGCCCCTGCCACCGGCCTTCTGGGGCGCGCGGTCGGGTCTCGCCTGTCTCGACCAGGTCGTTACCGAGGTCTGGGACGACGCCTACACACATCACATTCCGCGACTGATGGTTCTCGCCAACATCGGAACGCTCCTGGGGGTCAGTCCGCGGCAGCTGACCGACTGGTTCTGGGTCGCCTTTGCCGACGCTTACGACTGGGTCGTCGAGCCCAACGTCTTAGGGATGGGGACGTACGCGGTGGGTGGGCTCTTCACCACCAAGCCCTATGTCTCGGGCGCCAACTACATCAACCGGATGAGCGACTACTGCGACAGTTGCCGCTTCAATCCGAAGGTCGATTGCCCGATCAACCGTATCTACTGGTCGTTTCTCGAGCGCAACCGCAGCCATTTCGAGGGCAACCCGAGAATGGGCCTCGTCATGCGCAACCTCGAGCGGCGGCCAGAGAAGCAGAAGAACAAAGACCGGATTGTCTTCGAATCGATGCGGCGGAGGCTCGCAGGCAGAAAAGAGCTGCGTCCGCCGTCGAGTTGAACAGCGGGACTTCGAGAGGAGGTTCGTTAGGCGCCTTGCCAATGTTCTGCAGGTCTATTCGGCCTTGAGGGTCTGCGAGCGTCGAAGCGGATTAGAGTTCCGGCCATCGCCGACCCATTTTCCTCGAAGAAGGAACCGACAGGATTGACGATCAAGAGATCAAGAAAAAGTTCTGCGGGCCAGCAACCGGTCTGGCCCTGGACCATCACGTCATCGCCCTGTCCGACCAACCGCCCTGGCTTGAGCGAGCACACCGCCAGCGCTGGAGCCCTGGGCATACTGGAACAAGGTCAAACTCGATTATTCGCGTCGGGGCAAACCCGGCGACAATGCCCACATCGAGGCCTTCAACAGCCTGGTTCGGCGAGAGTGCCTTTCGCAACATTGGTTTACGACTCTCGAGGAGGCGCGTGGCATCCTCGAGACCTGGAAGGAGGAGTACAACAATGACCGGCCCCATGGGAGTCATCACTGTTGAGGACCGAAACCAGCCCGAAACTCGCACATCGGGTGGATCAGAAGAGGGGTGAGCTGCCTAGACCGAGAAGCTCTCACAGAGCTTGGTCCAGCGTCGGGGGCAGCCGCACTATGGACACCACAGACACGGTGACCGGTATTGACCTGGGGGCCATACCTGCGGTTTGATCGACCAGATCGAGCGTACTGAGTTGAAGGGGGTCCCGCGCTGAATCGAGGCGTTCTTCTTGCTTTGGTCGGAGTGACTTGCGTGTGGCTCTATTCGCTGACGACGGGGTGTGGAGGAGGGGGGTCTCCAACGGAATCCGGAACTCCCGCTCAGTGTGGGCCGTACCCGGATCAGCACCAGTCACCGAGGGTGTTGCCGTATCCGGTTGGGGGACAGCTACGCAGTCGTGCAGGGAAACTGCAACGCACCTGGCCATGCGCCCGGAAGTTCAAACCAATACGCCTATGACTTCGGTATGCGGAGTGGTTCCGCCGTTGTCGCGGCAGGCGGCGGAGTGGTTTACGCGCTCGAAGAGGGGGAGTCGAACGACAAAGCGGTCAAAGGTTCGTGGAGCGCCGGCAATTACGTCACGATTCAACACCCGAATGGCTTCTATTCGGGCTATGCACATCTCGACCAGTGGGGTGTGCTTGTGGAAGTTGGAGACTTCGTCACCCAGGGCCAGTTGATTGCCAGATCAGGCAACTCGGGCACCTACAATCCCCATCTTCACTTTCAAGTCGGTGCACCATCAGTCAAGTCGGTGCACCATCAGTCTCGATAGCGGTGACCTGCCGAAATACCAGGCCCCACCCCAACGGCCTGGTTACGGGCGAGGTCTACACTGGCGACGGCTATTGACAAACGCGGTCCGTCGAATCCCACCCCCTCCGCGATCTCCACCCGCCCACCCGGCAGTGAAGCAGTGAGCAGTGGGGCAGTTCCCATCCTCCCAAGAGGAGCGGATTCGGAACCAGTGAGGCGACGGCATGCCCAGAGCCTGCCAGATAACGCCGTTCGCTGTCGATTTAGGGGCTTCAGTACTGCAACTCGCTTATCGCCCGCCATGCCTCGTCGATGGCGACGTGGGTCATGGCGAAGGCGCCGGCGTCGGAGTTGGCGAAGGTGATGTTCCCGAACGGCTTCCGCGCGATCTCGTGCGGCGCCTCCCCTGGAGGCCACTCGGGATCCCACAGGTCGAGGTAGTCGTAGGAGTAACCGTGCGGCCAGCGATTGACGGTGATGGCGAGGATATCGTCGGCCGCGCTGAAGCCCGCCGGGCCCAACATGCCGTCCAGCACGGTCCGGACTTCTCTCTCGAAGTCCTCGAAATCCATGGTCAGCATGCGCATCCGCGAGGATCGATGTTGACGGCGGATGTCCACGCCTCTCTTGGCCGGTGCGACCGAACCCCAGAACTGCATCACCGCTGCGCCGGGATCTTCCCAGTCGTGTCGGTACTCGCCGACTTCAATGCCCTTGACGAGCCAGGTCGCGCCATGGAGGCGCCCCGGGCAGTAGGCGCCCGAGATGCCGAGTTTGTCGGCGGCCTTGGTGTCACGGATCAGCACATTGGTCAGCAGGAGCGGCCGCCTGACCTGATAGGCGAGGGCCTCACGCTGTGCTGCCGGAAGCTGGGGGCACAGGTAAGGGATCATCGAGTGGTAGCAGGCCAGCACACAGCTGCGCCCTTTCACGTTCGCCGTCTTTCCATCGCGAACGAAGCTCACACGGACGGCGCCGTCATTCTCTTCGACATTGGTGACGGTCGAATTGAGCCGCAATCGGATCGGGGATTCGGAGCGATCGAGCTGTGAATAGTCGAAAGACGCGGTCACGATGTCGTCCATGCCCTGGCCATCGGCAACCGCTGGGATGAGTGCACGAACCAGCAATCTGGCAAGGGAGGCGGTCCCGTCGGGAAAGTGGACCACCTCGCCGCCTATGCTGCCCGACGAGTCGGGCTCGCCGCCGAGCAGATGTGCCATCGGGAGTCCGGCGCCCTCGCACTCGGCGACCGACAGGCTGTCCGCACCAACGCCCCAATAGCCGTGAGTGGCGTTGAAGAAGATCTCGGCCGCTTCCTCGGTGAGGCCGCCATACTGGCGGCTGAAGTCGATGTAGCTGATCTGCCGGAGGAACTGCCGGCGCTCTTCCGGACTGCGGCCCTCGAGCACGTCAGTTCTGGCGGAGTAGAACCGCTTCAGGGAGTCGCGTGACTCCTTGCTGAGCGGCACGGCGTCGAGCTTGCCGAGGATGCTCGCGAAGTCTCCCCAACGTGGAATGAACCCCGGAATTAGTACGTCGCTCCCATAGGTCTCGGCATCGAAATAGATGGCCGGGCCGAGCTTGCCGTCGGTGCCGTAGTTGAAGTCGTTGTGCTCCAAGAGGCGATCGATATCGACGCCCAACGCGGTCAGGAGGGCATTGGCCTGCTCACCGAACGCCGAGTATTCGAGATTGAAGTCACCGCCCCAAACCAGGCGCATCGGCCCACCCTGGTGGAACTCATTGCGCGTGGCGTGACCGCCGAACTCGTCGTGGTTCTCCAGGATGAGGATGCGGGAGTCCCCCCCGAACCGCTGGCGGTAGAAGTAGGCGGCGGCGAGGCCGCTGAGACCCCCGCCGACGACCACCAGGTCGTATTCCTCTCCGAGGTCCTCGCCGGTGTCGAAGTCCTTGTGTTTGAGAGCCAGGCCATGCGCCACCTCGAACGAGCCGGGGTGTGAACCGCGCAGGCCGGTGAGCGTGGGTGGGTAGTAGCGTGCCGCCGTTTCGGCGTCTGCGGGTGAAGGTTGCCCTCCAGCCGCTGCTGAAGGGAGGCCGAGACTCAGTGCCGCAAGCCCTGTGCCGTGAATGAAGTCTCGGCGGGTGATGTCGCGGCTCATACCCAACTGGCGATCGGACTTGCTCATGGGCGCCTATTGAAGCTCTGGCGTTGGCGTGATTCTAACCTGATAGCGGATCGAGAATCTCTCACAGACCTTGGTCCAGCGTCGGGAGCAGGCGCACCAGCTTGGCTGGTACGAAGTGGCGGGCGATTCGCAGGCATAGGGGTGCCGCAAAACAGACGGCTGGGGGCTGAATGGGAGCGCGCTTTTCAGGGCGGCGACCTCAATGCACATCGACCCCACGCCAGAAGGCAACGTGGTCCTTGATCTCAGCGGCCGGTTCCTTGGGATCCGGGTAGTACCATGCGGCATCCCGATTCTCTTCGCTACCGACCGAGATGCAGTAGTAGTGGGCGGTGCCTTTCCATGGGCAGACGGTCGTCGTCTGGCTGGATTTGAGGTATTCCCTATCGACGGAGTCGGGCGGAAAGTAGTGATTGCCCTCCACAACAACCGTGTTCTCGCTCTCGGCGATGATCTCACTCTTCCAAATGGCTCTCATTTCGTGGCCTCTCATGGCTAGCGACCCTGAGTAAAGCCGCGCCCTCGTTTACCCGCGCCCGATGCAATGTCATCGTTGTCTGCTTGACACCCTCCGACGAACCGGTGGCGGCACCCGGAGACTTGAAGATTCGAAGGGCTGATCATGTCTTCCCAGGCACCAGTGTACTGCTTTCCTGAGAACTGATTCGCCTAGGTCGAGCCGAAGATCAGCTGGAGGAAGAGAGGTCTCAGGGCCTTCCGCGGCAAGTAAGGCTCGACGAGAACAGCTACTGACGAGGGATCGCGGGGTGCGGAGTCGTGTGCGCGCACCAGAACGCGTCCGCAACGCGAGTTGTCGGTTGAGCGCCCGATTCTCGGCGATGAGGTGCGCTCGGTCGCGATGAATGTAGTCGAGGACTACCCCGGATGAGTCTCGGCAGGGCCGCTCAGCTCCTCGGTCGCAGGGGAAGTCGAGGATTCCGGCCGACGTCCGCTCCAATCGAAGTGGAAGGAGCCAGGTCCTGTAGAATCAAAGCGGAGCGAGCTTTCGGGAGCGACAGGTGGGCGGTGGTAGTAGCTGCTGAGCGCTAGGCGGAAGCTTCTCGTTGGGCACCTCCGCAGCACGCCTGAAGTGGAAGAAGGCCCTTTCTCACTTCGACCGTCAGTCTCCCGGCTGCTAGTCCAGGATGCAGCCTAAGACATCATCGATCGAACTGCGGAGAGGTCGAGAGCCATGAATCGAATTCTGGTGTTCCTGATAGCCTCCTCTATCCTACTTCCCGCCTCTGGTGCAGCCGAAGCCCAGCCGGTCAGCGAGGCTACCGAGTCTTGCCTGATGTGCCACGAGATCCTCCATCCCGGGATCGTGAGCGGCTGGAGGGCGAGCCGACATTCGAGGATCACCCCGGGTGAGGCCCGAAAGGTCGAGGGACTTGCCCTCAAAGTATCCAGCGAGCAGGTCCCGGCGGAACTGGAGGCTGTGGTCGTTGGCTGTGCCGAGTGCCATCTTTTGCGGCCCGAAGCTCATGCCGATACCTTCGACCACAACGAGTATCAGGTGCACATCGTGGTCAGCCCAGCGGACTGCGCGGTATGTCATACCGTCGAGGCTTCGCAGTACTCCCGGAACATCATGGCTCACGCGCACGGGAATCTGCAGGAGAACGCGCTCTACCAGGACCTGAGCCGTCAAATCATCGGAGAGGTCACGTGGACAGGCGGCAGCCTGCATTTTCGAGACGCCGACCCAGAGATCAAAGCCCAGGGCTGCCTGTACTGTCACGGCACCCGCCTGCAGGTCACCGGGGTCGAAACACGGGAGACCGATCTCGGGGAGATGAGCTTCCCGATCTTGGACGGATGGCCAAACCAGGGAGTCGGCCGGATCAACCTCGACGGCAGTCTCGGTTCGTGCTCGGCTTGCCACGCTCGACACACCTTTTCGATCGAGACTGCTCGAAAGCCCTACACCTGCAAGGAGTGTCACGTCGGTCCCGACGTTCCGGTCTACAAGGTGTACTCGGCGAGCAAGCACGGGAACATCTTCCACTCCAAGGAAAAAGATTGGGACTTCAACGCGGTCCCCTGGAAGGTCGGCGAGGACTTTCGCGCACCCACCTGCGCCACTTGCCACGTCAGCCTGCTCGTGGGCACGGACGGGGAGATGGTGGTCGAGCGCTCGCATCAGATGAACAACCGGATCGCATCGAGGATCTTCGGGCTCATCTACTCGCACGCTCATCCGAAAGACCCGGACACCACGGGCATTCGAAACAAGGACGGGCTCCCGTTGCCGACTGCGTTCGACGGCACGCCGGCCTCCGGTTTCCTGATCGATGCTGGAGAGCAGTCGAAACGGCGAAAGGAAATGCAGGCGGTCTGCCTGTCCTGCCATGGTACCTCCTGGGTACGCGGGCACTTCGCCCGCTACGACAAGTCCCACGAGTCCACCAACGCCGCCACTCTGGAGGGGAGCCGGCTGTTGCAGGAGATTTGGAGCCGAGGGTACGCCCAGGGGCCGGAGGCGGGGGGCAGCCCCTTCGACGAGGCGATCGAGAGGAGATGGGCCGATATCTGGCTGCTCTACGCCAACTCGATCCGTTTCGCCTCGGCGATGGCGGGAGGTGGTGACTACGCCGTGTTCGCGGACGGCTACTACAGCCATTCGAAGCGGCTCTCCGAGCTTCAGGAATGGCTTGTCGAACAGGACGCCAAGGGCGGAGCCCCGGAGCAACAAGGGGAATGAGATGACTGCGAGCGGATCCTTCGAAGTGCAGCTGACACCGAAGGATGATGCCGAGGTGCCGGCGGGCCGGATGCTGATCGACAAGACCTACCGGGGGGACATGGTCGGTTCTGGAACGGGTCAGATGATTGGCAAAAGAACCGAGGATGGAAGGGCGGTCTACTTCGCGATCGAGGAGTTCTCCGGTTCAGTGAAGGGTCGTCGTGGTGGCTTCACCCTTCTCCACAGGGGCTACATGAAACAAGAGTCTCAGTCCCTGGAGGTCACCGTTCTCGAGGGGTCGGGCAGTGGAGAGCTCGAGGATGTCTCCGGTACCATGCTCATCATCCAGGGCGAGAGCGGACACCGATACGAGTTGGAGTTCGAGCTGTAGAGGCATGGCGGGCTCCTGCGTTCTCTGCCAGTTTCGAGAGACCGACCGGCAGCAGCTGAGGTCGCGCTTCTGATGGTGGGGTCGGGCTTTCTCTCCGCGATGGAGGTCGGATCCCTCCGACTCGTGCCCAAGTTGGGTTTCATTGCCGTGTTGGTGCTCGGCGCCTGCTCGACGACGCCAAAAGGTCAACCAGAGGAAAGTTGGATGGAATACCTGAAGACCCTTCAAACGCTGGAGAAGGCTGGCCCTCCGCTTGTGGAGGGAAGTGATGAGGAACACCGGGCCGTCGAGCGGTTTCAGAGCCTGCTGAGCGATTTCAAAGCGCCCGACTTCAGTGAACGCATCCTCGAGGTCTACGCCGAGGAGGTTTTCTTCAACGACACGATCAAGACCCTGCATCGGGTAGAAGACCTTCAGGAATACCTGACGGCTACCAGCGAGGCGATCGACAAAGGCACCGTCGACTTCCTCGACGTCGTAGCCGACAACGGCAACTACTACTTCCGCTGGGCGATGACGATTCGCTTTAAGCGATTGGCGCGCGGTGAGGAGAAGCGCTCGGTCGGGATGACCCACGTGCGTTTCGATGCAGCGGGAAAGGTCGTCCTGCACCAGGACTTCTGGGATTCGGTCGGAGGCCTGTTCGAGCACGTGCCGGCGCTGGGCTGGGTGCTGCGACGCGCCAAGAAAGGGCTCTGACCCTTCGCTAGAGGAGAGGCTCTGTGGTACCGAAGATCCGCATCTTTCAAAAGAATGGCGCCGAGGTCCGACGCGACGGCGAGTACGTCCTCTATTGGATGATCGCCGGCCGCCGCGTCCGGTGGAATTTCGCCATGGACCGAGTCGTCGAATGGGCTGCTGAGCTCGGCAAGCCGATCGCCGTGCTGGAGGCGCTTCGCGCCGACTATCGCTGGGCGAGCGACCGGCTGCATCGGTTCATCATCGACGGGATGCGCGATAACGCCGCTGCCCTCGAGTCTTCAGGGATCGGCTACTATCCTTACGTCGAGGCGGAAAAGGGGGCTGGTAAGGGACTTCTCGCGACGCTGGCGAAGCGCGCCGCGGTGATCGTGACCGACGAGTTTCCGTGTTTCTTCCTGCCTCGGATGGTCGAGTCGGCGGCCGCGAAGCTCGACGTCAAGCTGGAAGCCGTGGACTCCAATGGTCTCCTGCCTCTGGCGGCTGCAGAGAAGGCCTTTCATCGAGCCTTTGATTTTCGTCGCTTTCTCCAGCGCGAGCTGCCGAATCACCTGGGTGATTTTCCGCGGCAGAGCGTGCTGCAGGGAGAAGCGCCGGGGTCCTTTCGCGGTTTTCCCGAGACCGTTCAAGAGCGCTGGCCGCGGGCATCGGAGGAGCTTCTCGATGGCCGGGGCAGCTTGGCTAACCTGCCCATCGATCACGGCGTGGCTCCCGTGGACGAAGCAGGTGGCTACAAGGCCGCGCAGCGCTCGTTGCGCCGGTTTCTCGACGACCGGCTCGATCGCTATGGCGCCGAGCGCAACGACCCGGATACCGAAGTCGCGAGTGAGCTTTCGGCCTATCTGCACTTCGGTCACATCTCCTCGCATCAAATCCTCGACGCCATCGCCGGCCGGGAAGACTGGACGCCCTGGCAACTTTCCGACTCGACCGCGGGCAAGCGGCGTGGCTGGTGGAACCTGGACGAGTCGGTGGAGTCTTTCCTCGATGAGCTCGTCACCTGGCGAGAGCTCGGCTACAACTTCTCCTTCCACCGGCGGGACTACGCCAAGCTCGGCTCCTTGCCAGATTGGGCCCGGCGAACGCTCGACGAACATCGCTCTGATGAACGGCCTGAGGTCTACAGTCTGGCGGAGTTCGGACAGGCCGACACGCGCGACGAGATCTGGAACGCCGCCCAGAGCGAGCTGCTGAATCGCGGGCGCATTCACAACTATCTGCGAATGCTATGGGGCAAGAAGATCCTCCATTGGTCGCGCTCTCCGGAGGAAGCGCTGGAGATCATGATCGAGCTCAACAACAAGTACGCGATCGACGGCCGGAACCCGAACTCCTACAGTGGCATCTTCTGGGTTCTCGGTCGCTTCGACCGGGCCTGGGGTCCCGAACGAGAGGTGTTCGGCAAGGTGAGGTTCATGAGCTCCAAGAACACCCGTCGCAAGCTCAAGCTCGATGCCTACCTAGAGCGCTGGGGAGCTGACGCGAGCCAGCGTTGATCGAACCAGCCCGCCCCGAATCCCCAACTACGGCAGCGGCTTGCCCTCGAAGGCGGCAACCTGCGCGGCGAGGTCGGCCCCGATCTCTTCCCGCAGGGCGTGGAACTCAGGCTCTTCGCGTATGCTGTCGAAGTTGCGGTTGAACTCCGTGTCCCACCGCCACATGAGCCGCCAGCCGTCGACGACGACGCGACCCAGGGAACGGATCGCCTCGTCGGAACGTCCGAGCAAGGCCAGCGCCTCGGCCTTCGCCACGCCCAGCGGGAAGTTGGCTGCCCCCTGGCGTAGCGCTGGTCGCAGGTGGTAAGGGCGCTCTCGAGGATCGCCTCCGCCTGGCCGGATTCTCCAGTTGACCTGCCCCCAAAGTTTGTACCACCCATTATGTTAGGAATCCGTTCATAACGGGTAGTGGTTGGCGAGTGGCCCCGAGGGGCCACTCGATCGCTTCTGGTGCCAACGGCCCCAATGCTCAATCATTCCTGAGAAACCGCGCGTCGGTCAGTGATTCCAGGAATGCCACGAGATCTCTCTGCTCCTCATCTGTCAGCTCGAATCCAGAGAGGATGGGATCCATGGATCCTTGGGAGTCTGATCGGCTGCTGATTCCCGCAGCGTAGTGATCGATGACCTCTCCTAGGGTGGAAAAGCGGCCATCGTGCATGTACGGAGCCGTCACCGCAATGTTGCGCAGGGTGGGGGCGCGAAAGCGACCCCTGTCCTCCTCGCGGTCGGTGATCCGGTGCACTCCGGTGTTGAGCTCCGCCTTCGTGCTGCCGGCGTGCTTGTCGACGAGTCCGGTGTCATGGAACCGCGGCTCCTCGGGTTGGGACCCTGCATAGACGACGGGGCCGGACAAATTGAAGCCCGAGTGGCAACGAAAGCAGTTCAAACGCCCAGAGAAGAAGAGACGTGCGCCGTTGCGCGCTGACCAGGAAAGAGCTTCGGTCTGGGCAGAATAGGCCCAGCGGTCGTACGCCGAGTCGCCCGAGATCAAGGTCCTCTGGTAGGTCGCCAGAGATTGCACGACATTGCTCAGCGTCACCGGTTCCTCGTCCTCGGGAAAACCGCGCTGAAACTGCTGGCGAACGACTGGGTCGTCCCGAAGACGCTGCAGCACCTCCGATTCCCGCCCAGACATACCCATCTCCACGGGATGTCTGTTCATGAGCGGGACGATTGCCTGATCCTCCAGACGGGTGAGTGAGGGGTCGTCCCAACCCAACGATGCGTTGTAGGCGACGTTCATCAGTGACATGGCCGAGCGCGGATGCTCGTCCCCCTCGGCACCCACGGCGCGGGCCCGACCGTCGGTGAAGGCCAGCTCTGGCCGATGACAGTCGGCGCATGCCAGGGTACCGTTGCCTGACAGTCGAGGGTCGTGAAACAAGAGCCTTCCCAGCTCCACCTTCTCGACCGTCATCGGATTCTCCGGTGGGACGCTCGGCTTCGGAAATCCGGGCGGTAGACACCAAGCAAAGTCGCCCGAGCCGATCGCCTTCTCACCACCTCCGAGACAGACCATCACGAGGAAGAGGCCTGTCGCCGCAGCATTCCTCACCACGCCTTGGCCAGTCCCTCCAGTCCTTCAGGCTCCTCCCCTGAAGCGATGGCTGCCTGAAGCGAGTCGGCCAGTTCGCGGTCCAAGCCGGTCAGAGCCCGGTGATCTTCGAGGGCGCGGGCCTCGTCGCCCATCAGGGCGTGAAGGACCCCGCGGTACATGTAGGCTTCGGCGAGTTTGGGGTTGAGCTCGATGGCCTTGTCGTAATGGCGGAGCGCCTCGTCATACTTCTCCAGACCCTGTTTTCTCAGGGAGTATCCGAGGTTGTTGTGCGCCTCGGCCATGTTTGGGCTCTTCTTCAGTGCGGCCTCGAAACTCGCTTGGGCCTTCCCGAAGTTGCCCTTCTTCATCTGCTTGACACCGGCGTTGTACTCGGCGACCCCCGGCTCGGCGTCCGACTCCGATTTCGAGCCGCTGCCGGCTGCGTAGGCGAAGCTGAAAGAGAGCAGCAGAGCAAGCGTGGTCGAGCCAATCCTTCGTAGTGTTCTGTGCATCGTGTCCTCCAGTACTCCAGGTTCGGTTGATCCTGTGACCTCGTGTCCGCTGTCGACGCGAGTCTGAATAGCGGAAATCTGGGGCGGACTCTACTTCCGCAGGCCTTCTGGCGCAAGCGGCCGGCATCTCTGCCGGCCGACCCACGGTTGGAGCACAATCCCACGAGTACGCAACCATCATGCTTGGCAGCGCGATTTCCCACTATCGGATCACCGGCCAGCTCGGCTCGGCCGGCTGGAGGTGGCTCCGCTCTTCATTGAGCCGGGCAGTCCCTGGGAGAACGGCTACGTCGAATCCTTCAACGCGCGGCTCCGGGACGAGTTTCTCGATGGCGAGATCTTCGACACGCTCAAGGAAGTACAGGTGCTTACCGAACGCTGGCGGTGGCAGTACAGCCACGTCCGGCCCCACCAGTCGCTCGGCTGGCCGCTAGCGGCCAGCCGGGAGCACATGCATCCGGCCGTTTACTAACATTCAGACTGGTACAAACAACGGAGGCCGACCAGTTATTCATTGTTCTGATGCGAGTGAGGCTCCATCCAATTGACATTGTCCAGGCCAAATCCACGTCTACAAACCGCGGAGGTAACGCCGAAGACGATTGCTTGCTCTCCAGGGGTCAGGCCGGTCACCCGGACTTGTTCGTCTAGAAGGTGGATCTGGGGTTGGACCGTGGATGCTGCGGCCGTCTACAGGCCCATCAGCCCAGCGAGGAAGAGGATCACCGTCGTTCTCATCGAGGCCCTCCTTTCAAGAGACGATCGCTATCAGCTCTGCCTTCACTCGAGGACTCGTGACTAGGCTGCGTCCTGTCAGAGGCCCGAGCAACCTGTCGATTTCCGGATCACCAACGAGGATAGGGGCTAGTGAAATGGAGTCAAGTCCCCAATTGGGGTGTCACTCGATCAGGGGACACAGCCCGCAGAGCGTTAAAAGCTCACAGCAGAGCCCGTCGGACCGGAGCACCAGAAGTGCGTGAATGACAACCCTGCAGCGGGAGGAGACGTCGAGTTTGCGGAAGATCCGGCGGGTGTAGGTGCGGACCGTGTGCTCCGAGATGCCGCGATCGCGGAGAAGCCCCTGGACAATTTGAATTTCCCTTGCGGAGAGTCCCAACAACCGAGCCAGGTCGGACCACACTGCATCGCTTCTTGTCTGCCCTCTCGTGATTGCCATCAACCCCTCCTGGATGTCCCCTGATGGAGTGGCTTTGACCGACAAAGCAAGGGCACATCCAGATTCAGAGGCTGCACTGCACGTCTATTGGTCTATCGAGGAGAGCGAAACGTTACAGTCGCCAGAAATCGATCCACGTTGCGGGTATCGGGCCACGGGTGAGGCTATCCCCCGCTCACGCCCTGGGGTTGGGGCGGAAGTCTCTTCCATCCGGCCTCTGGGATCCTGAGGTCTTTGGATCTGGGGTCCTGGGGTCCTGGGGTCCTGGGTAGACGAATACCCTGTAGGGGCGGCCCTTGCGGCCGCCCGCGGAAGGGGGCAGGGCATCCGGCCGGAGGACTCGCATTCTGAGGGCAACAAGATTCGAGGCTCAGGTCAAGGACACCCAAGAGGTCGGTTCGAGGGGTAGGAGACCGGGCGGTTCTTGCAGCGGAAGGGAGGACAGCCCCCTGGTCTCCTACCCCTCGGACCGACCTCCGATAGACAACCTGACTGGGAAGATGTATCAACGACCGACGGGTGCACCGGGAAGCTCTACTCGCAGGCTACTACTACCCTCACCGGTGCCCGAGGTTCGTTCGGGTGGCTCGACTGTGGGGCGCCTCGTCGAGCGCAGCGCAAGAGCCATCGAAGACTACGCGAGATCCGGCGCGAAGACGTGACGAGGTGGCGGCCCCCCCATTGCAGTCAGAGTAGCCGACGCCGTCCGCCTGCGAGCCGCCCGGACGGACCTCCAATCGACAGACGACTCAAGGCCTCAGCTGCCCATATACTGGCAGTCAGTCATGACCAAGTGTAGATTGCGAGCCGATGGAACCCCGTCTCCGCGGGGCCGTCGAACGCCCAAGCCACCACCGACAGAAGAGCAGTTGGCCGAACTGGAGCGGCTCACCGACCAGTTTCCTGAGTCACTCAGAGCCTTTCGCGATCGGGGCCTGCTGAACCCGGTTCGGAGGTTTCGTCTCGAAGAGGCCATCCGCCATCGATCCCGGACCCTAGTGCCCGTCCTGCACGGCGTTCACGACCCGCACAATCAGGCGGCGGTCATGCGTAGTTGCGAGGCCCTGGGCCTGCAGGAGTTCCACTTCATTCAGAGCGTGGCCGGTGGCTCTCTGCACGCCAACCCACGAATTACGCAGAACGCCCAGGGAAGAGGTAGTAGCCACTTCTGGAGCAGAAATCGGCCCTGCATTGTCCGACACGTCACTTCGACCAGGGCGCTGCCTTGGGGGATGAACCGCAGTCTCCTTGCCATACCTTAGACGTCGCAATGCCCTCCCGCGTTCTTTCAGAATCGGATGGCACCTCTTCGGAAACTAGCGGTCCTGTCTTTGCGCACCATCCGAAACGGCGTCAACAACAGCGAGTATTCCAAATGCTAGTACCGTTGACAAAAACATGATTGGCGATCCATTGAGCTTCCCATCAGCAAACGCGCCAATGGTAGGCAGAAGTGTCCAAACTAGGGACACCATACCAAGAGACAGAAGCACTCTATATGTCCACGGTTTTGCACGGTTGAAGAATGGTAGGACCAGTATCACTGCTAGGCTCAGAATCACCGAACTCTCAAGCCACCAGACAAAAAAGAACACTGCTTACCTCCCTTCAAGTCTCCTGTCTGCTTTGCCAATTGGAGGTAGGGGTGCCAGCCACTTCTGACTTGCACCCGTCGATAGGCGAAGATCAGCAAGCCAGCCACTAGGACAGTCACCAAGGGCCCGAGGAGGCGAACTGCTAGTAACCGTCGACGTGAGCCTTGGGCGGGGTTCTCTGGCATCTCCATGATTCAGACTTCCTTCTCAAGGCAGCTATGTATAAGCGCCCACTAGCTTTGATTCGAGTCATGAATCGCCTGTCCATCCGGGGCCGCTCGTGGGTCGCGGCACCCCTAACGACTACCTTCGGTTAGCGTTCTGAGGTATTCCACGACGGCGCTGTCAGACCAATCCGCGGCGCCGGTATGGCGAAACACGATGTTACCCGCGCTGTCCACGATCCACGTCGTTGGTATTGGTGACGGGAATGAGGTCCCCTCTGGAGAACTCGCCACCCTCACCACAGGGAGCGTCAGCTCTGTCTTCTCCACGAACTTCTTCAAGGTGGCAGCTGGCTCTTCCGAAAGCAACATGAAGGCAATCTCGTCGTCGAAGTTCTCTGCCAACCGCTCCAACTCTGGCAACTCCAGGATGCAAGGGCGGCACCATGTGGCCCAGAAGTTCACCACCAGAGGTTTACCCCGGAATTCGGTCAACCGCACCCGTACGCCATCAGGAGAATGGAGATGCCAAGAATAATCAAAGGGGTCCGAAAGAGTTGGTACCGGCGGCGCTGGAAGCCCGGATTCTGAACCACCCTCAGGCCACTCGGCCATCTGCGTCACTGCCCAAAAGCCGATTCCGACCGCAATGAGGCCCCCTGCCAGTACTGTGAGCAGACAACCTGCTCCGGCACCGAGAAGAAAACTACGGGTCGTGGGTCTCATTTCGTACCAGCGGTGATCCGGTCCGTCAGCTTCCCGCTCGCCAGAATAGAAGTGTAGGTTTGAACATCTCTTTCCTGCCAACGCCCGAGGTGAGCCTGCATCACCTCACTCTGTACGAATTGGATCATCCCTTCCACCAAACACCCAGCTCTCCAAGTACCCAGATTACGAAGAGAAGCGATGCCAGAGGGTTTAGGACCTTTGCCAGAAGCACGAGTCGGTCTATCTGAGAATCGCCGAGCTGCCTATAGTCCCCGGAACGGAGGAATCTCCGAACATCATTCTGTTTCTGAATTGTTGTCTTGAAGAATCTTGGTTCACCGAAGGCCTGCCAGATTTCGTGATGATTGAGCCGTAGGCGTCGCAAGAGCAAATACCACACAGTGAGAAGGGTCACGACAAGCGCCACGAGTGCTGACCAAGTGGTTGCGAAGAAGGAAGTCCACGTCACAGCCAGATACCTATGTGATTCATTCCGGTAAACGCCGACAGAGGTTTTCTCGAGTCACCTCTGAACCAAAACCAAGAAGATGAGTGCCAGCCAAAGCGCCGCCGCAAAGCTGATGATAGTCAGTTTCCAGATGGTTCCAAGGCGATTCAACCGCGGGTCTTTGAGGTCTTTGTACTGACCTCGTAGCAGAAACCTGTTGGCATCTGTCGTTTGATTTAGAAAGGCATGCGGCCTTCCCAACTTATCCCACAACTCCCGATAGTGGACTTTCAGGTAACTGTAGAACCGATGCGCACACCCGGCACTCAATAGCCCCATAAGAACTGTGGCCGCCACCAAGGCAAACATCGCGAGATCATCTCCTACCTGCAATCTCCACCTCCCAAAGTGACCTGCCGCCCAGCGACTATGTATGCTGCCGCTCCTGCGCCCACCCCAAGACCCGTATTGTCGTGAAGCTCCCCATCCGCGAAGACCGTCCCGAGCTGTCCTCCCAGGGGTAAGCCCCAAAACGACAGAATGCCATAGCTAAGGGCATTCGCATAGCCGCCGACCGCGGCTCGGACTTGACCTCCATCCGGAAATCTCGGGCCCGGAATAGGTGCCTGCCGAACCTGGCTCCCTACCGGCGACCCCAGAACTTCTCCCTCCACCCATGCAGTCGACCGGCCTCTCGTGCCAGGTTCGAGTTGAGGAAGTTCATGAACCGGGCGAGTCGAGGAGCGTCGTCGACACTCAGTAGAAGGTGGTAATGATTCGAGAGGAAGACGAACGCATGAAGCTCGACCGGGTAGAGCCTTTGGGCTCGGGCGAGGACCCCGATGATGATGGACTTCAAGTCATCGGAGGGAGTGAGCAGAAATCGGCCCTGCATTGTCCGACACGTCACTTCGACCAGGGCGCCGCCTTCGGGGATGTACCGCAGTCTCCGTGCCATGCACTAGAGGTCGCGCTCCACTCCCACGTTCTTGCAGAATCGGATGGCACCTCGTCGGAACCAGAGGATGATCCCGCCGCGCCTGAATTGAAGCTCCGTGACATTTCTCTCAGGGGGGCAAGATACTGTTTCCTTCAATCTGGCATCATCCTACAAGCCCGAGAACTAACAACCCGATCAAGAGCAACAGGGATAGGAACTCGCAGGTCCGCTCAAGAAGAACAAGACACCTGAGCCTCTGAGTTCTCATGGATTCCACAGGTGTCCTCCAAAGAAACCGCTGGACTCGGCCCTCAATGCTAACCGAGTTGTTCCAGAGAAGCGAAGGACACCCTAATGTCTCCCAGGTCTGCCTGAAGTTCCGCTTGAGGAGTAAGAATAAGCTTGTACGAAGCAGTCCCGATACCAGAAACAGAAGAGCCGCGGAAGTACCTAGCGCCAGCTGCAAGGTTCGCATTTCGGGTCCTAGAACGCGACAAAATAGCTGAAGACAAGCAGCAGCACGAACAGCGTGGCCTCCAAGAGCCTCTTCTTAACCACAAGGCTGTCAAGCTGTTCGTCATTCAGTTTCTTAAATGATCCGGACCAGACGAACTTGATCCTCTGGAGATTGGACCGAAGAGTGCTCGATGGGAACAACGAAGGTGCTCCCAATTCGTTCCATGTCTGGGGATATTTCGAGCGGAGGAGACGATAAACTTGCTGGGTGACCAGGAAGTACGGCACAACCAGAACCCACATCAATCCCCAAATCACAGCGAGGCCAGTTCGTTCAGTCATCGTGCACCTCAATCGCAAAGATCACTGACTACGAAGGTCCAGCTCGGTGAGAATGTGAGAGCAAACCCTCCTCCGATACCGACGCCGATGCCTCCGACCAACGTCGAGCCACCCGTGGACAGAGTATAGGAAAAGTATGTCGTACGACCCGCACCCAGACCAAGAACTCCAGAGAAAGTGAGGCCCAAGCCCTCTGCTCCGCCCGTGCCCAACCCCACGGGGTACACACCACCTGCAGCACCATACGTTGCTATTGGTCCTCCAAACGTCGCTTCGGCTCGGGCTGGAGTGCTGACCAAGGACGCATAACCTCCCCAGAATTCTCCGCCTTCGACCAAGACGGCACCGGTCCAATTGTAGATAGCGCTGCAGAAGACCTCACTTACCATCTCCAGGACTTCCGGGTCATCCTCACCGCCCCCTTCTGTGCCCGACTCGTTGCTATCTCCTGCTCCCGACCCCCCTTCGCCTGGCGTCTCCGGTGTCGGTTCTACAACCTCCGGATCGACTCTTCCGAAGATCCCCCCAAAAACGGGTCCGCGGCGTTCAGCTCCCCGTTTCATCGATAGTCCTCCCGGACCAAACCCAAAGTTCGCTGCAGAATTGTAACTCCAGTAGGCAAACCTCCAAAAAGCATCGAGCACCAACCGATACTCCCGAAAGGTCTCCAGATCCCCTTCTTCCTTGTTCGGACGCAAGCCAAAGGGATCCACTAGGTTGATCGGATTTCCCATCACATAGGCGTAGCGGTTGAGACTCTGCGGTGCTGCAGGACTCCCTCTCAATGGGTCGACCCTGCCGAAGCGGCCGAGGAAGGGGCTATAGTAGCGGGCATGCATGTAGTCGAGATCATCCAGCGTGCCGGTGTAGCCCAAGTCTCGTTCGTGACCGGTGTACTTGAGGGGGAACTGGTTCTGGCCTGAATCAGTGACCTCTTCGCCATAAGGCAGATAGTCGTGCTGGTAGAGGAGATTGCCGGCCGAGTCGGTGACCCGTCTCGGGGTGCCGAGATGGTCGAGGTGATAGTGGCGCACCTCGCCGTGGTCAACCGGTTCGTGGCCAGGGAGACCGAGATCACTCGGTTCTGGGCGGGGCCGCCCGGGGCGGAGGCGGCGACGGCGGTCAAGTTGCCGAAGGGGTCGTAGGTGTAGTCCTCGGTGTAGCCCGAGGCCGTGCCGGAGACCAGGCGGCTAACCTCGTCGTAGACGTAGGTCTCGCTGCCGATCTCGTGAATGTTGCCGGAGCCGTCGTAGGTGAAGGGTCCCCAGTCCCACAGGGATCCGCAGCTGTCCTCCGCAGAGAGGCTGTAGGTGCGGGCGATGCCACTCGGGTCGATCTCCTGGAGGTCGGAGACGCCGTTGAGGTGCGGAATCTCGCTCCACAAGCGATTCGGGTGGTAGGCGAAGTTGTCCGTGAAGCCCTCGACGCGCTTGAGCCACCCTTTGGAGAAGGCGTACTCGAGGGTCCGGTTCGGCTCATCCTGCGGACAGTCCGCGTGGAGACAGTCGGGATAGGTGATCCGGGCAGTCGGCCCCAGCAGCCTACCCGCTACTGAACTGAGCGCCTGACCTGCAGCAATATTGTGAACAGTGCCTCACGAAGAGGATGAGTTGCTCCGCCAACTAGGCTCCTCCGTCTCGTTCTTTTCCCGAGCAGCCGCGAACTCGGCCACGAGCTGACCTACTGTTGAGGGTAGTTCGCGGCCCTCATTAGCTCCAGAAGCTACCCTGAGTTCAAGGAGCTCGTCATTCAGATCGGACCAGGCAACGCTGAACTCAGCGAGATACCCGAACCGCTTAGAGAGAGCGTTCAGCGATTGCTCCGGAGCGAGCTTCTCCTGAGGTATTCTGAGCGTCTTCGCCACACGATTTCTTTCTCTCAGCACCGCATCCGCGGGAGCCGAGTAGCACTCAGGGAAGGGTTTGAGGAACTCCGCGTCAGACAAGCTCTCGAGCTGTTTGGCTCGATACCGGCGAAAGAGAATGCCCACACCCACCGCCACCACTCCGAAGACTGAGATTAGATAATTCTGAGTGTCCATGGTGCGTCAACCTCAGAATGCACAATATGCCAGAACGCCGTAGTCCCAAATGGCCCCCCGAACATTTTGGGCGTCGCCACCCACGACACGCCCCTGCTGCGACCTACTGGTGCCCCAAAATCCAGGCCACATAGTAGATAAACAGTCCCCACAGCACCAACGTGAGGATCCCTTCTATCCTGACCATCCAGTTAAGTCTTTGGTCCTGCAACTCACCTATCCGACCGCTTATGACGAATTTGTAGAAAGCTAGTTGATTGCGAATCGAAGTGCGAAACACGGATGGAGCGCCTAGGTCCTCCCAATGTTGATGATGGTAGATCTCGAGCCGACGGCACAAGAAATACCGCAAGACAATTGCAAATGCTAGGAGCGAAACAAAAACACCACCGAGAGCTTGGTACAACATCTGCGCACCCGTTGCCACTAGTCAAGCCAGCGCAACTTAGCCAACACCAGAATTGCGAAGATTGACGAGATCAGCAAGAAGACCTTGATCTGATTCTTATACTTCCCGACGAGCCGATCGAGATGCTCATCACCCAGGGATCGGAATTCATTCGACCGAATGAAAGTGCCGTAACTGCGAGATGAGTTCCAGAAGAGCCCCGGGGACCCGAGTGACCTCCACTTCTCATGATGATTCTGCCTCAGATACTTCAGAAGCCAATATGATCGGACAAAGGCGTATACAAGAGCAGCCGCACTCACCCATAAAAGAACCCAGGCCAGGAATTCGTGTGTCACCCGCAGTCACCCCCTCCGAAGGTCTTCTGGCCGCCAAACAGAATGTAGCCTGACAGGCCACCCCCCACAACCCACCCGCCTCGGAGCGTATCGCCGCCTGAATGTGTCACACCTTCTATAGCATAGCCCGGAAGAAGCGGCACGATGATAACTCCGCCAGCGCGAACTTGGAACCCGTCTTCGGGAGCCGGCCCTAACTGCCAGGACAAGAATCCGTCGGAGGGAGCCGAAAGGGAGCTTTCCCCTGCGATGCGACCTGCTATCCCGAGTACGAACCCCACTGCACCAAACAATGTCAAGCGGTTGTAATCACCTGCCTCAGCC
The DNA here is from genome assembly GCA_049664225.1 of Thermoanaerobaculia bacterium. Classification (GTDB taxonomy): domain Bacteria; phylum Acidobacteriota; class Thermoanaerobaculia; order Multivoradales; family JAHEKO01; genus JAUVRX01. The sequence goes on from JBATEX010000075.1 coordinate 70,013, forward strand.
GAGAGTTGGCCCCCCACTGGATATACAGGGACTTGGCTAGTCCCGGCGAATGATATTCGAATCTGACTGCAATCCTGAGCTGCTTCTCCTTCTCCTGCGCCAACCTCCGTGTTCCCGGTCCCCCCCTCACCTCCCGCCCCTCCCTCACCAGGCTTCTCCGGTGTCGGTTCTACAACCACCCGCTCGGCCAAGATGATCGAACTCGGATCATGCCCCGCCTCTCTCTCGGCGAGTGCGGCTTCGAGCGGGTCACCACCGCCGCCGCCAAACACCTGTAGGAAGAGCCAGCCCCAGTACCACATGTCGTGGTATACGCCATACTCAAGGAACGTGCTCTTCGACTCTATGTAGAATCCGAATCCACCCGATCTCGGACCCAATCCAGTGGGATCAGTCAGGTTGATCGGATTTCCCATCACATAGGCGTAGCGGTTGAGACTCTGCGGTGCTGCAGGACTCCCTCTCAATGGGTCGACCCTGCCGAAGCGAGCCAGGAAGGGGCTGTAGTAGCGCGCATGCATGTAGTCGAGATCATCCAGCGTGCCGGTGTAGCCCGAGTCCCGTTCGTGGCCGGTGTATTTGAGGGGAAACTGGTTCTGGCCTGAATCGGTGACCTCTTCGCCATAAGGCAGATAGTCGTGCTGGTAGAGGAGATTGCCGGCCGAGTCGGTGACCCGTCTCGGGGTGCCGAGATGGTCCAGGTGGTAGTGACGGACCTCGCCTCCCGGGTGCACCGAGGAGACGAGACGTCCATTGCCGTAGATCATGTCCCGCTTCCAGCGCCACTCGTCGTTGCCCAGGCCGGAGCTGACCTCGTACTGACGGAGCACCTTGCCTGACAAGTCGCGTAGAGAAACTGTCTCCTCGAGTGCCGACATGCCTCCCGGCTCGTGGATCGTCCAGAGCCGCTCGCCACCGGCCGTGTAGAGATGGGTCCAGCTGAGGGAGCCGGCTTCCTGCCGAGTCAAGCGACTCAAGGCATCGTAGGTGTAGGTCGTGCCGTTCCAATCGGTCATGTTGCCGGCGGCGTCGTAGCTTGCTGTGAGCAGCCGATTCGTGGCCGGGGAGACCATGATCGCGCGCAACTGAACCATGCCGCCCGGGGTACTGGCTTCCACCCCGGTCAGGTTGCCGAATGGGTCGTAGGTGTAGTTCTCAGAATAGCCCGAAGCTGTGCCGGAGGTCAGGCGGCCGACTTCGTCGTAGAGGTAGCTCTCACCAGCGATCCCGCTGATGTTACCTGAGCCGTCGTAGGCGTAGGGCCCCCAGTTCCATAGCGACCCACCACTGTCTTCGGCAGAGAGGCTGTAGGTGCGCGGAACACCACTCGGATCCACATCCTGGACATCGGAGACGCCGTTGAGATGCGGAATCTCGCTGAATAGCCGGTTCGGGTGGTAGGTGATGTTGTCTGTGAAGCCCTCGACGCGTTTGAGCCACCCCTTGGTGAAGGCATACTGGAGGGTTCGGTTCGGCTCGTCTTGAGGGCAGGCCGCGTGCAGGCAGTCAGGGTAGGTGAGCCGGGCCGTCGGTCCCAGGAAGTGATATACGAACGACTGGGAAAAGGAGTAACCCTGGGGAAGCACCTCCGTGGTGCGCTCGGAGACACGACCAGCAAGCCCGCTGTAGGTATAGGTCTCCACGACGCGGACGTCTTCCTCCCCGACCGGTGTGCGCGGCAGATCCACGTAGTTGTGCCGTGTCGCCTGCCACAGTTTCCCCTCGCCCAGGCCGGCAGCTCCGTCGTAGGCGAGCTCCACCATAGGCCGAGCAGCTGTCGCATCGTCGATCTGGACGTTCCGACCCAGTGCATCGTAGACAAACGACAGTTGGTTGGGCCCATCGACGATGGTCCCCACATTTCCCCAAGGATCGTAGCCCGAGTAGAAGACGGACCCATTTCCTTGGCTGCCCTTCTCCGGCTGGGTCTCGCTCAGCAGAAAGCCTCGGTTATCGTAGATGAACGAGCGCTCCTGTTCCAGAATGGGTGCCGACTGTGTGGCCATACGAATCCAGGAAGGCTGGCTGCCCACATCGTAGGCCATTGTGGTCAGCACTTCGCCGCCTCCGGGGGCGGAGGATTCCGCCACCTGCCAGAGGCGGCCCTGAGCGTCGTACCGCTGCAATCGCTCGGCGAGACTCTCGACGCCCGGTGCCGTAGCTACGCTGGAGAGCTGCCGCACCTCACGGATGCCGGAGTAGAGCAAAGAGACATCATGGGACGGCCCGTCTGGGGGTCGAATCGTCGTCGCTCGACCGAAGGGGTCGTAGTCAAGGTAGAGAGTCTTGACCGAAAGGTCGCCCAAGGAAGAAACTGACAGCGGCCATCCCCTTGGGTTGTAGAGCGTTTCTCGCTCCGCCCAGACTCCACCGGCCTGCTGTTCTCGTTCGAGCCAGGCGCGGCCGAAATCGTCGAAGATGGTCTCACGCTGAACCCTCGAGGACGTCCCGGCGTTGTTCATGCGATCGACCAAGACACTGGCTGGGTTACTGGCACTTGCATTGGTATAGGTAAAGACTGTGCGCGAACCCGCCTGGGGCACGATCTCGGAGACCCGCCCTGCTGGATCATAGACGTAGGAGGTCGCAAAGCCAGAAGGATCGCGGCTCGTCAGCACAGCCCCGGTGCTGGAGTCGAGATCCACATCGTAGGAGAGGAAGGAAACAGGCGAACCGTTTTGATCGACATGTTGCGAGCTCTTGAGCGCACCGACTTCGTAGGTGTGATCGACACGGTAGATCCACTGGCTCGGGAAGTTCCATCCTTGGCCGGTAGACACGGCTTGCACATCGCCACCGTACCAGCGGGTGCTTGCGATCTGGCCGTGAGAGCCCTCGATATTTTCAATCAGCAGGTCATTGGCGCTTCTCGTGAAACCATGGGAAAGCTGACGGACGCCGCGGAGGAATCCGGTAGCGAGATCGAAATCGAACTCCTGTCGAGCCTGGGTCTCCCCCACGGCATTGGGATCTTCGATCTCGAGGTAGTCGAACACACCGAGCACCCAGGGCTCGCTGGGATCGATCACTTGGTAGTCGTGGCCGCAGCAGTAGTTGTTGGTCTCCTGATTGACAGCGAAGACCCAAGGGCTGCGATTGAAGTGGGTGTAGCTGGTTCGGGTGTCCTCGGCTTCGGATCCGTCTCGGAAGTCACCCGAGGTGGTCATCTCTCGATAGTGCCCGAGACCGTCGAACTCGGAGAAGGACGCCTGGACGAAGTGATCGCCGTCGTCATGAAAGCGGGTCCGCGTCGACGCCACCCGCCGGTTGGTGTTGTACCACTTGTGCCGGTTCTCAGCGCCCGTTGCACTCGAGAGTTTGTCGTGCTCGAAGTTGACATAGGTGGAGCGGAGCTTGTCCCCCGAGCAGTTCATTCCGCTGCTCGAGCTCCAGACTTCGGTCGAGAGATAATTGCCTTCATCCTCAGTACGCCAGGAGAAGGGAAGCCCATACTCCCAGCCTCTCCAAGTGGAGGTGTCGAGATCCTTGGGGACCGCGAAGAAGTGCTTCGTACAGTCGCCCGTGGGGTAGACGACTTGCGTGCGAACCTCATCTCGGGGTGCGCTGCTCGGATAGAGCGAGGTCTTGTAGGTCCAGACCCCATCGACCGTTCCATCCGCCAGGTAGGTGGTCCGAGTCTCGACACCGGCGGAGGTGTCCGCGAAGGAGGAGCCCGTGGCGGGGAAGCTGTACTCCTGAAACTCCCATTCGACCTGCCCCTTCGTCGGCAGGGTCAGGCCATGGAGAAGTCCGGGCTTGTCGGGTGGTCCACAGACACTGTCGTGGTACCGGGGTGAGCCATCGGGCTCGAGCATCTCGATCGTGGACCCGTCGGGAGCCGTCACCTTCGTCAGAAACGGCATGCGAATCCGCTGGGCGTTGCCCGGGTAGTCGTCCTTGCAGCTGCGGCTCGATTTCACACTCTGGTACTCGAGACTGTAAACGGCCCGGGAGCCACCGACACTCTCGAGATCGACCTGAGTGACCTGGTTTCCGTCATGAGGGCCAATCCAGCAGCACTTCTTCTCGAGATGCACATAGTGGGTCCGACCGTATTGATCGGAGAGCGTCCAGAGTGTCTTGTCCGTGTTGTAGGTGATCTGCAGGTAGTTGCCGAAGCGGTCTTCGATTCTCTTGAGCACCCAACAGTCGGCGCACCCAGCGGTGCGGAAAGTGTGAATCGTGCCGTCGGGAAACTCGATGAGTCGCTTGTTGTTGCTGATCTTCGTCATCCGCAGGTAGCTGCCGTCCCGCGTGTAGCGAACATTCACGTCGCCGCCCTCTTCCCCACTGTGCAGGTTCTGGTAGAAGTGATGCGCACTGCCGTCGCCCGCCAAATACATCCAGCGGTCAGAAGCGTTGATCGGCGTGTCCTCCGGCGCGTAGAGCTGTCCTAGAGAGACCGTCCAGCCGAGGCCCGCATTGAAGATTGGGTTGGGATTGGCCTCGACGTAAATCTCCCAGTTCTCCCAGATCTGCTGGTAAAGCCAGATATTGCTGTTGTAGGTCAGGTTCAAGCCAGGAAGCCCGAGCGGAAAGGATACACTCAGGGCACCGTTGAAAAGGCTGACGTTATCGACCGGGCCGGCCTGAAAGCTGCCCCCTTCGATGCCCAGTGACTGGTTTGGGTTCCACTGTGCTCTCACTACACCGGTCGCACCAAGCAAGAGTAGACCGGTGAGAAGACTGACCGTGAACAGAAACGACCACTTGGTTCGAGATTTCATCGTTCGCTCTCCTTTCTGTCCACTAGGGCACCAGACGAACGGCAAACACGGCCATCCGCCGAGGGTTGATACCGATGATCACGTCGTTGACAGCGACCTCTGACAAGACCAGCCCGCGGCCGCTCAGGTCTTCGGCCTCGTCGAGCCGTACACGGACAGCGCCGTTGTCGTCGGAGTCGTCGTCTGCCGGACCACCGTCCGTTACTATGACTCGCCAGGCAGACACCTCGGGGCGCACCAAGACCACGAACAAACGCTTGCTCTTTGCAGTCAGACGGTTGAGCAGGCCGTCGGGCCCTACTGCGAGTCCTTTCGAGACGTCGAAGGTCTTTTCCCGAAGCGGGAATCCTTCGGGCGCCGCGAGGGCAAACTCCCCGGTCATCGCGTCGACTACGGTCCAGATCGACTTCTGCGGGACTGCTCGGTCGAGGTTGAGCTCTGCCGAGCCATCGACTCCATCCGCGCGAATCACCCGAGCCCTGGGAACCACGCGCTCGGCCCAGGGAATCGCCACTCTGGCAACGCCGAAGACGACCGCATGCTCCCCAGGAGTCAGTCCGGTCACCCGGACCTGGTCGGGAAGGAAGTGGATCTGGGGTTGGGCAGTGGATGCTGCGGCCGTGTACAGGCCCATCAGCCCAGCGAGGAAGAGGATCACCGTCGTTCTCATCGAGGCCCTCCTTTCAAAAGACGATCGCTATTCGCTCGGCCTTTACTCGAGGACTCGTGACTAGGCTGCGTCCTGTCAGAGGCCTGAGCAACCCGCCGATTTCCGGATCACTAACGAGAATAGGGGCTGGTGAAATGGGGTCAAGTCCCCAATTGGGGTGTCACTCAACCAGGGGACACAGGCCGCAGAGCGTTAAGAGCTCACAGGAGAGCCCGTCGGACCGGAGCACCAGAAGTACGTGAATGACAACCCCGCAGCGGGAGGAGACATCGAGTTTGCGGAAGACCCGGCGGGTGTAGGTGCGGACCGTGTGCTCCGAGATGCCGAGCTCGCGCGCGATCCTGGCTGTGCCGTGATCGCGGAGAAGCCCCTGGACAATTTGAAATTCCCTTGCGGAGAGTCCCAACACTCGAGCCACGTCGGACCACGCTGCATCGCTTCTTGTCTGCCATCTCGTGATTGCCATCAAACCCTCCTAGATATCCCCTGATGGACTGGCTTGACCGACAAAGCAAGCGCATAGCCAGGTTCAGACGCTGCACTGCACGTCTGTTGGTCTATCGAGGAGAGCGAAACGTTACGGAGATCGACAAAGCCGGTTGGACCCTGGGCCCTCCGCAAATATCCACGGTCTGGAGGAGGTTCATCCGAGGCCTCAGATTTCCGGGGAGAGCTCCGAGTATGGCCCTCCATCAGTTCTCCAGGCCACCCGAACGGGCATCCAGGGTTCGGCGTGGGGACCTCACAGGGGGTTGGTTGCCGTGGAAGGGAGGATAGCCCCCTGGGGGTCCCACGTCGGACCCAGGTCAACCTTAGCCAGCGAGAGCCGCTGTGGTCTTGGGCCACGCACGAGGCTCTCCCCCGTCGTCCTGGGCCTCCGGCTGGAGACCTCGTACGCGGCCTTGCACCTCAATGACGCTGGGAATCGGCCCCTTTGCCCCTACGCCCCTAAGCCCCGGCTTCCCATTGCCTCACTGCCTCAAAGAGCAGCCGAAGGCACGACGGCTGATCAACCCCCAGGGTGGGAG
>JBATEX010000076.1:0-7586 GCA_049664225.1 Thermoanaerobaculia bacterium
GAGACGGGGGTCTGCTGCGATCCGAGAATCTGACTCGTATCGAAGACGAAGGTCAGCTCATCGTTCTCGATCTCGACCTGGCCAATCTATTCTGGCGCGTACAGAAACTCGCACGCCGTCTCGAGCCAGCCCGCTGGCACCCACTTTTCGCAGGAGTCCCAGACGACGTCGCCGAGATCAGACCCTACTATCAGGAGCGCAAAGTCGCCTTCGAGCAGGCCACGACGAGGATCGACGCCAACTCTCTGAACACGACCGAAGCCTGCCAGGCGCTGATGGACCACATCGCAGCGACAAGCAGCTGACACCTCCCTCGCCAGGGATTCAGAATCGGCTGGCACCTACTCGGCACCACGATGTTCGGGTGGTTGAGCCCGGCATCTCGAGCGAGTGACCCTGCTGCAGTTTTCGGATCAGAAAACCGATCTCTCGACGCGCTGACCGAGAGAGGGGAGGAGTTGTGATCTCTCCACTCAGGATGACAAGGGCCTTCTCGACTCCCGTCATCCTCGGCCTCCTGGATTATGCCTGTTTCGGCATATCGAATCAAACCTGAGTGGGAATAGGCTGAACTGACCGAGATGCATTTCTGCGCCACGACCTCGTCTACTTGGTCCAGAAGCAACGGCGCGGTGTTACACATGGGTCCCAGAATTCGGGGACAGGCACCTCTTTTCATGGTCGAGGCGTGTCCGCGGAAACGTCCTCCCCCGATCACAGCCCGCTACGTGAGAATCGGGTGGCACCTCTTCCCAGGCGATGACGGCCGCGCCTTCGAGCTGATCGAAGAGGCCCACAAGAGGTGGTAGGCATCCGCCTAAGCTCCATCGAATCATGCACATACGTCTATTCCGTTGTCCAGGCAGGTGATGATCTGCGGGGCGCACCGGCACAAGCCTTGCTGGTGCAACCGGTGCCTGAGACACCCGTCGTGGCAGGTGCGTGATTTGCATAGATTTGACGCGTCTTTCCTGTAGAGGAGGAATCATGCCGATCTCGAGCTCATTCCGTTGGATTCTGGTGTTATCTGTAATGGTCCTGGTGGCCCATCCGACCGTGGTCCATGCCGAGACGAATCTCAATTTCGTCCTCGGCGAGAAGCTTCTCGACTCCGATGATTGGCCGGTCGGTGATTCCCAGGGAATGCTGGCGTTTCTCTCGACCTTCGGGCCGAGTTCCTGGCCGGTCCAAGTAGCGATCGACGTCGTCGGCTCTGGGTCGGCCCAGGGTTCCTTCTTCGCCTCTCGCCCTGAGATCGAGTTCCACGGCGAGGATATCGTTCAAAGCACCTTCGAGCTGGACGTCGGAGTTCGCAAGATTTGGCGGCTGGACCGCGCGCGTCCATTCGTCGGCGGCGGTCTGGCGGTGATCTGGGGTAGGCAGGATCGCGCGATCTTTCAGCCACCGCGTTTCGACCCGGATGGCCACTGGATCTATCCGGAGCTGTCGGTGATCGTCAGCGAGGAGGACGAAGCACCAGGTGTTTGGGTGGACGGCGGAATCTTCTGGCGCATGGGAAACCGGTTCAATCTCGGTCTCGAGGCGCGGTTCTCCAGGGCCGAGCTCGGATTCGCGACTCGTGACGTTCAGGCAGGTGGCTTCAGCCTGGGTCTGATCCTGGGTTGGGGTTGGGGCGGCGGGCCTAGAATCGTCCGGTGAGCGATTCACCTTCGACCCAGAGCTGCCCGAGCGGACTACCAGGCATAGATACCTGAGATCGAGAGCGTGTCCTCCCGCTGGGAGAAATCGGCGGCCATGTCGAGCTGAAACCCCTTGAACACTGCTCCAAAGCCAATCGCGTAGTGAGGCTCATCTTCACCCTGGCCGATCAAGCCCGAGGGGATCTCGACGCCCTGATCGCCCTGAACCTGGTGATTGGGATCGCGCCAGAGACCAGCTCGCAAGGCGAAGAGGGGCCGCGATCCCAGAAACGCATACTCGGCACCTAGATGGAGTTCGTCACCGTCGGCGACGAACCGGGCCCCGGAAGCGGCCTCACCGAGACCGTCCAAGATCGTCGAGTACTCGACGTGGTCCCACTCGAAGCTCACGGTCAGGCGTCCGCCTGGAGAACGGTACGCGAGACCTGCCCCGTAGCCGTCCGGGTAGTCGATGGGATGGGTGGATGTAAAGATCGCGCCGGGAGGAAGGTTGGGGTCGTCGCTCGCGGGTCCCCCGATGACGGAGACCTCGAGCTCGAATCCCGGTCCTTGGCGGTAGAAACTTCCAAGACTCCAGTTGTCAGCCAAGCGCCACAAGAGTCCGGCGCTGAATCCTATTTCCGCGCCATCGGCGGTGAAGACGACTCCTTGGGTGAGGTTCTCGGACAGGGAAGAATCAGGGCCGAAAGAGCCCTCCAACGAATCCTCGTCCCACAGGTAGGAGTCCTGTCCTCCCTGCAGAAGTCCGTCGAAATAAGTCACACCGAGACCGAGGCTCAGGTTCTCGAGGATCTTGAATGCTCCCGAGAGGCCGTAGGTGACGATCTCGAGCTCGGTCCAATCCTGCCGAAAAGTGCTCAGCGCGCCTGGCCCATCGGCAAAGAGCCCTTGTGCTTCGAAGTTGGCCTTGGAATTCGCCAACAGATGGCGATGGAAAGCGATCGACCACTTCTGTCGGGGGTAGACAAAGGACAGAAAGGACAGTCCGGTACCTTCGTTGTCGAAACTGGCCTGTCGACTCCCGGGCCCGGTACCAAGACCGATCCCAGTGGACTCGCCTCCAACTCTCCCGCTCAGGCGGACTTCGAGGGAAACCTCGGGTTGGACGAGTTGTGTCAAGCCCGCTGGATTGGCAAAGGCCGCCGTAGCATCATCGGCCAGAGCTACAAAGGCTCCACCGAAACCCAGGCTGCGAGCGCCCGGGTTGGAGAAACTGAAGTCGAAGGCGATACCTACCTGGCCCGATGCGGCCACAGGCAACCATGCGAACGCGAGCAAGATCGTGATGACTCTTGGCATGGACCACCGACCATTCATGGTCGAAGCCTTCGTCTAGATAAACAGTACCACTGTCGCCGCTGACGCGGGACTTTCTAGCGTTCGCAGCGGAATTCTTGGCGCATGGTGTCCATGAGTCCCCAGATGTTGTCGTTGCGAGGTTGGGGGGAGAGTTGGAAGAATGCTGCGACATGACCTTGTGAGGGACACGGAACGAAGTCGATGCGTACCTTCAGCTGGATGGGCTTGCGGGTCACAAAGACGTCGTAGGTGGCAGCGGTGCCTTCCAACTGGAAATGCTCGGGCGTCGACGACTCGATCGGCTCCAGCTGGACTTCGAAGTCTGGCTCTCCAGGGTCGAACTCTCGAGCTTCGGCGACCGCAACGGTCAGCCCTCGGAAGTACTGCTCTAGATCCGTCTGCAGCTGCTCGGTTTCGAACCGTGTTCCTTCGGGCACCCACCAGACGAAGACGTAGGACCAGAAATCGAGGCTCCCCTCTTTGAACATCCCCGGCGAGAAGCGCAGTTCCTCGAGCCCCTCGTATTCGAGCTCCGGCGCGAACTCCAGAGGAAAGGGCAGGGTCTCCGTTCTCCATCCCTCCGGCGTCGGCAGATGGAAGGGCACTTCGACTGATTCCTGTGCGATTCCCGGGGCAGCCGCCGAGGCGCACAAGAGTAGAAGAACGAAGGAACATCGCAGGTGACTCATCTCAACCCCCTTTAAAGGTGGGCACACTATACCCCTCGATGAAACTGTTCAGCTCGAGGCTCAGATGTCGCCTTCTTGGAATTCGTCGAGCAGCGAACGCAGCGCAGTGACGACTTCCCCCAGCGTCTTCTCATCGAGCTCACGACCCGAAGCGTGGAGAACGAGCGAGCCATCGGGTGCGAACAACAACAGATTCGTCGACTTGGGAGTGAACTCGTAGGCGCTGGCAATGACCCCTTTCCAATCCATCAACGTCCACCGCTCGGGTTCCTGAGGAAACTTGCCGCGTACGAGCTTCTTGAGAAAGAACGGCACGCCTCGAAGGTTGGCATAGGCAAGCTGCGAGATCTGATCGTAGGCGGGATGGTCGCCAAGAGCCTCCTGGATCGCCTTCCCCCAAACCCCGTTGAACTGAACACCGCCCTTGTCGCTGCCGTTCAGAAGGACGACGGTCCCCTGGACATCAGAGCGTCGGTGGACGTTCCCGAACTGGTCCTCGAGCTCGAAGTCCAGGAGTTCTAGGTCCCCCGCGTAAGTGGCCGAGCCAGCAGCAAGGAAAAGGGCTGTGAGAAGAAGTCCTCGAATACAGATCCTCATGATGTCCTCCTCGAGACCTTACACCAGCCTTCGCCTCGATTCGTCATCCTGGATTTCGATTCCGACTGTTCAGCCTGGCAGACACGTCGACTGGCCTCAAGCGCTACACTGACACAAGGGTACTGACCGGAAGTGGGGTGAGACATGGCTGAAGAGCTGCATCTGGTGGACCTGGAGACCTGCAGAGGCGACGGCATCTGCGTCGATATCTGCCCGGAGAACGTCCTGGAGATTCTCGACGGCAAGGCAGCTACGGTAGAAAGTCGGGCGGGCACCTGCATCCTGTGCGGCCAGTGTGTGGCAGTCTGTCCCACCGAAGCGCTGCAGATGCCGCAGCTGCCAGCCAACGATTTCGGGGAGCTGGCGAAGTTGCCGTTCGGCTACGGCGAGTTTCTCGACTTCCTCCAATTACGCCGCAGCGTGCGCGTGTTCAAAGACCGACCGGTGGACCGGGAACTCACCGAGAAAATCCTGGCAGCGGCCGCCACCGCGCCGATGGGTATGCCACCTCACTCGACCGAGGTCGTGGTCATCGATCAGCGCGAGGAGCTGGACCTTCTCCTGGAGGAGCTCGTGAAGGACTACGCCTCCCTGGTGCGGGCCTTTTCCAATCCTGTGGGCCGGGCCATGGTCCGGCTCGCCAGCGGAGCAGAAAACTACCGGATGCTGAAGGACTACATCGTGGAGCTGGCGCGATACGCCAACGAGGCGTACACCCGAGACGGCACGGATCGGTACATGTACCGGGCACCGGTAGTCATGCTATTTCACGGCAATCGCTGGGCGATGAGCTACGAAGAGAACGCCCACCTGGTTTGCCACCACGCCATGCTGGCCGCCGTTTCGCTGGGCCTGGGCACCACGATCATCGGGCTGATTCCGCCGATCGTAGACCGCTCCAAAGTCCTGCGGCAGCGCTACGGCATCCCGAAGAAGAACAAGGTCATGACGTCGCTGATCCTCGGGTACCCGAAATACAAGTACAAGAAGAGCATCCATCGGGATCTCGCTGGCGTGCGGATGATGTGACGCCATCGACCCCGAAGGTGCAGAATCCGGTTTCGCGCTACACTCACGGCAGTTTGTGCCAACGATCCGCGCGATCGTTGTGACGCTCATCGTTCCCATCCCGGAGAAGGAGATCTTCATGCGCCCATCGCTGACCTCACTGACAATTCTCGGACTCGCCACTGGACTCATCGGCTGTGGAGGTCCGCCAGGCGATGGCGGCGATGCGGCTCCGGTCACCCTGACCGAGGCGGACGTCGAGCTGATCCCGCGTGCGGCGTTGCTAGGCAACCCCGAACGCTTTCGTGGGCGCATCAGCCCGGACGGCTCGACGGTCAGCTTCCTGGCGCCGGTCGATGAAGTTCAAAACGTCTGGGTCGCCCCGCTGGGCGACTTCGACGCCGCGCGTGTGATCACCCACGACACGAATCGGGGCATCGGCGTCTACTTCTGGGCTGCGGACGGCGAGCACATCCTCTACCTGCAGGACCAGGGCGGTAATGAGAACTGGCAAGTGCATGCGGTCAACGTCGGCACTGCCGAGGATAGGAATCTGACCCCACTCGAGGGCGTTCAGGCCCAGATCCTGGCCACCAGCTACTCCCATCCGAGCGACATTCTGGTGGGCTTGAATGACCGCGACGCACAGTGGCACGACGTCTATAGGCTGAACATCGAGACCGGTGAGCGCGAGCTTGTCGAGCAGAACGAGACTGAGATGGCGGGTTACGTGGCGGACACCGAGCTCGAGCTGCGGCTCGCTCTCAAGAACACGCCGGATGGCGGCAGCGAGGCCTACCGCCGCGGTGCGAACGGCGACTGGGAGTCGTTCTTCACCATCCCTCCCGATGACACGCTGACCACCGCGATCATCGAGGTGGCAGCCGACGGCGCCACGGCTCACGGCGTGGACAGCCGGGACCGCGACACGGCGGCGCTCGTGTCTGTCGACATTCCCACCGGCGAGGTCACGATTCTCGCCGCCGACGACCGTGCCGATGTCGAACAGGTCCTGACCCACCCGGTGACGGGCGAAGTTCTGGCCTATGCAGTCAACTATACCGAGATGGAGTGGATCGCCGTGGCGGAAGAAGTCGAGGCCGACATTGCGGCGATCACCGCGAAGCTCGGCGGTTACGTGCTGGTCCTGGGCCAGACCCAAGCCAACGACAAATGGATCCTCTACTCAGACGAGCCGAGCGCCCCTGGTCACTACTACGCCTACGACCGGAGCGACAAGTCGCTCGAGCTGCTGTTCAATACGCGGCCGGCCCTGGACGGATTCAAGCTCGCCACGGCAACGGCCCATGTGATTCCGGCTCGTGACGGTATGGACCTGGTCTCCTATCTGACCCTACCCACCTGGGTCGACGCCGACGGCGACGGTATCCCGAGCGAGTCGGTGCCAATGGTGCTGTTGGTCCACGGCGGACCCTGGGCGCGCGACACCTTTTCCTTCTCGGGCATCACGCAGCTACTGGCCAATCGCGGGTATGCGGTGCTCCAGGTCAACTTCCGGGGCTCCACCGGCTTCGGCAAGTCCTTCGTCAACGCCGGCGATCTCGAGTGGGGCGAGGCCATGCACGACGACCTGATCGACGCCGTTGACTGGGCGATCGCGCAAGGGGTAACCGGCGAAGACACCGTAGCCATCATGGGCGGCTCCTACGGCGGGTACGCCGCGCTCGCCGGTATGACGTTCACACCCGAGCGCTTCGCTGCAGGTGTCGACATCGTCGGGCCCTCGAATCTCGAGACCCTACTCAACAGCATCCCACCATATTGGGCTTCGATCCTGGAGATCTTTGCCAGGCGTGTCGGCGATCCTCGAACGGAAGAGGGCAAGGCCCTGCTCGCCGAGCGCTCGCCACTCTTCAAGGCAGATCAGATCGTGCGCCCACTTCTTGTCGGCCAGGGTGCCAACGACCCACGCGTCAAGCAGGCCGAGGCCGACCAGATCGTTGCGGCGATGAAGACCAAGAATCTGCCCGTGACCTACGTGATCTACCCTGATGAGGGCCACGGTTTCCAGCGTCAGCCCAACAACCTGAGCTTTTTCGCCATTACGGATGTCTTCCTCGCCAGCCATCTCGGTGGCCGCTTCCAACCGATCGAGGCCGCCGACCTCGAGGACTCGAGCATTCAGGTGCCGGAGGGAGCCGAGTTGATCCCAGGTCTGGCCGAGGCCCTGGCCGCCAATGAGGCCGCAGAAGAGACCGAAGAGGAGGTGGCTCCATAGGCGGATCTCGTACGCCCACTCAAGAGACAAGTACATGAAGAGCATCCGCCGGGACCTCGCGGGCGTGCGGATGATGTGACGCCATCGCCGGCC
>JBATEX010000077.1:0-93543 GCA_049664225.1 Thermoanaerobaculia bacterium
CCGCGCTCGCTGCCGACGAATCCGTACGGACCAGTCCCTACGAACGCGGCCGTACGGAAGCCCTCTTCGCTGAGCCCCTCCGCGAGTGTCGGGAGCTCCGCCTCAAGTACTGCGTCGAAGTCCAGCGCGCCGTGCGTGATCGGGTCCAGCCCGGTCAGCATCGAGGCATGGGAAGGTAGTGTCCAGTTGCTGGGAGCGCTCGCGGTTGTGAAGAGGCAACCGGAAGCAGCCAGCTTGTCGAGGTTCGGCGAGGTGTCTCTCTCATAGCCGTAGCACCCCAAGTGGTCCGCTCGCAAGGTGTCGAGCGAGATCAGTATCATCCCAGGGGCGCCACCATCGGTACCTTCAGCGGGCCTTGACGTGCTTCCGAGACTCACGAGCACCGCGGCGATGGCCGCGGCGGCTAGTATCGACCGCAACCGCCCCGCCCGGATTTTGCAGGACACCCAGTAGCCCGAGCTCGCTGCCAGTGCGCCGATCAGAGCCACACCCAGGCCGATCGGCATGGGGACTGGCAGGCTTGCGCGCGCGTCGGCGTTTTCGACTGCGAACAGTCCAGCAAGGAGGAAGAGACCGAACACCGCCACGGACCTCGCGGTCCGTCCGCGAAGACGAACTGAGATCGCCCCGACGCAGAGGGACACTAGAACGAGGCAGGTCGTGTCCACAACCGTCGCAATGACGATGTTCATCACGCGGCTGGCCAGGGGCCCGGCGACCGTGGATCCGAGGAAGACCGAATGCGCACCATCGATCGCACCGAGGATTGCACCGGCGGCCAGCGACCACTTCAAGTCATCTTTCAGAGTTCCCTCGGGTCTCGCCATATTCCCATCCGCACAGCTGCGAAGATCGTGCAGACCTGACGGAATTATCCCGCCTGCTCGCGGATGCGTCCACACCACCGGCGCCCTTCGCTGCCCGCTCCTCGTCGAGCCACAGTCGCCCCCGAGTGTTTCCAGTCAGCAGAAGTCGGACAGTTTAGTGGTCTGAGCTAAGAGACACTTTCGGGTCTAGACTCAGGCCCACGAGAGTGTCGAATGCCAGTAAAGAAGAAGCAGTCCAGCGAAGCGGCAGTCCGGGAGATCCGCCGAGCACTGAACCTTATCCCAAGACCCGATATCGGGCTTGGCGAGTAGATCACGTCCAGATCGATTCCGTAGAGACTTCTCAAGCCGTCCAGATGGATCCGAGTACGGCGCCGAAACCGTGCCCAATCCCTGAGCCCGGCCATGACTCGATACGACACCTGAGACCCCAGCGATTCAAGAATCCGCCCCGTCCCAATCACCT
Organism: Thermoanaerobaculia bacterium; assembly: GCA_049664225.1. Lineage (GTDB taxonomy): Bacteria > Acidobacteriota > Thermoanaerobaculia > Multivoradales > JAHEKO01 > JAUVRX01. The sequence continues at coordinate 1,294 of JBATEX010000077.1, forward strand.
GTGATTCGAAGACACCGGCATCCGGCAGGGAGCTCGCAAGCAGAATGCATGGGTTGGCTCTTCTTTCAGACATTCGCCCCACCTGGGAGTCCGTTGGCCCATGGTGCCTGTGGTGTTCGGAGAGCCGACCTCTGAATGCGTCCAATTTCAGACAAACCAAGCATCTCTATCCACCAACAATAGTGAGGAGTCTCCGAACGCCTATTCTCGCTGGTGAAGGGATTGAGGGGCGCAGCTTCGGGACGAATTGTACCAGCATCGCATTTGGGGCGGGCGTGAGCGTACATTCAACTCGAGACGGTGCCTGACAGACTCGCCCGAGGAGGCGCACAGTGACGAGGGGGTCCACCTCTCCCTCCACGTCACGCCTGACCTGAGTGGGATCAGAAAGACTTGCAGGACCCAGGTTGCCAGGTAGGTCGAGAAGAGTGCGACTGCCAGGCCACCGATCGTCCTGCCCTCGGACGTCGGCCGTGCGAGTTGGTCTCAGCCGGCTTCGTAGCCGAGATCGCGCAGCAGGTCTCCTGCAATCGACTCGAAGACCGCGATCTCCTCACGGTCGAGCCTTTGCCGCCAGAAATCGATACGGGTCGCATCCGGTGGCCGGAGGGCGCGCTGGTGGATGGCAATCCGGTCGCTCCCGCGCGAGACGATATCGCCGTCCGGTGTGCGCCAGTCGCGAAATTCGGCCAGGCGAAGCCGCGCTCCGCGGTGGTAGCTCAGCATGTCGAGCTCGAAGGGTAGCTCGAGGAAGTCGCAGACTTCTCTGAGGGTCGCCTCCGGCTGCCTGACCAGCTGCTCGTAACGAACCTCCAGATAGTGTGGGCACGATCGCGCCTGGGCCCTCGCCGCGCGAATGCTGCCGGACCAATCCTCAGCCTGGGCCCGAATTTCAACTCCCGGACCGAAACCCAAGTGCCGCCGCGACGCGGCCACTGCTCGCCCGTCGCGGATCAGATGGACGATGTGCGCTTCGGGAAGACACTCCGCGATCGAGGCAACGTGGTTGACGTAGGGCGGCGTCTTGTCGCCCCAGCGCTTCTTGCCGTGGCGATCGGCGTAGAGCCTGTAGAAGCAGCGGATCCCGTTGGCAAGGTCGAAGGACTGGAGTCCGGCGAGCTCGGCGCGGAAGGTCCGCTCCTCGATTCCGAAATCGTCCCAGGTGAAAAACGACGTGACCAGCTCGGCGAGCCGATCCCGATGCACCTCACCGAGCTCGCCCAGGGACAGAACCGACGGCAGGAAATGAGTCTCCGGGGGGATCGCCAGCTGAGGGTGGGAGTCGAGCATCAGACGGAGCAGCGTCGTGCCGGAGCGCGCGACGCCGACGATGAACGGGAACGGAGGCTCGAAGCGCGGTACCACGATCAGGGCTCGGAGGCGATTCGCGGTTCCAAGGAGAGCAGGTAGTCGCGGAGCCGTCGATCGACCAGCAGGCGACCCTCGGCGAGGCCCTTGCGGATCTCAGCGTCTCCGAGCATCTGGGACTCGTAGTAGGACGGTAGGCGTCCGGCCAAAAGCTCCCGATACAGATGCCGCCAGGTGATGCCATATTCGTAGGGCAGCTCCCGATTGCGCTCGTAGGCCGCACCGCCGCTGCGGATCTTGCGCTCGAACTGTCGGTAGGTGCGAAGTGGGAAGTGGAAGATGAGCAGCCGCGGCTCCTCAGCTACTCGAAGCCCCGTCCCACGCGAAATCGAATGGTTGCCCTGCGCGACTTGGACTTCGGGAGACGCTCGGTGGCAGACCTTCGGGGGCAGCGGGTCGCCAAGCGCGCTACATGAGTGGGCTTCACGAACCACCATCCGCTGGAAGAGGTTTCCCTCGCCCGGCGGACGGGGGACGAAGTTGGAGCGGGGCACTACTACCAAGTCGTCCGAGTCGGGGACGGCTTCGAGGACGCACTTCAGGGTCCCGGTCTCAGACCACCAGAACTCGTCCGCATCGCTGTTGATGATCCAGTCCGCCTCATGGTCGATGCAGGCGAGTCGAGCCATGCGGGTCACCCAGCGGGCCTGCGAGTAGTCGTCGGAGGGCTCGTGAATCAGCCGCACGACCCCGAGCCGCTCGTATTCCTTCAGGATACCCACGGTTCGGTCGACGGAGCCGTTGTCCGTAACCAGGACGAAATCGACACCCTGGCTGAGATGGTACTCGAGGTTCGCTCGAAGAATGTCCTCTTCGTCACGAACCAGCAGAGTCAGCACCAGCCGCATGGACGTCGAAACCGTGAGTCTTGCGTGGGATTCGACACCTGTCTGCGAGGCGGCAGGCTGTCACGCCGCTGGCGCCGACTAGGCCACGAAGCCCGGATTGGGGGCGATGCCCCACCGGCCCGCTCCAGTGCGAAGCAGGCCGGCGAGAAACCGCACCTAGTTCACTCTTCCAGCGACGGCCCGCTCGACGGACAATCGGCACAGCCGACCGAGAGGGGCTGGAAGTTGGAGCCGCAAGGACCGCAGTAGACGATCGCAGAGACGGCGCCGGTGCTTTCCAGGGTGATCTCCAGTCGCCCGACGTTGAAGGCGCCGATCGGCACTACCTGAAAACCGTTGTTCCCCATCTCCAGCAGCGGCCGCGACAGGATCTCGACGTCGTCGACGTCAAAAGCCCGGATCATGCCTCCCTCGGAGGGATCGATATCCAGAACGTGGACCTCGGTCACCTGCCGAGCAGGCGGATCGAAGACGAAGTCGATGGTCCCGCCGAAGTCGTAGTCATTGGGATCGCTCGAGTCGGCGTCCGCCGAGATGATCAGCACGTGGCCCCGTGGTAGCCCGTTGCGGCCCGGACTCAAGAACTCACCGCCTATGCCGATTCCCGGTCCGCCGAAGTCGCTGTTCGGCGTCCCCAGGTCGCTATCCCCCCCGGTCGGCGACGAGCTATTGAAGATCATCAGCGGATGATTGACGGGATCGTTGGTGCTGACGGTGACTCCGAGGGTGATCCACTCGTCGTCGATGATTTGTCCGGCCACCAGGCTATTGCCCTCGCCGTCCTTTTCGAAGTCGAAGGTGGGCAGACAGTCGACCGGCAAGGCCGTCAGGTCACCCGATGAAATGTCGAGGATCGGGAACGACTCGAATCCCTCGATGAGGACGCCCAGATCCAGCAGCGAGGCGTCGGTCAGATCGACCTCGTAGATGTGGTCGTCATTGCTGGCGATGATCATCCGGCCGTCCGGCAGCACCGCCAGACCCTGGTTGTTGTCGCCGGTCGCTATGTCGCCGATCAGTGTCGCCGGGCAGCTCAGCCCCGGACAGGGAAGCCCGCTGCTGAGATCCACCTTATAGAAGAGCCGGTCGGGTGCGGTGAAGGGGCCGTTGGTGAGCAGGTACAGTTCCCCTGCTGCGGTGAACTCGATGTCGGCGCCAGCGATGTTGACATCGGCGGCTCCCGGCGCTGTCTCGACGCGGCCCACGAGCTCCGGCACACAGGGATCGGTTAGCGTTGGATCGCAGGTGGCCAGGTCGAGGGTGTAGAGCTCATTGGTCCGAGTGCGCCCGAAGAAGAGGATGCCTTCGGGCGAACAGGCAAGCTGTACGACAAAGAAACCGTCGGGTAGGCGTCCCTCGATCGTCTCGACCGGGGGCGATGTGCTGAGATCGGCCCGCGCGACGAGTCCGGTGTTTCTGCCGATACCCACCAAGGCCTGCTCGCCTCGGCAGGCGCCAAGGGCGTGGACCGCGGGCTCGATCGAGGATTCCCTCAGGAACACCGTCCTGTTGTTGGTCAGATCGACCTCGTAGATCTTGGTCGGTGAGCTGCCGTTGGCCAGGTAGATCCCCTGCGCCCAAGCCGGCGGAGCAATGAGCAGTGTCACCGCCAGCCCGCCCAGCACCCCGAGGGTGATTGAGAATCGTCGTACATCGTGGATGCGCATAACGTTACCTTCCTTTCTAGCGCTCGCGGTCGAGCGCTGTCAAAAAAAGTCCCAGCGCCACTGGCGTCGCCCCGGTCACCAATTCTAGGGTCGTCATCAGCATCGCCCCTTCGGAATCCTCGGCGGCCCGGCCGTCTTCCCTGTCGTGGTGTGCGGGAGACCGTTGGCTTTGCGGACCCACCTCACGGTGGGATTGCCTTTTTCGAAGACAACTTCATACTGACATCGCTGAGAGGGCCTGTCAAAGCTATCGAGAAATACGGATACATCTCGCAACAGGAGACCTCGGGGCGATGCCGTGGAGCGCATGAAGAGTACGGGCCGCTCGAGGAGACCTGCTCCTCCACGTCACTCCTGATCTGGGCGGGATCGCGGCACAAACCTCGGCACCCGCTCCATGTAGCGCCTGTAGTCCCCGCCGAAGCGCTCGAGTAGCTCGCGCTCTTCGATGACGGCGAGCACGTAGATCACCGGTATGAGTAGGACCATGAGGAGCCAAGAGGCGAGGAAGTTGGCGAAGAGGGCGACGGCCAGGGAACCGAAGAAGACACTGAGGTAGCGAGGGTGGCGGATACGGCTGTAGATGCCTTCGGACAGCAGGCTGCCAGCTGAGGGATCCTGCGCCAGCTCGGGCCCACCCATCAGGATCTTGAGCTTCAGGTAGCGGCGGCACTTGAGCTCGAGAAAGGCCGCAAACAGGTACGACAAGACAGCCAGCACCGCGAAGGGCGGCACGAAGCCGAAGTCGACACGCATCAGGGGCTGCCTGAACTGGTAGATGCCGAAGCCCACGAGGATCATGGCCGGGGCCACGATCATATGGGTCTTGACGGGGCCGAGCCGCCGCCAGAACCCCGCGAAGGGGTGGATGACGAACCAATAGATGAAGCCCGGTGGGATCGAGACCACGAGCACCAACGCCAGCCAGTAGCGGGCGGTATCCACCGCCTAGGCGCGCTCCAGATAGCTCCCGTCCTCGGTCAGGATCCGGACTCGATCGCCGGTCTTGATGAACATCGGGACCTGCAGGGTGAAACCGGTGTCGAGGGTCGCCTCCTTGGTGGCGCCTGTCGCCGTGTTGCCCTTGGCAGCGTTGTCGATGGTATCGACGACCTCGAACTCCATCTTCTGAGGCAACTGGACGCCGATCGCCTGTCCTTCGTACATGGTGACCTGCACCTCGGTGCTCTCGACCAGGAACTGCGCCATCAGGCCCATCAGGTCGCTGGAAATGGCGACCTGTTCGTAGGAGTCCATGTCCATGAACATGAAAGCGTCGCCCTGCTGATAGAGGTACTGCATCGGCTGGGTCGTCACGTCGGCTTGTTCCATCTTGGTGCCTGCGCGAACAGTATGGTCGACTACCTTACCGGTCACGATGCCCTTCAGCTTGAAGCGCACGAAAGCGCCTCCCTTGCCAGGCTTGTGATGGGCTCGCTCGAGAACCGTGTAGAGGTCGCCTTCCAACAACAGCTTCGTTCCCGGGCGGCATTGGTTGGCATCGATCGGGGGCATGGGAGACTCCTTCGCGTCAGTTCAGATCGCCTCGAGAGCGCATCGCCCTCCAGAGCAAGGCTATTCTCCCCAACCCGGGAGCCCCCGGCAAGCTAATCTCGATTCCGCGAGGCCCTAACCCGCATTATTCATGAACCCCACGGCATCTAGCGGAGATCGCCCGCCATCTCAGGCCGTCCTCACTCGTCGCTCCTCAACAACCTGCAAGGTTGCCTCCGGTGCTCCTCTTTGCGGGTGGCCAGATCTGACGGACGCTTTCCACAATCTGCTCGCGCGGCTATGAATAATGCGGGCTAAGCCCCTGAAATGCGCTCGGATCGCCGATTCGGCTTGTGGATCGTTCCATATTCTGCCGATCGCAACTCGTCTATCCTTAGGTTCGGCCATGGAACACGCGGCGCAGGAGAGGTATGGACGCTATGAAGTCATCGAGCCTCTGGCAGATGGCGCCATGGGGTCGATCTACCTGGCCAGTGACCCGGCTACGGGGAGCATCGTCGCCATCAAGACCCTGAAGGCGGGCGGCGATCCCGACGGATCTGCCAAGCAGTGGGATGCGATCCTTCGCGAGGCCCAGGTCGCCAAGCTCCTTTCCCATCCCAATATCGTCACAGTTCACGAAGTCGTCGCGGGCGACGGCGGTGATCCGCCCTTCGTAGTGATGGAATACGTCCAGGGAACCAACCTAACCGCGCTGCTGACGGCCGGGATGCCGCTGCCGATGGACTTCGCCCTCTCGGTGGTCTCACAAGTGGCGGCGGCACTGGATCACGCCCACCTGAAAGGGGTAGTGCACGGGGACATCAAGCCCGCGAATATCCTGATCAGCGACGACGAGACGGCTCGCCTGATCGACTTCGGGATCGCCCACCTGGCGGACGACTTCGGCGAGGATCTCGATGGTTCCGCCATGGGAACTCCGCGCTACTCGGCTCCTGAACAAGCCCAGGGCAAGGAGATCGGCCGCCGGGCCGACGTCTTCTCTCTGGGAGTCGTTGCCTTCGAGATGGTTACAGGGCTGCCTGCCTTCAGTGGTGAGAACTCGGCAGAGGTGACATGGAAGATCGCGCGGGGAATGATGGACCGCCTTCCCTCCGAGGTCGACGAGCTCTCTCCGCAGGTCCAGGCTGTCCTCGCGCAGGCACTGCATGTAGATCCCGCTGGCCGCTTCGCCAGCGCCGGCGAATTCGCCTCGGCTCTTCTGGGAGCCGCGGACCCCGTTGCACAGGCGCAGTCCTGGCCCGAGCCCAGGTCGGAGCCTGGGGCCGAAGTGACCGAGCAGGACCTGGACCAGGTTTCCACCCAGGATCTCTCAGAGCTGGTGCCTTCTGCCGGTCCGTCGGAGGCGACGGCTGAGAGTCAGCCCGAGTCCGAGAGTCTGGATCGATCCGGTGAAGAAGTCCTGACACTACCGGATTTGGATTCGACATCGGTTCCTGCGGTTCCTCCCACTGCAGAATCCGAAGCGGAGACCGAGCTGGTGCCCGAGAACGGCACATTCGGAACCCCGGACCAGGCCAGGAGTTGGCAAGATCTACTGCGACAACTGGGTCCGGCATGGGATCGGCTTCAGGTCGATCTCGAGTGGCGCCGAACCGCCTTGATCGCTGGGGCAACGCTCGTGGCGGCGCTTCTTATCGGCTTGCTGACGATCTGGCTGGCTCATCCTGGCGACTTCGACAACCTGGGTTCTTCAACCGAACACCGCCTACGACAACGCGTCGTACCCCTGCTCAAAGAGGGCCACCGGTTGCTGCAAGAGGGCGAGCCTGCCATTGCGGCCAGAGTCTTCTCCAGAGCCGAGGACATTGCGCCTCATCTCGAGGGAGTCGCCGAGCAGAGGAGACAGGCCGAGCGGCAAATCGCGCTGCAAGAACAACAGCAGCTCGATGAAGAAGAGTTCGCGGCCCTTTTCGAGGAGGGGAACCGAGCTCTGCGCGCCGGGCGATTCGACAAAGCGACGCAGGTCGCACAGCGACTTCTCGAGATCGATCCCGAAAACCCAGATGGGCTAGAGCTCACCCATCGCATCAAGAACTCGCGTACCGAGGCCAGAAGACGAGATCGGGCCGCGACAAGCCAGAAAGCGGCGGAGACGGAATCAAGGGAGACCACTCCTCAGGCCGTGGAGCCGATTCGGGTCGCAGCGGTGAGGCCTGGGGCGCCATCCGCCTCGGAGCCCCGGACACAGGAGAGCCGACCCGAGTGGTCCCGCCTCAAGATCGACCTGTTCAGCTACCTGCCGAAGGGAGTAGTAACCGTCTACGCCGACGACGATCAGATCCTCTTGCAGCCATTTCGATTCACCGAGAAGGGCCGGCTGTTCCTCAAGAAGGGCACGGCGGGAAGGCTCGAAGCCGAACAGCGACTCTCGGCTGGCGACGCCGAGTTTCGGATCTATGTCTCTTCTGAGGGCAAGGAAACACAGATCGTGAACTTGCCGGTGAGCCTCAAGGGCGGAGAGACCCACGTGCTGCGAATCATCGTTGCCGAGAACGGGTCGACCTCCGCCCAGCTCGACTGATCGTCTTTCCCCCGTTTCCCAAGTGACAAATTTTCGATGCTTCGGCTGATTTTTCAGCCACAATTTTGCAGGGCTGCTCCGGCCAAGCGGATCACGCTTCGGGCCAAAATCCCAACATCTTCAGCAATTCATGGCCTTCTCGGGGAAACGAGTGACTCAAGCGGGCCTGGCACCCATCTTGCTCCTTGAATGGGTCCCCTTTGATTCCCCCATCCCTCCTCCCACATCGACCGCCCTTCGGGGCGGTCGACCCCGCCGTCTTCTCCATGAAGGTGAGCGCCTGCCTCGATTCGTCGGGACGTCCCTAGCGGGCGCTCGCAAACGGGAGGGGGCAAGCCCTTCCCCTACATCGGTAGCGTTGCTGTCAGGACCCCAGGCCCTCAAAGGCCAGCCGAAGGTACGCCGGCTGCCCCGACCACCAAGCCCTCAAAGATCGGCCGGCGGCGAGCCGGACGCTTCAATCCCAAGACGGGCGGGTGGACAGGGACCAGCCCCGCCCTGGCCTCAGATCGTGACCTTCATCGGCTTGCGCAGGGCGAACGCGAAGACGATCGTCAGGACGAAGAAGATCCACATCCATCGAGGCATGAAGAAGAAGGTCGGATCCTCTGGGTAGGCCAGCTCGATAGCTCGTACCGATGCACCCTTCGGTAGAGGCTTCTCGGCGGGAAACAGCAGTTGATCGACGAACCCGGGTACCGCTCGCAGCGGTGACCGGCTGACGAACTCCTCGGAGACCTGAACACTCTTGGCGAAGGACTCGTCAGCCAGATGCACGATCAGGTCGTAGTTGCCAGCCTGCTCTGCAACCATTCGCCAGGCCAGCTCCCCGCGGGAGGGAATCCAGACGCCAGGGGTCTCCAAGCGCAGTCCAGCTGGCACCTCGAGGTGGACCGGTGGCTTCGCGGCCCCTTCGCCTGCCAGGGAATCGTCCACCGCTACCTTGACCAGCACCGACTCACCGATGTGGAGTCCCCTGTATCCGTAGTGCGGCTGCAGCTGCGTCAGCAGGAGAATCATCGGCGGCAGGATGAAGACCAGCGGCACCAGCTGCAAACGCAGATAGGACAGATTGGTCCTCAGGATCTCGAACTGCGCTCGGAAGATCGCGCGCAGGTCGTCGTTGAAGAGACGGATCTCGAACAGACAGGCGTGAATACGACGCTTGACCGCCTCCAGAGCGGTCTGGTTGGAGGTCTTCTTGAAGACCAGGAGCATCCCCACCGCGGTAACGATCGAGATCAGGACGAGCGCCCCGATCGGGAATTGGCGGAATGGGGCGAGCAACCCATTCACCAGCGTTTGCAGTATCGAATTCAGCAACGTCATATCGCAGTGGCCCCGTCGGTCCCCGACCGCTTAGGAGATATAGCCGAGCCCTCGCAGGCGCTTCTTGATCTCTTCCTCGGAGTCGGCTCCCTCGAGCTTCGCCAACTCCTTCTCCAACGCATGGGTGATGAACTCCTCGGGCGTCGAATATCCCGCGATGTCGGCGTAGCGCTTAACCTTGTTCACCAGGTCCTTGTCCAACTTGACTTTCGTTGTTCCCAGCATCTTTGTTACCCCCCTCTGATTCTCTGGCCCTCAGCCGGCTGGCGCCGACGACTCCAGAACCGGAAATCCCTCGGTCACCCCGAACTCAGCCAAGATTGATGCGCCCAGCTCCTTGAGACTGGGCGCCGGTCGGACCAGCGGTTCGTTCGTGAGGAGAATTCCTGGCACCGTTTCGTGATCCATGCAGTGATCGCCGTTCCATTCCTCGGTGTTGTCGACGATGGTCTCGGCAGGAAACTCGCCGACCGCCGATTCGTTGGACCCTCGCGTTCCCTTCGCATAGCCGATCTGCAGGTCCGGCCCGAGCTCGAGATAGCCTCGATTCCTGTACACCTCTTCCCGGAAGTAGACCTTGGTGATCGCCGGCTCGCCTGTCGCCGGATCGATGGTCGAGAGCAGCTTGTCTGCAATCTCCTTCATCAGCGCCTCGCGGTCGGCGGGGTCGACGATCCCGTCTTTCTCTCGGCCCTTCAAGTTGACATAGAGCCCGTTGAGGCCCAACGCGTAGGCCCGGGTCTTCGACCAATCCACGTTCAAGAGCCAGCCCGGGTCGTCCCTCAGATCGGGGTTCTCGAGAACAGCATAGCCGTTCTCCTTGAGCCAGGTATTGAGGTGGAAGGACCGCCGCCAGCTGGTGAACCCGTGGTCGGACATGACGATCAGCTTGCAGCCTTCCGGCATGTTCTCGAGCGTATAGCCGACGACACCATCCAACTCGATGTAGAGATCCTCGATGACGTGAGCGAACTTCGGGTCCACGTCGGCGTCGAACGCCGGATGGTCGGGATCCAGACTCTTCATGAGCATGTGAGAGGTCTGATCGACGTTGCCGAAGTAGTAGAACAGCAGTCCCGACTGAAAAGACCCGAGAACGTACTTGTACTGCTCGAGGAACTGATCGGCGGCGAGCCTGGCCTGATCCAGGAACTCTTCTGTGGAGAAGATGCCGGCGCTCAGGACCTTCGTATCTTCGGGCATCTCCTGCGTATAGAAACGCCCGGTCGCCTCGGCCAGCTCGGCCGAGTAGTCGCCCGGCGTCGAGATCGGCATGACCGGTTGGAGCGGATCGATGTTCAGGGGGGAGGCGTAGAGCTCCAACTCCGGATGCACCTGCTTGAGATGAAACCGCACGATGGCCCGAACGCTCTGGGTCGGGATCAGCTCGAAGTCGATCGGCACCCACTCGCTCCACTCCCCCACCTGCAGGACCACCTCGGTGTCACCGACTTCGAGCTTCGCCGCGTCTTCCTCTGGATCGAGGTAGACCGTGAACGGGAACTCGATCTTCTCCTTTTCCTGCAAGATCGGGTTGTCGGGACCGAAGAGCGAGGCCTCGACCATGCTGTCATAGGGGTAGACCTCGTAGACCTCTCCACCACTGATGTCCTCGCCCTGGAACGCGAAAAGCTCGGAAGTGAAGAACGAGAAGGTACCCGACGTACCCAACAGGTCTGGGGTACCCATACCGCTCAGCTCTCTCGTGGCCGTGCCCGAAGGTGGAAAGTTGGCCGGGATTCGGATGATGGTGGTCTCGATGCCGTGGTCTTCCAGAACCTCCCAGAAGGGCGTGCCGTGCCGCAGCAGCTCCACTTCGCCGCCTGACATGGAGAATTCGTACTTACCGAGCTTGAGAACCCTGCTGGCGTCCTCCGTCTTGCTGGTCGACAGGTAGGGCAGCATCGTCTCCGGGTCGCGGTGAACGAAATCAAAGATGCCGTGCCCGCCGGAGTCCATACCGGTAATGAAGTTGGACCAGGCGACCGGACTCTGTGGCGGCACCGAGGTCTCCAGCGGCGCGAAGCCGCCGGATTCGGCCAGGCGGGAGAAGTTGGGCATTCGCCCTTCCGCCATCAGACGTTGCGTCAGCTCGTAGTCCAGGCCGTCGAAGCCCAGCACGATGACCTTCCTGCTCGTGTCGGCCGAAGCCGAATCGCCACCGCAGGCAACCAGTCCACCAACCAGCGCAGCGACACCCACGAGCACCCCTGCGGCAGCGGCGGCCCGAAAGCCCGTGACACAACTGCCGGTGAACCAGCTACGCATCGGATGGCCCCACCTCGAGCTTCTTCAGCCTGCCGCTCGACACCGTTTCGCTGCTGAACAGCGGTTTGCCCTCCATGTGCGGTGGGACGTTCACGCCAAATAGCTGCAGCGCCGTTGGCGCGATGTCGATCAGGGCCGGGTCGTCGTCGTCGATCTTGTGACTGCAAAAGAGGACACCCGGCACCAGGCGTGGATCCACGCAGTGATCGCCACTCCAGGCCTTGACGTTGTCCTCGAACACTGGCCCCGCGACGACACCCGTAGCGCAGTCCCAGGATGTCCGGTAGCCGTGGTTGTAGCCGATCAGGAAGTCGGGCGCATTGCCGAGGTAGGGCCCCTGGTAGAGCTTGTGGGTATCGAAGACCTCGACGATCCCGACTTCGCTCCTTTCCTCGTCCACCAGGCCGCTGATCTTGGCAATGAGCTCTTCCTTCAGTGCCTCGGCCTCTTCACCGGGCTCGACGATCCCCTCGCTCTCGCGGCCCTCGAGGTTCAGGAACATGCCGGTCAGCCCCAGAGCGTAGGCCTTGGTCGCGGACCAATCGATCTCGCGCAGCCACTCCGAGGTGCCGTCGGTGCCCTCTTTGAGTTTCAGGTAGCCGTTGGCCAGCAGCCAGCTGTTCAGATTGACGCCTCGGCGGAAGGAGGTGAATCCGTGATCCGAGCAGACCACGAGCACGTCACCCTTCTTGAGTCTCTTGACGACCCGCCCCACCAGGGCGTCGTTGCGCTTGTAGAGCTCTTCGATGGCGTTCTTGTGCTCGGCGTCCTCCTTGCCGCGAGCGGCAGGGTGTCCCTCCTCGATGTAGCGCCAGAACATGTGCTGGATGCGGTCCGTCGCGTCCCAAACACAGACCAGGGAGCCCTGCTTCAGACGGTCCATGGCCGTGAAGAACATGTTCTCCCGCTCGGTGTCGATATCCAGCGTCTGTTCGAGGAAAGTGGCATCGTCGGTCACTTCCTCGTTCAGGGCCCAGGTGTCCTCGGCCAACCCGAGGGTCGAAAACGGACCGATCCTCTTCGCCAGATAGGTCGAGTAGTACGACGGGTGAGAGACGGGCATGGCCGGCTTCTCGGGATCCAGGCTGATGGGAGTGACATAGAGCGACAGGTGCTCTTCCATCTCGGTGATCATCATGCGGCAGATGCCGGAAACCTTGATTCCCGGAGCGGCCTTGAAGGTCAGTGTGATCCACTCACTCAGCTTGCGGCGCGGCAGCTCGTAGTCTTCCCCGTCGAGGTTGAGCTTGACCGTCTTGGCCGCTCGATCCAGGTCCAGGGTCATGGGCAAACTCAGAGGTGGGTCGCCTTCCAGGAACATGTTCTCCGGGCCTTCCAGCCGGGTCTCGAAATGATCCCCGGAGCCGCTCAGCGGCACCCGCATCCCGCCTTCCTTGAACTCACCCTCGGATGGCCGCGTCGTGAATAGGAGAAAAGTGCCTTGGGTGCCCAGCAGATCGGGAACACACATGGCGCTCAGCTGAGCCCCATAGAACTTGTCTGGCGGAAAAGTGATCGGCACACGCAGCACGGTGCTCCAGATGCGGTGCTCACCCAGGATGGTCCAGAAGGGCTTGGACTTGCGCAGCAGCCGGAGCTCGGGCTTCTGCAGGGGAATCTTGTATTTGCCCAGCTTCAGGAACCGATCGATGCTGCCGATGTGGGTGGACGAGAGCAGCGGCAGATAGGTTCTCAGGTCCCGATCCAGAAAGTCGAAGATGTTGTGCTTGGCCGGCGAGGTCCCGGTGCTGAACGAAGACCAGGCTACCGGTGAGACGGACGGGAAGGTCGTGCGCAGCTTGGAGTAGGTACCCTGCTTGGCCAGGCGCTCGAAGTTGGGCAGCTTGCCCTCCTGCATGAAGCGATCGGTCAATCTCGGGTCCTGGCCGTCGAGGCCAACCACGATAAAGCGCTTGATGTGGGGTTTGGCCCGCTGCTTCTGGCGCAGCATTCGCCACAACATCCGGAACGGCCAGGCCAGGAAGGCGACGATGGCCAGCAGAATCGTCGTAAAGATGACCAGAAAAGAGGACAGCAAAGCGAACCCGGCGCCTGGGCCGACATAGGCCGCCAGGGGTGGAGCCAAGACCAGCCCCAGCCAGAACACCAGTCCGATTGTCAACCAGCTGAGCCTCGTGGAGGCCGTAATTGTCTCGCGGCTCAACAAAACCTCTCCTGCGCTCGAGTGTGTGTCGAAAAAGGCACCCAGTCGCCAATGGAAGTCCTGGGCGCCAAAATGGATTGGTATTATATACACTCAGCACGCGAACCCGAATACCCACTACCAGTACCTTCAGGAAGAACCCGCATGGCATTCAATCTCAGAAGCCTCTACCGACGACTGCGGTTCGGGGAGCCGATCATCATCGTCTCCGGCCTGCCCCGCTCCGGCACCTCCATGGCCATGAAGATGCTGGAAGCCACCGGCTTGCCCATCGTCTCTGATGGGATCCGCACCGCCGATGAAGACAACCCAAAAGGCTACTACGAGCTGGAACGCGTCAAAGACCTCGCCAATGAGAACGACTTCACCTGGCTCGAGGACGCCAAGGGAAAGGCGATCAAGATCATCTCGTACCTACTCAAGGAGCTGCCCCCCGACTACAACTATAAGGTGTTGTTCATGCGCCGCGACCTGAGCGAGGTTCTTGCCTCGCAGCAGAAGATGCTCCAACGACGGGATGAGACCTCCGACACGCAAGACGAGCGCATGGTCGAGCTCTACGAAAACGACCTTTGGAAGGCCAACTACCTGCTCAAACACCAACCCCAGTTCGAGCTTCTCGCGGTTCACTACCGGCAGGTCCTGGACCAGCCCCTGCAAGCCGCCCGCGAGATCAACGAGTTCCTGGGTGGCCACCTGGATGTTGACAAGATGGCCGGAGTCGTCGACCCCGACCTCTACCGAAATCGGGCCGAGAAGCTGGCTGAAACGAGCTAACCCATGACTGTGAGCGGCCCGAACACCCTTGCCGGTGAGCACTTCACGGATCCGGTGGACAGGATGGCATCCGGCTATCGAGCCTGCCAGATCCTGCTGACAGCCAACCGCCTCGGACTCTTCGAGCAACTGATCGAGAGGCCCCTGAGCGCGGAGGACTTGAGCTCCAGACTTGATGCAGATCACCGCGGTGTACGGATTCTCTGTGATGCGCTGATCGCCGAAGGCCTCCTGGAAAGGGCGGACGACGGCTACACCAATGGACCGCTGGCGGAGCAGTTTCTACTCGAGAGCTCACCCTCTTCTCGCGTTCATTCACTCCACCACACTGCAAAGCTCTACGAGCGATGGGGCCGGCTCTACGACACAGTCAAGCACGGGCGACCCGTCCCCGACGAGGACCTCGACCCGGCGCTGGTCGGCAACGAAGAACAGTTCGCCAAGGCCATGGCCGACGTGGGAAGGGTGTCAGCCGCGGCCACCAGCGAAGTTCTCGATCTCAACGGTGTTCGCCGATTGCTCGACATAGGCGGTGGCCCCGCGATCTACGCGATCGAGTTCGCCCGACGCAATCCCAATCTCGAGGTGGTGGTCTTCGACAGTGAGGCCACACTGACAGTTGCCGAGGGGAACATCCGCGCGGCGGATCTCGAAGAACGCGTCACGTGTCGCGTGGGCGATGCCCTGGAAGATGACCTGGGCGGTCCTTACGATTTGATCTTCATTTCCAACGTCGTGCACATCTACTCGGCCGCTACCAACCGGCAACTGTTGGGCCGTTGCGCCTCCGCACTCGCACCTGGAGGGCGCCTCGTGATCAAGGACTTCCTGCTGGATGACGATCGGCTGGAGCCCCCTGGCGGAGCCGTATTCGCCGTCAACATGCTGGTGAGCACGCAGAGCGGGGACTGCTACACGGTGTCTGAAATCAACGACTGGCTCTCAGCGCATGGGCTTCAATTCGAGAGCCTGGTGGATGTCGCAACCAAGTCCCGCCTGCTGATCTCTCGCAAGCCCTGACGAAAGGCAATGCTCCAGCGGGGACCTGGGTCATCTGTGCCTTCAGGGGGGCAACATGGGAAGGGGAGGGCCTTGCGCCCTCTGGCAACGCTAGGGTTGTGAGGATTGTAGGGGAGGGCCTTGCGCCCTCCCGCGGGCGCCCGCAAGGGGCGCCCCTGCATCAGCAGCCAGCCGTCCCAGATCGGGAGCACCGACTGCCAGGACCGCCGGCCGCTTCAAGGGTCGGCGGCCACCCTCTCCACCTCGGCCCAGACCCGCAGGGTGTTCTCTCCCAGAATCTTGCGGATGTCGTCGTCGGAGTAGCCGCGTTCGAGAAGATGGCGAACCAGGTTCGGGTAGTAGGAGACGTCTTTGAGTCCGGTCGGGGTCGAAGGACCGACTCCATCGAAGTCCGAGCCGATGCCGACGTGGTCGACTCCGGCCAACTCGACCGCATGGTCGATGTGATCCACGACATCGGTGACATCCGCCAGCACCTGGGGGTTCTCTCTTCGGTAGGACTCTGCGAAGGCCTCGACGGCTTCGTCGCCTTCCGCCAGATTGTGCTCTTCTCGGTACTCCCCCACCGCGTCCCACATCGCTTGCGAGGACTCCCAGGCCTCCTGGGTCAAGAAGCCCGAGCCGAAATTGATTTGGATGACGCCGCCGTTCTCACCCAGCCGGCGGATCATCGCGTCGCTCATGTTGCGCTCCCAATCGCCGGTAAATGAGCGGCATGAGGAGTGCGACGCAATGACGGGGGCTCGAGTGAGATCGAGGACCTGATCGAAGGCCTCGTCGGTAACATGGGAGATGTCGATCATGATCCCCAACCGATTCATCTCCTCGACGACTTGCCGTCCAAACGGACTCAGGCCCTGCCACACCCGGTCTTCATCGTAGGAGGAGTCGCTGATCTGGTTGCTCTTGCCATGCGTCAGGGTTATGTAACTGATTCCACGATCACGAAAGTAGGCCAGATTCGCAAGGTCGTCGCCAATGGGGGCACCGTTCTCCATGCCCATGGGCAGGGAGATCAGTCCAGCCTCGAAGTCCTTGCGAACATCCCTTGGTGAGCGAGCCACTGAGAATTTGTCGGGCCACTGCTGCGCGAACCCTTCCACCAGATCGATCAGGGAGTCCGCCAGCTCCTTCGAACCTCCGGTCTCCTGCAGATCGGCCGGAGTGTAGATGGACATGAACGGGGCGTTCAGTCCCCCCTCGACAGCTCTCGGATAGTCGAAGTCACCGCCTTCGGTTGTCTGGGAGATGTCCTCCTGTTCCTCTTGCAGCCGGTAGGGAACATCGATGTGAGTATCGACGATGATGCTCTCCTGGGCGAGCCTGGCTGCTCTAGCCTGCAGGTCGTCCTGGGAATCCGGCGCCCGGTACTGCTGACCGCATCCGGTTGCCAGCAACATCCCTGTCAGAACGAGCAACGCAAACCCACCCATCTGCCGAGTTCCGACGTCTCTCAGGTAGCCCATGATCCGAATCTCCTGACTAGCGTGCTTCCACCGTGACAGGCAAGACGATCTCTTTACCCTCTCGCACCACTCTCGCCTCCACATTCTGGCCTGGTTCCAGAGTGCGCAGGATCTGGGAGTAGGTCCGTAGATCCGTCACCTCCTGGTCGTCGATGGCCACGAGCGTGTCACCCGCCAGGAAGCCCGCCTTCTCGGCAGGTGAGCCTGCGGACACTTCGCTGACCCTGACTCCAGGTCCCTCGAAGGCGAAATCCGGCACCGTGCCGAAACGGACCTTCCGCCCTCCCGACGGGCCTCCAGTCGGGGGACCGGTCGACTGCCCCGCCGATTGCCCCTCGATCTTCACTGTCATGGGTTCATCGCGCCCGCCCAGATAGACGACGGCCTCCTTGACCAGCGTCGCGACTTTGACCAGGCCAGCGCCGTCGACTTTGTCAGCGGTATCGCCCGGTCGATGGTAGTCACCGTGGGCCTGCGTGAAGATCTGAACACCTGGGACCCCCTTCTCGATGAAGCTCATCTGATCCGAGGCCTCCGCCGATTCGGGAATGTTGCGGCTGTCCACCCCGGTCACATAGGAGGCACCACGGAAGATGTGCTGCCACTCGTCCGCGGTACCTGTTCCCAGGATCGAGACGGCGCCCTCGCCCAAACGACCGACAGTATCGATGTTGACAACGGCCCGGATACCGGAAAAAGGCACGGGGGTCGGATTGGCCACGTAGTATTTGGACCCGGCCCGGCCGGCCTCCTCACCTGTGAAGCCAGCGAAAACCAGACTTCTCTGCGGTGCCTCTCCCTCCGCCAGAGTCCTGGCCAGCTCGATCAGAACCGCCACGCCGCTCGCGTTGTCATCTGCGCCCGGATGGACCTTGCCCTCGTCGCCGCTGTGCACATCCGGCCAGCCGGACCCCAAGTGATCGAAGTGGGCGCCGATGATCACGGCCTGGTCCTGCCATTCGTCTCGAGTTCCGGGCAGGACTCCGATGACGTTGGTCACGTCGACAGGCGAGCCATCAGGGCCTTCCTTCATGGTGAAGCGCTGAAGATAGCCGCCGTTATCGCCTCCCGGTTGCAGCCCGGCTCTCTCGAATTGCTCGACGAGATACTCCGCTGCCTTGTCGAGGCCTGCTGTTCCGACTCCCCTGCCCTCGAAGTCAGGTGAGGCGAGGATCTGTACATGCTCCATCAGGCGAGACTGAGAGAAGACAGCTGGCAGATCCGCCAGAGCCTGGCGCTCTGCCAGCTGCATCGCGGGCAACACCGAATTCCGACCTTCGCCCTCAGGACGAAGATCCACTAGCAACGGTGAGTCAGTCGTGGGCCATTGACCTTTCACCACATTCGTCGGCTCTTCGCCCTCGAAGGCCAGATAGGAATACTTGCCATAGTGAGGCAGTTTGCGGCCCAGACCTGCAAAGGCCGCTAGTGGCTCGACGACCAACCAACCCACGGCCTTGTCGAGCGTGGCGGGATGGCGACGAAGGACCACCATGGAGTGGTCGCTCCAGGGCACCTCTTCGACACCCAGGACCAGTCGTTCTGAAGTGACTTCGACACCCTCCAGATCGGCCCCGAAGAGCCGCTCCGCCAGTCGATTCTCGCGGCCCAGGATCCAGACTGCACGATCAGCCGGCAGGCTCTCCAGATCACTGTCCGTCACCACCTCGATCGTGTGACTATCGCTCTGCCAGGCGGCGGCCAAATCGCGGTACGACTTCACGGCGGCCTCGCCTTCCGCCGACGGCAGCACGGCCAGAATCTCGGGCTCGCCGAAGATCTGTCCGATGGATGGCGGGATCTCTCGGGCGTCCAGGAGCCTGAACACGTCGAACTGGGGGTCGGCCTGGACAGCCAGCGGTCGGGACCCTGCAGCGAGCTGAAAGGACGTCTCTCTGCTCGTGGTGCGAACCACGGTGATCTCAGTCCCGGTTTCGGTCAGCAGGGCAATCGGCACCTCGAGCTCGAAGAACTCCGCTGGCTGGCCCTGAACCAGGGAGCCAGTGACGACAAACCCACTACCTGCTTCCTGCACGTCGTGAACCTCGATCTCGAGCGCTGCCGCTCCCGGGCGCTCCACCCAGGGATCAAAAAACCAGGCGAGGTCCTCCCCGGTCTCGGCTTCGAAAGTGCTCTGGAGATCCCGAAACGAGGCACGCTTGTTCCGGTAGTCCCGGTAAAAGCGGGCCATGCTGCGACGAAATGCCTCGTCGCCGACATGCAGCCGTAGCATGTGGTATCCCATCAACGTCTTTCCGTAGCCGACAGCCTCCGTGGCGGCACTGTGGCGGGACCGGAAGTCCTTCAATGGGAAGTCGCTGCTTTCCTTGACGTAGTTGCGGTACTTCTGCACCGTCGCGCGCCGGTACTCGTCGCCCTTGCCTCGCTGTTCCTGGATCAGGTGGTCGGCCATGTAGGCCGTGAGGCCCTCACACCAATTGCCGGTGGCATAGTCGACGAAGACCGAATTTCCCCACCAGTTGTGGAGAATCTCATGAGGGTAGGAGGAGGTCAGAATGAAAGGAAAGCGGATGACTTGCGGACCGAGAAGGGTGAATGAAGGCATCCCATAGCCGGTCTCCCAGAAATTCTCCACAAGGGCGAACTTCTCATAGGGGTAGGGTCCGATGAGCTCTCGGTACATCTCGACATACTGCGCCGTGGCCTTCAAGTATTTGTCGGCCAGCGCGTCGTCGGCTTCGTGAAGATAGACCTGCGCTTCCACGGCGCCAGCGGACTCAAAGTAAGCGGTCAGGGGACCCCCAACGAGGTAGATCTCATCCATCGGTCCCCCTGAGGACCAGACGGCGTGTCCATCGTCTCCCCGTGACGTGCCATTGCCCTGGCTGATGACGTGCCAGTCCGCCGGTTGCTCGACGGCGAGCTCGAACTCGATCAACTCCTCGCCGAAATACGGGTACCAGAATCCACTCGCCGCCAGATAGACGCCTTCGTCACCGACAATTCCGGCAGTCTCTCGAAAGCCGCGGGTGTACTCCTCCTTTTGGGCAGACAGGCCGAAGTCCACCTTGCCTCGATACGAGATCGTCAGCTCTCCGTCTTCGGGGAAGGAGCCAAGACGGTAGCGGGCAAGCTCCAGGTCCGTGCTCAGCTCGATACTGGCACCGTTTATGCCGAAGAACCCGTCGAACTCACCCAACGGCACCCTTTCCACCGGAGGATTCGAGCTCTCGATCTCCATGACCGTGCTGAGGAGGAACTCCACCGGCTCGTCGCCGGCCGCGGAGCCCAGCTGGATGAGGTCTATAACCGTGATCCCGTTATCTGACGGAACCAGGCCAATCTCCATTTGATGGGTAAGGTACTCGGCCGCCGCAGGTTGCGCCGAGGCCAGTCCTGCGGAAAGCAAGAAGAAGGCCCCGAAGGCCAGCCATCTCGGAAGTTTCATGAGCGTTCCCCCAACAGTAGCAAGATCAGGGTAGACCCTCCCGGCTCCGACCCTGGAGAAGGTCGAGCGGAAAGCGAGGCCAGACTCTATCGCAGGTCGGGACGACTGCGATGGAGACAAGGGTGGGATCGAGGCTCTTTCTAACTGCGGAGGCGATCGTACGGGCAGGAAGCGGCGGCGAAGTGGTGCCGGCACAGGACGGTCGTCACCACTGCGACGTCAATTGTGGCCAGGAGTGTGCTCACATCAAGCTCTCCAGCCAGGGTCCCAGAGAAACCAGGCCGTTATACCACAGATACCCGACACCCCCTGCGACGGCCAGCAGCAGGGCCAGCCAGAGAGCCACCCTGCCGCGCTGAGAGCTCGCTCCAGCTCGCCGCTGGGTCGCGATGACACCCGAACCCATTGTCGGACCGAGGGGATCATCGAGCAGCAGATCGTTCTCATCGAGGACCAGCAGCTCACCGGAATGGCGGTCCTGAATCGGCACTGGACGTAGGCTCCCGATCTCGAGATCGTCGCTTGCCGTCGCCTCCGCATCCCGGCTCGATACGGCGGGCTCGCCAGTTCCGTTTTCGCGCTCCTCGACGATGCGGGCGATCGCAGCTCGGCTCTCATCATCCAGCTTGAGGTAGGAGACACCCATGCCGGCGGGTCTGTCGGAGGCTTCCTCCTTTTCGCGGATCCAGACCACTTCGCCCAGACCGTGCACCAGCTTGCGTTCGTCGCCCAACCAGATCTCGAAGATGAAAATCGACCCCACGGGCTTCGCCGAAGTCGTCTTGACAAACATGCCGGAGGTGGAGACGTTGGCTGAGTACTCGATGGAAAAGCCACCGAAGTCGTGGAACTTCAGGACTACTTTGCGCTCCATCAGCACCCGATTCGATACGCGAGGTTCGGAGTCGACGGGGTGTACTGAAGGGGAGTTTTGTAGCTGGCTTGGTTTCATCACACCTTCCTCCGCCTCTTTCAGGCAGGGATCGCCCCAAATCAAACGGGTTTCTTCCGTATCCAGATTAAGCTACCGAGGCTTGGCGAGCAGTGGAATCCTCCACAAAATCGAGAACTAGCACCCGAAATCAGTCGAACTCTGCCTGGCCTGAGGCTTGAAGGTGGGGTCGCCGGCCCGCTCAGCCGCCGATATAGGACATCTCGACTCGGCGCTGGTTCGGTGTGGCCAGGGCCCGGAGCTCGGAGTAGCGGTCTCGACGTCGAGACCAGATAGAGCTTACGAGCTCGGTGAGTGCATCGTCACCCGAGCCGCTGCGAAGCAGCGCACGCACGTCGATCCCCTTGGCGGCAAACAAGCAGGTGAACAGACGCCCATCGGCCGACAGCCGGGCGCGAGTGCAGTCACCACAGAAGGGCCGCGTGACCGAGGTGATGATCCCGATCTCGCCCTCCCCATCTTTGTAGCGCCAGCGCTTGGCGACCTCTCCGGGATGGTTGGGCTCGATCGACTCCAGCGGGTGGACGGCCTGGATCCTCTCGACCATCTCGGCCCCCGAAACGACATCGTCCATTCTCCAGCCGTTGGTGTTGCCCACATCCATGAATTCGATGAAGCGGAGAATGGCCGGGCTGCCCTTGAAGTGCTCGGCGAGCTCGACCAGATGGTCGTCGTTGACCCCCTTTTTGATCACCGCGTTGACCTTGATGGGGACGAGACCCACCTCGACGGCAGCATCGATGCCCTGCAGCACGTCCTCGACCGGAAATCGAACATCGTTGATGCGATGAAAGACAACGTCATCGACCGCATCGAGACTGACGGTGACCCGGTTCAAGCCTGCCGCCGCCAGAGCCCCGGCCTGCTGGCCCAGTAGCGCTCCGTTGGTCGTCAGTGCCACTTCGCTGTCCGGCAAGGCCGCCAGCATCTCTATGAGTACTGGGAGCTCGGCCCGCAGCAGCGGCTCTCCGCCAGTAAGGCGGAACTTGCGGACTCCGAGCCGGTGAAAGACCCGAGCCAACCGACAGATCTCCTCGAACGAGAGGATCTCTGAACGTGGCAGGAAAGCGAAATCCGATCCGAAGACTTCCTTCGGCATGCAGTATCGACAGCGGAAATTGCAGCGGTCGGTGACCGAGATCCTCAGATCCGCCAGGGGCCGCGACAGTCGATCTCGCGGCGCTCGAAAATCAGTCACGGCCCGTCGAGGCACCGGTCTGATCTCCGTCTGATCTGAAGATCCGGCCTGGATCGGAGGCTTCCCCACCAGATTCTCCCACGCGAACTCTATCCTAACGACCCCCCCGGCCGGCAATCTACGAATCTTCTAAACCTCTATCGAGCAAGGGCTTCACGTTGAAAATACATTGACCGGGAGAGAGATACAGTGCTAAAAAAACTCATCCACGACGGGAGACCGCGATGGCGTTGATCCTACTGGCGGAAGATGAAACCTCGACCATCGATCACGTCCGCTCCGTGCTGGCCTCTCAGGGCTGGCTGGTAAAGACTGTGAAGAGCCGCGCACAGGCTCTCAGGGCTGCCTCCGAGTTCGCACCGCAGCTCGTTCTCCTCAACGACGAGCTCAAGGGTGTCGACGACCTGATTCGGACGTTCTCTCGCCAAAACCGCGGGCCCGGAGTCGTACTGCTCAGCACCCGGAAGGACAGTCCAACGGCTGGTGAGGACATCGAGGGGATACTGACCAAGCCCTTGCAGACCGAGGAGCTGATCGAGATGATCAAGGACAAGCTCTCCACTGCGACCGACAAGAAGGCCTCCACCGACACTGGCACCGACGTACGAATCCTCTCTTCGGAGGAGATCTTCGGCGATCTCCTCGACGACATCCTGGACAAGGACGAAGCGCAGGAGGCAGCTGCACCCGAGGAGGAGAGCTCCACAAAGGAGACGGTCGAAGAAGAAGTCGAGGAAGTCGTCACCACCGCGAAACCAGCTGCAGCGAGCGACGATGACGGTCTCGTCGACTTGTCGGATCTGGAGGAGCTCGCCAAGGAGGCGGTCCCAGCGCTGGTCGATGCGGTAGAAGCTCAAGCCAGGCAGAAGGGTGAGCCCGAAGAGGAGTTGGATGTCGCCGAGCTACTCCGCCAAACCGCCCCATCTGTGGCTTCGCCGGAACCGGAACCGGCCCCCGCAGCCGTTGAGCTGGATGAGGATCTCGAGGCCAAGCTGAGCGATACCCTGGCTGGCGTGCTCGCGGCGTCTCTGGGGGCCTCGAGACAGCCCGAGGTCGCTTCAACGGACGACGGCTCTGCCTACGATGTCGACAACCTGCTGTCACAGGCTCTCGGCGACCTCGACATCGGAAAGACGACGACCCGAGAAGAACCAGCCGTTCAGCCCGCAGCCGACGCCGAGGAGGAGGAGGAAGAAGAGGAGAAAGAGACTCCTGAGGAGACGGCCGGCGGAGGGTTTGAGCTCGTTGAAGAGCAGCTCGGAGAGGAAGAAGACGATGAGCCGGACATCCCGGTTCGGGAGGCCGAGGAGGGCGACCTCTCCAAGGAACTCGCCGAGCTGGCGAGCGAAGACAAGCCGGAGACAGCTGCCGAGCAGGCGATCGAATTCGGTGAGTACTCCCTCGAGAAACGTATCGGCCTAGGAGGAATGGCCGAGGTCTGGAAGGCGCGGCGCAAGGGTGTCGAGGGCTTCGAAAAGCGGGTCGCGATCAAGAAGATCCTCCCCCAGCCGGCGGAGAACCAGGACTTCGTCGACATGTTCATCGACGAAGCCAAGCTGGCCGCCCAGCTGAATCACAAGAACATCACTCACATCTACGACCTGGGCAAGGTCGATGATGACTACTTCATCGCCATGGAGTATGTGGAGGGCCAGAACCTCCGCCACCTGCTCGACGCCGGTCGCAAGACGGACAAATCTCTACCGGCTGGCTTGGCTCTCTACATCGCGTCACGGATCGCCGACGCTCTCGACTATGCACACCGCAGCAAGGACTTCAACAACACCGAGCTCGGCCTGGTCCACCGCGACGTCTCACCCCACAACGTCCTGATCAGCTACGAAGGCGACATCAAGCTCTGTGACTTCGGCATTGCCAAAGCTGTGTCCAAGATCAGCACGACGCAAATGGGAGCCCTGAAGGGGAAGCTCCAATACATGTCGCCCGAGCAGGCCTGGGGGCGATCCATCGATCATCGCTCCGACATCTTCTCCACCGGCACCCTGCTGTTCGAGATGCTCACCGGAAAGAGGCTTTTCACCGGCGATAGCGAGCTTGCGGTGTTGGAGGCGGTACGGGAGTGTGACACCGCCGAGAGGGTTATCCAGGATCCCGCCATTCCATCCCGCGTCAAAGGCCTGCTGCTGAAAACGTTGGCCAAGGAAACAGACGAGCGGTACGAGACTGCCGGCGAGCTGTTGGGCGGCCTGGAAGAGCTGCTTGCAGAGTACGAGGCGACTCCCGGCCAAAGGGAAATGAGTAGCTATGTTCGCGAGCTGTTGGATCTCCCCGAGACGGCTGAGAGACAGAGCAAAGCCGAGGAACCGGACAGGCCCACAGGGGTGCCGGTCGCCGAACCGACCTGGGAAGAGACATGGGAGGAGCTTTCCGATCCTTCCGCGATCCTCCTGCAAAAGGGACCGATCGACCTGGAAGGCGAGGAAGCCATTGATGAAGAGGGAAGGCGGCAGCCGGCTTTTCTCAAGTGGCTTTCCCGATTGCTGCCCGTGGTGGCCGTGCTAGCAATCGGCGGATACCTGATCGCCGGCCGCTGGGGTGAGTCGCCGGCCCGCCAGTCGTCATCGGAAGCTGCAAGACCGAGATTCGCAGAGACCGAGATTTTCCGCCCTGAGGCTGTCGAGGCCAGCCTGGCACTCGATCCGGATATTGGCGGCGTCTCGGCCTTCGTCGGAACCGAAACGGCGCCAGTAGCTGCCCCGACTCCGGCTCGCGAACAACCGACAGCCCCCCCGAGAGCCCAGAACCAGCAACCTGAAGGGCCAATAGCGGCGACGACCCCAACGGGTGCAGCAGCAATTGACGCTCGCTCCGACTCCGAGCAGTCACAGGTCGATGTCGCTGGCTCGGAATCGGCCCAAGACACCCAGGCCGTAAGCACCGATCCCGAGCTGGAAAGGCGAGTCGAGCAGGACCTTCAAAGAGTACAAGAGTTGATTTCGACGCCTGACTTCGCCTCATCCCAACTCCAGGAAGCGGGATCCGAAGAGGAGCCCATCACCGAATTCGCCGAACCGACACCGGCAAGCCAGGGCGTGGCTACGGATGACACCGACGCACTGATTCAGGAAGCCGACTTCGACCCCTCCGTTTCAGACGAGCTCGCAGCAACCAACGCGAAGGACGGTTCCCCGATCGCAGACGGGTTCGCCTCCCTGGACTCGGAAAGCGGAGGAATCGAGGGCAGTCCACCGCTGACAGCCGAGGTGGGTGAACCGCCGGAGAGCACGGTCTCAGCCATAGGAGCGGAGGCCGTGGATTCCAGCCCAGATCTGCCGATTGCGCCGCCTGCCGAAGAGTCGACAGCGACGCAGCCGGGAGATCTGGTCGAGCAAGGGCCGGGGGTCATAGGGCCTCAGGTCCAGTCGTTCCGGCCGCCACCCTACTCGGAGATGGCCCGGCGAGTCGGCGCCAGCGGCACGGTACGAGTCGCGGTGTTGGTAGACGAGAACGGCCAGGTCCTGGAGGCCAGATTGGTCGAAGGCATGAGACAGAAGGTCGGCCTCGACGAACAGACCCTGGCAGCGGCCCGCAGGGCTACGTTCAGGGCAGCCACCAAGGATGGTGTTCCGGTGAAGATGTGGCATGAGCTGGCAGTCCAGTTCCAGCCGTGATCGAATGACCATGAAAGACAGAATCAAACTGAATTCTCCGTGGACTGAGCTCGGTCGAGTGCCGGCGCCCGCCGGGCGCTCACGACCCCTGCAGCCCGGAGCAGACCGGAGGAAGAGATGACCCTGAGCGACGAACATCGCAAGTTCTACGAGCAGTCTCTACAGATCACCAGGCAGGAAGTCGACGAGCTGGACCAGCAGATCGCTGCCGAGTTGGCCAAGGTAAAGGACCGACTGACCGAGCTTCAGAAAGCCAAAAAGGCTACACTGCAGATGTACGCAGCTGCCTGCAATCGCCTGGGAGTTCCCAACGACCTGGCGGATGCCGAGGACGAGGCCCCCAATCTCGGTTAGGAAGGGGCCAGATCGACGGCCGACGCCTCATAGGTTTGGCAGGCAGCTCGTACAGGCTGGTTGACAGAATCGCTGCCACCCACCCTCGAGACCCGAGGGTGATTTCGAGGGTGTAGGACCTGATTTCTCGACTCGAATCGGGCGTGGTGCGGCCCGATGCGAGATCGGCGATCGAACAAGGAGAGGGAAAGCATGGCCACCAAAATCCAGCGCGTCGACTACTACCACGCCACCGTCACCGACCGTCCCGGCGAGGCCTACCGCCTGCTGTCACAGCTGGCCGGCTCGGGCGTCAGCCTCCTCGCCTTCAGCGCCATCCCGGCAGGACCCGAGCACACTCAGTTGATGCTCTTCCCCAAGCACCCGGACAAGCTGATCCGGTCAGCCGGCGCGGCCGGATTGGTGCTCACCGGGCCGCAACACGCGCTGCTGATTCAGGGAGACGACGAGCTTGGGGCCTTGGCCGAGTCGCACCGCAACCTATTCGACGCCAATGTCAACGTCTACGCCTCGACAGGCGTCGCCGACGGTCAGGGCGGCTACGGCTACGTAATCTACGTTCGCAGCGAAGACTTCGAGGCAGCGGCCAGGGCCTTGGGGGTCTGAGGGAAATACGGTCGGTAGCCGCCGCGTGCAGACATCGGTATACCACCTGGACGGCAGACGTATCTCTTGTCGCCAGATGAGGACGCCGGATCTCGGGGCATCTATTCAAGACATTGAATCGACTGGGTAGCCGGGGACGCTGGGCTGAGCTCGGTCTTCGAAGTTTCCGGGCCGACGATAGAAGGATCCTGAGAGAACTGGCACGGAAATTGCTCGTAGGTTCCAGTGGAATGAAACCTACCGAGCAACCCGCATAACAACCTACCCCACTTCCTCAAAAGCAATTACCCGCCAGGTGACGACCTCCCGCTCAGGGGTCGCCACCTCTTCCCGCCTACCCCTTCCGGAGCCAGATCACGGCTCTTCGGTCAGCTCCACCGGCTCTCCGGAGGGAGGCGAGGTGACCAGAACCACGGCCAGCTCCGCCAGCATCTTCGACCAGCCCGCAAACCGCAGATCCGACTGCGTATCCTGCAATGCCAGCCTGCACCATTCCTCTTTGGCGCCAGGCTCGCCGGGCACTTCGACCCGGATCCTCCGCGTATCGGCCCGCAACCCGACTCGGAGAGCCTTGAGGGCGCTCTCCTTGGTGGCCCAGAAAAGGGTCGCAAATCGGTCCCTCTCGACGACGGAAGCCGCCCGCAGAGCAGCCTGTTCCTGGGTAGTGAAGTAGTCTTCCAGGAAGGCAGGGCTTCGGGCTTCCACAACCTCGAGATCACAGCCCACGAGCATCGCTTCAGGCACCAGGGCGCACAGTCCCCAACCGCTGCGATGGCTGATGGAGAGGGCCAATGGAAGGTGTTGACCTCGCAGCAGCGCCTCGGGGGCCCCGTCGGCGGCCTGCCGCACGGTGAGATCTGCCGGATCCGTGTCGACGCCAACCCAACTGGACCTGGCTCGGAGTGCCGATTTGGCAGTCCAGCGCCCGAGTAGCCAGTCACTTCGCCGTTTCTCGACCTCGAGTCGAGCCAGATGTCTCTGCTCCTCCGAGCTCAGCCAATCGAGCCCGGCAGGGAGCTCTTCGAGCCCCCTCGCCAGCCACCAGGGTCCGGGCTGCTCTCGTCGGTTCTGGGCTCTCTCGGACCGTCCCATGTCATCTTGCTCCCGGTGGGTTCAACCCAACGCGCTGCGCAGCCTGGCCAACACCCCTTCCCCGACTGCAACCGGAGTCTCAGCGGTCCGGTAGCCGGTGAGATTCACCAGGAGGTGGCCCTTCTGATCGACCACCTTGGCGTCGAAGCTGCCATCGGACCGAGGCTGCACGACCGCCATGACTCGTCCCTGCGCGGCCTCCGCAGATCGATGAGTGGAAACCGACTCCACCCTCCAGGGCAGGCCCAGTCTGCCGGTCTGCCCGATCTCCCAGAGCCCAGCCGTCTGAAAGCAAAGCTCGATGAGGCGCGGGGCCATCAGCACAGGCCGTTCGTCCGGTAGATGGTTCGGAGGCAACCCTTCGGCAAGTCGGCCGATCACCGCCGATCCTTCACGCCAGGCGAGGTCGATGACCCGGTATGCCGGCCCGTGGAAATACAGGCGGTAGATATCCTCGCTCAGCAGGCCCTCACTCGGCGCCGGGGCCGGTACCTCGACAGGGGATGTCGGTGGAACCTGTCCTCCCAGACGAACGCGCCCGACAAAATGAACGGTCTCCTTCTCCTCGGACTGCTTCGCCAATTTCCTCCGTCCGACCAGGCGGCAGGAGGCGACTACCTCCTCGGACTCGAGACCCAGGAAGGCCTCGATCTCCAGGCTGCGAGCCTCGTCGCGGTAGAATTTGAAGGGCGACAAAAATACCACCTCCTCGACCGCGATGACCTGCCGGTTGGGAGCCAGCAGACGCGACGCCTCGGCAAAGGCCTCGATGCCCATGACGCCTGGCAGGACAGCGGTGCCATCGATTCGATGGTCGTCGAGAAAGGGCTGCTCTGTTGGAACGATGTTGCCGACGGCGACCAGCCCTCGCGGAGTCTGGCGAGCTTCGAATCCGGAGATCATCGGCCCACGCTGACGAGACCGGATCGTTTCGGCATCCAGTCCACCCTCCGGTTCGCTGTCCTCGAGCAGAACTCCGAGGTCCTCGGCAACTACCACTTCACCCCGGGTGCCCGCCTCGAGCTCACGCCTGACAATCGGCACGCCAGCCTCGGGTGCCAGCATGCCGATGCCCGCCAGTTCCATCATCTTCGGAATGGATCCGCGGCTGGCCATGCCGATGCCCGACCAGGCCGTCCAGTCGATCGCCACACCGCGCGTTTCCGGTCGGCTCGTCCTCAGATTCGAGGTGAGCTTGCAGAGCAGATCATTGGCGGCGCTGTAGTCGGTCTGCCCGGCATTGCCGAAGCGCCCCGCGATCGAGCTGAAAGCCACCGTGGCGCCTACAGGCATATCCGAAGCGCTCTTGAGAAGATGAAACCATCCCTGACTCTTGACGTCGAAGACGAGGTCGAATTCCTCGCCGCTCTTGTCGCTCAACGCATGGCTGATCTCGAGGCCAGCAGCGTGGATGAGAACGTCGATCCGGCCGTGCCGCTCGCGCACTTCGGCGATGACGCGGTCGACCGCCTCGCCGTCGAGCAGATCTACGCAGTGATACCGGGCCTGCCCACCGGCAGCTTCCACCGACTCCAAAGCCGTCAGCGCGGCCCGAGCCCGCTCCAGGACAGACAACTCACGCTCCACCTTGGCCGGCGTAGCCCGCTTCCCTTCAGCCTTCATGCGCTCGAAGAGCTCCATCCTGAGCGCCTCGGGATCCGAGCGGAACTGCTGCAAGTCCTCGTCTGCAGGGTTGGGTTCCGGTGCCAAATCGAGCAAGTGGAACACCCCTTTCGAGCTCGCCGCCAGATCGGCGACGATGGCCGAAACGATGCTGCCCGCCGCTCCGGTAACGACGAAGACAGTTGCCGAATCGAGCTCGGCTCGCTCGACCGATGAGCCCAGCGGCGCATCCACCAGCCCGACTCCGGAGCGGGCGGCGCCACAATAGCCGACTTCGACCGAGCCAGGATCTCGCAGGGTCTCCTCGATCAGCCTGTCGGCCGGGGCCGCGGTCGCCCGCGACGGCTCGAAGTCTACGACCTTGATGACGGCCGTAGGCCTCTCCCTCTTCAGAGCTTTCGTCAAGCCTGCCACGCCACCGCCGAGCGGAGCCCAGGCTCCAGCCTCGTCGTAACCGTGCCGCCCCCCCAGTCGAGTCGCCGAGATGAAGAACGAGCCGCTGTGAGCCAGGGAGTCGTAAAGCTCCTTTGCAGTCCAGAACAGGAGCTTGACGCTCCGCGTCACGGCTTGCTGCCACTCCTCGGCGGTGAGATCCGAGATCTCACCCGTAGCGTCCAGGGCTGGGAGCCAGTAGACACCCTGGATATCACCTTCCTTCTGCCAGGTTGCCAGACGAGAGGTGAGCTGCTCGCCATCGGTCTCGGCCTCGAGAAAGAGCACCTCGACTCCGAGTCGCTCCAGCCGCTGAGCCAGTGCCTTGCCGATCCCTCCCCGGTCGGCCATGACCACCACCCGAGAGCCCTTTTGCAGTTTCACGCCAGTCTTCTTGCAGAGATCGAGTCCGGCCAACAGCATCGCCGCAGGCACCCTTCGAGGTACCTTGCTGGCGGCCTCCTCACTGCCAACAATAGGCCTGGTGAGAGATCGTGTCACCGGCAGTGACTCCTGAGCCTCGCCCGTGTCGGGAATGCCAGCCGTGCCCGAAGCAGCGGGCTGAGACTCCTCGACGCTTGCCTCTTCGGCAGGAGTCTCGGCATCTACGATCAGTGCATGTTCCCCCAGATCGGGCCGCCGTTCGTAGACGAACTGAATCGCTCTGGCCAACGTCGGATAGTCCCTCAGCTGCAGCGTGTCGTCACGAGGGATGCTCCACTCTTCTCGGATCGCCGCGAACATCTCCGCCTGCTTCACCGTGTCGATCCCCAGATCGGCCTCCATGTCCAGATCCAGATCCAACATCTCTTCCGGATAGCCGGTGGTCTCCGCCACGATCTCCAAGACACGCTTCTGGATTGGATCCAACCCACCGGCCTGCCGGGCCGATGGAGTCTCCGAAGCATCCTTTGGCGGTGAAACTACGGTCGCCGGTGATACCTCGGCGGAGGCCTGGACTCGTGCGGTATCTGGCCGGATATCGGTCACAGGCCGGCCAGAAGGCGCGGGATTGACTGTGCGAGACACAGCCTTTCTGTGGCTTGCTTCTGGCCGAGGCATGGTCCTGCTCGGCGGTCCCTCGTCCCGGACCCGCAGGGTGCGATGCTCGACCTCGACCTCGGCTCCCGGATGACCGCTGGCCCAGTCCAGCCATTGCTGCCATCTCTCGGGTTCGACACATCGATAGTCGTAGCCCAACTCTTCGAGCTTCGGCCGCTCGCCTCCCGGGGCCGGCACCCATCGCAGCAGCACCATGCTGATCTGGGATCCGAAGCCGGCGGCCAGACGAAGGGCATACCGCACCGGATAACTGCCGCCTCGGGAAAGGTTGAGCTCTCCCAGCTCCGGGTCGATCTCCTTGAAATTCGCCACCGCGGGTACCAGGCCGGTCTCCAATGACTTGATGGCCAGTACATCCTCGATCCCCACTCCCATCGGGTGCCCTGTGTACCCCTTGGTGTTGGCAATCACGATCTTGTCCGCCGCCTCACCAAAAACACTGCGCAGAGCGAAGATCTCGGCCTGTGCACTGCCACCTCTGGCAGGGGTGTAGGTCTCGTGCGAGATAAAAGCGGTTTCCTCAGCGATCTGGAAACGATCGATGCCCCATTTCTCCTCGGCATCGGAGATCAGCCGCTGCATCATCTCGGTGATATGCGTCACGTCGAGACGGGTACCGTGGAAGGCGCTGTTGGCTGTGACGGTGGCCAGGACTTCGCAGATGGGCTGAATGCCTCTTTCGTGCGCCGCCTCTTCACTTTCCACAACGATCGCCGCCGCACCCATTCCGACCAACATGCCGTGTCGCCGCCGATCGAATGGGATGGCCGCATCCTCGACCTGCGCATCGGTGGCTGCCGCACCGGTGGCCAGGAACCCGGCTCCGATCCAGCCCATCAGATCATCGCTGGTCACATCGTCAGCCGAGACGATGAGGACGCGACGACAGCGGCCGGCGCGAATCCAGTCCGCAGCCAGTCCGATCGCCTGTGTGCCGCTAGCGCAGGCCGAGTTGATCTGGGTGTTCGGCCCCCTGGCGCCGATGAACTCGGCCATCTGGGAGTGACCCATCGACAGGAGTCTGAAGAGGAACCGTCGATCGAAGGTGTAGGCGGTGGCTTCGACCTCCTCGCGTGCTTCTTCCAGGCGCCGATCCACCTCGTTCAGGGCCTCTTCGCTGACCGATTCGGTCGAGCTCAAGTGACTTCTCAGATCCTGCAGCTCGTCGAGGCGCCGTTGCGCGGCTTGCGCTGTGTAGAAGCGGTCGGACTCTCGGGCGAAGTAGTTGACGCCTGGAAAGGCGGACGCGAAGATGACACCGGTTTCGTCGCGCACCTCGTCGGCCAGGCCCCACTGCTCGGGCAGCTTGCTTCCTTTGGTCGTAGTCTTGTAACGCCTGACGAGCGGCAGTCCAGCATCGCGGAGCGCATCCAGCCCAGAGCCGATGGCCAGCTCGGTGACGATGTCCAGGGCTTCCAGACGGTCGCTCGGAAAACCAAACTCGTCCACCAGATCCAGGTCACCACGCCGGGCCGCCAGCTTGATCACCTCATCGACGCCTTCAATGGTCTCGAACCTCGGACCACCGTTCTCGCTCTTCACCAGCCGCGTGATGTTCTTCTCTACCATCTTCTGACGCAGCTCGCCCGGCACGTCGCCGATGAACTGCTGGCCATCGAAGAGACGGCCGAGATTCGAGTCGTCGAAAACCCTGGCCGTTCCCGGCAGCCCGATCGCCGCCCCGGTGACCACCACCGGTCGCTCCGTCGAAGAAGCACCGCCCCGGCGACCAACCACCTCGAGGCCTCTCTCGAGAAAGCCAGCGAACAACTGTCCCAACTCGTGGTAGGTACCGCTATCGAGGCGCGCAACCTCGAAGGCCCCTGGCCCTGGCGACGCTGTGGCCGCGACGGCGCCAGAATCGGCCGGCGGCACCACGACTCGCTCTTCAGGGGGTCGCAGAACGATGGGCTCCTCGACCACAGGTGGCGTTCCGACGCCGAGCCCCGCAGCATAGAGGCCGCACAGGGCCTGATTGAAGGAGGCCACGTCGCCCAATCGGGGGTGATTCGTGGACAGGGAGAAAGTGTCGTCGTGATCCTGAAAGACACTCCGGACCATTCCCTGCAGGGCCCGTTTCGGGCCACACTCGACGAACACCCTGGTACCGGCTCTGTAGAGAGACTCCAAGCCCTTGACGAACTGCACCGGCTCGGCTACTTGCCTGCCGAGGATCTCGATCATCTCGGGCTCCACACCAGGCCCCATCGGGTAGAAGTCTCCGCTGACGTTGGCGACAGTGGGAATCTCCGGTGGCTGCAATCCCATTCGCCCCAGCACCTGTCGCACCGCATCGCTCGATGGAGCTACGATCTGGGTATGGAACGCATGGCTCACTGGCAGGCGTTGAGCCTGGTAACCGGCCTCCTGTAGGGCCTCGATCGCTCGCTCGACGGCCTTGCTGGCACCGCCAATCACCGCTTCGCTGTAGCTATTGATATTAGCTACCACGACGTAGCCGTCGATCGTGGATAGAAGGCGCTCGATCTCCTCCAGAGGGGCAAAGACAGCGGCCATCCAGCCGTTGTCGTCCGTCGAGATCCGACTCATCTCCCGTCCGCGAGCGCTGACAGCTTCCAAAGCGTGAGCGAAGCTGATCGCACCGGCCGCCACCAGCGCACCGTACTCGCCGAGGCTGTGCCCCATCACCATGTCCGGCATCACGCCGTAGGATCCCAAGAGGCGCTGCAGGGCGATGTCCGTCGTCAGGACCGCCGGCTGGGTGATTGCCGTCTGCCGGAGCGCGTCGTTGGCGGCCTCTTGCTCCAGGGGACCCTTGGGATCGACAAACAGATAGTCGGTCAGGGGCCGGCCCAGCAATGGCCTCATGACCTCGTCCGCCTCGCGGAAGGTCTCGGCCACGACAGGCTCATCGGAGGCCAGCTGCCGCAGCATGTTGAGGTACTGCGACCCCTGCCCCGTGAAGAGCATGGCGACTTTGGAAGGCTTGCCAGCTCCGAGGAAGATGCCGCGGCCCCGCAGCGCCTTCCAGGTCTCCGGCTTCCCCGATTGCAGGGTCGAGAGCGCCCTGCCAGCCTTCTTGATCAGCTCGGCTCCATCGCCATAGTCGATAGCCAGCCGCGCCGGGGCCCGCAGGTCGGCTTCCGCCGGCGTCTGTATTTCGGGGACTTCCCCTGACTCGGCCTTGGCAAGCACCTCCCGCAGTTTGGCTTCCAGATCGGTGGCGGAATCTCCACCCAGAACCAAAGCTCCTCGAAGCGGCAACTTCTCGCTCCTTCGGTCAGTCGCAGATCGGAGCTCTCGCGCGACCGCAATCGCAGGCGCTTCGCGGTCGAGGGCCTGCCCCGGTATGTACTCCTCCAGCACGGCGTGGAAGTTGGTCCCGCCAAAACCGAAGGCGCTCACGCCCGCCCGCCTCACCTGTCCTTCGCCAGCCTCCCAGGGCCGCAACTCCGTGTTGACGAAGAATGGGCAACGACTGAAGTCGATGTTGGGATTCGGGCGCTCGAATCCGAGACTCGGAGGAAGCACCCGGTCTCGCAAGGCATAGACCGTTTTGAGAATTCCCGCCGCGCCTGCTGCACCCTTGAGGTGGCCGATGTTGGATTTGACCGAACCGAGGGGAAGCGAGCCGGGTGCGAACCCGAAGGGAACGAAAGCCTCGGTCAGACACTGCACCTCCACGACGTCTCCGACCCGGGTCGAGGTGCCGTGCCCTTCGATCAGAGTGGCCTGGTCTGGAACGAGTCCAGCCCGATTCCAGGCCCGCTCGACAGCCAGGCGCTGACCGACCGGATTGGGAGCCGTGATCCCCTTGCCCCGACCATCGCTCGAGCCGCCCAATCCGCGGATCACGGCGTAGATCTGGTCACCATCGCGCTCGGCATCTCGCAAGCGTTTGAGCAAGAAGATGGCCGCCCCCTCACCCATGACGAAGCCATCCGCCCCGTCGGCGAAGGGCCGGGTCCCGGTGGCCGAAAGAGCGCCGATCTTGCAGAACTTCGTGTACGTGGCGGCGCTCATGTTGGCATCGATACCGCCCGTCAGCACGGCGTCGTAGTCCTCTTCCTCGAGTCCTTCGATGGCGGCGTGAATGGCCGCCATGGCGGAGGCGCAGGCCGCGTCGACCACGTAGTTCGGTCCATGGAAGTCGAAGAGGTTGGCGACGCGGCCAGCGATGATATTGGCCAGCTCGCCGGGCATGGTGTCTTCCGTGATCCGCGGGTAGAGCCCGTCTACCTGGGTACTGAACTCGTCACGCACCCTGGCTCGGACCTCCTCGGGCAGCTCAGCAAAGCTCGGAGCTCGCTCCAGCTCCCGGGCAATCTCGGGATAGGAGATGCGGGTGGCTGTCTCGTAGTGGAGGTCGCCGCCCATGGCGTTACCCAGGATCACGGCTACGCGCTCACGGTCCAGGGGGCGTTCCGGATACCCGTAGTCCGCCAAAGCCTGGCGAGCTCCGAGGAGAGCCCACTTCTGAGTGCGATCCATCGCCTCGCCTACCTTGGGAGGGATCGGTAGGTTCCATTTCAAGGGCTCCCAGGCCCACTCCTTCACCCAGCCCCCGATCTTCGAGTAGGTCTTGGCCGGCGCTTTCGGATCGGGGTCCCAGAACAGGTCCGGATCCCAGCGCTCCCTGGGAACCTCACTGATGCTGTAGCGACCCTGCTTGACGTTCTCCCAGAAGGTCGGCGCGTCCGGCGCGTCCGGCAGCACGGCCCCGACTCCCACGATGGCGATTGCCCGATGTCTGCTGTTCGTCATTTCGCGTTCTTTCCGTCCGTCAGGACCCGACCTCGACCAGGTTCCGGCGATTCACCGAACCCCGACAGTACCCTGCATGTAAGAGGGTCCCCTGGACCTCACCCCTGCTGGCGATCGTAAATGAAATCGGCGGCCAGGTTCATATCTTCTATCAAACCCTGTTGAGCCTGGTGAATTCGAGCTACGTTCATCTCCCTTTCGAGGGCTCCCACGCCATCCGGGATTTCAACTCCACCGGCTCCAATGACCAACTGCAGCCCCTGAGAGGCCACCCTCTGCGCGGCCTGTCTTGCACAGATGCGGCCGAGGACGGCGAGACTCTCTCCGGCAATGCGCCGGTCCGCTTTCGAGTCGAGGGAGCCCTGTGCCGAATCAGCCGCCCTGCCAACGAGTCCGGCAGCTCCTTCGGCGTAGGCGATCAACTCTCCGAGGCGAAACAGGATGTGCTGGTTCCTCGTCAAACGCGCGACCCGCGACCGCTCCATGACCTCTGCCAGCGCATGAAAAGTCAGGGCCACGACGTCCGCACCCAACTGAGGGTTCTGCCCGTGCAAAGTCTCGAAGACGCGGGCCCGATCGTGGAAATGCCCTCCCCGGGTCTTGAGGTGGAGCTGCCATGAATCTCGCGCGATGGTCATCTCCAAGATTTCGGAAGTACCCTCGTAAATCGTCGTGATTCGCACGTCGCGTCGAATCTTCTCCACCATGTACTCGCGGGTGTAGCCATAGCCTCCCAGGGCCTGGATACTGGCTTCCGCCGCCTTCAAGCCCGCTTCGCTCGAAAGGTACTTGGCAATGGCTCCTTCGGTGTTGAGCGACCCTTCTCCACTGTCGATGCGCCGTGCCGTGTCTTCGATGTAGGCACGGCCGGCCTCCAGCCATGCCACATTGGGGACAATGAGCTTGTGCGTGAAGCCCTGCTTCTCGGACAGGGGGCCACCACCCTGGACTCTCTCGATGGAGTATGGAATCGCTCGATCTAGAGCTGCCCAGCCCCCA
The DNA here is from genome assembly GCA_049664225.1 of Thermoanaerobaculia bacterium. Lineage (GTDB taxonomy): Bacteria > Acidobacteriota > Thermoanaerobaculia > Multivoradales > JAHEKO01 > JAUVRX01. The sequence continues at coordinate 38,324 of JBATEX010000077.1, forward strand.
CCCAACCCAAAGGCGGCTACCATCAACCGGGTGTAACCGAACACGGCCTGCGCCTGAAGGAGTCCTTGCCCCTCCTGGCCGCCGACGAGTCGATCGGCACCGACCACCACGTCGGTGAAGCCGACTGCCGCCGTGTTGCTGGCGCGGATTCCGTGCTTGTCCTCCGGCTGGCCGGGGCTCAAGCCCTCAGCACCAGCTTCAACGATGAACCAGCTCGGGCCGTCAGGAGCTGTAGCGAGCACTGTGTAGACATCCGCGTAGCCACCGTTGCTGATCCACTGCTTGCTGCCATTGATCCGATAGCCGATGACTCTTCCGTCTTCGTCCATTCTCTCGGCTGTCGACTTCAGAGCACCCAGATCGCTACCCGCTTCAGGCTCGGTGGCGCAATAGGCGAAAAGCAACCCCTCCTCGGCGATCCGTCCCAGCCAGTGCTGCTTCTGTTCTTCGGTACCGCCGAATCGAATCGGATCGCTGCCGAGAAACGTCGCCAACACCCCGGTAGCTACCCCCAGGTCCACCCGAGCGAGTGCTTCGCAGATCCGGTAGACGTCGAACGCCCCGCCGCCCATGCCGCCGTACTCTTCGTCGATGAAGAGCAACTGGATGCCCAAGCCCGATCCACAGAGCTCGCGAACCAGATCCACCGGGAAGACGTCTCTCTCATCCAGATCGAGGAGCACATCGTCCGGCAGCTTTTCCGTCGCGAAGTCGCGGAAGGCCTCCAAACTGAGTTCGAGAGTTTCTCTGTCGAGTCCGGAGGTCATAGCGGTATCTCCCAGATGATCGTCCAACGGAACGGCACCAGCGGGTCAGCAGTCTAAGAGCAAGCTCGGTCCAGCACCATACCCGAAAGAGGGGCCACACGACCATCCCTGCGGGTGGGTCGAGTCTGTGGGACGGACGGCAGGCCTCGATCGAGCGCCCGGTGATCAAAACCACCGATTGATCCTCGATGGCGTAACACCTATCCTTAGGGAGCCTCGTCGAGACTACGCCTGGAGGGCACATCGACCGACCATGACCAGCAACGACAATCTCCTCGACACCATCGGCAACACCCCTCTGATTCGACTGCAACGCTCGAGCCCCAATCCGTCGGTCCAGATCTGGGCCAAGCTGGAGCTCAGCAACCCCAGCGGCTCGCTGAAGGACCGTATCGCACTACACATGATCGAAGAGGCCGAGCGTCGCGGGGAGCTGCGGCCGGGAATGACGATCATCGAGGCCACCAGCGGCAATACCGGAATCGCCCTGGGGATGGTGGCAGCGGTCAAAGGCTACGAGTTACGACTTTTCATGTTGGAAAACAAGACACTCGAGAGACGAAAGATGCTGCGCTACTGGGGTGCAGACCTGGTATTGACCAGCAAGGAAGATCCGGACAGCCACATCTGGGGAGCGCAAGCCTTGATCGCGGAAGACCCGGAGAGCTACTTCTACATCAACCAGAACGAGAACCCCGACAACGTTGTCGCTCATAGCCAAGGCACGTCGGCGGAGATCGCCAGCCAACTCGAAGGCAATGTCGATGCCTTCGTAGCGGGCTTCGGAACAGGCGGCACCCTGATGGGCGCAGCACGGTACTTCCAGGACCAGGGGATCGGGGCCCGGATCGTGGCTGTGGAGCCCGGCGGTGAGCCCCGGGCCAAGATCGACGGGCTCAAACACAGCTCCGAGACCTACCAGCCGCCGATCTACGACCGCGACCTCCTCGACACAACGGTCGAAGTGCCCGAGGATGCCGCCTACGACACGACCCTGCAGATCGCCAGAAAGGAAGGCGTCATCGCGGGTCTGAGCTCCGGGGCCTGCCTCTGGGCCGCCCAGCAGCTTGCCACCGAGATGGACTCAGGCAATATCGTGGTTCTTTTTGGAGACCGAGGGGAGCGCTACTTCAGCACCCGCCTTTTCGATTTCGACTAACACCGACGCAGCTGTTGCACGTTCCACCCGAGGAGCGAAAGATGTCCGACTCCATCGTGCCGATGACCCCTCGCTTCGCAGAGGCGTTTGTCTTTGCGGAGCGGCTACATTGCGCCCAGAAGCGCAAAAAGACCCAAGTACCCACCATCAGCCATCTGATGGCGGTTACCGCCCTCGTCTTCGAGAATGGCGGCGGTGAGGACGAGGCCATGGCTGCACTGCTCCACGACGCGGCCGAGGACTGCGGCGGCCGTCCCGTATTGGAGGAGATCCGTCGACGGTTCGGCGATTCGGTAGCTTCGATCGTCGAGGGCTGCAGCGACACCTTGGAGTCTCCGAAGCCTCGCTGGCAGCCACGCAAGCAGCGCTATCTGGAGCATCTGGAGACCGCACCCGAGTCCACGCTTCTGGTCTCACTCGCCGACAAAGTCCACAACGTGCGCTCGCTGGCTTTCGAGCACCGGCGCGTCGGCGATCGCCTATGGCAGCGCTTCACTGCCAGCCAGGAAGAGACGATCTGGTACTACCAGAGCCTGCTGGAGATCTTCCGCCGCCGATGTCCCGATCAGCACAGGCCCTTGGTGAACGAGCTGTCCAAGGCGCTCAGGGACCTGAAGGCCCTGATACGCCGTGGGGGCGACAAGTGAGTCTCGTCGGCGTGAATGGTGGCAGCCCAGAGGCTCCGCCAGCGATCAGCCCGACCGCTCCAAGCGGCAAGCGGTGGATGGGCAGGGGCGTGAGACTCGCACTGGCTCTCCTACTCTCGGGGGTGCTACTGCTGGCGCTCGTCGGCTACTGGGCATGGCATCAAGTCAGCGACAGCCTGCCGCAGCTCGAGGGCTCGGCTCCCCTGCCAGGCCTCAGCGCTCGTGTCCTGATCGAACGAGATGGGCTCGGAATCCCGACCGTCAGCGGCGAAAGCCGCGAGGACGTTGCCATGGCCTTGGGATTCGTGCACGCCCAGGACCGTTTCTTCCAAATGGACCTGTTGCGACGGCGGGGAGCGGGGGAACTGTCCGAGCTCTTCGGAGAGGTCGCCCTGAGCGCCGACAAGCGCTATCGGCTACATCGGTTTCGCGACCGGGTAGAGGCAACGAAACGGTCTCTATCACCAGAGGATCGGGCCTTTTTCGAGGCCTACTCGCAGGGTGTAAACGCCGGCCTAGCGGCCCTCGATGAGCCACCGTTCGAGTACATGGTTCTCGGCCTGGCGCCAGAGGAGTGGCGAGATGTCGATTCCATACTGGTGCTCTACAACATGTTCTTCGAGCTCAATGACGAGGCCGGTAGACGCGAGTCGACGCTGGGAGTCCTGCGAGATGTGATGGGCCAGGAGATGTTCGCTTTCCTGGCCTCGCCGGGTACCGAGTGGGACGCTCCAGTCGATGGCGAGCCTTTCTCCACCCCGCCTATTCCAGGGCCGGATGTCTTCGATGTTCGCCAACGAGAACCCATTCCAGAAGCTGTCGGCACGATTTCACGAACGCCGGCAGCAGACCGATCCCGGATCCTGATCGGCAGCAACAATTGGGCTGTGGCTGGCAGCCACGCGGCGCACACCAGAGCCCTGATGGCCAACGACATGCACCTCGAGCTCTCCGTTCCCAACATTTGGTATCGAGCCTCCATTGTCTATCCCGACACGATCGAGCCGGATCGGCAGCGTCGCGTAACCGGTGTCACCCTGCCAGGAACTCCCTTCCTGGTCGCGGGAAGCAATGGCGAGATCGCCTGGGGCTTCACCAACTCCCAGGGCGATTGGAGCGATCTCGTCGTTCTTCAGGAGGATCCGGCCATCGAAGGCAGGTACCTGACTCCTTCCGGATCGCTACCGGTAGACCACTACGCCCAGCTCATTCGCGTTCGCGGCGGCCGAGACCAGAACTTGACGGTCGACGAGACCATTTGGGGGCCGATCGTAGACCGCGACCACCGCGGACGGCAACGCGCTGTGCGCTGGATCGCTCACGACGTCCAGGGTGCCAACGCGAATCTCAGGCTTCTGGAAGGTGCCAGAACTGTCGACGAAGCTGTCCGAATTGCCGCGACCATCGGAGCTCCCCCCCAGAATCTCGTCGTCGCCGACGCGGCAGGACACGTTGGCTGGACGATCATGGGTGCCATTCCAAGGCGTTTCGGTCACAGCGGCCTTCTGCCAACCTCCTGGGACGACGGCTCTCGGGGGTGGAACGGCTGGCTCCACCCGGAAGAGTACCCGCGGTTGATCGATCCTCCTGGAGGCCGGATCTGGTCAGCCAACAACCGGGTCATCGGGGGTGAGATGCTGGCCAAGATCGGCGACGGAGGATTCGATCTCGGTGCAAGGGCCCGACAAATTCGGGACGATCTCCGGGAGGTCGACCAGGCAGCCGAGGCAGACCTGCTCGAAATCCAACTCGACGACCGCGCGTTGTTTCTCGAGCGCTGGCAAACTCAGCTCCTCGACGTCCTGGAGCCACTAGGAGCCAGTGGAGGTGGAGCTTACGCCGAACTTCGCCAGTTGGTGTCCGAGTGGGGCGGTCGCGCCGCGGTGGACTCGGTCGGCTACCGGATGGTGCGGGCCTATCGCCTCAACGTCGAGAAGCGCGTTTTCGACGCCATCACAGCCGAATGCAAAGCTGCCGATGATCGTTTCGACTACGCCGTGCTCAACCAGTCAGAGGGACCGCTCTGGGCCCTGGTGCGGGAGCAACCCCTCCACTTTCTCCCACCCGATCTCGACAGCTGGCAGGAGCTCTTCGAGAACGCGGTCGACGACACCCTGGAGTACTTCTCAGATGATGAGATCCCGCTTCGGGAGCGCACCTGGGGCGCACGAAACACGGTTCGCATCCAGCATCCGCTGAGTGCTTCTCTACCGTTCGGGACCGAATGGCTGAACATGCCTGCAGATCGACTGCCTGGGGATTCGAACATGCCCCGGGTCCAGGCCCCGGCCCACGGCGCCTCGCAGCGATTCGTGGTGTCACCTGGACACGAAGAGGAGGGGATCTTCCACATGCCGGGCGGCCAAAGCGGACACCCCCTTTCACCGTTCTTCCGGGCGGGTCACGAGGCGTGGGTGACGGGTGAGCCGACGCCCTTCCTGCCAGGTGCCACCGTTCACACCCTCGAGCTCGTACCCGCCTCCCAGTGAAGTCGCTGCTAGCGTGATCGGTAGGCGCCGAGCAACCTCTCCCTATCCTCTTCGGGCAGGTACTTGATGGCCTCTCGAAACGTCACACCGGAGACGCGTTCGACCCGCGACCCGACGAATTCGGACACCCTCTCCGGGTACTTCTTGCTCACTTCCCGCAGCACCCACCCGATAGCCTTGCGAATGAAGAACTCCCTTTCCTCGAGCATGTCGTCGGCATAGCGTTCAAATCGTCGCCAGTCACCCAAGCCTCGCCTCAAGGGGAGTAGCAGGGCGAGCATCGCGGACCGCCGTAACCAGAAGTTCTCAGCCGCGGCCCATCGGTCCAGATCGCTGGAGAGCTCTGGGAAGCTCTCCACCAGCGGACCGGCGAGATGAACCGCAATCGCATCCACGTATGCCCAGGTATTGGCATCGCTGAGCATCCACTCCAGAAAAGCCAAGTCGGAGCAGTCCAGAGATTCTCGGCCTGCCCGGAGTAGCTCGATGGCGAAGACACGCAGCTCGTGGACGGGCCTTTGCCAGAGGGCCCGACACAGTTTCAGGAGGCCCACCCGATCGAGCTCCGGATGCTCCTTCGACCAGAGTCGGACCTCGCGCCGCAAATCGGGCACGCCTACACCGAGGAATTCCAGATCGCTCTTGAGATATCTCTTCTCACCTGCCGCGCGCTCGGGCTTGGCGTGGCGCCGCAGCCTCGCCTCGACCTCCGCCACGGTCTCAGTGAGAGTCATCTGTCAGGGACCTCCATCGCCCCCGAATTCTACTGGCTGAGAGCTCTAGGCCTGTGAGCAACAACTCGCCGGACACTCTCGAACGGGCCATGGTCCTCTGCCGCCAGTGCAAAGAGCGCCGGCACTTTCTCGATATCTACGGGCTTGCTGAAGAGATAGCCCTGCACCCTGTCACAACGCAAGACCGTCGGGGACTGCGTCTCCAGGGAGCGCAAGACCTCCAACTGCTCAAGCGTCTCGACACCCTCCGCAACCACACCAACGCCGAGATTTCGCGCCATCGCCACGATGGCCATTACCAGAGCCCGGTCCTTCGGATCCCTGGCGATGTTGTTGATGAACGAGCGATCGACCTTTACCGTGTTCATGGGTAGCTGTTTGAGTCGCATGAGCGACGAATAGCCCGTGCCGAAATCGTCGATGACGATCTGAATCCCCTTGTCTTGAAGCTGCGTGAGCAGCGCCAGGGAGCGATTGACATCCTCCATGGCGGTGGTCTCGGTGAGCTCGAGCTCCAGGAGATCCGGACGCAGACCCGTCTCCTCGAGGACCCTGTCCACCACGCCCAAGAAGTTGGGCTCCAGGAGCTGTCGCGCGGAGACGTTGACGCCGATGGGCACCGCTGGAAGCCCCTCTTCCTGCCAGCGGAGAGCGGCTCGACATGCAGTCTCCAGCACCCATTCCCCGATCGGCACAATGAGTCCCGACCTCTCGGCAACCGGAATAAAGCTGGCCGGGCTCATCGACCCCAGCTTCTTCGATTGCCAGCGGCACAGCGCTTCGATACCAGCGATCGTACCCGTCGCGAAGTCCACCAGCGGCTGGAAGACCAGGTAGAGCTCATTCTCACCGATCGCCTCCTGAAGCCCCTGCTCGATAGCCACCCGCTGTCGATTCATGGCGTCCATGCGAGGCGCATAGTACTGGTAGCCACTTCTGCCCCGCCGCTTCGAGCTACCGAGGGCCAGATCCGCCTTCTTGACCAGCGTCTCGGTGTCGAGACCATCGAACGGATAGGTACTGATTCCGATCGAACCCGTAACGGTGATCCACTGCCCACCCGCATCGATCGGCTTCTCGAACGAGTCGAGAATACGCTGAGCCACGAGGTCGGAGTCGCCCGACTCCAGCAGGTCCTCGACGAGGACGATGAACTCGTCTCCACCCAGTCGACATACCGTATCCAGACCGCGCACACACCGGCTCAGCCGACGGGCTACCTCCTGAAGCACGAGATCGCCCCTTTGCGGCCCGTAGGCGTCGTTGATCTGCTGAAAGTCATCCAGGTCGAACGTCAACAGAGCGAAGGGGCGTTTTTCCCGGATAGCACGCTGTAGAGCTCTCTGCAGTCGGTCATGCAACAGCGACCGATTCGGCAGATCGGTGAGCGGATCGTGCGTCGTTAAATACTTGAGATCTGCCTCGGCCCGCTTCTGGTCGCTGATGTCGCGCATGATCAGGACCGAACCCATGGGCTGCGCGAACCGATCCTTGACCTGGGAAACCGTCACCCTGAGGGTCACCAACTCGCCGGATTGCCGCCGCAGCCCGAGCTCGAGAGCGCGCCGGTCCGCACTGCCGATCAGCCGCCGCACGGTCTCTGCCTCGGCCGAATCCTCTGTCTCGAAGACGTCCTCTACCGGCGTACCTCTCAACTCCTCCTCGGAGGCACCGAAGAGAGCCTCCGCCGACTTGTTCAGATTTACCACTTGATCGTCACGATCAACCAGAATGGCTGCATCGGCCATCGTCTTGAAGATGTCCAAAGCCACGGTTTCGGGGTTCAGAATCATGAGTCGGTAACGGGAGACCGCAATCCAGATGGAGAGCACCCACAGCGCCGCTATCAGGTGCGCGACCTCGGGTGGACTTCGGATGCCCCACATGGGCAAGAGGATGCCCGACAGCGCCACTGCTCCGAGAACCGGAACACCGCTCAGGGTCAGAATCTGCGACTGCCGCTGCTCAGCCCGACGTTCCGTGCGCAGACCCCAGAGAAATACCAGCATCATGCCGAAACTGATGTAGGTCGAAAAGTACAGCAGGAAGCCAGCGAAAGTTACGGTCATCGGCCCGTAGAAATCCGACCAGCCGTACGGCCCTCGAACGAAATCGACGACTCCCAGATAGCCAAATTGAACCTGCAGGAAATAGAAGACACCCGGAGCGTAGATCAGCGCGTAGCTCCACCAGCCGCGCAACAGTCGATCTTGGCGTGACAGGAGGATCAGGAAGTGCAGCAGCAGCGAAGGTGTGATAACCCACCCAAGAGAGGATAAGCGATACCAGAACCACGCGTAGTCCTTGGTTGGCGCGGTAGGCCAAAAGGCGCAGGCGAAGGACCAGACTGCAAAGCCAAGGCTGATGAAGAAGAAGACCTGGTTGAGCGGCTCGAAGCGGTTCCTCCCGAGCACATACGTGCCCAGCAAGAGAATGAGGCCAGCGACAAGAATAGAGGCCAGCGACAGGACATGCACTGGGTCGAACACCGTACCATTCTCGACGTTTTCGACGCATCGAGCAGTGCCGCAGTCCACATCGGCCGATGGCACTCCCAACAATGCTGTTAACGAAACGGCCGGCCGGTCGTTGTAAGAGTCGGAGTGAGGCAATTTCGAACAACGAGTCCAAGCAGCTGCTCGACTTGAGAAAGTGAGACGATCATGGATGTTTTGGCACCAATTCTGGGAAGCGTCGGGATCCTGGCGACGTTGGGCTGGATCTTGCGATCCTATCTTTCACATCGCCGGCAACTGAAGACCACCGCGCTGCAGGCGGAGTTGCAGGGCAAACTCCTCGACAGGTTCAGCTCTGCCGAGGACCTCCACACCTACCTGAATAGTGATGTCGGCGAGAGGTTCCTATTGTCGACCACAATCGAACAGGCCAGTCCGCTGCGCCGTATCCTGGGCTCGGTGCAGGTCGGCCTTATCTTGACCGCAGCGGGAATGGCGTTCCTGATCATGGAAAGCCGATTTGCCGACACCCCTGACAGCCTCGGAATGATCTTCATCGGAACTCTGAGTCTGGCACTGGGAATCGGATTCCTGGTCTCTGCGGCGGTCTCGACCCGACTTTCACGAAATTGGGGACTCATCAACGGACAGAAGACGGATGAAAGTTGACCCCGAAGCTGGGGCGCCTCCATCAGGGCTGTCGAGCCGAACCAGGGCCAGGCAGCCCCGTGGGCGTCGAAGCAACGAAAGGTGAGACTGCAATGCTATGGTTCTAGGAGTCCGTGGTCGACCACCTACAGATCCAGGCCACCGAAACGACCGGGCGGAAACGTGGCATCGACGAAGCCGCATTCCGAGAGTTGTACGATCGGACAGCGCGTCCGCTGTGGGGCTACATCGCGCGTGCAACCGGGAACGACTCGATCGCCGATGATCTCTCTCAGGAGGCCTACCTCCGTCTCCTACGGGCGAACTTCGAGCCCGAAAGCGAGGAGCACGCCAAGAACTACCTGTTCCGAATCGCGACCAACCTGCTGCGTGATCATTTCCGCGGCGCCAAGCGCGCCCAGCTACCTCTCGAGCATGATCCTGGCGTCAAGGGCCACGAGCGTCAGGTACACCTCCAGCATGATCTGCGAAAAGCCATGATGCACCTCAAGCCCAGAGAGCGCGAGCTTCTCTGGCTGGGCCATGTCGAGCGCTTCAGCCACAAAGAGATTGCCGGAATTCTGGGACTCAAGACAGGGAGCATTCGGCTTCTGCTGTTTCGGGCCAGAAAGAAGCTCGCTGCCTTGCTCGACGAGACGAATTCCGGCACGGAGGAAGGGCGATGAAGCATCGACCCTGCACCTTGGAAGACTGCATACTCGGAGCAACGCGGTCCGACGCTATGACCGAAGAGCTGAGCCGACACCTCGCGACCTGCCGTACCTGCTCGGACGCGGTATCGATCGACAACCTCATGCTGGCCGAAGCCAATAGATTACCGGAGCTCTCGAGGTTGCCCGACCCCGGTCGCATCTGGCTTCAGGCTCGGCAGCAACGTTTGCTACAAGCCGTCGATCGAGCGACCAGACCCATCCGCGCTGCTGAGAAGATCGCCCTTGGCACCGGCGCAGTCGGCCTGGCGATTGGAACAGCCATGAGTTGGCCGGTGGTCCGTTCCTGGCTGGGTCAAGCTGTCACCACCATCGCCGACTTCGGTGGTGCCACCGAAGGCTCTCTGCCAACCAACCCTGTCCCGGTCATCGCCGGAGCACTCCTCTTTCTGGTGCTGTTCGGTCTCTATTCAGAGCTTGTCGAAGGCTGAGCCGACACTGACAAGAGCTCAGGGACAACGCACCGATCAGGCCAGCACTACGATCTTCCCAACAGCCCCTCTTTGAAGGCGGTACTGGGAGGGCTGGGCCCTATCCAACAACCCCACAGAGCGTCCGCGAAGGGCTTGCCCTCGATGGTTCCCTTCACACTCCCCTTGACTTCGACAGTCGTCCCCTTGCCTGGCTGAAAGGTGTAGACCATCTCCTCGCCTTTTCTCATGTCTTCCATGTAGCCGCAAAGCGTCTCGAACTGCTGGGCCACTTCGGCGCTCGCTCCTGGGGTGTTGTTCTCGAGGCCTTCTTCCCAACCATCACACAACTGACCAGCTTTGACCCCGTAGCGGAAGTTCATGCGGGTCATGCGAGCGGTGTCGGCAGCCAAGATGTTGTCCGGCTCGCCACTGGGCTGATCCAGATAGAGGCCTGCCACATAGACCTTGATGATGGCCTTCTTGCGCAGGCCCATGCCGTTGAGTGCCAGGGTGTCGTCACCGACCTGCACCGAATCCGGCATGGTGACTCCGGCCAGATCGCCGGCCCACGCTCCAGTGGCTCCGATGACCAGTACCGCGAGAGAAAGTAGGTTCTTCAAAGTACGCCTCCTTTCAATGACGTAACCTGCAAAACCAACAGGCGAGATATCCCCAGATGGATCTCCTGCATTCTATCTGTCGCCCCCGACCCGCGCCGGCGGACATCAACGCGAAGGCAGCCCCAGCTCGACGGCAACCGTCAGCGGTTGGCCGTCGCGAATCAAAGACACTTCGACTTCCTGTCCCGGGCGCAATCGATCGAGCGCCAGCAGAAGATCGTCGATGCCCTTCACCGCCAGACCCGCCACCTCGACGATGACATCACCGAGGATCACACGACCATAGACATCGCGACGGGTCCCACGGAGCCCGGCCCGATCGGCGCCACTGCCCGGCACGATTCGACCGATCACAGCGCCATCCAGGCCGAGATTCTCTGCCACTCTCGCCGAGAGCAATTCCACACCGAGCGTCGGCCTTTCAACGACGCCCTTGCTGATCAACTCGGGGACCACCCAGCTCACGGTATCGACCGGGATCGCGAAGCCGATTCCCGCGTAGGCCCCCGAGGGGCTGAAGATCGCCGTATTGACGCCGATCAGCCTTCCTGCGCTGTCCAGGAGTGGACCTCCGGAGTTCCCCGGGTTGATGGCCGCATCCGTCTGTATGACATCCCGAATGGGAATCCGCGCCACCGACTCGATCTCACGGCCCAGAGCGCTGATGACTCCGGTGGTCAACGTCTGGTCCAGCCCGAAAGGATTGCCGATCGCGAGAACGCTTTGGCCGACCTGCAGATCAGCCGAGCTGCCCACTGTGATCGGGTGCAGGGAATCCGGCGGCGCCGCGATCTCCAGCACGGCAAGATCCTTCTCTGGAGCTACCCCGATGACCTTCGAATCCCAGACGCTCTGATCCTGCAGCGTGACCTGGGCCGCGTTGGCTCCCTGAAGAACGTGATAGTTGGTGACGATCCGCCCCTTTGCGTCCCACACGAATCCCGAACCCGTGCCGCGGGGGATCTCGTAGACATTGAGATCGAACCAGTCTCTCCGTAGGGAAATCGAGGTGATGTAGACGACGGATCGCGAAGCCCGGCGGAACAGCTCGATGGTCGCCTCCTCTGCGGCGGTGAGGCCTGCGCCAGCCGCCGCCGGTGCCGCCAGAACCGGATCGACTGGCAACGAGCTCGTGAACGTGAGAATCATTCCCACCAGGACAGATTCGACAACCCGGGCCGGCATCCGTGAACGAACCCGTCCCGAGCTCTCGTAGTCGCGCCAGTAGGTCCGCTTGGTCTTCATCGACTCTCGGCGAAGATGATCAGAGCGAGTCCCGATCAGTGCATCATGCCATAACATGGCATCATCGATGCAGACCAGCAGGACCGTAATCGGCCGTCTACACCTGGCCTGAGGACGGAATCAAGGCCTCATGAAAGCCACACGATCCAGCGCTGCCGCCTCCAGACGCAGGCTTTTCGGACTGCTGCTTCCCATTCTGCTTCTCGGTGTCCACTTCGGACTGACTTTCAGTGCAGCGGAGCACGATTCCGGGACCCTGGACGAGCCGCCGAACCTGTTAGCCGGTCACTACCTGTGGAAGACAGGCCACTACAATATCGACCGCGAGCATCCGCCGCTGGCAAGGCTCATCGAATCGCTGCCCTTGCTGTTCCTGCCGTTGGAAACGGCGGTGCCCGACCCAGACGGCTCGATGCCTGCGTATTGGCCGCTGAGCGTCGAGTTCCTCTACGAGAACACCGTACCCGCCGATCAGATGCTGATGCCGGCTCGCTGCATGGTGATCGGGCTGACGATCTTGCTCGGGGCGCTGCTCTGGTGGTGGGGTGAGCGGCTCTTCGAAGCTCCCTCCGGGGTCATCGCTCTTCTCACATTCACCTTCAGCCCGTTGATTCTGGCGCACGGCCATCTCGCCACCACGGACCTCGCCATCGCCCTGGCATTTCCGCTCGCGCTCTTCTGCCTCTACCACTACGTCGAGCACCCCGGATCGTGGCGGGCCGTGGTGGTGGGCGTGGGCCTCGGCACCGCATTGGCGACCAAGGGATCGGCCGTTGTTCTGCTGCCCACTTTCCTCTTCATTCTGGCCTGGACCTGGCGTGGGCAGCCACCCACCCGCAGGGTCTTTCTGAAGCATGGAGCCCTCTGCCTCGCAACCTCTCTCGTGGTCATAGCGACGGTCTATTTCGGAGACTTCGGCGCCTTCCTCGCTTCGGTGAAGGAGGTCCTGTTTCACAGTGCTGCCGGAGGGCTGGGCGACAACTATCTGCTGGGCCGAGTGTCGCCCAGCGGATGGCTCGTCTACTTCCTCGTGGCCTTCCTGTTGAAGACTCCGATTCCGTTCCTGGTCCTGCTGGCGACGGCGCTCCTCATGCTCCGAGGCTCTCCGCAATGCGAGGCCGTCACCCTCTGGCTGGTCTTTCCGACCGCACTCTTCCTTCTGGTCGCCTCGCTGTCAGACCTCCAGATCGGGCTCCGACATCTGCTGCCCGTCTTCCCTCTGCTCTGCCTGATCGCGGGCGAGGCGGGCGGACGACTCTGGCGCCGAAAGAGACTCGGGACACAACTGGCCCTCGGCTTCCTGGCAGCATGGATGGCCGTGGATGCGGCAATGGCTCACCCGCACTACATCGCCTACTTCAATCAGCTGATCGGCGACCCGGACTCGGCGATCGACTACCTCGCAGACTCCAACATCGACTGGGGACAGGAGTTGCGTCACCTCGATGACTATCTCAGAGACGAGGGCATCGGCGGGGTCTACCTTTCCTACTTTGGCAACGCCGATCCCGAGGCCTATGGCATCCGCTACCTCCCCGTCTACTTCAAGACCTCTCGACCGCGCTGGGGCGATCCGAGCCTAGACCTTCGCGGCGAATCCAAGGCCCTTCTCGCCGTGTCAGCAACCCACCTGCAAGGCGTCTATCAACCCGGCCCCGACGCCTTCGCCTGGCTCAAAACACGCGAGCCGGCAGCGATCCTGGGGCGATCTTTCTTTCTGTTCGACCTGACTGATGACGAGGAGGCGCATCGGCGACTGGCCACCATCTTCCGCGAGCAAAGGAGGCCCAGGCTTGCGGAAATCGAGACCGAGTGGGCCGACCAGTTGAAATCCGAGGCCTTTTCGAAGTGAAGCTGTTAGGCTCAGCGAGTAAACACACGATTGAATGGACCGCCCGTCGAGCGGCGGTAAGGAGATCGGCATGAAAAGCTCAACGCGACAGAACCGACTCTGGCTCATCTTGGTTGTAGGAGGAGTTTCTGTATTGGGCGCTTTCGCCCTGCTTGCACAGCCTGACCGGGGCGACTTGGCTCCAGCCGACCAGGCTGCCAGTGGCAGCGGGGGCTCGGGTCTCATGGGTGTGCCAGTCGGCGCCATTCTGCCCTACGTCGGCAGCCTCGACTCGCTACCGCAGGGGTGGCTCCCCTGCGACGGTCGAACGGTGAGCGACCCCAACTCACCGTTTCATGGCAGCGCGATCCCCAACCTCATGGACAATCGCTTCGTGATGGGGGTGAGCTCTGCCGACGAGCTCAATAGCACAGGAGGTTCCAACGAAGTCGTCATGGACGGCCAGCACAATCACCGCGGCAACGCCACCAATCGCGTCAACCAGGTGTCAGGTAGCCCACGCTACCTCGACTCCTCGGGGAATCGGGGCTTCCGACATACTCACGATCTGCAGATCAACGTCAATGGCAACCACAATCACGGTGGTGAGGGGCGCCCGCAGTACCATGGCACCTACTTCATTGTCAGGGTGAAGTGAGGCGCGACCTGAATCCCTGTCAGGTTCCTTCGGTTGCGGGCACCAGGTAGTCGCCGCCTTCGACGAAGCACTTGATTCGCGTCGTGCTTCGCCTCCGCGTGAAGAATGAACCCGTGATCGGTGCTTCGTGGAGTTCGGACTCCACCACGCATCGACGAGCAGTGGAAATTCGTCCTGCGAATGCGGGGGATTCGACACTGGAAGAGGCCAGAAGACTTGCAGTTCCCAGGGGTCCGTCAACGGGTAATTCGAGCTAGGATAGAAAGATGCGAGCATCGAGGATGTTGTTGGTTTGTTGTCTCCCGTTGTTGTCAATTGCCGCTATTGCGGCACCGGCTGAGCCGATAGCGAATCTAGAGAGCGCCTTCTCGATCGAGGCGAGTCTGCTCGACGAGGAGATCGCCACCTACGGCCGAGCTCGAGCCCGCGAAAAACGAGCCGTCGCCGATCTGCAGCGGCTCAACGCCCAGCTCGACGAGCTGATCGAGGATCCCAACGCCTCGCTGTCGAGTTTCACCGTCCTCGAGGAGGAGGTCGGAGTGGCCATCGAGGTGGCTTGCGCCCGCGCCAAGGAGAGTGCCGCTGCGCGTCAGAGGATGTACGAGCGCATGCGTCGACTGTCGGGAATCGTGCAGGAATACGAGTTGAGCGAGGAGCGCCAACAGGCTCGTAGCGGCGGCATCGCGGGCATATGGCGGGTCGAAGCCCAGCCGATCGATCTCTACGGAGTCTTCGACTTGGCAGCCGAGAACCTCCTGGTAACCGGCACCTATCGCATGAGCAACGGCAACCAGGGCTCCATGCGAGGCACCCTGGTGGGCAGCAACCTGGAGCTCGAAATGATCGACTCGCGCCAGGGGGCAGTCGCAACGGTCAAGGGAGAGCTCGACACCGTCAAGGGAGAGATTCGAGGCAGGTGGTTCGCTTTCGATCTATCTGCTGGGCGACCTGCGTCGGGTGATTGGTACGCTCACAAGACGGCCGCTGAATAGCGAGGCCGTTGTCGAATCCTGGCAGGCTGGATCATCGATGGAGCACGACAGCACAGGTATGAACAACGGCCCACCATTGCGGATTCGCACCATCACAGCGGGCAGAGAGCTTCCAGACCTTCAGGAGACTGGGATGCTGGAGGAAGATCTGGCTTTCCTCTCGGCCGCGCGAGATGATTTTCTCAAGGGCGATCTCGAAGTACAGACGATTCGAATCGCCACTCAACCGCTAATCAGTGCAGCCGACGACAGGTCCCTGTCAACAGCTCTTCCGGCGCTGCAATCGATGGCTTCATTGGTCTCGGACGCGAGCGCTCTGTTGTCTATCGGCCCTATCGCCCACGAGGGGGGAAGTGCCAGCGCGATCGCCGAATGGGCCGCGGCACTCATGCAGGCCACGTCGAACCTGAGCTTCAGCATCCCGGTGGCCTCGCTTGACGGTGGCGTCGATGGACGGGCCCTACGAGTCGCAGCCCAGGTCATGCTGTCGCTGGCCTCGGCGCTCGAGGGAGGGGAAGCCAACTTCCGGTTCGCCGCCGCGGCGAATGTCTCCCCAGGCACACCCTTCTTTCCCGTCGCCTACCACCGCGGTGAGCCCGCCTTCAGCATCGGCCTCGAATCAGCCAGACTCGTCGAGATCGCCTTCGACGGCACATCGGATTCTCGAGCGGCTCGATCTCTCCTCACCCAAGCTCTCGAACAGCGACTGGAGTCTGTTGTGGCCCGAGCCACGGCCATCGCCCGCCGCCACTCCAGGAGATTCCTGGGCATCGACATGAGCCCGGCACCTGGCCTCGATGCGAGCATCGCCGTCGCGATCGAAATGCTGACGGGTCTCCCGTTCGGCTCCCCTTCGACCCTCGGAGCCTGTGCCACGATCACCCGAGCGATCTCAGAGGCATCGATACCAAGGTGCGGCTATTCGGGGTTGATGCTGCCTGTGCTGGAGGACGTTCTCCTGGCACAGCGCGCAGCGGAGGGGAGATTCACGCTGAACGATCTCTTGCTCTACTCCGCAGTGTGCGGGACCGGCCTCGATGTCGTACCCCTGCCAGGTGATATCGAGGCCGAATGCTTGGCTGCGATCATCGGAGACGTGGCCGCGCTGGCCCATAGACTGCAGAAACCACTGGCCGCACGATTGCTCCCTATCCCTGGCAAAGCAGCTGGAGAGCTGGTGAAGCTCGATAATCCGTACCTCACCGACGCGATGGTCATGAGGGTTCCCTGACCAGACGACGAAGTTCCCAGACCGGAGATATACTTCCGGCTCGCCTGTGATGGAGGGTAGTCTCAAAACCCACAAGTAGCTCTCGATTTTCGGAGGAGCGTGATGCGTTCACAGCACTTTGGAAGGAATCTCGATCTGCGAGCCCTGGCAGCAAGACTGGTCCTCCTTGGTTTGGCTCTCATGACGATCGGGCTGCCGGTACGGGCTGCCGATGACGAGTCGAAGGACGGTACCGAAGAGTCCTTTCTCGAGGCCCTGGAGTTCCGCAACATCGGCCCCTTTCGAGGCGGCCGCGTCACGGCTGTCACCGGGTTAGCCGGTGATTCGCAAACCTACTACATGGGCTCGACCGGAGGCGGAGTCTGGAAGACCACCGACGCCGGGACGACCTGGAGCAACATCTCCGACGACAGCTTCCAGGTGGGATCCATCGGCGCCGTAGCGGTGGCACCTTCGGACCCGAACGTGATCTACGTTGGAACCGGTTCCGCCTGCCCAAGAGGCAACGTGTCACCGGGCAATGGCATCTATCGCTCGACCGACGCAGGTAAGACCTGGCATCACCTTGGTCTCGACGAGACGGGACAGATTGCGCGCATCCATGTGCACCCGAAGGACCCCGACTTGATCTACGTAGCAGCTCTCGGTCACATCTTCGGACCCAACGAGGAGCGCGGAGTCTTCCGTTCCAGTGACGGCGGCTCGACATGGGACAAGGTTCTCTACGTCAACGACAGGGCGGGGGCGGTAGACCTGACCCTGGATCCCTCGAACCCTCGCATCCTCTTCGCCGCCATCTGGGAAGCCGAGCGCAAGCCATGGACCATGCTGAGCGGCGGCGAATCCAGCGGTCTCTACAGGAGCAAGGATGGCGGCGACTCCTGGGACGAGATGACTGAAGGGTTGCCTGAAGGGATCAAGGGACGCATCGGGGTCAGCATCTCCGCGGCTGATTCCAATCGGGTCTGGGCCCTGGTGGAAGCCGACGAAGGCGGCCTTTTCCGGTCCGATGATGGTGGCGATGAATTTCTCCTGATCAACCCCGACAGGAACTTCAGGCAGCGAGCTTGGTACTACACGCATGTCTTTGCAGACCCGCGGGATCCGCAGACCGTCTATGTGCTGAATACCGGCATCTGGAAGTCGACCGACGGAGGCAAGAGCTTCTCCTACATCCGAGCGCCTCACGGCGATCACCACGATCTCTGGATCAACGCTGACGACCCGCTGAACCTGATCAATGGCAACGACGGCGGAGCCAACGTCAGCTTCAACGGCGGCAAGACCTGGTCTACCCAAGGCAATCAGCCCACGGCGGAGATGTATCGCGTGGCAGTAGACGGCCAGTTTCCCTATCGCGTCTATGGTTGCCAGCAAGACAACTCCTGCGTCTCGCTACCAAGCCGCACCTCCTCCTCGGGCATAGCGCGCTACGACTGGTACGAAATCGGTGGCTGCGAGAGTGGCCACGTGGCGGTAGACCCACGCAATCCCGACATCTCGTACGCCGGCTGCTACGGCGGCTCCATCGGTCGCTACGACCACGCGACCGACCAGCAACGGGAAATCAACGCCTATCCCCAACTCGCCGTCGGCCAGGCAGCCAAGGACCTGCGCTATCGCTTTCAGTGGAACGCCCCGATCCGGCTCTCACCGCACGACCCTGACGTCCTCTACCACACTTCGCAGTTCGTGCACCGCTCCACCGATCATGGCCAATCCTGGGAAGTGATCAGCCCCGACCTGACCCGGAACGACGAACAGAAGCAGGGCTATGCGGGCGGTGACCTGACCTGGGACAACACGGGCGTCGAAGTCTACGACACAATCTTCGCCTTCGAGGAGTCGAGGCAGACAAAGGGGCTACTCTGGGCGGGAACGGACGACGGCAGGGTGCACCTGTCCCGGGACAATGGTGAGACTTGGAATGAGATCACACCGCCCGGGATGCCCGATTGGGGCCAGGTCAACATGATCGAGCTCTCAGCGCACGATCCCGGACGCGCCTTCCTGGCGGTGACCCGATACAAGATGGACGACTTCAAACCCTACATCTTTCGCACCGACGACTACGGAGCTAGTTGGTCCCTGATCAGCGGTGGCACTGATGGGATTCCTGCAGACCATTTTGTTCGGGTCGTGCGCGAGGACCCGGACAGGAAGGGGCTCCTCTATGCAGGCACCGAGTTCGGCCTCTTTCTCTCGTTCGATGATGGCAAGACCTGGAAGAGCTTCCAGCAGAATCTGCCAATCACCCCGATTACCGATATGGTCCTCACGGGCCAGGACCTGGTCGTCGCGACCCAGGGGCGGTCGTTTTGGATCCTCGACGACGTGACGCCGCTGCACTCCATGACACCGGAGATCGCCGAAGAGGAAGCACACCTGTTCGCCCCCCGGACTACGTACCGGTTCGGAGGTGCCGGTGGGTTTGGAGACCGAGGATCGGGCACCAACCCGCCTTCTGGCGTCATCCTGTACTACCTCCTGGGTGAAGAAATCGAGGGCGAGCTCCAACTCGAGATTCTGAACGCTGATGGGGCCGTCTTGCGGACCCTGTCCAGTGAGAAAGAGGAGCCCCAGGCTCCGAGCCCATGGCGGCGTTTCTTTCCCGAAATGGCCGGCAGTCGAAAGCTCGCTGCCGAGAAGGGGCTCAACCGGTATGTCTGGAACCTCCGCCGGCACGATGCGGAGCTGGTCGACGATGCCGTTCTCTGGGGCATGGCCAGAGGTCCCATCGTTCCTCCTGGCAGCTATCAGGGCCGCCTCTCCCATGGTGACTGGAGCCAGACGGTGGACATCCAGCTCGTCAAGGACCCGCGTGTCGAGGTCAGCCAGGCAGACCTGATTGCCCAATACGAGCTGGCGACAGAGATCTGGGAGGCTCTGAGTGAAAGCCACCAAGCCCTCGGCAGGATTCGCGACATGCGCTCCCAGGTCGAGGAGCTGACCCAGCGTCTGGACAAAGCCGGCTATGGTGATGGGATTGCCGAGCTCTCCGAGACCATTGGCGACCAGCTCACAGCAATCGAAGAGAAGATCTACCAGACCAGAAATGAGTCGTCCCAAGACATCCTCAACTACCCTCCTCGACTGGACAACAAGATCCTGGATGTCATGAGCAGCGTGCAAAGCGCCGACGCCAGGCCGACCGACGGGGCCATCGAGCTCTTCCGCGACCTGCGGAGTGAGCTGGACGGCTACCTAGCCGAGTTGGACGGCGTCGTTGGCGAGGAGATCGCACAGCTCAACAGGCTAGTCAGAGAGAAGTCAGCACCGGCGGTGCTGATACCGGAATAGGGCTCGAACCGAAGCCCCCCGGGGAGGTCCGTAGCCTCCCCGGGAGGCTGTTTTGCTAGACTCCGTGGCCTTGACCGACATGGCGGAACAAGTTCTTCAGATCAAGGTAGCAATCTCGAGCCGCTTCGAGAACATCGACCTCGTCGATGCCGTGATGGAGGCCGCCATGCGGCACTTCGGTTTCGATGAGGAGACTGTGGAGCGACTCGGGTTGGCGATTCGAGAGGCTGTTGCCAACGGTGTGCGACATGGCAATCGGCAAGAGCCGACCAAGAAGGTCGAGCTCACCTGCGATTTGAAACAGGATGTAATGGCGCTGCGTATTACGGATGAAGGGAGCGGATTCGATGTCGATGCGATTCCCGATCCCCTGGCCGCCAATAACCTGTTCAATCCCAGCGGCCGTGGGATTCTGTTGATGAGAGCCTTCATGGACGAGGTCGCCTTCGATTTCGACAACAATGGCGGAACCCAAGTGACTCTCAAGAAGAGTCTCCCATCCCCTCCCTCCGATGCGGGCTCCGAGGAGGACGACTCATGAAGATCCCAGTACGTAACCGCGACGGCGTGACAATTCTGCAGCCGACAGGCAAGATCACCATTGGCATCGGCGACGTGGCCCTGAGGGATGCGGTCGACGATGCGCTCGCCGCCGGCTCGACAAGCATCTTGGTGGATTTCCAGAGAGCCAGCAAGATGGATTCCTCCGGCATGGCAGAGCTGGTGGCCGCCTTCAAGAAGGTCAAGGATTCCGGAGGAGAAATCAAGCTGCTTCACCTGCCTTCCAACATCCGAGATGTCCTCACCATCACACAGATCTCCCGCGTCTTCGAGATCTTCGACGACGAGGACGAAGCCGTCGCGTCGTTCAACTGAGCGAGAGAATCGAGCAGCTGTTCAGGCCAAGGCGCCGCTGCAGCTGGAGCCAGCGCCCGCTGTGCAGCCGAGACAGTGGGAGCCGGTCGCAATGGGCAGGCCCTCCATCTCCTGCAGACTGTCCAGCTGCCAGATCGTCTCGCGGCCCTGCGACGTGGGCAGAGCCAGCATCTGATTGAAGTCGCAGTCGTAGAGCCGACCATCGTAGCCGACCGACAGCAGCGATCGACACATCAGCTCAACCACCGTGGCTGGATTGAAGTGATTGGCCAGGAGCGAGAGGTAGGCGGAGTGCTGGTCGGTCCGCGTCAAGAAGTCGGCGAATCGCCGAATGGGCATGTTGGTCAAAGTCAGGAGATTGGTGAACTCGAGTCCGAAGCGCGACCTGAGCTCGCGCCGATAGCTGGGCTCGAGCTCGGCTTGTGGAGGTGGCAGGCTGGCTCCTCCAGGGTTGTAGACCAGGTTCAGGATCAAACCGGTTCCCGGCATGCCGTAACCCAGCCTATTGAGATTCTGGAGGGCCGAAATACTCCTCTCATATACTCCCCCTCCCCTCTGACGATCTACATTCTCCTGCAGATAACAAGGCAGCGAGGCCACGATCTCAACCTGGTGGGCGGCCAGGAACTCGGCTGTATCCTCCTGGCCAGGTTCTTCGAGAACGGTCAGGTTACAGCGGTCGATGATGCGGAGACCGCTGCGCCGGCCGCACTGTACGAGACGCCGGAAATGTTGATTAAGCTCCGGTGCGCCCCCGGTGAGATCGAGCACCTCGACCTCCGGATTGGAGGTCAGAAGCTCTACGATCCTCTCCACCGTCGCCAAGACCATGGTCTCAGTGCGAGTCGGACCCGCCTCGACATGGCAGTGGTGGCAAGCCTGGTTGCAGACCATCCCGACGTTGATCTGCAGGGTTGTCACAGGACCTCGACGCAACGGCTCCAGGCCATTGCGATGGAGAGCCGAGTCGAAGGAGTTTCGGGGCAATGGTGAGATCATCTCGACCAACTATTCTAACTGCTCTTTCGGGCACTAGACCTGTCCTGATTGCGGTGGTGCCGACGATTCCCGCGAGCAGACTTGTCGCGATCGAGGAGATAGACTGCCACTAACGTGCCAAAACAAGGAGGGATTCGATGCTCGACCTACAGCGCTCGAAACCGAAACGGCCGCAGCTGCGATGGTTCTTGGCTGGACTGGCCTTGGCTGCAGCCGGCGTTGCAGTTACCGCAACTGCAGACGCCATGGAGATTGCGGTCAGCTTCCTAGCCACTACTCACGCCGAGCCTGTCGATGGAAGAGTGCTGGTCTTGATCTCACACGACGGTGATACAGAACCCCGTATGCAGGTAGCGGCGGGGCTCAAAGCCATCCAGATCACCGGTGTCGATGTCGACGGGCTGGCTCCAGGTGAGCCGGTTCGGATCGACGCGTCCACTTTCGGCTACCCCATCCAGAGCCTTGGGCATCTGCCGGCTGGCGAGTACTGGGTCCAGGCGGTACTCCATCGCTACGAGACCTTTCACCGCTCCGACGGCCACGTCGTCAAGCTACCGATGGACCGAGGCGAAGGACAGCACTGGAACCGGGCACCTGGCAATTTGTACAGCACGCCGACCCGAATGCGCCTCGATCCAGCCGAAGAGAGCCGATTCGACCTCGTTCTGAACCAGGTCATCCCACCCATCGACCAGCCCGAGGACACGGCCTACATCAAACACGTGAGGATCCAAAGCCAGTTGCTGACCGAGTTCTGGGGCAGGCCCATGTATCTAGGCGCCCACGTCCTCCTGCCGGAAGGCTTCGATGAGCACCAGCAAGCACGCTACCCCCTGATGATCTTTCACGGCCACTTTCCCGAAGATTTCGGCGGCTTTCGAACCACGCCGCCCGATCCCGACCTGGAGTGTGAATACAGTGAACGATTCCAGTTGGATTGCTACAACAGGATTGTCCAGCAGGAAGCCTACGACTTCTACCAGACCTGGAAGGGACCCGACTTTCCGAGATTCTTGGCCATTGAGATCCAACACGCCAATCCCTACTATGACGACTCGTACGCCGTGAATTCGGCCAATCTCGGCCCATACGGTGACGCCATCACCCTCGAGCTGATCCCCTACATCGAGAAGAGATTCCGCGGCCTTGGCGAGCCCTGGGCTCGGTTCCTCTACGGCGGGTCCACTGGGGGCTGGGAAGCTCTGGCCGCCCAGGTGTTCTATCCAGATCAGTACAACGGGTGCTTCGCCGCCTGCCCCGATCCGATCGACTTTCGAGCCTACACGATGGTGAATATCTATGAAGACCAGAACGCCTACTACGCCCAGGGAGACTTCAAACGCATCGCGCGCCCCGGACATCGCAATTGGCTCGGCGAGGTCGACGCGACCCTCGAGGACTGGAACCATATGGAGCTCGCCCTGGGCTCCAACTCACGCTCGGGAGACCAATACGATATCTGGCAGGCGGTGTATTCACCCGTAGGAGCGGACGGCTACCCCGCCCCAATATGGGACAAGCTCACCGGCGAGATCGACCACGAAGTCGCCGAGCACTGGAAGAAGTACGACCTACGCCTCGTGCTGGAGGAGAACTGGGCGACCCTAGGGCCGAAGCTCGAAGGCAAGATCCATATCTACTGCGGCGACATGGACAACTACTACCTCAACAACGCCGTCTATCTGATGGAGAACTTCCTGGAGTCGACGACCGATCCCTACTACGGCGGCGAAGTGGACTACGGAGACAGGGCCGAGCACTGTTGGAATGGCGACCATGAGAACCCCAACGCCATTTCCCGATTGAGATACAACACTTTCTACCTACCGCGGATCCTGAAACGCATGGAGGAGTCGGCCCCGGAAGGCGCCGATCTCACCAGCTGGCGCTACTGACGATCGCTGGAAGTGACCCACTTCATAGGACTTACGCCGACCCACCTCTACCATGAATTCTGGGCTCCGCAGCAGCAGAACCCAGGTGCCCGCTCGTCCCCGAATCGCTTGCCGGAGCCATCTCCGGCCGACTCGCGAGAGACGTGCCGGGAGGTGAGACTTGCAACGGCACCCACGACCCGATCGACGAGACACGGCTGAACATACGGCCGAGCCACCCCGTCTGGGCAAGTACGAGATCCTGGAGCGCATCGGCGAAGGTGGATTCGGTGTCGTCTACAAGGGGTTCGATCCACTCATTCAGCGATTCGTCGCCGTCAAGACCTGCACCTCACCCGACCAAGAGCTCAAACAACGCTACACCCGTGAGGCGCAGATCGCGGGCCAACTCGACCACGCCAACATCGTCCGCATCTTCGACTTCGGGATCGAGGAGGAAACACCCTTTCTGGTTCAGGAATTCCTCTCTGGAGAGGACCTCGACAAGAAGATCAGCAACCGGGCCTTCGTGCCACACCCCGAACGACTGCTGTACCTGATTCACATCGCCCGTGGACTGCAGTATGCCCACTCCAAAGGTGTCGTTCATCGGGACATCAAGCCTGCGAACATTCGGATTCTGGAGGACGGCTCCGCCAAGATCATGGACTTCGGCGTCGCCATGCTGCAGCACTCCGATACCCAACTGACGGCGGCTGGCACCACGATGGGAACAGCTGCCTATCTGGCCCCCGAACAGATACGTGGCGAGAAGGTCGATGGCAGAACCGACATGTTCTCCTTCGGAGTCCTCGCCTACGAACTGGTCACAGGTGAGCGCCCGTTCGGACAGGAGACGATCTCGGCCATTCTCTACGAGATTCTGAATGACGATCCCAGGCCCATCGCTCTTCCCTCATCGGTATGTCCCGAGGGCCTGCGCCAGCTGATCTTCCGCTGCCTCGAGAAGGAACCGGATCGGCGCTATACGACCTGTGGAGACATCGTCCAGGCCCTGGAATCAGTCCGCGAGGCGTCGAAGACCGACCCACATCGAAGAGACCTGACCACAGCTCTGCGCAAGTCATCCACACCTCCACTGCAGAGCCCTGTCGATGCGGAGGCCACTTCTCGTCCGGTTGCCAGAGAGGGCGAGGCCTTCGACCCCGTGATCCAGCATGAGTGGACGCCGAGCGGAATCACGATCCCAAAACAGCGAGTCGCCATCAAGCGAATCCTGATAGCGGCATGCGCCATGTTGATTCTCGGTGGGGCCTACGCCTGGCTCGGGATTCGGGGAATCGCACCGTGGCCGGAGGACCGGCAGCCGCAACAGGCTGCCGGCTCTGACGTTGTCCCCCTAGCGACGAGCAACGGTGTGGAGATGCTTCCAGAGGTCGATGCTCAGGCATCGACTTCGCCGCCGTTTGGCAGCGACTCGAACGCTTCCGGAGACTCGCCAGCACGAGCCGAAGAGGGACCCCAGCCATCGCGACAGGGTGCGACCACCGGCACCGATGATTCTGGAGCGACCGTGCCGGAGGCGGCTCCCTCTGCCACCGATCTCCAAGCGGAGCCGGATTCAGAACCTGAAGCGCCGGTCGTAGTGGAAGCCACTCTCACAATCGCCACCAGCTGGCATCCCGAAACGACTGCTGCAATCGACAACGGTCGATCCATGAACCTCTCGAAGGGTCGCTCTCTCGAGCTACAACCAGGCGATCACACGGTGGTCTTCTCGCTCTCCACTCCAGACTACTCCGCCAGACGGACTGTACGACTGAAGCTGGAACCGGGCGAGCAGAAAACGCTCAGAAGCCCGATTCAGAGGCCCGGACAGCTGACGGTACAGGCGAGCCTCGGCTCACCCCAGGGACTGGTTGCTGTCGACGGCAATCTCGTGGGCAGTAGCCCAATACGAGGCCAGAAGCTGTCGCCCGGCTCTCATCGACTCGAGCTCTACTCCCTCGAGGGAGCCACGGCACCCCTTGCTACTACCACGCTCGACATTCGAACCAGCGAGGAGACTGTGGTGACCTTCGATCTGACCGGCCGGCAGGAGATCTCGGTTCGCAGTCGCCCCGGACCCAACTGAGACGGAAGCACCGAGATCGGGAGACCACTGTGGATCACAAAGCACACTATCCGGCCGCTCTTCTCCTCGCCTGGCTGATCCTTCTTCTGCCGCCGATGGGCGCCGCTCAGACTACCGACACGGCCGACGTCGCCAACCTTCATCGCCTGGCGGGCGAGCGCTATGCCGAGGGCGATCTGCAGAGTGCCACTCAGCTGTACCTGGAGATCGCCCAGATGGAGACCGCGGAGGGCGCCCGGGCACAGGCCTTCGTCACAGCCAGCTGGCTCCAGCACCTCCAACAGAAGGATCTGGCGGCGCTCGATTCCTTGACCCAGGCACTGACCATCGATCCGCAGTATCCCTTCGACGCCAGCCATTACAACCGAGACTTCGAGGTGTTGTATAAGCGGGCCCTCGACGAAGTTGCCAGGAGGCGTCAGAGGCAAGCCGCTCAGAAGGTCCAGGAAGGCCTCGTCGCCATGGAGGCTGAACAGGAGTCCGTGGCTCGCCTGCGGTTGCAGGAGGCGCTGGACCTGACTCCCGACAGCGCCGTGGCCATCTACAATCTCGCCCTATTGGACCTGAGGCAGGGAGCTGAGGAGCAGGCCATGACCGGCTTCGAGCGGGTCGCCGCTCTCACCTTCAACGAAGACTCCACCAGTGCCGCGAGCCTCAGGGCAAAGGCCCAGACCAGCATCGGAATCATCTTCTTCAACCGAAGTGAATGGCAGGATGCAGAGGCCGCTTTTCTCGAGGCGACTCGGGCCCATCCAGAGGATGTCCTCGCCTGGAAGAGCCTGGGTCTGGTCCGCCTCGAGCAGGACAACTACCCTGGAGCCGTTCAGGCGCTACAGACAGCCATCAGAATCGAGCCGGAAGACCCCGGCCTGGCCATGGACCTCGCCAGAGCGTTGATCGACAGCGCCCGCGGGCCGGAGGCGGTGGATCTGCTCACCGCGAGCCTCGAGCAACACTCCCAAAACGCGGCCCTCTGGTCGAGCCTAGGTCGCGCCCACCGGCAACTGGGATCGCCGGAACAGGCGGCTCTGGCGTTTCAACGGGCGATCGAAGCCGACCCCGGCAACGCCGAGGACGAGGCCTCCCCGGCCGCGGTGCAAATCGCCTGGATCCGTTACCAGCAGGGCAGCTACGACGCGGCCATGGAATCGGCTGGTCAGGCCGCTCAGTGGGACCCGGGTTATGCGGCAGCCTGGCATGTTCTGGGCCTGGCCCAACAGGCGGCAGGTGACCTGGATGCTGCGGCCACAAGCCTCGATCAAGCGACGAAGCTCGATCCCACCCGAGTCGATTTCTTCCTCGATCTGGGCCACGTCCTGGTCGCGGACAATGCTCTGCAGCCGGCCGAAACGGCCTTTTCGAGAGCTCTCAGTCTCGACCCCGAATCTGAAGCCGCCAAGAGGAACCTGGAGATCGTGCGTGGTCGCCTGGTGACCGAGCGAGCCATCGCATCCGGTTCGAAAGCGGCTCCCCGAGCGCGCGGCAAGCCGATCCCACCCAAGAAGATCGGCCTGCGCTTCGTGGAGCTGAACTACAAGAAGCTGAATCTCCGAGGCGCTCTCGTCAACGAGGTCAACAAGAAGAGCCCCGCTGCCCGGGCCGGCCTGAGAAAAGGAGACCTCGTTCTTTGGGTCGGTCAGTATGGACTGATGAGTGACAAGGACTTCTTCGAGTACCTGAAACGGAGCCCACCGGGCGAGACCTTGGACCTGCAGTATCTGCGTGACGGCAAGGTGTACCAGGCCACTCTGGAACTCCGGTGAGCCGAGCAGGTCCCGGGCTAACGGTACACCAGCTCGATCCACTCTTCGGCAATCCAGCCCTGCTGCCCATCCGGTAGGCTGACCCGCATCCAGCCCGGTCGCTGGTCCTGCACCCGAACCTCGGTCCCGGCATGCAGATTGAACCGAACTACCGAGCTTTCCTCCGGTGCCGTGTGAGCGCTCACCTCCTGTGGCACGATGACCGCCACCGGTCGGTCCAAGAATCGGTGAACGAGCAGTGAGGTCGCCAGAGTGAGCAGGAGGACCAGGAGAAGGAAGGAAGCCCACCGGATCAGCTCCCGGCTCGGCCATACGAGGCCGAGAGCGAGAACCGCCCAAAAGATCAGGTTGACTGCCAGCAATCCGATGGCGAGCTCTCGATGACTCAATGCAAAGTGCCAGAAGAAGAGTGTCGAGAGAACCTCCGAGGGCTCCGGAGGAGCGATGGCATCCTTGATACTCTGGCGAGCGAAGTCGAGATTCGCCCGGACATCCTCCTCCCGGGGACTCGCGGCCCGACTTCTCAGGTAGGAGGCGATGGCTCTGCCGAGCTCGCCGTTGCGCAAAAGGGCGTTACCCAGGTTGAACTGGATCCTGCCGTCATCGAAGCCCT
Source organism: Thermoanaerobaculia bacterium (assembly GCA_049664225.1). GTDB lineage: Bacteria > Acidobacteriota > Thermoanaerobaculia > Multivoradales > JAHEKO01 > JAUVRX01. The sequence continues at coordinate 66,465 of JBATEX010000077.1, forward strand.
CCCTCACCAGTCGCTGATAGCCAGCCGCTGCTTTCGCGTAGGCACCTTCCTCATAGGCAGCATTCGCTTTCAGGAAGATTTCCGCTGCCAAGGCTGGAGAGAACTCACCGTGCAATTCGACCGAGGGTAGCTGGGCTACGACTTCTTCCAGCGGGGGCCGCGACTCTGAGGGCTCGGTCTGGACCCCTTCCGCGGTGACCACCTGAGCTGCTTGCAGCCCGTGGGAGTGCAGGGCCAGCACGACCCATCCGACCAGGCTCGAAATCCGCCACCGGCTCATTTCTTGAGCTCTCCTTCCAGCCGCTTCAGGAGGGCGGAGGCTTGCTGAATCAGATTGCCGGCCTCAAGGGAAGCAGCCCCGAACCGGGCTGCCTCCAAACGCTCGAGGAGGTCGAGGGTCTCACCCGAAAGGGCCTCGCTGACACCATTGCCCTTGAGCCTGTCGTCCAGCTCGGCGGGTGTCAGGGCCGCGCCCTCAAGGCCCAGCTTGTCTCCTATGTACTCTCGCAAGCACAACGATGTCGACTGCCCCAATTGCCCCGGATCGGAGCCCGACCCGGCAAGCTGCTGAAGCTGGTTGCGGGCTCGGCGGAATGCCACCCGATGGCGCTGAAAGGCCACGTCGTGCTCCAACCTCCAGCGGTGCCGCTGAACGGACCGAGCCGACAGGTAGAGGCCGATCGGCAAGATCAGTGCGAACAAGAAGAGCAGCATCGACTTGCGGGGATTGGAGGGTCTCGAGACCGCGTCCAAGTCGCCGTAGATGGGTAGAATGTCATCGGCCAGAATGCGCACCGCTACCTTGCCCGTGCTGGGAGCTATGAACTCCGTCAGGTGGAGGTCTTCAGAGCCCTCCGCCGGGGTGACGAACAACGGGATCTCGGCAGTAACGGCCGCCTTGAAAGTGGCCGTCTCGGGATCGAAATAGCGGACCGACACAGGAGGGATGATCCAGTTTCCAGGCTCCAGCGGTACCAGGGCCTTGCTGAAAGAGCGAGAGCCGGAAAGCGACCGTCCGTTGCGATTGATCGACCGCTCCGGCTGGTCGCCGTAGATCTTGAAGGCGGGCAAGTCTGCGAGCTCGGGCTCACTGATCAGCTGCACGTTCCCGCTGCCGCTCACCGTCAGGCGAAGGGTCGCCGATTCTCCAACCGTCACCTGCTGTTTGCTCATCGAAGCGTCGATGGTGAAGCTCCCCACCAGGCCCGAGAATCCGGCCGGAGGTGGCGGTAGGGGCCGCACTTCCACATCGATCTGCGAGCTGCGCAGCACCTTGGTCTCCGTCGAGGAGGAGCCGAAGAAGTCATCCATCAAGCTCCTACTGCGGCGCGAGTTGCTAACCAGCACCTCGCAAGTCAGACGCGAGGCAGGGATGACCAGCGAACCGACCTCCTGGGGGAACAGCGCCTTTCGGATCTCGCTGACCAGGTACTCCACGCCGTTGACCGCCGTCTGGTATTCGCGCACCTCACCCAGGTCCTCCACCAGAAAGCCCTGAAACTCCTGGGGCTCGAGTCGTGCATCGCCGATTCGCACCCGCCGGTAGAAGCGCCAGACGTAAATCACTTCCTGGCCAACAAACGGATTGGTCGTGGAAACACGCGACGTGATGAAGAGATCGCGCTGCTGTTGCGGCTGGGCCGAGGCCTCCAGGATGCTTACCTGGATGGGCTGGCTGGTCAGAATCTCGCCATCGATCTCGGCGGTCACCGGACCGATCTGGATGACGCCGGTAGTCCTCGGGACCAACAGGTAGTTGTAGGTGACGCTGGAGCTCATGCGGCCATTGATGAAGCTCATCTGGGTCGACTGACCGCGCGGGTAGACTTCGAATTGCGGGATCTCCGGCAGGACCGGCTGTGCCCCCCTGGAGCCCTCGATGACGACCGTCAGCAGGAGCTGGTCCTCGACCGTCGCCTCGGGGCGGTCGATCGTCGCGACGACTTCTGCCGCCGACAGCCATGATGCCAGCCCGAAGCCGGCAAGACAGGCCAGGGCGAAGCAATGCAACCGGAGCCGAGATCCTTCCCGCCTCACCAGTCCTTGTCTCCTTTCGCCCGCCGCCCTCGCCCGGGATGTTGTCGGGTCGGACGCCCCTCCTGGAGGGCCTGGAGGTATCGCTCCGCTTCCTCGGGGGTCAGTCCTTCGAGCGACTCTGGCTCGGTCGAGCCCGCGTCTCCGCCTTGTCCCTCCTGGCTGTCGGGAACCCCGTCACCATCGGTGTCCATTCGATTGGGATCGGTCTCTTCAGGATCCACTCGCCCATTGTGATTCAGATCTTCGGCCCCGTCAGGCAGACCATCATCGTCGCTGTCGGCATCATCAGGGTCCGTGGGATTGTCGGCACCCTGTTCGAGCTCGTCGGACAGGCCATCCTGGTCGCTGTCCTGGGCGTCCTGAGGCTGTTGTTCCTGCTGCTCTTCCTGCTCTCCTTGCTGGCCCTCCTCACTCTCCGGCTGAGCTTCCTGCTCTTCCTGACCCGAATCCTGTCCCTCGCCCTGCTGCTCTTCACCCTGCTGCTGCTCCTCCTGCTCCTGCTGCCGTTTCTGGGCCTCCTCGTGTCGACGCCGAATCTCATCGCGAACGAACTCGAGATTGAACTTGGCGTCCTCATCATCAGGGTTGATCTCCAGCGCGGCCTTGTAGAGCTCGACGGCTTCCTGCAGCCGCCCCTGTCGAAACGCCGAATTTCCCAAGTTGTAGAGCGCCTGCCCTCGGACACTCGGGTCCTGCGCCATGGCCGCCTTGGTAAAGGTCCGATCGGCCTCCGGGAAGTTCCGCATCTGATAGTGGGCGCTGCCGACGTTGAGAGCTACCTCGGGATCGTCGGGACGCTCCACCTGTAAATCGATAAAGCCCTGCAGAGCGTCATTGAAAAGCCCCGCCTCGTAGGCCTCGTAGGGACTGCCAGGACTTCGCTTCTTCTCCGTCTCTCGGTTCTCGGGGCCTGACGACTCCGACGGCGCACCCTCGGCCACTGGCGGAGGGACCTGTCCATAGAGACCAGACCAGCCGGCGAAGACGGCGACGACCCAAAGCCAGCTCGACTTGCTAGACATGGCCCTCTCCTCGCCGCCGACGCGGCGCGATCAAGGGTTCCAAAGTCAGGCAGAAGAGGGCTATAGCGACCAGCCACTGGTAGCGCTCTTCCCATCGCTGTCGCCGTTTGGAGCCCAACTCCTGATCCTCCAGAACCGCCTTGATACCCTGAGAGTAGATCTGCTCGAGGTCCACGTCGCCTGTCACCGATCGTACATAGCGACCGCCCGTCTCGAGAGCGATCTTCTGCAGGGTCGTCTCATCCAACCGACTGAGGACGATCTCGCCGCGGCGGTTCTTGCGGAAACCGCCTCCTGGTGCTGGAATCGGGGCCCCTTCGTCGCGACCAATGCCGATCGTGAAGACCCGCACTCCAGCCACCTTCGCCTCCTGGGCGGCCCTCAGAGCCTGGCCGCTGTGGTCTTCGCCGTCGGTGATCAGCACAACAGCCTGGGAGGTGCTACCGGCGCCTTCGAAGGCCCGCAGCGACACTCGGATCGCTTCCGCCAGGTCCGTTCCCTTGACCGGAATGAGGTCGGTATCGAGGGTGTCGAGGAAAATCGCCGCCGCCCCATAGTCCAGCGTCAGCGGGCATTCGAGAAAGGCGGTCCCGGCAAAGGCCACCAGCCCGATCCGGTCTCCCTGTAGCAGGTCGAGCAGATCGGCAATCTCACGCTTGGCGCGCTCGAGGCGGCTGAGCCGGCCGGCGCTCTCTGCGTCTTCGACCAGCATGCTGTCGGAAACGTCCAGTGCAACGACGATGTCGACCCCTTCTCGGGTGACCTCCTCCCAGACGAAGCCGTATTTCAACTCGGCGAGCGCCAGGACGGTGGCAGCCAGACCCAGAACGACGAGGATCGCCTTGAGGTACTGGCGGGGCCGACTGACACCGGCAGTCAGCCGGGCAAGGAGCTGTGGCGATGCGAAGCGCCTGAGGAGCAGTGTGCTCGAGCGAAAAGTGAACACATAGAAGGCCACCACGAGTGGGACGAGCCACAGGAGCCACAATGAGCTCGGACTACCGACTCGAACGTCCTGACACCCCGCGGTCGCGAGGACCAACGGCAGCAACGGCACATGGGAACGAGGTCTCATGGTCTCAGGGCAGCTTCCTATAGCGGGTTCCCAGCAACACGACTTCCAGCAGGAGAAGAGCCAGAGCGGGGATCAGAAACCGACGATACTGCTCGTTGTACTCCATGTAGGAGCTCGTCTTGATCTCCGTCTTCTCCATCTCGTCGATCTCCTCGTAGATCGACTTGAGAGCGCCGGTGTCTTCGGCCCGGAAGTACCGACCCCCGGTTCGTTCGGCGATATCGCCCAGGGTCTTCTCGTCGATCTCGACGCTCTCGTAGACCACCTGCTTGCCGAACAGGGAGTCCACCACGAAGGGAGCTTTGCCCCGGGTCCCGGCACCGATGGTGTAAACCTTGATGCCGAAAGTCTCGGCGATCTCAGCTGCCTTCTCCGGACTCAGAGCTCCCGCGTTGCTGCGCCCGTCGGTGAGCAGGATGATCACCTTGGACTCGGCCTGGGAGTCCCGCAGGCGCTTCACGGCGGTGCCCAGAGCGGAACCGATGGCAGTAGCGTCACCAGCCATCCCGATCTCGATCCCCTCCAGGAACGTAGCCACAATTCCGTGATCCAGGGTGAGGGGACACTGCGTGAAGGCCTCGTTGCCGAAAACCACGAGCCCGACCTGGTCATTCGTCCGTCCCTGGACGAACTCCTCGACGACCTCCTTGGCCACCTGCAAGCGATTGCGCCGCCTGTTGATCGGCCGATCCGCATCCAGATCGAGCGCCTGCATGCTCCCCGAAGTATCGAGCACCAGGACAATATCGATACCCTCGGTGCGGACCTGGGTCTGCTTGCGACCGGTCTGCGGTCGGGCCATGGCGAGAACCAGCAAGGCGATGGTGAGAATCCTGAATCCCTGCACCAAGCGGCGGATGACGATCCGGCGCGAGGCTTTCAAACGCTTCAGGGTATCGATGTTGGAGTACCGCACAGCGGCTTGTCTCCCCCGCCGACGGGCCAACCACGGCAAGACCCACCAGGCGACGACCCAAAGGACGAACAGCGGCACCAGGACCCAAAGGAGCCACCGGTCGGCAAAGTACAGCTCCGTCATGCCGCTTCCTCCAGCGGCTCGTCCGGCTGACGGGTCGCCTCAACGAAGCCCAGAGCCTGTTCGTAGGTACTCTCGATATCCTGCTGATTCGGGTCCTGATGGGCGAACTTGACCTGATCGGTCTGCAGCAGGAACTGCTGCAGCTGTCCACCAGGGCCTTCCCCAGGACCCTCTCCCAGTTCCAGCCAATCGAGAATCTCCTCCGTCGTCAGGTCGGTGGCATTGAACTCGAACCGGCTCTCCACGTAGATTCGTACCGTCTCTGAGATCTGGAAGTAGAAGCGACGAACCGCTTGCGGATCGTCGAAATCCGTATGCCGCAGTTCGGCCAGGGCTTCGAAGGCGATCTCATAGGCGGGTCTCGGTGGCACCTGCGACCTACGACGCCGCCAGCGGCGCACCCACCAGCCGACCGCCAGCGCCACGGCGAATGCGAGCAGGGCTCCCAAGACGATCCAAAGCCAGGGGGCTCGAGGTCGGACTTCACGCAGCGGCTTGAGATCCCGGATGTCCTCGGCCTGCTCTTCCGACGGTAGGACCGATTCCACTTCCACGAAGATCTCGGAGGTGCTGACTTCGCTCCACGGCTCCGCCACGTCACCTATGGAGTCCTCGGCCTGCGAATCGGCAGGTCTACCTGGCCTGAATGACACGGTGATCGGTGGCAGGACGTAGGAGCCCACCAGATCTGCTCGCAGCTGGTAATACCTGCCTTCGACGACCCGACCCCGGTTCTCTACCGACTCCTCGCGCCCGATGTCGACGATGCGGAAACCGGCGATCTCGGATCCCGGCTCCGGGATCAAGACCTCCCAGGCCGGATCGTAGTCGACTGTTACCCGAAAGGTAATGAGATCGCCGGTGGTCGCCACGGCTCGATCCACGGCTGCCCTCACCTCGACCGGTGCCCTCGATGCCTCATCTGGGACGACCTCGGCCGTTGGCGCACAACCTGACAGGAGAACGAGGACGGCCAGCAGCGCGCCGCACCTTGCGACTCTCAGCGGCCATTCCATCCAGCTCTCGATCCTAGGGCTCACGGATCAGTTTCTCCGCGTCCAGCTCGACTTCTTGCGCCGCCATCTCGCTGTCGATCAGGGCCTGGTAGGCCGACTGCATCTTCATCAGCCGATAGTCTCGCTCCACGGCCGGTCGCGCCTCCTCGAAGGTGGGTCCCGCAGCTTCCTGACCGTCTCTCGTCGGAGGGGTGAAACGACCCTTGTTGGCTTCGAAGTGGTTGCGGAGATCGGCTTCATCGACCTCGATCTGGCTCAGGACTTCCCTTTCGGCAAAACGCGATACGACCAGCTGCTTGAAGAGCGCATCGTGCTGGCGTAGAACCTCTGGATCACTGTCGTACTCGAGCTTGACCGCCTTGCGCCACAGGAGCTCGTCGGCAACGTATTGTTCGAGAAACCTGACACGCCCCTCGTTCGAGGCCATCTGAGTCGCCACCTCCGGCGGTAGGTCGTCGAGGGCCCGCTCGACCTCGGATCGACGAATCTCGTCCGAGCCGATGCGCGCCACCACTGGGTCGTCGGCCGGTCGCTCCACATCTGTGTCGACAAGTCCGGCTCCACTGGACAGCGCTGCCTGGGCTGCGAAGGAGCGTCCCAGTCGCTCCAGCGTTTGGACGATCTTGCCAGCCAGCTCCTCGTTGATCTCCCCAGCTCCTAGCGCCTCGGCCTCGTAGAACCAACGCAAGGCCCTTTCGTACCGCCCTGTCTCAAGGTAGTTGTTCCCCAGGCTCACCGCGATCCCGGCCCGGGCCTCCCTTTTCGCGTGACCGACCTCCAGATAGCGCTCGTACTGCAACGCCGCCTCATCCAGCGCACCCGCGGCCTGCAGCCTGGCAGCTACCTCGCGGATCTGCTCGGCCTCCTGTGGGCCGTCGGTTCCGGTCGAGCTCGAAATCAGGACCATCCCGAGAGCCACTACGAGCAGCAAAACAACCAGCAACAGCCCCCGGCTGAGCCAATCAACTCTGGATTCAGTTCGCGACATGGGGGGCTCACGCAGCTCCATCGCACTCCTCCGTCACTATCGTCGCCGCTCACGGGCGTGAAAGTAGCGCACCAATGAGTCGACGTAGTGGGGGTCGTCGGCCTCGACCTGAACCTCTCCAGCGCCTGCGGAGCGGAACAGATGGGCACGCTGTTCTGCGTCGTCCCGATCGAGCAGTCGGAGCCCAGCGGCCAGATCGAGGTCGCTGGTGTCGACGAGAATGGTCTCACCGGTCTCGGCGTCTTCCAGTTCGAGGATACCGATCCTCGGCAGCTCCTTTTCCCTCCGGTCGCGCACCACGACGGCAGTCAAGTCGTGTCGGCGCGCCGAGACCCGCAGGATGTCCTCGTAGCCCTCGTCCATGAAGTCCGAGATCACGAAGGCGACCACCCGGCGTCGCAGCACCTTGCTCATGTAGTCCAGGGCGCCCTGTAGATCGGTGCGACGTCGGGAGGCGCGAAAGGTGAGGATGTCCCGAATGACCCGCCATACATGTGACCGGCCTTTCTTGGGCGGGATGAAGTGCTCGATCCGGTCCGAGAAGATGATCAGGCCCACCCGATCGTTGCTCTTGATGGCTGTGTAGGCCAGAAGTGCGGCGATCTCAGCCGCGACTTCGTTCTTGAGCTTGGTGCCGCTGCCAAACGCACCCGAAGAGCTGACGTCCACGACCAACATGACGGTCAGCTCTCGCTCTTCCCTGTGAAGCTTGACGTAGGGCGAACCCATGCGCGCCGTGACGGGCCAGTTGATGTGGCGGATGTCGTCGCCAGGCTGATAGGCGCGCACCTCTTCGAACTCCATACCCCGGCCGCGAAAGGCGCTCTCGTATTCCCCGGCGAAAGCATCGCTGACCAGCCGTTGGGTACGGATCTGAATCGCCTTGATCTTCTGGAAGAGCTCCGGCGACAGGACCTCCGCCAGATCCTGCTGCTCTTCCGCTGATCGCTGAGCCTGGACTTTCATGACGCTTTCCGATCGCTACGTCGTTTCCTTCTCACCCTGCGGGCGGGGGCAAGCCCCGCCCCTACATTCGTCGTTGCCTCAATGCCTCAATGCCCCAATGCCCCATTGCCCCAATGCCTCACTACCCCAAAGACCAGCCGGCACAGGTCCGGCCGCTTCAAGCCCCAAGACCACAAGACCACAAGACCCCAAGACCACAAGACCCCAAGACCACAAGACCACAAGACCCCAAGACCACAAGACCACAAGACCCCATTGCCTCTACGGCACATCCACCGTGTTGAAGACCTCCTGCACGACATCGTCGGAGGTCAGGTCTTGAGCTTCGGCCTCGTAGGACAGCAGGATCCGATGCCGCAGGACATCCGGGCCCACGGTCTTGACATCCTGAGGAGTGACGTAGGCTCGACCCGACATGAAGGCCTGCACCTTGGCTGTCTGCGCCAGGTAGATGCTGGCCCGCGGAGAAGCCCCGTAGTCGATCAGGTTTTCCAGCTTCTCGAGCTTGTAGACAGCCGGTTCACGCGTCGCGAAGACGACGTCCACGATGTAGTCCTCGACCTTCGGATCCAGATATACGCGATCGGCAACCTCACGCATCGTCTTGATGTCCTCCGGGGTGAGGACCGGCTCGATCTGCGGTTTGTGCCGATTCGCCATGCGACGCATGATCTCCTTCTCCTCTTCCTTGTCCGGATAACCGACCTTCAGCTTGAGCATGAAGCGGTCCACTTGCGCTTCGGGCAGCGGGTAGGTTCCCTCCTGCTCGATGGGATTCTGGGTGGCCAGAACGAGAAAGGGGTCGGGCAGGATGTGGGTCTGATCACCGATGGTGACCTGGCGCTCCTGCATGGCCTCGAGCAGCGCGCTCTGCACCTTGGCTGGAGACCGGTTGATCTCGTCCGCCAGCACGAGATTGCTGAAGATGGGCCCGGTCTTGACCATGAAGTCGAGATGCTGGGGTCGATAGATCTCGGTGCCGATCAGGTCGGCTGGCAGCAGATCGGGGGTGAACTGAACGCGGGCAAATCCCGTATGTAGGGCGGCGGCCACGGCCTTGACTGCGGTCGTCTTGGCCAGGCCAGGGATGCCTTCGATCAGGATGTGACCGTCGGCGATCAGAGCCATCAACAGTCGATCCACCATGTAGGCCTGGCCGACAACGACCTTGGCGATCTCCTGTCGCAGCTTCGTCAGCTGCTGGGCCTGTGCTTCGATCTCTGGTGCCAGGTCTTCGAGCGTGCCACTCATTGCGATTCCTCCAGCCGATTTCTCGGATCAGCTCGTTTCTTTCCTCATGCGCAGGCGGGAGCGGACCTCCAAGTCCGGATCCGGCCGCAGAACCTCGATCTGTCGTTCTACGCTGCGTTGTGTTCGATCCAGCTCGGAGCTCGGCGGCACCAGACCACCGAAGCGTAGGCTCTCGATGAGCCCCTGCAACCTCAGACGCTCGTTCTCGTCATCGCCTGCCAAATCCAGCTCCAGCTCGGCCAGGCGGAGAGCCTGCTCTCCACCTCGGCCCTCCAGGCGTAGTGCACGGCATTCGTCGACACGAGCTCGCAGTGCTCGGTAACGCTCGGGGCCCGAATCCGGGGAATCCCCAGCAGTCGACCTGCGTCGCGTGTACACCAGCGCCGCTGCAGTGAGCAAGATCAGGACGCCACCCGCCAGGAGCGCTCTGCCCGGCTTCACGGCTTTCAAGCCGGACTCCTGGACCTCGACGGTAGGCCCATCGACCAGACTGACCACCGGACTGCCGGTCGAGCGCGGTATATACCGGAGCTCGACGGGGTCGAGCGCGAAGCTGCCGGCTCGATCCGCTCTCAGAGTGAACCGGTACGAGACGACGTTGCTACCCTCTCTGCTGTCGGTCGAAGCCACGATGTTTTCGATAGAAACGCCATCGGGAAGTCTCACCTTCGGTGGCTGCGGCAAATACTCCTCGAGGGTGCCGACCCAGTGCATTCGAATGTCGAGATGGAAGTCCCTATCGACGCGGTGAGAGTCTTCCACCAGGACGACTTCGGCGGTCGGAGGATCCAGAATCTCTGGCAGCTCCAAAGGGCCCGGCTGGGAGTATCCGGCAGAGGCAAAATCCGTCGTCACCTCACCGAGAAGGCTCTCCAGCATCGGCTCGAGCGCCGACCAGTCCCGGGCGCCGCGCGATGTGCCCACGATCCGGCCACCAGGATCGATAACGTAGGTCAGGGGAATGGCACTGGCCCGATAGTCGCCGCCAACGCTGCCCTTCTCGTCCCAGAACTGCGGAAAGCTGAGATTCAGCTCCCTGGAAAAGGAGTCGGCCAGGTCGCGAGAAGAGTCGAGAGAGACACCTACGACCGCTATCCGGGCCTCGTCCCGTTGCTGATGGAGTCTCTCGAGCGTCGGCATCTCCGTGCGGCAGGGGCCGCACCAGCTGGCCCAAAAGGTCAGCAGCACCCACTTGCCTTGAAAGTCGGACAGGGAACCGCTGCCGCCCGCTAGCAGAGGCAAGGTGAAGTCGGCGGCGCCGAACGGAGGCTCGACAGGCACAATCGAGTTCTGACGCAGCAGATCGCCGACATCCGCCATGGACATCGCCGCCGCGAGCTCGACAGCCAGCGCAATCACGAGGGTCTTCCTCCGAACCCGTGCTCTCAAGTGGTTTCTGCCTCCACGAGGTCTGCCTTGCGGAGAAGGAGTTTCCTACCGTCGGCCTCGCCTATCTCGTAGATCCAGCTGCCGTGGAACTGGTTGAAGTCGTCGATCTCGTCGGCCCGCGTCAGCATGTCGGCCTTCTCCTGCAGCTCCTCTTCGGCTTCGTCCAGGGATATGGCCACCTGAGAAACCGCGTGGCGACCCGCGATCTGGAGAAAATAGCGTCCCTCCCTCTCGGCGACAGCCAAGTCGTAACCGCTACCGTCCTCCAGGTCGACGCTGAGGGTCGGAAGAAGATCCAGGTCACGGACCGCCTCGTCGTCGGCGACGAAGACGTTCTCGAAGCTCAGATTGCGCAGGATCGACTCCAGCTCGCCAACTTGCTTGCCCTTCGTCTCTTCCGAGGCCGCGGCTTCGATCAACCTCAGCTCTCCACCCTCGGCCTGCCTGGTCAGGGTGAAGTCAGCCCCTACGATGCGAGCTACCTCTGACACCGGAACATCGATGATCTGCTGGCGAAGGAAGGCGCTGCTATCGACCGTGACGTGGACTTCCCCGGAGGTCAGGTAGATGGGATCGTCGGGCCGATCCAACCTCTGCACGTAGCGACCTGGACCGCCTTCGAACGGCAACCCAAGCCGCATGCGCACCATCTCCTTTTGGGCGGCGTCCTGAAACAGCACCTCCACTGTGGAGGGCCCGACAGGTTCGAGCTCGAGCTCCGCGGCCAGCTCGGTGCCGGTCCCAACCTCCTTTTCCAGGCTGAGCTCCAGCAGATCTCCTACCAGTCGATTCACGGCGGCATTGCTCGCCGGATATCCTTGCTCCTCGACAACCCGAAACGTCTCACCCTGCCGCTCCAGTGTCACCGACTCATCGGCCTGGCGGATCTCCACCCTGGCGATCTCGTCTGGATTGAGGTTCGACAAGAAGACTTGTCCTCGCTGGAACCGGTCCGTTCGATTGACACTCTCTCGGTAGGCCCAGAGAGACAAGGCCATCAACACCACGGCGAGGATCGTCAATTTGCGATTGGTCTTGCTGACGGTATTCACCGGTCACCTCCCAAGGACCCGAGTGTGTTTTCGACGACGGCGCACCGCCAGGGTCAACCCAACCACCAGCACCAGAGTTGGCATCCAACCCAGCACCGATCTACGGACCTTGTCCTCTTCCGTCTCCAGCGCCTCGCGTCTCGCTTGGCGAATCTCTCTCAGCTCGCGATTCCCCTGTTGGACCGTCTCGTTGAGCCGATCCACTTCATCCTGCAGACGTTTCTGGAAGAGCGCCGCGTTGTTGCCGCTGAGCTCTTGCTGCTTGGCTCGCAACTCCGTCTCTGCCGCCTCGACGTCCGCCCTCAACTGCCGTTCTCTGTCGAGAGTCTCCATCTCAGCAGTCGCCTCGATCTCGTCGAACAGCTCGAAGGGACGACTGATCGAGTGCTTGGCTCTGACGGCCATCAGCTCCCTGGCACCCAGAAGGAAATCGACACTGTTGAGGAGTAACTTGTGGTTGTCGTTGGCACTCATCACCAGTCCCAGGAAATTGCGCTCGAAGGCGATGGCATCCGACAGGACATCAACGTCTGAGAAGACCAGCACAGTAGCCTCTCCCCGCTCGGATTCGGGCACGGGCTCCCGACGGATCATTTCGGCGTCGGCGGGCGGTGGGAGCTCCACTCCGGGCGGCAGACCTGGCGGCCTCTCGGGCTCCTGGGCCGGAAACTCGACCCCCTCTGGAAAGGCCGACGCGATGCGGCCAGTGATCTGATAGCCCAGGCCGACCACCCCCTCGCCAGGCACCAGCGCATCACGCAGCCGAGCAGGGTTGTTCAAGTCGGTGTAGGCCAGGGTGTCGCCGTCCCCGAAGCCAGGTTCGATCTCCAGGGTGCTACCGCTCTCGGTCGTGCCGACAAGCAGCGTTTCAGCCGAGCCTTCCGCCCCTGTCGGCTCGAGGGCCCCCGCAAGGAGAAACCGCAAGCTCGAGATTCCCTGCAGAATCGGGTGCGAGGTATCCATGGTCTCATCGCGATTCGATTCTTCGATCGCGAGATCGACGACGACGGTCTCAGCCGGTCCCCGCGGGCCTACCGCCCGTCTGACTGCGAGATCGAGATCGGCAGCAAACCGATTGGCCGGCATTCGCAGGCCCCAGGCCTCCAAGAGATCTCCCAGGTCGGAAGCGGGTCGATACTGAAGGCTCTGCCAGGGCTGCTGAGGATTCTCCGGTGGCCGGTCGTCCAGCGCATAAGGGTCCAGAAAGACCATGGTATTGCCACCCCTGACGACCCACTCGTCGAGTGCCCATAGAGCCTTGGTAGTCAGGCCCTTCGGATGAATGACGACGACCAGGTCGAACTCGTCCGGGGAGATGTGCTCAGTGCCCGCGTCGAGAGGACGCACCTCGTAGGACTCTTCCAGCACCTGGACGGCGATCCACTTCTCCCGCGGTGTCCGGCCCTGAGCCGCGAGCATTTGCGCCAGGTAAGGGTTGTCGGCGCCGCCAAAGACCTCAAGGGAGGACAGGATGCCGATCGTCTTGCCGGAAGGCCAGAGCAAGGAGTAGATCTTCTCGGAGATCTCGTACTCGATCGTCTCCTGCTGATTGGGCCAGAGGAACTCGATCACGTCTCGACTGCCGGTCTGGGTCTGAAAGACCAGGCCGAAGAAGAAGAGGTCTCCTTCCTGATTGATGGCCTTGCCATCCAGCCCGAAGTCCAGCGCGTCCTCGGCCTCGTCGCTGTCCGTCACCGGATCGATGAAGCGCACCTTGATCCTGCCCTCCGAGGCCTTCTCGTATTCCTTCAGTAGGCTTCGAAGATAGCGCTCGTAGGTGACGAAGTTCTTGATGAAGCGCGGCAATGTCTTGCCGGTCGTCTCCGAGAAGAAGAGAGCGATCTCGATCGGCTTGACGCCTTCCTCGGTCATCCGTTGGAGGATCTCTTTGCTGCCGTCACTGAGGGAATACAGTCGGTCCTCTGTGAGGTCGATTCGGCTACCCTCCAGCGCGCGGAAGGCCAGGTAATTGGCGAACAGGACGATCAACCCGATCAGGACGATGGTCAGTAGCCTGCTGTTCCACATATCGCCGCTCCCCGCCTAGGTTGCTCGAGTGCGGTCCAGAACCAGCATGCCGCTGGCCAGCCAACCGATGGTGAAAAGAAAGAAGAAGACCAAAGATCGCAATTCGACGAGGCCCCTGCTCAGGGCCTCGAAATGGTCGACCAGGCTGAGGCTGGCGAACAACTGCTCCACGTAGCCTCCCAGCAGGTTGCCGATCGTCTCGAGTGTTTGCGGCAGGCCGAGCAGGAGAAAAGCCACCGACGCGGCGACCGCCAGGATGAATGCAACCACCTGATTTCGGCTCAGGGCCGAGAACAACATACCGACCGCCAAGAAAGCACCAGCTGTCAGCAGCGAAGCCAGGTAGCCGCTCAAAACAACACCCCAATCGGGATTGCCGAGACGCGCCGCCTGGTAGGCCACGGGCCAGGTCAGGAACAAGGAGACCCCCAGGAAGCTCCATCCTGCCAGGAACTTGCCGAGATAGGCGCCCTCGAGGGTGATCGGCAGTGTCAACAGCAGCTCCACCGTTCCGGACTTGCGCTCCTCGGCCCACAAGCGCATCGCCACCGCGGGCACCAGGACCACGAAGAGCCACGGTAGGTAGTCGAAGAAGGATGCCAAGTCGGCCTGGCGAAGCTCCAGCATCCGGCCGAAGTCCCGGGACAGAGTCAGAAATCCGCTGGCAACCAGGAAGATGACGATGTAGACGTAGCCCAAGGGTGAGGAAAAATAGGCCTTGAACTCGCGGCGAAAGACCGCCTTCATACCGGACAAGCGCCTCATGCCTCCACCCCCCGTGTGATGTCGCGAAACAGCTCGTTCAGGCGCCCTTCCTGCAGATGAATGCTGTGGATCTCCAAGCCCGCAGTCAGCTCCATCAGCGCCCCGAGATGATTCTCGCCACTCTGCGGATAGATATCGATGGTCGTTTCCGAGAGCCGCTCCACCCGATCACACCAGGGCTTGCCTTCCAGGGAAGTCATCAAATCGGGCAATGCGGTCGAATCCAGGACGAGTCGCATGACGTTGTGATTGGGGGCCTTGGCAATCAGCGCTTCGGGAGTGGAATCCACCAGGATCCTGCCCTGGGAGATGACCAGGGCCCGATTGCAGACTCTTTCGGCTTCGTCGAGAATGTGGGTCGACAGCACGATCGCCCGACCCGCAGACAGGCTCGTGATGAGCTCCTGAACAGAGGCCTTTTGATTTGGATCCAAGCCGTCGGTCGGCTCATCGAGGATGAGCACCTCGGGATCGTGAATCAGCGCCTGGGCCAGGCTGACACGCCTTTGAAAGCCCTTGGACAACGTCTCGATCGTCTGGTGAACGACTCGACCCAAGGCAGCTGCCTGGACTACCCTGTCCAGGGCCGCGGTGGTGTTGCCTAGCCCCCGAGCCTCGGCGACGAACTCCAGGAATCCGGCGACCGTCATCTCGCCGTATGCCGGAGCGGTTTCGGGAAGGTAGCCGATCTTGCGGCGTGCTTCCAACGATTCGTCGGCCAGGTCGTGACCGGCGACCCTCACACTTCCCCGGTCGGGCTCCACGAAGCCGGTGATCATCTTCATGGCGGTGGTCTTCCCGGCCCCGTTGGGACCCAGAAAGCCTAGTACATCGCCTCGCCGAACCTCGAAGCTGATCCCGTCGACAGCGCGGATCGGGCCGTAGTGCTTCGCCAGGTCCCGCACCTCGATCAGCAGCTCACCCACAGCTGGTTTCGAACTTCCCTCCATTTTCACCTCTCGCCCTGGTACTGGTTCGTGTGCCACAAGGGAACCGTGTCGGCCCCGCGGCGCGCCAAAATGACCGGGATAGGGATGCCAGAGCCGCCTCTCAGGCCCTGGCAGTGCTTTCCCTACCTCGTACTAGCAATCGCCGTACCAGAAATGCCTCCGGCAAGAGGGTGCCGTGGACGGATCAGCGCTCGATCTTGAGCGCGTAGTTCACAGGGACGTCGAGGAGTCTGCGCCGAAAACCGTCCGGCCAGATGAGAGTCAGGCTTTCCAGTCGCCGCTTCTCACCGAAACCGAAATGGAACCGTGGATCGTTGACCGACAGGAAGGATCCGCCGATCACTCGATGCCGGATCCATCGGTCGTCGCCGTGCACGGCTTCTACCCTGAGCGCCAGAGGTGCATCGACCAGTAGGTAGCTGCCTGGCTCCCGCGTGTCGTTGCGCAGCAGCGTCGGGGGCTCATCGACATTGGAAATGGCCAAGTCCAGATCGCCGTCGAAGTCGATGTCGCCGACCGCCAGTCCGTGGCTCACCTCTTTTACAGCGAGGCCGGGCCCGGCTTCGGATGAAACGTCGATCAGAGTTCCGCCCTGGTCGACCAACAGTAGATTGGCCTGCCGAAATCCACCTCCAACCTTGTCGGCGACGAGATCGGCCTGCGGGTAGATGTGGCCGTTGGCCACGAAGATGTCCAAGTCTCCATCCTGGTCGAGATCCGACAAGGTCGTTCCCCAGGAGAGCATTGAGAACGTCGGCCCTCCGAGCTGCACGCTGCGCGTGACATCCTCGAAGATCATGTCGCCCAGATTGCGGTAGAGGGTAGACATGTCCTGCTGGAAGTTTGTGACCAACAGGTCCACCAGACCATCGCTCTCGACGTCGCCGGCTGCCAGCCCCATTCCTGCCTGGGCGGCGCCCCCTTCATCCAGCGCCGCCCCACTCCACAAGCCGACTTCCTGAAACACACCCCCATCGTTGCTGTAGAGGTAGTTCGGATTGGAGTCGTTCGCCGCATAGATGTCGAGGTCCAGATCACTGTCGAGATCGGCAGCGAGGATACCGAATGTATAGAACAGCCCCACGTCCTCGAGACCTGCTTCCTCGGTAGCCTCTTCGAACCTGCCGCCACCCTCATTCCTGAAGTACTTGTTGCCGAGACCTTCGAGTCCGAAGGGGCCCAACATCACGTCGATGCCCTCCCAGACCAAGCTGGGCTTTTCTGTCAGAACCTCCTCGAGAGTGCACTCGATATAGCCACCCACGTAAAGATCCTCGTCACCGTCGCCGTCGGAGTCGAAGAAGACAGCCCCGGCTGACCATCCCTCGAGGTTTGGAGAGTCCGGGTGCTCCTCGAAGGTGCCGTCCCCCCGGTTGAGGTAGAGGACGTCCGTGCCGAAATTGGTCACAAAGAGATCGACCAGACCGTCCCCGTTTGCGTCGCCGGTGGCCAGACCCGAGCCCCAGGCATCCGAGCCCAGGCCGGCCGCCTCGGTCACATCCAGGAACTGACCCTGCCCCTCGTTGCGATAGAGAACGTCGCGACCGCGCTCGGCGATCTCCTCGCCGTCGAGGCGCCAACCGTTGACGAGATAGAGGTCCAGATCTCCATCGGCGTCGTAGTCGACCAGGCCGAGACCGGTGCCGTTCGACTCCATGATGTGGGGCTTGTCATCGCGCCCGCACCAGGTGGGCGCGACGACTCCCGCCTCGGCCGCGATGTCGACGAAATAGGGCGACGACGATCCAGACGCGATGGTCGGGATCGTCACCGCCACCAATACGATGACTCTTTGCACTACTGCTTACTTGAGCTGCCGGCCTTACTCAGCCAGGGTTTCCTCGGCAAAGGCGGCAAACTCCTTCCAAGCTGCCTGCCGTGCGACATCATCCTTGGCTTGGCGCATGGCCGTCGAGGAAGCCAGCATTTCCTTCTTGGCCTCCCGGGTCACCAACACATAGCCTTCTTCGTAGATGCCTTGCTGTTCACCAGCCGCGTTGTGGTGGTGCCCCCCTTCGACCAGTCTCTTGCGGATTCCTGCGACTGCGTTGTCACCCTCGTTGGCGAACAATGCCATCTCCGCGGCGGCCTCGTTGTACATGCCCTGCTTCATATGGGCCTTGGCGCCGTGATAGTGACCGTCCAAAATCGCTCTGACCAGGTCCTCCTCGGCTTGCGGTACGCTCAGAATTATCGTCGCCAACGAGTCGTAGGCGGCGACCATGCTGGTCGGGGTCTTCTGCGCCAGACTCGGCATCGCCATGAGAGCAAAGACGACCAACACCACATGAAGCTTCAGATTCGGTTTCATTCGAACACCTCCAAAGATGACAGATTCCCTCTTGTCACGAGTTCCGTTGGCGTTGACTTGAATCAACGAGCGGTTGGCACTAGTTTATTACTTCATCGAGATGAGTGCACGTCCTAGGGAGGATTGCCTGTGTCATTGCATGATCTAGCCGGCCAGCCGGCACCAGCTTCGCTGCTTGTGGATGTTCCATCACTGATCGCCGCCTACTACTCGTACCGACCCGACCCTGCCTTGCCCGGGCAGCTCGTGGCGTTCGGGACGTCAGGACACCGGGGAACCTCGCTGCGACGCAGCTTCAACGAGGCTCACATCCTAGCGATCAGCCAAGCGATTGCCGACTACCGTAAGCAAGGCGGTATCGATGGACCCCTGTTTCTCGGCCGCGACACACACGCATTGTCGACCCCAGCCCAGATGACGGCCCTGGAAGTCCTGGCCGCCAACGATGTGGAGGTTCGTGTGGCACGGGATGAGGGCTACACGCCGACTCCGGTCATCTCGCACGCAATCCTGACCCACAATCGAGATTGCCAGAGCGGTCTCGCCGACGGCATCGTGATCACTCCCTCGCACAATCCGCCGGACTACGGAGGCTTCAAGTACAACCCTCCCCACGGAGGACCTGCCGACACGGGAGTCACCAGCTGGATCGCCGCCAGGGCCAATGAGCTCATGGGGGGCGATAACCGAGAAGTCCAGCGCTTCGCCTTCGAGAAGGCCATGGCCAGCTCCAACATCCGGCAGCACGATTACATCGAGGCCTATGTCGGTGACCTGGGAACCGTCGTGGACATGGAGGCCATCCGCTCCTCCGGCCTGAGAATCGGCGCCGACCCCATGGGCGGCTCCGGAGTCGCCTTCTGGGAACCCATAGCGGAGCGATATGGGTTGGATCTCACCGTGGTCAATCCAGAAGTAGACCCCACATTTCGATTCATGAGGGTGGACCGCGACGGCAAGATCCGGATGGACTGCTCGTCGCCCTCGGCCATGGCGGGCCTGATCGATCTGAAAGACAGGTTCGACATCGCCTTCGGCAATGATCCCGACTTCGATCGCCATGGCATCGTGACGCCGGGCGCCGGGCTGATGAATCCCAACCACTACCTGGCTGTCGCCATCAATTACCTGTTCCAGAACCGCCCCGATTGGCCCTCGACGGCAGCCGTGGGCAAGACCCTGGTCAGCAGCAGCATCATCGATCGCCTGACCGACCACCTGGGTCGGACGCTCAAAGAAGTACCCGTAGGCTTCAAGTGGTTCGTCGATGGCCTGCTGGACGGGAGCTTCGGTTTCGGTGGTGAAGAGAGCGCCGGCGCCTCCTTCCTGAGACTCGACGGCAAGGTCTGGACGACCGATAAGGACGGCTTCATCCTCGACCTTCTTGCCGCCGAGATCACGGCCAGGACCGGCCTGGATCCTGGTGAGCACTATGTCCAGCTCACTGAGCAGTTTGGCGCACCGATCTACGAGCGAATCGACGCACCTGCCTCTCCTGAGCAGAAGGCAGCCCTCAAAACTCTTTCACCGGATCAGGTCACGGCCGACGAGTTGGCCGGCGAGCCCATCGAGGCTATTCTCAGCCACGCGCCGGGCAACGACGCTCCAATCGGCGGCCTCAAGGTCGTGGCAGAAAACGGCTGGTTTGCCGCTCGTCCCTCCGGGACCGAGGAGGTCTACAAGATCTACGCCGAGAGCTTTCTCGGCAGGGAGCACCTGGAGCGGATCCAGTCGGAAGCCAGAACCATCGTCAGTGCCGCATTCGAATCTGGCGATTGAGGCTGTCTCGGCTCGCCTCACGGAACCGACGAGCTCCAGGCGCTCGTGTCACCGCTCTCGAAACCGTCAGCGAAGATCTCGTCGGTGACCACCACGCTGTCGCTGTCGGTGGCCATCTCGACCGGCGGTGATCGACCGTAGCTGGGGTCATTCCAGAGCTCGTAGAGGTATTCGCCGCGACTCAAGCCGAGGACCTGCGCCCCGCTGCCAACGATGCAGTCGTCGGGGAGGTTGTTGTCAACGGCTTCGTCGCGAAGAAATTCGATGTACTCATCGCTGGCGGTCTGGTAGCGCAGGGTCGCCTCAATGGTGACCGGCGAGGGCGTCCCCAGCGGCACCGCCACCTTGTAGCTCACGTCATCGTAGTTGACCAGAACCCCCGATCCGGGCGCGGTTTCGGGGTAAGTGTACCCGACGGGCTGAATGTCGATATCGTCTGCACCGGTGAATCCCAACGGAGGAATTCGGTTGTCCAGCGCCACGCAGTTGTTCTTCACGAAATGGAACAGATGGTGGCCAGTGGCGGCGGACTCCACATCACACGCGCCGGTTCCGTTGAAGTCCCAGATACCCTGCTGGACCTCGTAGATCTTCAGCTGAGGGTCCCGGCTCAGTGCTCCGGTGCTCGGGCTCCAGGAACCGCTCTCCCAGATCAAACTGCCGGATCCGTCCCGTGCCATTAGATGCAGCCACATCCGCCGACCCTCGCCGTAGCCAGTCGGTAGCTTGTGACCGGTGAGATTCGTTATCCGGACACCGACGTCGAGCTCGGAACCGGCTGTGACACTCGATGGCAAGGTGACGTCAACCAATGCCGACTGGTCCTGAAGCAGGTGCAGGGCCCAGGCGGTTGTCGCATCGAAACTGGCATCGCGATCGAGGCTAGCCCCATATTCCCCCTTGAGAACCTGCGGAATCCAGGCGTTGCCGCCCGCCAGCTGATGAATGGGCATGTCCCCTGTCCGGTTGTTGCGGCACTGGCTAGAAGCACAGGCTGGATCCTGGGTCGCGTCGGGCATGTGGCAGCTCGAGCAGCTCTCGAATTCCGGCGACCCCTCGTCGCCCATCGAACTCTGTTGCCACTCCCTGAAGGTGCGTTCGATCGGAAACGGCACACCTGTATCCTGACCTGTCTCGTCTCTCAAATTGTGAAGAGGACTGGTGACATTGTGACAGTTGCCGCAGAGGTCGTTGCTCACCTCATAGTCGGAGTACGCCCACTCGTGCATCGGCAGGGAGTGGTTGGGCAGCCCAGAGTAGTCGTAGGGACCGGCGCGGCAGGGCTCCTGAGGGTGAGGCATCGTGTTCGAGCAGACCGCATCGTCGATCCAGAAGCTGGCATTCTCGAAATAGACCGCGTCCTGGCCAGCCGGAGGATTGCCATTGACCTCCATGCGGTGGCAGAAGTGGCACGTGAGGCCTGAGAAATCGTTATCTTTGCCGTCGAGGCTACCCGAGAGGCCACAGCCGTCTGCATCGCCGATGGAAGCACCTCCATTGCCTGCGTTGGCCCTGCCCTCGAGCCAGCCCGTGGGAGTATGGCACCGCAGGCAAAACTCGCCGACGCCTTCGACACCCAAGTCGGCACCGTCGTGATTGGCTACATCCAAGGCGGCCCAGAAAATCGGGTCCCGGGCCGCATTGGCCATCATGGAGCCGGCCCAGGTATCCCATGGCTCGATGTGCGCCCCGTCATAGTCCGCATGGCAACTGAAGCAGTCCCCTGGAGTCTGGATAGGGAAGGTCAGTGGACCCTGGGTACCGAGCGGCGTATAGACGCCTGCCGAAGCAAGGCTCGATCCGGCCAGAATCGCCAGGCCTCCCAGCAACCCGCTGAGTCGACATCGCCGTCTTACTCGAAGCATTGGATCCCTCCCTCTCGGCGCGATCTGATACGTTCCCAGTATCGCCTATTTCGGCCATCTCCTGAAACCACCTCCTGTGAGATCCGCCATGATCGAGCTCCGCCACATTCTCGACGCACGCTCCCGACTCGCGGACGGAGCGATCAAAGAGACGCCCTGCCTCGAGTCCGAGGCGCTCTCAGAACGTTGTGGTGTCCACCTGTTCCTCAAATACGAGACCCTGCAGCGCACCGGGTCTTTCAAGCCCCGTGGGGCGCTGAACCGAATCCTCACGCTGAGCGAAGAGGAGCGCTCGAGGGGCGTCATCGCCGCTTCGGCGGGCAATCACGCCCAGGGTGTGGCCTATGCAGCAGGCGTGGTCGGTGTCGATGCCCTGATCGTGATGCCGGAGAGCACCCCCCTGGTGAAGATCACCCGCACCCAGCAGCTGGGGGCCACCGTCGAGCTCCATGGACAGAACCTGGACGAGGCTCTGAGCAGGGCCCGAGAACTGGAAGAGCAGAAGGGTATGACCTTTGTCCACCCCTTCGACGACGAAGCGGTCATCGCCGGGCAAGGTACTGTCGGCCTGGAGATTCTCGAGCAGGTTCCCGACCTAGAAGCCATCGTGTCTCCCATCGGAGGCGGCGGTCTCATCTCCGGCATAGCCACGGCCGTCAAAGCTCAGCGACCCGAGGTCGAGGTCTACGGTGTGCAGAGTGAGGCCGCTCCCGCCATGAAGCAGAGCTTTGATGCGGGCGAGAGGCAATCCTCAGAGGTGGCGCCGACCATTGCCGAGGGCATCACGCTCAAGCGACCGGGTGACCTGACCTTTCCCATCATCCAACGACTCGTCGACGGCATCGAACTGGTTTCTGAGGCCGAGATCGAGGGCGCTGTCTACGAGCTGTTGGAGACCGGAAAGAGCCTCACCGAAGGGGCAGGCGCAGCTGGCTACTGCGCCATCCGCAACGGCAGATTCCCCAGCCTCGCGGGCAAGAAGGTGGTCGTCGTTCTGTGCGGCGCCAACATCGATCTCAACATTCTCGAGCGCATCATCGAGAGGTCGCTGCTCAAGCAGCACCGGCTCGTCAGGTTGGGCATCACCGTCAAGGACCGACCGGGAGGCCTGGCCCGCATGCTGGCCGTCATCGCCGAACGAGAGGCCAACGTTCTCCACATCCACCACAATCGGGTCTTCACCGAGACCGCCTTCTGGCAGGTCGATGTCGAGCTCATCCTCGAGGTCAAGAATCGAGCGCACATCGAGCGCCTGCTCGAAGCTCTCGCCCAGGCCGGCTATACCAGGATCGAGGAATTGGGCGTCCCCCTGGTGCCGGCTCCCCACCTCGAACGCTGAGCTGGAGGTCTTCCCCGAGTCCACCCGGTTGCTATACTCCGGCATCTTGCCTCGACAGGGCGTTGCCGAGTGAACACGGGTCAGCGGAGACGAGAACACCGTATGTACGAAGAGGTGAGCATCAAGCGAGAAGTCGGAGCAATTCAGATCCCCGACGGGTCACCCGTGGTGATTCCCGAAGGCACCAAGGTGCTCATCACCCAGAGCCTGGGCGGCAGCTTTACCGTCATGACCGATCGTGGGGCCATGTATCGCATCGACGAGCGCAACGCAGATGCACTCGGCAAAGAACCGGCGGAGAACGCGAGTCAGTCGGCTGCCCCAGCAGACGCGGAGTCCCTCGAGCAGCTCATCTGGTCGGAGATGAAGAAGTGCTTCGATCCCGAGATACCCGTCAATGTCGTGGATCTGGGCCTGATCTACGACTGCCAGGTTCAAGACCGTCCGGAAGGGGGCTTTCGGGTCGAGATCAAGATGACCCTCACCGCTCCGGGATGCGGCATGGGGCCCGTTTTGGCCGAGGATGTCCGGGCGCGCCTGGAAGCCATCTCCGGAGTCGAGGAGACCGAGGTTGAAATCGTTTTTGACCCGCCCTGGAATCCGAACATGATGACCGATGCGGCCAGGCTGCAACTCGGCTTCATGTAGACCATTTCTCGTACTCAAAAGTCTGACCACCCCTACAGGTGGGTGGGTCGTCCCACCTCATCGGGTGTTGGTGAAAATCGCCGTCTCGTGCATGCTCTGTGAGAGTGCTCCGAAGGCGCTCCACCTCGTCGGCCCGACGAACCAAGCGCGCCGTTTCTAGCGGACTCCTGCAAGATCTGAAGAGGAGTGTTATGCCTACCGGAAACACCAGGACCCGACCCAAACCCTTTGTCATGCCCCACTTCTGCAAGGCCTGTGGGCGTTGCATCGACGCCTGTCCCAAGGACTGCATCTCACTGGGCACCGAGATCGAGTCGTCCACTGGCTTTACGCCGGTCGTTTTGGATCTCGAAGCCTGTAACGGGTGCGGTCTCTGCTTCAGCGCCTGTCCCGAGCCCTTCGGCCTCGCGCCCGTTACCAACGAGTTCGAGACCGAGTTGTTCGACCCGGAGAAGACCTTCGGGCCGAGACAATCCACGGCAATCGAGCCGGTGGCCATACCCGATGAGCGGATTCCGCTACCTGACCTGGAGCCGCTGGTCCTGAAGGGAAATCACGCCGCCGCGATCGGCGCGATCCTAGCCGGCTGCCGCCACTTCTTCGGCTACCCCATCACACCTTCGACCGAGGGCGCGGAGTTGATGGCCAAGCTGCTTCCTCAGATCGACGGCGTCTTTGTCCAAGCGGTGAGCGAGGTAGCCACCATCAACATGATGTACGGCTGCGGCGGCGCCGGCATGCCGTGTATGACTTTCACCTCTTCGCCAGGCTTCAGCCTCATGGTGGAGGGAATCTCCTACATGATCGGAGCCGAGGTGCCGGGCGTTATCGTAGACGTCATGCGAGGTGGCCCGGGACTGGGCAATATCGCCCCGGAACAGGCGGACATCAAGCTCCTGTGCCGTGGTCTGGGGCACGGCAACACCCACGCCCCGGTTCTCGCGCCTTCGACGCCGCAAGAAATGCTCGAAATGGCCATGCTGGCCTTCGAGTTGGCTTTCAAGTACCGCCATCCCGTGGTCATCGCCGGTGACGGGTACCTTGGGCAGATGACCGGGCGGGTCACGCTGCCCGACTCCATGATCAAGCCGGGTATGCCGGAGTGGGCGGTCTGGGGAGACGAGATGCATCGCGGCAACCTCATCAGCTCCATCTTCCTTGCCGAGCCCGACCTCGAAGCCCACAACATCCGCCTCAACGATAAGTACGAGCGGATGGCGGCCGAGGAACAGAGAGCCGATCTCTACCAGTGTGAGGATGCCAACTGGTTGATCGTAGCGTGCAATACGCCAGCCCGAATGGCCAAGGGTGCCGTCCAGAAGCTGCGTCAGGAAGGGATCAAGGCTGGTCTCTTCCGACCGATCACTCTGTGGCCCTTTCCTATCGATGCCCTGGCCAGCATCATCGACAACGTCGAGGGACTGCTTGTCGTGGAAGGCAGCAATGGACAACTGGAGGACGAGCTGCGGCTGGCCATGAGCCATGCCGGCATTCGCCATCCACGGATCGAGAACGTCAGACACTTTGGCGGCATCCTGCCGTCACTCGAGGAAATCGTCGACAAACTCACCTCACTCCTGGAGGTGGCAGCATGAGCAACGTCTTCTACGAAAAGTTCGAACGTCACTCCCACGGTGAGGGTCTGAAGGGGCAGAGTACCCACTATTGCCCCGGCTGTGGTCACGGCTTGATCCAGAAGTATCTGGCCGAGTCCATCGCCGAATTGGAAATACAGGATCGCACCATCGCGGTTTCGCCCGTCGGCTGCAGCGTATTCATGTACTACTACCTGGACGTGGGCAATACCCAGGCCGCGCATGGCCGAGCTCCGGCCGTCGCCATCGGTCACAAGGTAGCCAATCCGGACTCCGTCCTGATCAGCTATCAGGGAGATGGTGACCTGGCCTCGATCGGCATCGCGGAGATCGTACAGGCCGCCCAGATGGGTATTCCTCTGACCGTGATTTTCGTCAACAACGCCATCTATGGGATGACAGGCGGCCAGATGGCCCCAACCACGCTGATGGGCCAGAAGAGCGCCACTACGCCCACGGGCCGCGAGCGCCTCACCGGCCTACCGATGAAGGTGGCCGAGACCATGGCACTGCTCGACGGCACGGTCTATGTCGAGCGCGTCGCCCTGTACGACAACAAGCTGCGAATGCGTACCAAGAAGGCTATCAAGAAGGCCCTGCAGGTCCAGATCGACAATCGCGGCGTCGGATTCGTCGAGGTGCTCGCCGAGTGCCCGACCCACCTGAAGATGACTCCTGTGGAGACGGAGAGGTGGGTCAAGGAGGCCATGGAGCCCATCTTCCCGCTCGGCGTCAAGAAGGACCTGGACAGCGACCCCTGGTTCCACCTCGAGAAACCCAGCTTCGAGCCCGACAGGATCATCGAAGTGATCGGCGCCACTTCGGAAGAGACGGACCGGCACTGCGATGGTTTTCCCACCCACATCGACAGCCACGACATCGGTCTCAAGCTGGCAGGCGCCGGTGGCGATGGAGCCCAGACTGCCGCCATGCTGATCGCCAAGGCAGCGGTTACCGAAGGCTTCGACTCGACCCACATTCCCAGCTACGGTCCGGAATCCAGAGGCGGCACCTCCTACGCCGACGTTCATGTCGCCAACGAAGAGGTGCTCTCGCCCGCCGCCCCGAGACCTCACCTGCTGGTCGCTTTCAACGCCCCCAGTCTGGAGAAGTTCGGACCCACCGTCCAGCCGGGTGGCACGATCGTCTACGACAGCTCGGTCATCGCCGAGCCGCCGGAGCTCGATCCCTCCGTGACTCTTGTAGGCGTACCCTGCACTGAGATCGCCAGGGATCTGGGGGCTGCCAAGGTGAAGAACGTCGTGGCACTGGGAGCGCTACAAGCTGCGACTCAACTGTTTCCCAGGGAGACCTTCCTTACGTCCGTTCGACAGGCGTTGCGACACAACTGCGCCATGATCGAGCTCAACGAGGAGGCCTTCGGCTGGGGCGCACGAGCCTTCGAGGAGACGGCCGGAGCCAACTAGTCGGGCCGATACTCCGCCGTCTGCCTCAGCTCCAGCCGTCCCTCGGTTCGGGCTTGACCCGCCGAGGGGCGCTGGAGCCCTTTCACTGCCCAGAAGGGCGCATTTCCAGGCGGAAAGCGCCGTCTTGGGCAGTGAGGGCGTGAGGGTTGAGGCCCTGGGGCCTGGGGCCTGAACAGATGACCACGATCTTGTGAGGTCAGCCCGGGGGGCAGGCTCCCAGGGGGCTATCCTCCCTTCCGCTGCAAGAACCCCCTGAGATCCTGCCCCCCGGACCGACCTCTTGGACGTACCCGGAGAGCTCCCTCCCTTCTGCGTCAACAACGCCCTGGAGGTCCCCACGCCGGACCCTGGACGATGGGAGTCTCGAACTCATTCCTACACACCCCTAAGCCCTCACTGCCTTCATTGCCCCACTGCCCCAAGGATCGGCTGGAGCAAGCGACAGCCGTCTCAACCCCAAGCCCTCGAGGAACACCTGGCGGTGAGCCGGGTGCCTCAACCTAGAAATAGGCACCGTTCATCCGAGCGAGCTCCCGT
>JBATEX010000078.1:0-3697 GCA_049664225.1 Thermoanaerobaculia bacterium
CGTCCCTTCAGAGGGAACCGTGAGCGCGAATGAGTTTGGTAGCTCTCCCACTGTCAATGTCACTCTGCGACCCATCCCGCCGGAGGTTCTGGCCGAAGCCGCTGCGGCATTGTCCGTGGAGCTTCTCGACAAGGGGAATCAGCTGCTGCAAGAGGGCAAGACGACCGAAGCCCGGGCCGAGTATGAAAACGCTCTGGCCGAGCTCGAAGTGGAGAACCACCCACCCGTATTGATGGGAATCGCGCGCACCTACTATCAGGAAGACAACCTGGAGCAGGCCGAAGCCACCCTCAGGAGGATCGTGGAGATCGAGCCCGACAACATCGATGCTCTGAAGCTCCTGAGCAGCATGTTGGTGGCACAGGGGCGCCCGGACGAGGCGAAAGTCTTCATGGATCAGCTTCCGGAGGGCGAGCTACTCGACGCCGATGCCTATTTGAACGTCGGCATCGATCTCTACAACGACGGCAATCTGGACGAGGCCCTGGCGGAGTTCGAGAGAGTCGTCGGGAACTTCCCCGACCTCGCGGCCGCCTACTACTACCGAGGTCTGGTGCTTCTCAACAAGGGTGAGAACGATGCCGCAGCGGCCGATTTCGAGAAGCTCATCGAGCTGGCTCCCGACACGCCACGCGCGACCGAGGCCAGGGACTTTCTGGAGTATCTGCAGCAGGGTGAATAGGAGGACCGCAGCTCTTCCGAGCTGTCGCGCTCTTGGCCACCACGAAATCCGTTCGAAGTCGTTCCCTTCCGGCCCTGCGCTCGATGTTCGAGCGCGGGCTGGTTATCTGTTGGCTCGCGCTGTTGGGGCTCAACCTTCTCTCCTGCGACCGCAAAGCGACAGGGCCGTCGGCTGCATCTGGCACCCCCGTTATCCTGATCTCGATTGATACCCTGCGCTCCGACCGGCTCCCCGCCTACGGCTACGATCGGGTCGCGACGCCGGCCATCGACCGCCTGAGGGCCGACTCGATCCTCTTTCTCCAGGCCTATACACAAGTACCCCTTACCCTGCCGGCACACGCTTCCATGCTCACGGGCCTCTACCCGCCTGAGCACGGAGTGCGCGACAATGCCGGCTACCGCCTTAAGACCGAAGGCCTGCCATACCTTCCCAGGATGCTCGAGGAGCTCGGCTACCGCACGGGTGCGGCGGTCTCGGCATTTGTCCTGCGAGCCACGGCGGGACTCGATGCCGGATTCGACTTCTACGACGATCACCTGGTGATCGGCGCCAAGACGCTGCTCAGCGACGTTCAACGCGACGGTCTCGACACCCTGGCTGCCTCTCGAGACTGGCTTCAATCAGTGGCCGGCGAGCCCTTCTTCTTCTTCTTTCACATCTATGAGCCTCATGCTCCCCATGATCCTCCCGAGCCCTTCGCCTCACGCTACGAGTCGGCCTACGATGGCGAGGTGGCGGCCGCCGACGCGGTGATCGGCGCGCTCCTCGATGAGCTCCAGGAGCTCGACATCTACGATTCGTCCATCATCATCCTCACTTCCGACCACGGCGAGGGGCTGTACGACCATGGCGACTACGAGCATGGCCTGTTGCTGTATCGAGAGTCCCTGCAGGTACCGCTTCTTCTCAAATTGCCCTCTGCGGAGAAGGGTGGAAGCACGGTCGAGCGGGCTGTCGGCCTCATCGACATCGTCCCGACAGTCGCGGCTCTACTCGATATCGACATTCCCCAAGACCTGCCTGGCCGATCTCTGCTGGCCGGCGAGGATGAGGGAGAGCCTCGCCCCATCTACTCCGAGACCTTCTTCCCGCGGTTTCACTTCGGGTGGAGCGAGCTCTTCTCGGTGGTCGACCCGCCCTACCACTACATTCAGGGACCCGACCCGGAGCTCTATCGTCTCGACCAGGATCCGGGAGAAACCAGCAACATCCTGCGCGACGACCGCCGTGCGCTCGGCAGGATGCGCCAGCATCTCGACGCCTACGAGCAGAGTTTCGCTCCCCCTTCCGAGGAAGATGCCGAAACTCGGGCCCGGCTTGCCGCTCTGGGCTATCTGGGGTCGACCGTGGGTAGCGACAGCAGCGATCTCGCCGACCCCAAGAGCCAACTGGAGACGGTCGAGGAGCTGAAGGTCGCATTCGAGGCCTACGCCCAAGGGAACTACGAGCAGGCCGCAGAGGCCTTTCAGGCGGTCATCGACAAGCAGCCGCAACTGGTCGATGCCTGGGAGCAGCTCGGCCACGCGCGAATGGCCATGGGGCAAACACAGGCGGCTCTCGAAGCGTTCGAGGGGGCCATGGAGCTATCAGGCGGCTCGCCGCCGGTTGCAGGCGCGATGGCTTCCGCGCTCCTCGGTCTGGGACGACTCGACGAGGCAGCGCAGTACGCAGAGTTGGCGGTCGATGGTCACGAGCAGAGTCGCGACGTGCTGGCCCAGATTCGAATCCGCCAGGGTGACCTGGGCGGCGCTGCTCCGATCGTCGAGGAGGCTCTAGCCCGCCGTGGCTCCCGGCCGGGCCCCCTTCTCACTGCCGCCGAGTTGCGCTTCAGCCAGAACCGATTCAGGGAGGCGTTGGATTTCACCGATAAGCTTCTCTCGGAGTTCGGTGACCGGACCGATTGGCCGTCGATTCGTGGTGCCTACTACCTACGGGGCAGCTGCTTCGCCCGGCTCGAAGAGCTCGACAAGGCCGCCGAAGCCTACGCTAAGGAGACCGAGCTGTTCCCAACAGAGCTGGACGCCTTTATCAGTCTTGCCGTGGTCTACACCATGCAGGGCAACTCGCAAGAGGCTCGAGCCAGCCTCCAACGAATGGTCGAGGCGAATCCCACCGCGGTCGCCCATGCCAAGGCCGTCCAGACCCTTCGTCGTATCGGTCAACCGGCAATCGCCAACAGCGTGTTGCAGGATGCTCTGCGCCGCTGGCCGCAGGACCCCGCGCTCCGCGCGTTGGGTTGATCGAGCTACTTGTGGTTTCACCTACTCTAGAGCTCGACCCGTACCTTCTTTGAGCTCCGTGTACTGCCCCGCCGGCAGATCGCTGAACTCCTCGACCAGACCGCTCGGCCAGGAAACCCGCGCCGTCGCCGGTGCTGGCCGATCGGCCAGCCCGAAGAGCACTCGAGGGTCGCTCGCGGAGGCATAGCTGCCATCGGTATGAACGCGGCGCCATAGCGTCGGCCCGGTCGGCTGTGTGAGCTCCACCCAGGCCCCGTGCATGTCGCGGGATGTTGCCTTCCCCACCAGCCGAAGTCCCAGCCAGTTCCGGTCGGATCCAACCTGATTGACCAGCAGCCGGGACGGCTCTGAGTTGTTGAAGACCACCACGTCGGTATCCCCGTCGTTGTCGAGATCGCCGAAGGCCGCACCCCGGCTCACCTCTTCGAGGAGGAATGCTTCGCTGGCCTTCTCGGTCACGTCCTCGAACTGCCTGCCATCGAGGTTGCGAAACAGCTGATTGGTCTGCGCCAGGTTCTCCCGACTACCATTGGAGAAGATCGTCACGGCACCGCTCACCGTCATGATGTCGAGCAGACCATCGTTGTCGTAGTCGAAGAGGTGGGTCCCGAAGCTAGTGAAGTTCCAACTCGGAGTTGCCAGGCCACTGGCTTGCGTGACGTCATCGAACATCGCTGTGCCATCGTTGATGTAGAGGGTATTGGTCTCCCGCGCGTAGTGAGTGTGAAAAATGTCCTCGTCGCCATCGTTGTCCACGTCGGCGACGTCGACG
>JBATEX010000079.1:0-1870 GCA_049664225.1 Thermoanaerobaculia bacterium
GGATGTTCGCCGCGACAGCTGCGGTCATACTCGTCGTTGGCTGCGGGGAGAAGTCGACAGAAATGACTGACAAGACAGCGAACTCAGGGCAGGACAACATCCTGTTGGCGGAGTGGGTTGGCCCCTATGGGGGAGTTCCGGCTTTCGACCAGATGGACCTCGAAGCCGTCAGACCGGCCCTCGAGACCGGAATGGAGTTGAATCTCCAGGAGGTCGACGCCATTGCCAGCAATCCCGAGCCGCCGACCTTCGAGAATACGATCGTCGCGTTGGAGGATGTGGGTCGGGACCTGGACCGCGCGTTCACCTACTACCGGATCTGGAGCGCCAATCGCTCGAGCCCTGAATTCAGGGAGATTCAGCAGGAAATGGCGCCGAAACTGGCCGAATTTCGCTCGAAGATCACTCAGAACGCGAAGCTCTTTGAACGAATCAAGGCGGTCTATGAAAGCGACGAGATGGACGGGTTGCGACCCGATCAGCAGCGCCTCGTGTGGCTGGTCTACGACGGCTTTGCCCGCAATGGCGCGACGCTGGAAGGCGAGGCCAAGGAGCGCTACGCGGCCATCAACCAACGTCTGGCAGAGCTGCAGACGAAGTTCTCGAACAATATTCTCGCTGACGAGGAAGGCTACGTCCTATACCTCACAGAGGATCAACTCGGCGGTCTTTCGAGCTCCTTCGTTGCGGCGGCGGCCGCCGCCGCAACTGATCGTGGCCACGAAGGCGAGTACGCCATCACCAACACCCGATCCTCCATGGATCCCTTTCTGACATTCTCGGATGAGCGTGACCTGCGGGAGAAGGTCTGGCGGACCTACTACTCCCGGGGTGACAACGCTGATGAGCACGACAACAACGCCCTGATCCCCGAGATCCTCCAGCTGCGGAACGAGCGAGTCCAGCTTCTAGGGTACGAGAACTACGCCCAATGGCGACTCGAGGACCGGATGGCCAAGACTCCTGAGCGTGCCTTCGGGTTGATGGAGACGGTCTGGCCCGCGGCTTTGGCCCGTGTTGAGGAAGAGGTCGCCGACATGCAGGCGATCGCCGACGCCAAAGGAGCCGGAATCGAGATCGAGCCCTGGGACTATCGGTACTATGCAGAGAAGGTCCGCAAGGAGAAGTACGACCTCGACTCGGAAGAGGTAAAGCAGTACCTGCAGCTCGACAATCTGCGGGAGGCCATGTTCTTCGTTGCCGGCGAGATCTTCAATTTCGCGTTCACGCCGGTCGCAGAGGGCTCGGTCCCCGTCTTCCACGAAGACGTCAGGGTCTGGGAGGTCACCGACAGAACCACGGGTGCTCATGTCGGTGTGTGGTACCTCGATCCCTACGCGCGACCCGGCAAGCGCTCCGGGGCCTGGGCAACCACGTACCGTACACACGAGAACATCGACGGCGAGATCACCGTGCTCGGCTCGAACAACTCGAACTTCATCAAGGGTGCGCCAGGGGACCCCGTGCTCATCTCCTGGGAGGATGCAACGACCCTTTTCCACGAGTTCGGCCACGCGCTGCACTACTTTTCGTCGACCGTCGACTATCCGACACTCAACGGCGGTGTGCGTGACTACACGGAGTTCCAGTCGCAGCTTCTCGAGCGCTGGTTGCTGACTGACGAAGTCATTGACACCTACCTCGTGCATGTCGAGACCGGCGAGCCGATGCCCAAGGAGCTGGTGGCGAAGATCAAGAAGGCCGCGACCTTCAACCAGGGCTTCTCGACGACGGAGTATCTGGCTTGTGCGATCATGGACATGAAGTATCACTCCATGGATCCAGCCGGTCTCGATGTCGATGCCTTCGAGCGAGCGACGCTGGCGGAGATGAACATGCCGGACGAGATCGTCATGCGACACCGTACCCC
>JBATEX010000080.1:0-70661 GCA_049664225.1 Thermoanaerobaculia bacterium
ACAGGGCAGTGATCAACTCTGTGGCCAGACCGTCGCAAAAGTACCGCTGATCCTTCTCTGCGCTCAGATCGGCGAACGGCAGGACAGCTATCGAGAGAGACGGCATCGATTACCTCCCCTGAAGCTCAGTCGTATCCCTGGCGGCCTCATTGGGCATGAGTGGAATCGGTACCACATCTCTGTCATTGATTCTCTCACCCTTCAATTCAGTGTTCCCCATAGCGACAAAGGCCCCCGTGACCTCGTTGTCTTCGCCGAAGATGAATTCCAGCTCCCAGCCAGAGTTGATATCAATGAAATGATTATCCGAAGACCAGTCGATCCGACAAGATAATGTAGATGTTACCCTTCCCCGATCCTCAGTGACCTGCGGATCCGTTCATACTCTCTTCTCAATGGCTGGTGACGCTATCTCAATCTTCGCGGACCGCTCCCGTGGCTCCGAGATACCTTCTCTGGCCAGGGAGATGTATCGGACGGGTTCACTGATGGTTCAGAAGGGGTCTCAAAGGTCCACGGAAATGGACCGCCCGTAAACCACGAGCATTGAGTGACCTCTCGATGTAGGGGCGTCCCTTGCGGGCACCCGCTTGCGGGAGGGGGCAAGCCCCCCCTACAACAGCTATTCAGGGGATGGCGGAGGGGAAGGGATTCGAACCCTTGGACCGCGTGAACGGTCGCCGGTTTTCAAGACCGGTGCTTTCGACCACTCAGCCACCCCTCCGCGAGTGGTGAGGTTCCAGAGCTTACTCGGATCGCCGACAGGTGTGAAGTCGCTCCCGAGTCACCGTGGCTACACGGTCTTGTCCTTCGCTGAGCGGGTGTCCCAACCGAAGAGGTTATAGGCGAGGCAGCTGCCGCTCAAGCCGGTGACGAGCGGTATCACCCCGATCCAGCCCCAGAGGGTCTTCGGCCCGACGAAAACAAGGGAGATGAGAACCAACCCCAAGATCACCCTCAGGGCACGATCCACGGTGCCTTCATTGCGCGTGAACAGCTTGGCCATCTTTGAAACCTCCTTCTTCCTCAATGGACTGGTTTCTCAAACAATAGCAGGGAAGGCACATCTAAAGATAACCCGTCAGGTGTGGGTGTGATCTTTCCGGACCGGGTTGGAGTTGGGAGCGGCTCGGGAGAAAGTGAGAGTCGCCAAGGCTCTGGGCGAGCTACCTCGACTCTCGGAGGCGATGCGGTGTGGGGAGCTTTCCTACTCCAAGATCCGGGCCCTGACCCGGGTGGCTACGCCGGACAACGAGGAGGAGCTGCTGGGGTTTGCCGAGGCAGGCACGGCCACGCATGTGGAGACCCTGGTGCGGGCTTGGCGCCGGGTCGATCGCCTGGACGAGCTCGAGCATGAGAATCAGCGCCACGCCAGCCGGTATCTGCAGGCCCACACGGATGAAGACGGCATGGTGGTACTGCGAGCTCGGTTGGACCCGGAGGTGGCAGCCGCGGTGCTCAAAGCCCTCGAGGCGGCCGAGCAGGTGCTCTTCGACCAGGAACGGGAGACGAAGAACGAGCTTGGAGACGGAGTCCCGGCCAGCCCGCGACGAGCGGATGCGTTGGGGTCGGTGGCTGAGAGCGCCCTGGCACACGACCTGGACAAGGGCACCCGGGCTGACCGTCTGCAGGTGGTGGTGCACGTAGATGAGAAGGTTCTGGCCGATCCCGCGGAGCCCGGAGTGTCCATGCTGGAGGACGGCACAGACGTTTCCGCGGAAACGTCCCCACTCACCCCGGCCGGCAGAGGTACCGGCCGCTTCGAGATGCCATGGTTATCCAGATCGGTCCGTGGGAGGGGGCAAGCCCCTCCTCTACAACACCAGCGGGCCCCGACACGCACGGGTGGATATGAGAAGCTACAAGACGCTAGGTCATGCTGTACGTCGTCGCTCTGCTCTTCATGCTCGTGGTTGGGGGCTTCCTGTTCCTCGAATGGGGGAGCAACTGGGGCTCATCCGCAGAGGAGCAAAGCGCCCGAATGCCGGGCGATCCGTATCTCGAGGGCGGTCCCAAGCGGCGCGTGGCGATGACCCGCGCGGTCACGATCAACGCCTCTCCTCAAATTGTCTGGCCCTGGCTCGCCCAGATGGGCCGAGGGGCCGGGTGGTACAGCATCGACTGGCTGGACAACGGGAGAAAGGTCTCGGCGCGGCACATCGTTTCCTGGATTCCCTCTCCCCACCTGGGCGATGGGTGCCCGATCGGGTACCTCCGCCGCCTGGAGCGCGGTCAATCGATGGTCTGGTGGGCCAATGAGGTGCGGTTTGCCGGCGCCACCACCCGACTCGTCGTCGATATCCACCTGCAGGCCATGGGCGAGCAGTCACGTCTCGTCATCCGGAACTCGGCTGATGCCACAGGGGTGATGGCGGGCACGGCC
This sequence comes from Thermoanaerobaculia bacterium, assembly GCA_049664225.1. Classification (GTDB taxonomy): domain Bacteria; phylum Acidobacteriota; class Thermoanaerobaculia; order Multivoradales; family JAHEKO01; genus JAUVRX01. The sequence goes on from JBATEX010000080.1 coordinate 2,384, forward strand.
TTACTGATCTTCCGCTTCATCGACTCCATCATGACCATTCGACAGCTACAGGGAATCCGCAACCGCGTCGAGTGCTTCGAGGCCCGCAGTGAGAATCCCGAGACTCCTGAGACCGGAGCCGTCGACCAGTACCAACTCTACGAAATGATCTACGCCTCTGGAGAACGAGCCGGCGTGAAGGGCAAAGAGCAAGCCGCCAAGTGGCGTCAGTCGGCAATCGATGACGGGGTGATCGACTGCTAGCGCATCATTCCGCACGTAGGACGAGATTCGGATCGACCCCCATCGCTCGTCGGGCTGGCAGGTAGCATGCCACCAGGGCTGCCCCGCTCAGCGCTGCGGCGACCAGGACATAGGTGACAGGATCTGTCGCCTTAACTCCGAACAGCTTCGACGACAGGGCTCTCGAAAGCATGAGAGAGAGGGCCAGCCCTAGGATCACTCCGCCCACGACAGGCAAGAATCCGCTCTCGGCAACCAGCCTCAGCACATCGGATGGTCGGGCACCCAGAACCACCCGAATCGCTAATTCACGGGTTCTTTGGCTCATGGAATACGAGACAACACCAAAGACCCCGACTACAGCCAACGACAGCGCCAGAACGGCAAAGGCCCCCTACAGGATCGTGTGGAAGCGCGGTGAATCGAGTGATGCCGCTACGTGATCCTCCATAGTTTGGAGCTCGGATAGGGCAAGCTCCTCGTCGACCTTTCGGATCTCGCGACGCACGGCGGTGGCAAGCCCTGCCGATTCGACTCCCGACCGAACGAGCAGAACGCACTCGCTCCAGGGGCGTTGGGCAAATGGCAGGTAGTACTGGGACCGCCCTTCTGCGGTCACTTCCATCTGCCTCACATTGTCCACAACGCCAACGATCGTGATTGGCGCTGCTTCGCTAGGCGAGCCATCCATGAGGTGAATGCGGTGACCCAAGGGATCCTCTCCTGGCCAGTAGCGCTGCGCCATCGCCTGATTGACAATCCCGACCAGTGGTGTGTCCGCTGTGTCGGCGTCGGTGAAAGTTCGACCGGACAGCAGCCGGATGCCCATTGCGTGAAAGTAGTCGGGGGTGATCGAGTCGAATCCCGCCTAAGGGTAATCTGTCAGATTCGCCGGCCTCGGTCGACCCTCGATGAGGAACTCCAAGCTGAGTTGGCCCTCGTTCAACGGGATCGTGGTCGACAGCGCGACCGCCTCTACACCCGGCAGTGTCTCGACCCGCTCGACGATCTCGCGATAGGTCGAAGCCCGAGCGCTCCCCTCTTCATATCGCTCGGAGAAGAGTTCGAACTGCGTGAACACGAGGTCGTCGGGCTCGAAGCCTAGATTCACGCTCCTCATGTGCAGGAAGCTCTGGAAGAGCAGGCATCCTCCAATCAGGAGCGCCTGAGCCAGAGCCACCTAGACGACCACGAGTGCACTTCGGAAGCGTCGGCGGCGGATGCTGTCGGTCGCCCTTTGGCCACCCTCCTGGAGCCAGGTGAACAGATCCGTTCGCGTCGCGATCCAGGCTGGCACGATACCTGTCGCCAGCCCAGCTCCGAGAGACACGAGGCATGCAAACCCCAGGACCCGCAGGTCGAGCCGTACTTCCTGAAGCCTGGGTATTCCCTCCGGGTCGAGCCCTCGCAGCAGAATCAGGGACCACCACGCGAGCAGCACGCCACCAACACCACCCAGGAGAGTAATGAGAGTGGTTTCCGTCACGAGCTGGCGGACAAGGCGTGATCGGCCGGCACCCACGGTCGCCCGGAGGGCCAGCTCGTGCTTGCGACCGTTGGCACGGGCGAGGAGCAGATTGACCAGGTTCGCGCAGGCGATCAAGAGCACGCAACAGACGGCCCCCATCAAGACCAGGAGTGCCCACCGAACCTCGCCCACTGTCTGTTCATGAAGAGGAATGGCGATGACGCTGCGTCCATCATTGGTGTCCGGGTACTGTTGTTCGAGCCAGCGGGCGACGGCAGCGACATCGCTCTGCGCCTGGGTCACCGTCATGCCAGGTGCAAGTCGTCCGACGGTCCGTAGCCAAACGAACTGCCGAAGCGAAGCTTCGAACGGTGGTTGGTAGGCGATGGGCGTCCAAAGATCGACATCGGAGGGGAACTCGAACGCGGCAGGCATGACCCCCACGACGACGAAGCTCCTGCCAGCGAGAGTTACGGTCTGTCCCACGATCGATGGATCGCCACCGAACCGGCTGGCCCACAGTCGATGGCTCAGAACCGCGACCTGGTGCTCACCCTCGTGGTCATCTGCTGGAAGAAGAGGACGGCCCAGAGTCGGCTCGACCCCCATCACGGCGAAGAAATCACCCGAGACTCTGGCCGCACGCACCCGGACAGGGGTCGGATCGCCCGCCAGCACATAGAAGTACCTCTCGTATGCCGCCAGATGCGAGAAGGAGCGATTCTGCTCCCGCCAATCATGAAAGTCCGGTGGCGAGACCTCTTGTTGCTGACTGCCAACCTTCGGATAGGTATTCCAAAGGGTCACGATCCGATCGGGTTCCGGATAGGGCAACTCACGCAGCAGGATTCCGTGGACCACACTGAAGACGGCGGTGTTGGCGCCAATGCCGAGCGTGAGCGTCAGTATCGCCGCCGCCGTAAATCCCGGTGAGCTCCGGAGCAACCGAACGCTGAACAGAGTGTCCTTTCCGAGATCCTCGATAAACCGGACACCTCGCTCATCCCGACAAGCTTCCTTGCCTTGCTCGACCCCGCCGAAGGATCGCAACGCCGCGTATCGCGCCTCCTTGTTCGGCATCCCTTTGGCGATGTTTGCTTCGAGTTCCCGCTCGAGGTGAAAGCGCAGCTCCTCGTCCAGCTCCTGTTCCACCGTACTCCTGCGGAACAAGGAGCGAAGGCGAAGTGTGTATGTTGTCCAACGGGACATGCCCAGGCCTCCCGCTATGTGGCCCCCAGGATCTGAGCCACTGCAGCCGACAGCCGCTCCCAATTCGACATCTCGGTCTCCAGTTGCTCTCGCCCCGCCTGAGTCAGGCGATAGTACTTGGCTCTGCGGTTAGCCTCGGAGGTCCCCCACTCGGCCGCGATCCACCCGCGATGTTCCAGGCGGTGCAGGGCTGGATAGAGCGATCCCTGCTTGATTTGCAAGGCATCGCTGGACATCTGCTGGATAGGCTGCGAGATACCCCACCCGGGCATCGGCTCCAAGGAGACGGTTCTCAGAATGAGAAGATCGAGCGTGCCTTGGAGGAGATCGTTTTGCCTATCCATGTCTTCTCTTCCCTAGATTGTCGACAGGAGTACAACCGCCTTCCTGTCGAATGTCTAGGGTAAACCCACCACGCAACGCGAAACCCAGCGGTGGCGGAGGGTCGAGCTTCTCGCGAGAGGATTGTTGAACGTACGCTCGAGGTGAGCGAGCTAGATTCCCACCAACGCCGTGCGCCGCAGATAGGTGGTGACGCCGCTGATCTCGTCGTGCACACCTAGCGCCACCGTATGCTCTCCGGACTTCAGGATGAGGCGATGCGTGTACAACCACCTTTCCTCCATGAGAGCCCCGAGCTTGTCGTCGGAAATACTCAACCCCAGCGGACTCTCGACGACCTCCGAGATGCGACCTGTCTCGTCCATGACTGCAATCAGAATCCGCAAGCTGCCCCGATGCTCTGCACCCTTATCGAGCAGGACGAGGCCGTCGAGCGGTATCCCCAATTCGAGAGGCACGATGAAGCGATCAACGTCGCTTTCAACAACGTCGCCAATCGTGAGGTCGATACCCAGAGGATTGTCTTCGATGGAGAACATCAGTGAGGCCTGGAGCCGTTCGGACCGCAGTGTCTCGGCGCTCCGGTCGATGTAGCCCGAGCGGTGGTGCACGCGAGCACCCTTGCGAGCCACTTCCACCCGGAGAGTGTGATACTCCCCGTCCCCTGAGTGATCGGGTGAGATGCCCAGAGAGTAGTGGGTGCGCAGGCTCTCGGCAACAGTCTGCAAAGCCGGTCCTGGGTCGTTGCGGTTGACAATCGCATAGCCACCTGTCTCGTCAGCGAGCTGCCGAAGTGGTAGCTGCAAGTTGACTCCAGTGTCGGCGTCGACAGGCCCTGCCATCTTGGCTGTTTTATAGCCGACCTGGTGAACCGAAGCCGAATTCGCCGCCCTGATTCCAGCTGCGTCCAACGTGTAGATCGTGACGCCGTGGAGGTTGGCGCTCCGGGCCAGCAGACGATAGTCGTCCTTCATGTCCCACTCCTGCATCCGGATGACGCCATACCCGATCTCGAACTTGTACTCGACCGCCATGAACAACTCGGCGGCAGGAACTGCTGGCAGGCCGCTGCTGACATGCAACAACGCCTTGCGCCCGGGAAGACCCGAGAGCGACCCGAGAACCCTCTCCATCGCATCCAGAGTCCGTCTCGCATCGTGTTGTATCGAATCAGCGAGGTACTTGAAGGTTTCGACCGCTATCCTGGGAGACTGCAGGTCATCGATCCTTTGCAGGAGGTCGCGGCGCTCGTCATCGTATCGAGCTCCGTAACAGGGAGTCGCCTCGATCTCGGTCAACGCCTTGGCAATGGACTCCGCGTCGCGCGTGAATGATTGGTGCACTCGGATCGACCGGTCGAAAGAAACCAACATCACCTGGGCGTCGCTACCGAGATTCTCCTCCAGGAATCGACCCAGTGCCCGGAGTGAGCGCTGACGATCAAACGGCCGGATATTGAGGTTGTCAATGTAGACCACCAGCCAGAGTGGCTGGCTCTCCACCTGGTTTCCAGTGATCAAATCGGCTTGCTGTCCGGATGAGGATGTCGCAGTAGGGTTCGAAAAACCCTTCGTCGAGGGATTGACATGGGTTCGACCCACCAGAGAGAAATGTGAGATAGCGACTGGCTGGCCATCCTCGAAGACCTTGAACTCCCCGACGTCGAGATCCGTGACGGGGCTCCCCTTCTTGTCCACGACGTGAACTTCCACATTGACGACGTCGACCTCGACCAATTCACTAAAAGTCGGCTCGGTTCCTGAGGCGGCCTGGCCGTTCACGGCCAGGACAAACACCATCGCAATCCATGAGGCGGTTCTTGGCATCGAGGGCATGGCTGGAGCTCCCTTGGTTTCGACACTTCGTTCTCTACACTCCACCCTACGCCTCTTTCAGCCGAGGGTTCGTGAGGATCTTGTGAGGAAACCGTTAGGAGGCTTCGGGTCGGGCAGTGCCGAGCAGCGTTTCGAGGTCAACGTCCTCGAATAGCGGCTGTAGAGCCGTGCTGCTCTCGATGCAAGGTGCACAGACGAAGCCCCGATCCCGCGCCGCCTCGAGCTGTTGGATACCGGACTGCTCGTCGCCGGCCATCACGAAAAGCTCGGCCATCTCGAAGTCGACCTCGCCATCCAAGCTGGCCTCGGCCTCGCGCTGATGGGCTAACTGACCCAGCACGACTCGTGCCTCGGCCCCATCTCCCTTCACCACGGCCAGCAACGCCTGGCATAGCCTGCCGTAAAGGTCGCCTGGGTGCTCTCGAAAGGCCGGCTCCAGGACCGCGATGGCCGCGTCGGTGTTGCCCAACTGCTGCTCGGCGTAGCCACGATAGAACCTGAAGTGCGGTGAGTCCCAACCCGTCATGAGGCCGAGGAAGCTCTCCCAGTCGTTCTGATAGCGATAGGAATAAGGCACGATGCCAGCCGCATACGGTAGAGCCGGCCATGCCTCGAGGGTTGCCTCGAACAGCCGACTCGATCCTTCGAGATCGCCGGTGTATCTGAGCACAGCGGATTGACCTAGCCGGATACCAAGGCTTCGAGGGAACCGCTCAGCCGCGCCAGCAAGCACGCCACTCGCCTCCTCAAGCCTGCCCTGATAAGTGAGCAGCGTGGCTCTGAGAGCGTAGGGAATCGGAGAGTCGGGCTCGACAGCGATCGCCCTCTCGATGGCTCTCTCCACTTCGGCCAGATGAGAGATCCTGCCAGCACAGAACTTCGCCTGCATCAGCCTGACTCCGCCAAGCCAGGTCCAGGCCGGGGCGAAATCGGGCTCCAGCTCGACCGATCGAGTCAGCAGCTCGGCTGTGGCACCTTCGTCGCAGACCGGACCCGTTTCCGCAACCGCCAGCAGGTACAGCTGCCACGCCTCTCGTCTTTCCGGTGGACTGGAGAACTCGCGATCCAGGGTAGTCAAGAGTCTGGGCACGATCGTCTCGGCCACCGCTCGACGGACCGACTCGAAGAGATCCGAAGACTCACCAGGCTGGACCCGGGGAACCACCAGAGTGCCGAGAGGGCTGGTTTCCAAGCTTCCAGATGGCAGTTGGTGTTCCAGCAATGTCCGGATCCGAGCATGCCCCACGATAGGGCTCGGCTCGACCTCCAGCACCAGCAGTGTGCCGGCCGGAGTCTCGATCCCTGAGAACCCTGAGTCTTCCGCCAGTTGCAGACGGATCAGATCCCGAATTGCGAGCGCCAGCCACTGCAACTCGGTGTCGGAACCTGCAACATTCAGCACAACCGGCACCGGGCTCGCTTCCGAGGTATCAGGGACATCCTTGGAAGGATGAAGAAAATGCCATGATAGTCCGGCCATCAGAACCAACAAAACGGCGGCCGCGACTCGGAAGTACACGGTCGAGCGATCTCGGCCGGCGGCTCGCGGCTGATCGGAGTCTTCTCGATGGACTTCTACGGGTGCAACGCAGCGATAACCACGACCATGAATCGTTTTGATCAGGCTGTCTTGTGCGCCGTTGTCGCCGACCGCACGCCGTGCTTCCATGATGCACCGTGAAACTGCCGAGTCTGAGACATGCTCACTGTGCCAGACCTGCTCCAGCAGCTCTTGTTTCGAAATCACCCGGTCGGCATGCTGGACAAGATAGAGAAGAGTCTCAAAGACCCGCGGTTCTACAGGAATCGCCCCATTAGGGCCACGAATTTCCAGCTTTTTATCGTCTAGAACACGGTCCCCGAATTGGTAGATCATTGCGCCGGCTTGCTGCTAGCCCGAAGCCACAGGTATGCGGTCGGTACCCATGTAAGGCCGCAAGACCTTGGGGATTGTCACCGAGCCGTTTTCGTTCTGGCAGTTCTCCAGAATCGCCACCAGGGTGCGGCCGACTGCCAGGCCAGAACCGTTCAGCGTGTGAACAAGGCGGGTCTTGCCGCCATGGGCAGGACGGTAGCGGATATTGGCCCGCCTAGCCTGGAAAGCGGTGCAGTTGGAACACGAGGAGATCTCCCGGTAGGCATCCTGCCCGGGTAGCCATACCTCCAGGTCGTAGGTCTTGGCGGCAGCGAACCCCATGTCACCAGTGGACAGACAGACCGTGCGATAGGGCAGCTCGAGCAGCTGCAGGGCCTTCTCTGCCTGGGAAGTCAACTCTTCGAGAACCTCGAAACTCGTCTCCGGAGTGACGAACTGGAAGAGCTCGACCTTGTTGAACTGGTGCTGGCGGATCAGACCCCTAACATCCCTCCCGTGGGATCCGGCCTCGGCCCGGAAGCAGGGGGTGTAGGCCACATAGCGGATTGGCAGCTGTGACTCCTCGAGGGTCTCGCTGCGATGGATGTTGGTCAGCGGCACCTCGGCTGTGGGAGCCAGAAAGTACTCGTGATCCTCGAGCTTGAATAGATCCTCTTCGAACTTGGGCAGCTGCCCGGAGCCGACGAGTGAGTCCCGGCTGACAATGAACGGTGGCAGAACCTCGGTGTAGCCGTGCTCCCGGGTGTGCAGGTCGAGGAAGAAATTGATCAGCGCCCGTTCCAGATGCGCACCGGCACCGAAGTAAGCGGTGAATCGAGCACCGGTGATCTTGGCACCGCGCTCGAAATCCAGGATCCCCAACTCCGGCCCGAGATCCCAGTGGGCCTTGGGCTCGAAATCGAACTCCCGAGGTGTGCCGACCCGCCGCTCCTCGCGATTGGCCGATTCGTCTTCGCCGCGGGGCACGCTCACATCCGGAAGGTTGGGCAAGGTGAGCTCCACATCGGCCAGCTTGGTTTCCACATCAGAGATCGTCTCCTCCAGCTCTCCGATGCGACCCTTGAGCCGGCCAACCTCCTCGATCTGAGCAGCGGCGTCACCGCCCTGCTGTTTGACCTTGCCGATCTCTTTGCTGGCCTCGTTCCGGCGCCGCTTCAGGTCCTCGACCTCGACCAGTGCCTCGCGACGCTCCCTGTCGAGGACCTCCCAGCTGTCGAACAGCTCGGGGTCGGTACCCCGCGTGGCTAGCAGCTCCCGAACCTCCTGCGGTCGTTCTCGCAGCATCTCTCTCGATAGCATGAGGCGAGTCTAATCAGGGCGACAGAAGGGGTCAACGACCGCCGAGCCACTTCTGACCGTCGCAAGCGATAAGATCCGATCCAAAGACTACCCGGCTTCGGGGCTTCTGATTCGACGCCCGGGAGACGCATCCATGAGCTCGCACGCCCGCTTCTCTCCAGCCAGCGTCGCCGTCGTCCTGGCCGCCGGGGCGTCACTGTTCCTGCTGGCCGCGGCGCAGGCCGATCCCCAGGCAGCAGCGGAAACCCGGTATCTGGCCTTCTGGTCCACGGCGGTGCTTCTTTGCGCGGCGGGACTCTCGAGACAGCCATCCTTCGAGCTGGCCGGTAGCACTATACTGCTCGTGCTGGCTGGTTGGGTGGTACCTGCGGGGCCCGTGCGTGCCGCGACTTTCGGATTGCTCCTGACTGCCAGTCTGGGACTCGCAATCTTTCGACGCCTCGCCGATTACTCTGACGGTATCGATTGGAGCTTCTGGGTCCCGGCCACCCTCGGAGCTCAATTCCTCGCCAGGTCCGATCAGCTCTTGACGAACCCGCTGGAGCCCAGAACGCTCTTTGGGTTGGTCGCCCTGCCTCTCGCCGCTGCCTGGAGCCTTGGTCTAGTCGGCCGAAACCGCGGTGTCGGGGCGGCACTGCTGACTGCCGGTGTCAGTCTGGTGCTTGTCCCAGGCTGGAGTGTGGCTGTTGTCCTGTCGCTTCTCGGCGTCGCCCTGAGAATCGCTTCCCCCATCGGAGCGGCAAGGAGCTGGATCCGCTTCGTTGCGCTAGTACTGCTGGTGATTCTTGCCGGCCTCTGGCACCCGAGTCTTCCAGTCGTGATTCTCCTCACGACGCTGTTTGTAGCTTCCCCGCGGGATTGGAAGGGGAACGCAGCCGTAGTTCTGGGAACGGTCCTTGCCCTGGTGCTTCTGCCAGCAGTCCGCTCCTGGGAGGAGAGCCTCCTCGCGACCGGCCTGATCCTTGTCCTGCTGCCAGCGACGCCCCTGGTGGGCAGCGAGGATTCACGACAAGTGATGCCGGCGGCTCTTCTAGTGGCCTTCCTCGCCGCACGAACAGTCCCGCTTCCTGGCGCTCTGGCAGCACCTCTGGCTGCGGCAGCCCTCTGCATTCCGCGGCAGGGAACCTATGTCACCCTGCAGCGCATCTGGACGGGGGTGCTCGTCACTGGAGCCCTGCTCCTTGCCGCATACCCCTGGCTGCGAACCGGACCCCGGAGCGACACACTGCGACTCTTCGGAGTCGGTGGGGGTTGGTCCTCGGTGCTCGGCGTCTTGATCGGCTTCCTGGTGATCGCCTGGCTGGCGGAGATGGCACAGGCTCGAAAACGAAGGGCCCTACTTCCTGCGGCACTGGCACTGGGGGCTCTCGCCGTCGCCGCACTCCTGCAGCTGCCATCCTCGAGCACCTACTCTCTAGCCGGTAGTCCGATCGTCATGACTTCTGAACTGCACGAAGTCGTCCGAGATCTGGAGCCCGACGTACCGGTTGATTCGGTAGTGATCGATTCCTACTTGGAGAACTCCACGTCTCTGCTCACGGGCACCCCGGTCGCCGAGGTCACCCTGGACACGGAGGATGGCAAACACCAGCGTTGGCTCCTTCGAGTCGGCATCGAAAGCGGAGAGTGGGCGGCTCGACGAGAAGACGTGGCGAGCCTGGAGGGTTTCCAGGCGCCACCGCCGTGGCTGACCTGGTTACCGGGCGGTAGCGAAGTCTACGCCCAGCTCTACCGCGCCCGTTGGGACCTCCCCGAACCGGCTACAGCCACACGGATCACGATTGCACGCAGACCAGAGCTGCCACCTGAGGTTGGGATCGCGATCTTTCGCCTGGAGATTCGACAATGATCGGCGAACGGGCACCCTCCCCGGTCGGGGTCCTTGCGGTTGGCCTGGTGGTGTCCGCGGTTGCCCGTTTCGCTCTGCCTCTCGGGCCGGAAGATCCCTTTCGTTCCACCCTGATCGCTCTACCTCTGATCGTCACCGCCTTCGTCGCTCTTGGAAACTGGGCCAATGCACGCGGTGGCCGGCCAACACCGCCACGAATCGCTCTGTTGGAGTGGACCTCTCTCGCATTCCTCCTCCTCCTGGTGCTCGCCAGGAAGAGTCTCGGGTTTCTCGGCGATCCAACGGTCTTCGACGGGGTCATCGCAGCCGGTTTTCTTCTTCTTCTGGGTCACCGAACCGCACGCATCCTGATGGCGCTGCGGCCGGCCCTGGAGCAGGGTGGACAGAAGAATCCCTCAATCGTCTTCTTCTACTTGCCGTTTGTGGTCTATCTGGCGATTCTCCCCTGGTCGTCCTTTCGGCACGCCCCAGATGGAGACGAGCCCCACTACCTGCTGTTGACCCATAGTCTGGCCTACGATCTGGAGACCGACCTAGCCAACAACTACGTCCAAGGTGACTCCCTCGCCTTCATGGGTAGGAATCTAGAGGCGCAGCTGGGAGACCCCGTTGGGCCGAACGGCGAGCAATACTCACGCCACAACGTGCTGCTACCGCTGGTTCTGGCGCCTGCCTACCGTCTGGCGGGGCTGGCCGGCGCCCTGGTGGTCATGGTCGCCCTCACCGCGGCCCTGGTCTGGGCGACGCTCTATCTGGCGATGGTCTACCGCTTCTGGGACCCAGTCGGAACCCTTTCGGGCTACGCTATCCTCGCCTTCACGGCACCCCTGCTGCTCTATTCCTACCAGGTCTGGGTCGAAGTACCCGCGGCACTTCTGACAGTGATCGCCCTGGTGCGAATCCGCCAGATGGCCGACGAAGAAGCTCGCGATTGGACCACGTGGGTTCGAATCAGCCTACCAATCCTGGTGCTGCCTCTTCTGAAGATTCGTTTCGTCCTGCTGGCGGGGTCTCTCGTGGCTCTGGCCAGTTGGTATGCCGGCGGCCGAAGAGCGCGACGGAGGACCGCAATGCTCCTGGCGTCTCTGGGAGCTGTCACCATTTCGATCCTGCTGTTCAACCGGATCTTCTTCCAGAATCCGCTCAAATACCACGACATCGATGGACTACGAGCCTATGCCCAGTCGCCCGTCGTCTACCTCCAAGGATTTCTGGGCCTGTTCTACGATTGCGCCTTCGGTCTCTTCGCCTATGCGCCCATCTGGCTGCTGGTCGTACCGGCCGCCTTGTTGCTGCTGCAACGGCACACCCGAGTGCTCATCGATTCGCTCTTCGTGGTGCTTCCCTATCTGTTGCTGGTGGCACCTCGCGGCGAGTGGTTCGGCGGCTGGTCGCCGCCGTTTCGCTACGGGATCGTCGCGCTACCTTTCCTGGCCCTTTGGCTCATCCCGCTCTTGTCCGATCGGTCACGAGGCGGTAGACAGTTCCTGATCGCTGGACTGGCCGCTGCTACGGTCGCACTCACCATTGTCTGGATCGTCCAGCCCGGTTGGACCTACAACCTGGCCCACGGCCGGAGTCACCTGCTGGACTACCTCTCCAGTGCCTTGAGAGCTGATACCGCCAGGCTGTTCCCCAGTTCGACCCGACCGCGCCTCGCGACCTGGATCTGGCCGCTTCTTACGGTTCCGGCAGTCTGTCTTCTCTGGTGGGCGCCAAAGCGAGGCGCTCGTACGGGGGCCGTTCTGGGGCTGTGCTCTGCACTGCTCGTACCAGCTCTCGTCGCGTTCGGGGCCCAGCAGCGCCACACCTCGGTTGTCGAGCTCGAGGATCCATGGATCGAAACCACCGGAGGCGAGGTCTACCCCGAGCTGTGGGTGGTCTATCGCCCCCGATATCGAGGCGGCTGGACCCTGCCGGCTGGGGAGAGCGTGTCGATTCCGGTAGTGCCCGACGGCAGTCGGCTCGACCTGATCGTCGAGCTCCAAGAGCCGACGGCGCTCATGGGACCAGCCGTGCTGGAAATCCAGGCGGGCGACCAGAACCTGACGCAACGACCGATTCAAGCCGAGGGTAGGTGGCGTCGAATCCTCGTGGCCGATCTTCCCTGGGACGGAGACGGGCCCTTGGTCTTCACCATTCGCCGGCCCAGCAGGGTTGCGAAGCCTGTAGTTCTCTTGGATCGTGCCTGGCTCGAATGGCGGGAGGGTGGGAGCCCTTCCCCCACAACGATTCCGTGATGTCAGGGCGTCATGCTGGTTCCTATCGACATTCGGGTAATCTTCCGCCACGAGCCGCCTGGTTTTGGGGAGATCTTCCCGGACACCAGCCGGTGATGCCAGTCGGCCGACCACGATGGGCCCCGGCAAATACCGAAGAAACCCCTTGTCCTACCTACACTTTGCCCCTCTGCAAGACAGCGAGAAACATTTAGGCATGGCTCTTGCTGCATACCTCCGGAGGGAGGGGGTTCTCTATGGCAAGCGACGATCTGAAGCCATTTGGAGTCGAGGTTCGGGCTGGCGCTGACGAGGCACGGTCGATGAGCCTCGATGCGGATGTGAGGGGCTTTACCGGTCTGCTCGTGGGCTTGGCGATCGGCATCGTGTCCTGGGGACTGATCCTCATGATCTGGTGGCTGGTCTAGCACAGGACAACATTCTCCCCTACAACTCCATCTGATGTAGGGGAGCCCCTTGCGGGCTCCCGCGGGAGGGGGCAAGCGCCTCCCCTACAACAGCTCCAGGCAGGTCCTTCAACTACACCTGGGTAAGTCGCCCGAGATCAGGGCGAGGGTGGTCTGAACCACCTGGATCAACGACTTGGCGTCGGCGACGCCGCGGCCGGCGATGTCGAAAGCCGTGCCATGGTCGACCGAGGTACGCAGGAAGGGCAGACCGAGAGTCCAGTTGGTGGAGAGGCCGAAGGCACTCGTCTTGACGGCGATCAGGCCCTGATCATGGTAAAGGGACAGTACCCAGTCGTACTCGCCGTGACGCGCCCGGGCGAACAGCGAGTCCGGGCTGTCGGGTCCGGAGACGTCGATGCCTTGCTCTCTGGCTCGCTGTACCGCTGGCCGAACGATCTCGATCTCCTCCGAACCCAGGAGCCCATCCTCACCCGCGTGTGGATTGACACCTGCCACCACCATGCGGCCACCTGCCGCGCGATTCAACAGTTGAAGAGCATCGACAAGAGCCTCCTCGTGAATCTCGTCCAGAGCCTCCCTCAGCGGCAGATGGGTGGTCAGCAGGGCCACCTGCAGGTCGGGAGTCAGAAAGGCCATCAGGTAGTCGCGACCGTAGCGCTCCAGACCGGCAGCCTCGGCCAGGTACTCCGTGTGGCCCCGGAAATCGGCTCTGTGGTGTCGGGCGATCGAGGCTTTGCTGACCGGTGCAGTGATTAGCGCATCCGCGCAGCCTGAACGAACCGCCTCGATGCCGCCATCGAGAGCTGCCATGGCTCCGCCCGCATCGGCCGACCCGGACTGACCCAGATGGAGCTGGCGGGGCTCCCCTACAGGATCCACGACCGGAACTGCCTCAAGTGGCAGAGCGTCGATCTCACTTCGGCTTGGAACGGATGGGAGATAGACCAGCCTCTCGAGCAGAGAGCCGGCGACGGATGGTGACACCGAGTCCAGGGCCACCTTTTCGGCGAAGACCAGCGGTCGCCACTGCTTGCTCGGCGGCTGTGTGACCAACAACTTGGCGATGATTTCTGGACCCACCCCGGCAGGATCACCCTGGGTCAGGGCCACAACCGGTAAATCAACCAGAACGTCGTCCTCGCCTCCTGAGCTCCTCCTCCTTGAACATGCAGCGGATCTGGTGCTTGTAGATCAGCAGGTTCGGCTCGCTGTGGCGATGGAACTTGATGGAGGCCTTGTCGTACCACTCGATCCAACCGTGCAGCTCTTCTCCATCGACGAGCACCAGGACCATCGGAGTCTTCGCCGCCATCTGCTTGAGGTAGTAGAACTCCTCGGCATTGGTCTGCTCTGGGGGCGCTTGCTTTCGCCGAACGGAGCGAGCCTGCCCGTCCTTCTTGAAGTCCGATGTTTCCGGCCTGATGAGCTTTCGATTGGTCATGGTTTGGGACTTTCTTGAGGGCTGGTCGCCCTCTTCTTTGGCGGCGTTTGGTACTGGTCGTCCTCGTAGGCCAGGCAGCACAGGAGGCGCCCACACTGACCGGAGATCTTCGAGGGATTGAGGCTCAGGCTTTGACGCTTGGCCATCTGTATCGAGATGGGTCTGAAGTCCTGCAGCCAGGTCGAGCAGCAAAGGGTCTGTCCACAAACCCCGATGCCGCCAATCAGCCCCGCCTCGTCTCGGGCACCGACCTGCATCATCTTGATCCTGGCTGCGAAGCGGCGGGAAATCTCGCGCACCAGCTTGCGAAAATCGATTCTTCCCTCAGCCGTGAAGTAGACCACCGCCTTGGAACCGTCGAGAGCGAAATCGACCTTGGAGACCTTCATCTCGAGCCCCAGGTTCTTGGCCCGCTCGCGGCAGAATCGCTTGGCGGAGAAGTCCTTCTCGAGTTTCTTCTCGAAGGCGATCTCGTCGTTATCGTTGGCTCGGCGCACGATCCGACGGGCCGCGACCTTCTGGCACGGTTTAAAGACCGGCATCGGCGACTGCTCTACCTTGCCCAGAGCCGGCCCCGGCTCGAGGTCCACAACGACACGTTCGTCCTTGCAGTAGATCTGGTCGCCCGTCGAACAAAGCGTCAGATTGGAGGCTTCGCCGACGCGAACGCCGACGTAGTTGCCCTCCACACTGGTGGACATTCCCTTATAGGAGCACCCCTGACAAGCTGACATATTCACCGCATTCTCTCGGCACGCAAGACAGATACCAGGCTGGTTTTCTCCAATTCCGCGTCAAAGCTCTTCTATTCCCTTGAAAAACAAAGGGATAACCCAGTCTCCGTTGTCGTGCTCGTGACAGTCGGATGCCATTATGGCAACGGCTTGATGCCGTGTCAACGCGACACCGACTCGATTCCCAACGGATGCGGAGAGTCGCTCAGGTCTCTCGCGTGAGCACGCGTCTACCGATATCTCGACGCAGAACCTTGCTAGGCCACTGGATCTTCGATGCCGCTTCGTAGGCAAGCTTGAGTGCGTCCTGCAGGTGGGGGCCGGAACCGCAGACATTGAGCACTCGCCCGCCAGACGCGACCAGCTTGCCATCCTTCAAGGCCGTTCCGGCGTGGAACACCTCCGCGCCCTCGACCTCTCGAGCCGCCCCGATACCGGTGATGGGCTCGCCCTTGACCGGGTCGCCCGGATAGCCGGCACTCGCCAGCACGATGCAGCTGGTAGCCGCCTTGCGGAAGTGGAGGCGCGAGACCTCGAACTTGCCCTTGGCTCCGGAGGCCAGCACCGGCAGCAGGTCGTCTTCCAATCGCATGAAGAGTGGTTGGGCCTCCGGGTCGCCAAATCGGACGTTGTACTCCAGTACCTTCGGGCCGTCATCGGTCAGCATGAGGCCGGCATAGAGGACCCCGATGAATGGTCTGCCCTCAGCCGCCATGCCTGCGATAGTCGGGCGCATCACGGTCTCCACCACGCCGGAGGCGCTCTCACCAGACAGCACACCTGACGGGCTATGCGCGCCCATGCCGCCGGTGTTGGGACCTGTATCGTCTTCACCGATGCGCTTGTAATCCTTGGTGGTCGCAAAGTTGAGGAGGCGCTCACCGTCGCTCAGGGCGATGAAGGAAAGCTCTTCGCCTTCGAGGCACTCCTCGACCACAACCCGGTCCGCCGCCCTGCCGAAGCGTCGGTCTTCGAAGAGAATCTTCAGGGCGTCATCTGCCTCTGCCTGTTCGCCGACGATCAACACTCCTTTGCCGGCCGCCAGGCCATCCGCCTTGAGGACCACCGGATACCCGAACTTGGCCATCGCCTCGCGGGCTTCTTTCGCATCGTGAACAACCTGGAACGCGGCGGTGGGAATCCCATGCCGGGCCATGAACTCCTTGGCGAAGACCTTACTCCCCTCGAGCTCGGCGGCCCCTTGCCGGGGCCCGAATACGGCAATACCCCGCTCGTCGAGCTCGTCCGCCAGTCCCAGGGTCAGGGGCAGCTCGGGCCCCACCACGGTCAAGTCGATGCTCATCTCCTTGGCAAAATCCGCCAGCTTCTGGATCTCGTCCGGGGCGATAGGAACCAGGTCCGCAACCTCCGCGATGCCAGGATTCCCGGGCGCACAATAGAGCTCTTTCAGGAGCGGACTCTGACGCAGCTTCCAGCACAGGGCGTGCTCTCGACCACCACTGCCGACGACGAGTACTCTCATGGTTCACCTCGTTCCTGTTCGGCATGAGTGCCGACTGCGGCTGCAGGCCATTCCAGGATGGCCTCTTCCACCTCATCGATCACGTAGTCAGGTGTCGAGGCACCAGCGGTGATTCCCACGGTGCCGACGCTTTCGAACCAGTCGGGACGCAAATCCTGCGGGCCCTGGATCAAGTGAGATGGCTTCAATTCGCGACAAATCTCCCAAAGATGACGGGTGTTGGCGCTCTGTTTGCCACCGATGATCAGGACCAGATCCACCGTGGGGTCGGCGCACAAGACCTGGGCGGCATCCTGGTTCTCCTTTGTGGCATAGCAGATCGTGTCGGCTCGTGATGCATGAGGTGCCCGTGACTCGATGAGTTTCACGACCTCTTCGTAGTCCTCCGAGTTGAGCGTAGTCTGATAGAGAACCTTGACCTTCGGGTAGCGGCTCCAGTCTACCTCTTCTACCTCTTCAACGGTCTTCAAGATGTGGTAGGCGCGCGGGTCGCGGTCCCGGGTGTAGCCGATCACTTCCCGGTGCTCGGGCTCCCCGATGAAGACCAGCTGCGCACCGTCCTCGAACGCTCGGTCGGCCTCCTCGTGAATGTCGTACACGAAGGGGCAGGTTGTATCCAGGATCTTCAGGCTTCGGCTCTGCGCCTGTCTGTGGAAGGACGGCGGCACTCCGTGGGCTGAGAAGACCACGGTGCCCTCACCGATCTCCTCGAGTGAGTCGATCGTCGGCACTCCGAGCTGCTCCATCTCCTCGACTACACGCTCGTTGTGGACCACTTGGCCGAGGATCTTGCCGTCGGCTCCGCCCAGCGACGCGAACTTCTTGACCTTGCGGTCAGCGATCCGCACGCCGGCACAGAATCCATACTTCTCGGCTCGTTTGACTCTCATGGCGAAGCGGCGAGATTGTAGCAAACGGCAGCGTCACTGCGGGTCCTCCAAAGTGTCCTCAGAAAAGGTCGTTTTCGCCGGCGAACCCGCGGTCCGAGTACCGACCCAACCAAGAAGACACTGCCTGCAAAAGGAACCTCAAAGGGTTTCTCTGCTGCTGCCAACCTGGCACCCGGGTTGCTGTTCCATTGCGACAGCATCTGAACCTCGATCGAAAGGAGACGACCGTGCGCCAGACAATCAAAGCCCTGCTGATAGTGATGAGTCTCTGCTTCGTCGCTCTGCCGGCTCTCGCTCAGTACCCGAGCCGACCCTACACTGGACCGCAAGTACCAAAGAACCACCTGCGGGTCAACGTCGGCTACTTCACCCCGAATGGCGGTTCTGACTACTGGAACGACAAGGAGTTCGATTTCACCGGCTCTCCCGACGACTTCGCGAACGCCACTGTGGGAGTGGACTACATCCGTCAGTTGACCGAGCGACTCGGCCTGCTGGTGACGGCGAACTTCTGGGAAGACGACTCCAACCAGTCCTACAGGGACTACTCGGATGAATTCGGTGCCAACATCACTCACACCACTACGGTCTCGACCAACTCTCTCGAAGTGGGTCTGGTGTACAGCTTCCTGCCTCGCCAGGCAGTGGTGATTCCCTATATCGGCGGAGCCGGAGGCTACTACGCCTGGGAGCTCCAGGAGGCCGGAGACTTCATCGACTTCGGCGCTTTTCCTCCACAGATCTTCAACGACAGCTTTTCTTCCAGTGGAGGGACCTTCGGTTGGTCAGGGATCTTCGGGCTCGAGATTCCCTTCGGCCAGAAATGGTCGCTCCTTCTCGAGGGCCGTTGGCAGGGTATCAGGGCCGAGCTGGATGGCGATTTCCAGGGCTTTGGTACCCTGGACTTGTCGGGCGCCAACGTTCGAATCGGCGCGTCTTATGGGTTTTAGCGAGAGAGCAGGGCTCACTCCTCAGGGTCTTGGGGTCCCGGGCAGAGGACGAGGACCATGTGGCGGTCCGTTCGGGGGCGTAGGGAACGCTAGCAGAAGGCCTCTTCGTAGTCTTCGATAGCGGCGGTCGTCGGCCGACCTCCAAACCATGCCAGGGATGCGGCCGCCACCGATAGAAGGAAGTCGCTTCAGCCATGGTTCTATCCTCTTGCCTCAGGGGAAAAGTCCACCAACGCTGGCGGCTCCAAAGCAGGATCCTCCAGCAGTTCGAGCGCAGCCTCGATGACCGCCATCTGCTTGGCAGGGTCGTTCGGCGTGTCCAGTGGGTAACCGTGCGGAAAGGGCACCATGAGAGCCCTCGGAGGACGGACCTTTTCTGCCACCAGCCGCAAGAGTTGGATGACCACCGTCGGAATCCCGTGGCGCTCCAACTCGGCTGCGATCAGACCCACGGTCTGATTGCAGACCGGTCACACCGGCACCAACAGGGCTGCCTCCACCTCCTGCCTCAGGAAATTGTCGCAGGCGAGTGGAATGATGTCTCGTACCATCCGACCGGGTGAGGTAACCGACCCCATGAACGAGAGATACCGTTCAGCCAGAGAGCCGACTCGACCCTGTTCCAGCAGCTCTCGCATTCTGTCCAGAGGAAATGCGACGTTCATGTCCTGCTCCACACCGGTGTGATCCCAGGAACCGCTTCGATGATTCTCGACCAGTTGGCTGACCTCCGTATCCCATGGGATCTCCCGATAGCAGGGATCACCCCCTTTGACCTCCTTGCTGCAGGGCTTTTGCCCGATCAGAGTCAGACCGGCCGTAGAGACCAGGCCCACGCGACTTTCAGAGAGAGGTTTCTTGAGAGGTGCCCAGGGCACCGGATCGATACGGCGCCACCTGTAGGTCTTGATGAACGCTCTAACCGGCAGCGAGAACTCGCTCATATCTCCCATGGCGGCACTATCCTAGCGCGGGAAAGGGTGGGGCGGGGCCCACCGCCAGCCGGCCTTTGAGGGCTTGAGGGTTGAATCGCCCGTCGCTTGCTCCGGCCTACCTTTGAGGGCTTGGGGTCTTGAGTTGTTGGTGGTACTGGGCCACGCGCGAGGCTCTCCCCCGTCGTCCTGGGCCTCCGGCTGGAAGCCTCGCACGCGGCCTTGCACCGTTCTCTTCTCTCAGGACATCGATGCGGATGAAGACTTCTTCCAAGGAGTCGCCTCCTAGCCCCCTACATTCCTAAGCCCATACTGCCCTAGGCCCCTATTGCCCTCCGTGGTGCCCGAGATTCGATCGGGTGGTTCGCAGGGGGTTGTTGAAGCATCAGCGAGACAGAGCTCTCTGGGCACGTCCAAGAGGTCGGTCCGGGGGGCGGGGCCCCAGGGGGTTCTTGCAACGGAAGGGCGGATAGCCTCCTGGGGCCCCGCCCCCCGGTCTGACCTCACAAGATCGTGGTCATCTGCCGAGGTCCCAAAATCCAAGCCCCAGGACGAGTGGGTGGGCGTCAGCCGTCGTCTTCGCCGACGGCGTCGTCGATGGCGGGTGGGACGTCGCGGACCATCGGGCGAGGTTGGCGGTCGACGGTGAGCTGGAAGACGTCCGGGCGACCGTAGTGGCCAGCCACGTCGAGCTGGAAGCGCGGGCCCTGCATGAGGCGGGGATCAACCTCGCCGTACAGGATCTCCTGGCTTTGGATAACCGGCTCAGTCACCCACTTTCCGTCGGGATCGACGATGGCGCTGCCTCCCGGATTGATCCATTCCAGCTCCGAGGGCAGGAACTCCTCTTTGAATGCCAACCTATCGGGGACGTCCTCCCGCCGCATGGCGCTACAGCAGCCGATAACGTAGACCCGACCTTCCTTGGCGATATGCCGCAGCGTAGACAACCAGGGCTCGCCCCTGTCCCACGTCGGAGCCACATGGATCTGTGCTCCTCCGGCGTACAGCGCGTACCGGGCCAGCGGCATGTAGTTCTCCCAGCAGATCAAACCACTGAGCCGACCGACCGGCACATCGTGAACCTGCAGCGTGCTGCCATCACCCTGGCCGTGCACGATGCGCTCGCCGACGGTCGGCACCAGCTTGCGGTGACACCCCAGGATCTCGCCATCGGGACCGATGAACAGCAGCGAGTTGTAGAGAGTGGCTCCGCTGGCTTCCGTATTGCGCTCGTTGAGTCCCATGACGACCGTCACCTTCGCGGCCCGAGCCGCCGCGCAGAGTCTCCCGGTGGCTTCGTCGGGGACGCTAACGGAGTTGTCTAGGAGCTCGACGTAGAGATCCCGAAGAGCCTTGGTGTTGCCTGACGGTATGAACCAGACCCAGAACGGGTAGCCGGGCAGATAGCCCTCGGGAAAGACCACGAGGCGAGCGCCCTTCGCACCCGCTTCGGTGATCAGGGAACAGGCTTTGTCGAGAGTCGCCTTGCGATCCAAGAAGACTGGTGATCCTTGGACTGCTGCCACCAAGAAGGGCTCGCTCGAATGCGTCATCAATTCCTCCGGTAGGTACTGCGGTGACTCGGCCCTCAGGGCGAGGGAACGTCGAGGCCGGTGGTGGTGTCTTCTGGGTCTGAATCCGGGGTCCGAAGATCCGTCCAATGCACGGTGCTTCTCTCGACAAGCTCGGACCAGACCGACTCAGGGGAGGGATCGAAGACGATAGGCGCCTCTCCGGGCAGCACGCGCCAGCCGCCGCGAGCCAGTTCCGCATCCAGCTGCCCTGCTCCCCAACCGGCAAATCCCAGGTAGAGTCGAAACTGCCTGTCGGAGTCTGTCTCGGAGGCCAGTCGCCTCAATAAATCTCCGCTGCCACTGAAGTAGATGTCCGCGAAGACATGGCGGGCGTCCCCAGGAGCCTCGTCGGCCTGAACGAGCAGCGTGATCTGTCCCCGCTGAACTGGACCACCGATGAACACCTGGTGAGGGCTCTCCGCCAACCCCTCGACATCGGGCAGCACATGATCGGCAGGCATCTCGGTGGGCCAATTAATGATGAGGCCAAGGGCTCCTGTCTCGTCGTACTCCAGCAACAAAACGACGGTCTCGGAGAAGTTGGGATCCCTCATCTCGGGACCTGCGATCAAGAACTTGCCTCTCGCCGGCTCTTCCCTCGGCGGTCCCGACGAGGCCCCAAGCCCCCCCTCGAGGAGACAGAGCAGCAGGACTCCGATCTGAATTCTGATTCGCACTCTCGAGCCTTCCGGTGGTTCCCTAGCGACCATTCTCTCTCAAGCCCTGGGATTCGGCCAGTCGAGATTCCGGGGCATGGTCGATTCGCGCTCGGCAAGCCTGTCCGCCTGGCTCTACAATGACTGGAAGGGATTCGAGAACCGACCATTGGAGGACGATGCCGTGTCAGGAATTCTCCGCAGTCTCAGCACTATGACCAGCCTCGCAGTCCTGCTCGGCGCGCCCGCGCTGTTCGGGCAGCAAGCCGCTCCCCAACCCGTGGCTGCCGAGGTACCGATTCAACTGGCAAAGCTCAACCAAACCCTCGCAGAGATAGCCGACTTGCTGGAACGCAACCTCGAAGGTCAACGCCTGGGGTTGGTGATGGCCCGCATTCAGCTCAGCTCCGGACGGTCTGCCAGAGCTGAGGAACAGCTGGCAACCGCCAGAGCGACTCGCGCCGATCTCCAGAACCAGAAGGCCAAGATGGAGGGGCAGCTCCAGATCTTCGCCGATCGACTGGATATGGGTCAGGTCGACATGCCGGCCGAAGATATCGAAACCATGGCCGATGAAAGCGCTCTCCAGCTCGACCTGCTCAAGAAGCAGATCAAGGGTATAGACCGGGAGATCATGGAGCTCGAAAACTCCCTGACCCGCTACCAGCAAGATCTCGAAGACTGGCAGACCGTCATCGACCGTCGGCTGAGTGACTACTGAGCTGACTCAGCAAGGCTGCCAGCGCTTCGTTGAAGCGGTCGGGGTTGTCCAGCTGTAGGAAGTGACTCGCATTTGCCACGACCCGATAGTCGACATGAGGAGCGAGTCCGCGAACGAACTGCTCGTAATCCGGGGTCCAGAAGGGTGATTCAGCCAACAGCACAAGTAGCGGCACTGCGATCGGATCTTCCGCCCAGATCTCTGCTTCGCCCACTCCCTCCAGACTGGAAACCAGGACCTTCTGAGGTGTTGCCAGCATCATGGACCTGATATCGCGAGTCAACTCTGGGGAAAGATCTGCTGGGATCATTCTCTCGACAGCCTCCAGGTAGTTCTCCGCTCGGAACGGCGCGACCATCTGATTCCAAATCTCTGGATCGGAGACCAGCGGCCGGAAACCCCCTTCGACAGCCATAATGCCCTGGGTCTTTTCCGGATAGATCCGATAGAACTGCCGCACGACCGGAACCCCGTTGCTGTGCCCCACCAGGACGGCTCGCTCGACACCCGCGTCTTTCATCGATGCGGCCACTCCGCGAGCCAGATACTCCATCGAGTAGATCTCGTCGGGTGCATCGCTCTCACCGTGTCCTGGAAGATCGACGTATAGGGCTCTCCAGCCTTCAGGCAATGCCGAGGTCTGCAACCGCCAAACCGTGGCATCGCAACCCCACCCGTGTACAAAGACCACCGCCTTCTGGCCTTCGCCCTGAATCCAATAATGAACCCTGGCGCCGTCGAGTGTTGCGAAGGAAGAGGTCAGGCCGCTGAACTCGGGTGGCACCCCACCTACCGCGACAGTTGCCACCAGACTCAGCAGGAGGAGTACTCTCAAGTCGTTTCGCAGGGTCGGTCCCCTACCTCGTCTATCCACTGTAGAGCTCACTGCTCTTGAAGGGCACCAGTGCCAGCAGGATGGCATGCTCGTAGAGCTCCCGCCGATCAATCACGTTTCCCGTCAGCAGCCCCAGGGCACCTTCCTTCTGCTTCGAGTTGCGGCGTCCGAATACGATGTCGTCGGCTTCCCCCAGCTCTTTGCCGGCCCTGATCAGATCGCTGACGGGCACTGGCAGGACGAAGGTGCCCGAGCGCCCCCGGGCACTGATTCCTGCCGAGCGCACCACCACCCAGGCGAAAGCCAGCAAGTCACCGTCGCTCTCCGCGACCCCACCTTCGATGCCAACCCAAAAGTCGGCTTCGGACACCTGTTTCTCCGCTGCACAAGCTCTTTGCTCCGCCCCGTGCAGGGTCTCGACGTCACTCATCGGCTGAGCCGCGACACCGGAGGCCACCTTCGCACCGTCGACTTCGAATCGGTCGGGAGCAAACATGCGGGTGAAAGCGTTCAGGGCCGCCTGGATCTTGACCGGATTGCCGGAGGCTACGACCACTCTTTTCATCGATCAGCCTCCATCTCTACTCCCAAGCCATCCGCAATGCGGTTGACGAACGCGAAATAGGCCGTGATGGTGCAGATGTCGTGAATCCCTAGGTCGTCGAAACCCGCGGCTCGCAGCGCACCCACATCGACCTGGCTGACTTCAGCCGGAGCCACGGTGAGCTTGACGGCATAGTCCAGCATCGCTTTGTCCGCGCCTTTCAATGGAGCTTGCCGGTGGTCCGAAATCAGTGAGGACAGTAGGTCCAGCTGTGCCTGATCTTCCATACCCTGTACCGAGAGGAGTCGACGGAGCCCCGCCCCGTGATGCTGGATTCAGTAGTGGCAGTCGTTGGTGGCCGAGACCACCACGGCGATCATCTCTCGCTGCTCGCGTGCCAGGGGACCACGACTGTACATCAACTCGCGGTAGAGATCGAAGTGTTGCCGCATGGTCCGGCTGTGAATGCCATGGATACGCAGAATGTTGTCGTGGTCCGGGACACGATCGGCTTCCGGCACCGCGTCCTCGGGAACGTAGTCGATGAATGCCATCACGGGGATCTCCACACCATCGAAGTTTCGGGTCTCAAGGCGTCAGCCTGGCGTTGACTTCTCGACGCGAGCCATCGGGATTCTGCCAGGAGACGACGGCCTTGAAGTGGATTCCCGTGCCTGTGGTGATGATGGCCTGCACTGACAGCTGCTCGCCGGCGCCGAGCTCGGCGATGGGGAACTTCTTCTCCAATTCACTTTCCAACACAGGAGTGTTCTTGTCGCCTTCTGACTCGATCCTCAGCTCCACGTTGCGAGCAGCTGCGGGACCCTCGTTCTCGACTGTGAAATGGCGATCCCCACCGACACCGCTGAGGAAAACCAGCACATCGGCCGTCACGGGATTGTCAGCTTGCATCTTCCTTCCTCCTCCGTCGGGCTTTCGAGCCCGTCTTCGATGAGACCATTTGCGGGACCTAATATATCCTTCCCCTTCTGATCATCGACACCTGCCTCGACGGCTGACCCGAACGGACCTGTGACCACCTGCGAGGATTCACCGACCATGACGCAAGATCTCACAGATCTGGCCCAACGAATTGCCGGCCAGGCCCCGGAGGAGTTGAACCTCACCAACGGCCAGCATCTCGATCTGGCTACTCAGGCCGCCGATGCGATTCTCGACGCTGTGGCCTCCCACGAGGAGCTGGCGGTTTTCGAGCGGCGGTTGTTCGAAGCGGATCAGGCGGTTCCGCTCCTCGTCCACCTGGCGGCCAAGCTCGCTGGCAGCAAGAGCCTCGTAACGAGGCTGCGAGATCCCGCCCATCTGTCGGTGATCTTCGCGATGTACAAAGAGCACAACCGGATCCTGGAGCCCGAGGCGCACCCTCACGGAGAGGACTTCCTGCGTCGCAAGGCCGCTCAGCTCGAGTGGCTCTTCGAGGGGAATGAGCACATCGATTGGCGGATCTTCGCCGTCGATGACGGCTGTCCCGAAGGTAGCGGTCAGATCGCCCAGCAGATCCTCCAGCAATCCGGACCCGAGCTGCGGGCCGAAGTCTTGTTCCTCGAAGAGGCCATTCGTCGGGAGGTGCCTGCGACCCGGCCCCTCGAGCAGACATCCGACAGCCAGAAGGGTGGCTCGATCCAGCTCGGCATGTGGCATGCCGCTCAGCGGAACGAACCCGGGCATGTCGTCTTGTTCACGGATGCCGACCTCTCGACTCACCTCGGGCAGGCCGGGCTTCTGATGTATCCGATTCTGGCCGAGGGGGCCGATGCCGCAATCGGGTCACGTCGCGAAACCACCTCGGTAGCCATCAAGAAGGGCAAGCGCAATGTGCGCGGCAAGCTCTTCATCTACCTGTGGAAGCGACTGTTGCCCGCGCTCGACCGAGTCGTCGACACGCAGTGCGGGTTCAAGGCCTTTCGAGCCGACGTGGCCCGTACCATCGTCGTCGATGCTCTGGAGAAGAAATTCGCCTTCGACATCGAGCTGCTGCTGCGCACCGAGCTGGCCCGCCCCGGCTCGATCGTCAAGGTGCCGATCGCGTGGATCGACAGCGAGGCGGCGTCGACCACGACCGACCTCGAGCCTTACCTGCCGATGCTCCAGAATATTGTCGGCTTCTACCGCCACTACCTGACAGCCAATCCGGAGTCCGATACCTTCGCAGCGTTCATCGAGGGTCTCGACGAACAGTCATGGAATCGCCTCCTCGAATCGATCCCCGCCGAGATTGCTGAGGGCGACCCCAACCACTTCGGTGATCACGCACCCGTTTCCGCCGCCGACATGCAAGCGATCCTCGCCTGCTGATTGTTGGAGGCAATAGGGGGGGCATAAGGGCCTAGGGGCGTAAGGGCTTATTCCCTCGTCGGTTCGGCCCCACGCCCTCAGAGATCGGTCGGACGAAGTCCGAACGCTTCAACCCCCACGCCCTCAAAGACCGCCCGGCGGTGAGCCGGGCGCCTCAACCTTTGAGCCCTCATTGCTCAGCAATGAGGGCGAGCGTGTTTTCGACGAGATCCCAACCGCCGGGCTGCCCGTGTCCTGGGACGATGAGGGCGGCTTCGGGGTAGCGCGCTCTCATCTTCTCGACGCTAGCCCCCCAGCTGTCGACTTCGGCGTCGCCCAGGTAGCCGATGTGCCTCGTAGTCGCGTTCTTCACCAGACAGCCGCCGAAAAGCACCTTGTAGCTTTCCAGCCAAACGACGATGTTGTCGTGGCTGTGACCCGGACCTGGATAGAAGAGCTCGACAGTCTCGCCACCCACAGTCAGTCCCATACTTCCAGTGAAGAGCACTGTCGGCGGCTCGTGGTCGGCTTCGCGCGCCAGGTCCGCTGTCAGGGACAAGCCGTAGGTCGGGATCTCTCGTCGGTGAACGGCTCCGATTCCTCCCATGCAGTCCGAGTGGAAGTGGGTAGCGATGACGCCGGCCACCGAGAGCCCACGATCCCTCTCGATCCAATCCAGAAGTCGCTCGGTCTGGTCGTCGGTCCATGGGGTGTCGATCAGTAGCGCCTCCGTCTCGGTCATCAACAAAAGCCCATTCGCAGGCGTCGGTCTGCTGACCAGGACAAAGGTGGAGACATGCCTCCAGAGCCCGGGCCTCAACTCGACCAGCCTCAGATCGTCGGCGAGAGTGATCTCTGCTGGCTGCGATGGCAACTCCTGCGCCTGAACGCGCGTCAAGACTCCGGCAGCCGACACCCACAGTAAGACCCCGAGCCAGACCTGTCGTCTCATTCGAACCATGGTCACCATTCTCCCCTCGCTGCGATCCGATCAGCTTCTGAGCTTCCAGATCATGTGGGGACACTCGCGGTCATCGAAGACGGAGGCATCGTAGTCCCCATAGAGTTCTTCCACTTCGAAACCGACGGCCTGGAGCTCAGCCTCGATTTCAGGATGAGAAGGAAGCGCGAAGCGCAACGGGATCTCCTGCACCGCAACCGTCTCACCAGCATCCGAGATCTGTTCAACCCGTTGGACTCCGACGATCGCGCCGTCCTCGGCATCAACCTCGAGCCTGCTGGACAGCGCTACCGATCCGTTGCCATCGAGATGGCGAAACGTGCCGTGATCGTGCCACTTGCCGTCAATCGATCGCTGTCGAATAGCCGGGTTGTGAAGCGTGATAATCAGGAGGGCATCTTCCTGCATGACTCCTCTCAGCTCCCGCAAGGCCTGCTGCCGATCAGCCGCCTCGTCGAGCTCCGAGATGCCGTGAAACGGCCAGATGCCGGTCCGAAAGCGACATCGGAACGGCAACCTTCGCACATCGCAACAGACGACGCCTGCCCTGAGGTCTCCCTTCTCCAGCTTCTTCTTCAGTACCTCCAACATGGGCAAAGAAGCATCGACACAGACGAGCTCCACTCCAGCCTCGAGCAACGGTAGAGAGATCCGGCCTGTGCCAGCCATGAGCTCCAGTACCGGACCCGTCGAACCCTGCAAACACTTCCGAAAGAACTCTATGTCATCTTCGAAACGACAAAAGCTGTCGTAGAGATCTGCGACAAGGCTGTAATCAAAAGCAGGCATTCCAAAGAAGCCGGGCCGTGCTATTTCGTCCTACGTCGGGCGAACAGGAGGCCCGACCAGGTCTCGTCGATAGAGCAGATCTTGTAGTCCACGAAGTCCGCGCCCAAGCCGAATGACCGCACGGCCGCCTGCGTGAGATCGGTGGTAACACCTGATGCCTTCTTGGGCCAGGCGATCCACAGCCCTCCGCCTTCGGCCAGGCAGCGGGCCGCGGTCGGAAAGCGACGCTCCATCGCGGACTTGGATTTCACGAAAAAGAGGATCAGATTCACGGCCCCTCGCGCGCTGCGCTTGAAGCGCACATTCTCCGGAATGGGCTGCAGCACCGCCTCGAAACCTTCCGGAGCGCCGAGCAGGGCCACAACCGAATCGGGCTTGATTCCCAGCTTGCGAGGCAAGGGTGTCCCCGAATAGCCCGCCAGCGCTGAAGAGGGTACAACCGGGTCAGCAGGGGGATTGACGATGGCGCGCTGGAGTCCGCTGCAGATTCGGGTCCACGGGATGTAGATCGCATCGGGCAGTGCTGCCTCGATCTTGGCGATCTTCTCAGGCTCGCCACCGACGAAGACGAGCGGTAGGAAGCGACTACTCTTCGATTGTCGAAGGAGAAAGGCCACGTCCCGTCCCTGACTGGGTAAGCGATCCAGATCGATCACCACGGCGTCGGGCGGATCGGCCCGAATGCGCCTCAGGGTCGGCGGCCCCTGAAAGGGCTCATAGGTCACCTGGTAGCCCGCCTTCTCCAACGCACTCACGCGGGCCTGGGCCTCAGCCGGCTTCCAATGAATGAGCTGCACCCGTTGCATCAGGCGACTCCTGCTGCCTCCCATGAGGCCTTGTCGATGCCGTAGACACCGACCTCGTCTCCAAAGAAATCGATGGTTCTTTCGAACTGCTCTCCGAGCCGCTTGGCCAGCGCGAGAGATCTCGTGTTGTCCGGATGAATGAGACTGATCACAGCGCCCACTGCGACTCAGCCCAGCAGACGGTACTTCCTGAGGTCCAACTCCTGAGCCAGCACTGCCGGGAACTCCTGCAGTGCGCTGGCTACGTGGTCGGTGCTGAAATGGGCTTCGAGCGCCGACTCGCCCTGCCACTCTTCGACGAAGGTGAATTCTCGCCGATCCTCTAGGTTCTCCAAGAGCTCGTAGCCGATACAGCCGGCCTCCTCGCGCGTGGGCTCGATCAGGCCGACCAACACGTGCTTGAGGTCGGCCTCCCTACCCGGCTGGGCTCTGAAGTGGGCAATGACTCTCAGTGTAGTGTCTCTCATGGCAGTCTCCTCTCCGATTCCCGTCCCGGACCCTATGGCCCTACCCAATACCGCTCATCGGGTGGCCTGGGATCTTCTCGCCACGGCCTTCCGGATGTAGGTGGGGGCATCTGGCGTCTTGCAGCTCGTCTCGCCGTGATCCACCTCGACCTTGCCGATCCTCTTGGCCACCGCAAGAGCCTTGCGCTCGAGCTTCGGATTGCGGATTCCGATCGCGATCAGGGCGCTGTTCATGGAATGACGGCTCCTGTTCTTGCGGCCGTGAATCTCGGTCTCGATCAACGCGAGATACTCTTCGAGCTCGTTGTCTGTCAGCTCGGGATCCTGTCTCGCCAGGCGGGCCAACACATTCCAACCCGCCGCACCGACAAACTCCTGGGCGGACCGGGTCCACCTGGCGACCTTGGTCTTCGCAAATGGACTCTGGCTCACCAGGTCGGAAAACGCGTCGGTCAGGACATAGTTGTCCAGATCCCGCACCCAGACATCCAACAGCGAGCTTCGGATCTCCTCCGGATCAGCGATCATGGCCGCGAGGATCCGTGCGTCGTGGTTGCCGCTCTTCCAAAGGCCGATTGCCAACTCCGTGTCGCCTCTGTTTTT
This sequence comes from Thermoanaerobaculia bacterium, assembly GCA_049664225.1. GTDB lineage: Bacteria > Acidobacteriota > Thermoanaerobaculia > Multivoradales > JAHEKO01 > JAUVRX01. Next base: position 31,815 of record JBATEX010000080.1, read on the forward strand.
CTTGGCCAGTTTCCCCTGGTTTGCATAGCTCACGCCATACAGGGGATCGTCGACCCCGTGACGTCGATAGACCTTGCGGTTCTGCGCGGTCCCAGCAGCCTCCAGAGCTGCCAGCGCACGTTTCAGATCCATATTCGCTCCAACCGATGATGAGCTGCTGCCGCCAATTCTGCCACAACCCTCGAACATAGTGAGCCCACCGCTTTCCGGTCAAGGCCAGGGCGTATAATTCAAGCCTCGGGGTGACGGCATAGCTCCGTCGAGGAATCATCATGGACTCGGATGTACGCATCGTTTGGCAAGGCGCTTTGACCTCCATTCCGACCGTCGAGTGGAAACAATTGGTCCTGGCAGGGATCGAGAGGGGCCGAAAGCGTCTCGACTTCATGTCCGACGAGCACCACGCGATTCGACGGTCCGCAGTCACCGAGCTGGTTCGAACCGGCCAGCCCATCGCACCCGAGACCTTCTCTCGGCAGTTGGGAATCTCGATTTCGCGCACGGACGAAATCCTCGACGACCTGGAGCGCAATCTCTTCTTCTTGTTACGCAATGAAGAAGGGGCGGTCTCTTGGGCCTTTCCCGTGACGACAGACCGCACTCCACACAAGCTCACTTTCAGTACAGGGGAACGCCTCTACGGCGCCTGAGCGGAGGACGCCTTCATAGCGCCCTTCGTGCAAGGGCGATTGACAGACAAATTCACCAAGGCCACGATCGAGACCTCCTGCGGCCACTGCGATCAGCCAATGCGACTGACCATCGACAGCGAGATGCAGTACGAAGCGGAGCTGGCGGGGTCGAAGCCGATGTTCTTCGAGCCCCAGATCGACTGGCCGAGGTTCCAAGAGCCCAACATCATCCACGCCTACTGACGCAATAGCGTCTTCTTCTGGTCAGAAGATCATGCCCTGGAGCACTTCGAAGCCGGCAAGCTCGGCGACGGCGACCTCCTGACATTCGAGCACAGTTCGTACGCTTCACCGATCGGCCAGGCTGCTTTGTTTGGCCTGGACTGAAGGCTTGGCGCGGGCTCGCCTGCCCTAGCTCTCTGTAGCAGCTTTCAGGTCGCGGGGAGAGAGAACTCCCGCCGTGGTGGCTTCTCCGGTGACGCAACGTCGGTGGTAGTCGATCTGGCCCAGATGGTAGGCGAGGTGGGCCACGAGATGGACCAGGAAATCTCCGACAGTCGGCCGAACACCGGCGATCTCCTGCGGAAATGGACGATCCATTAACTCTTCTTCGAGCTTGGCGAAGGCTGCATCCAGCGCGGCGACAGTTCTGTCGAGCTCTTTCACCATCTCGGACACAGGGACGTCGCGGCGTCCGAACTCGGCCTCGCGGTCTCGGACGTAGCCCGACTTCCCAAGCTGTGCGCCCACGAAATGCTGCAAATTGCCAGCCACATGTAAAGCAACCGTGCCCGCAGTATTTGGCAAACCGGGCAGAGACCGCCAGATGTCCCCCTCGTCCTGATAGGCCAGAAGCTCGTTCTTCATTCCTCGAAGCTCCCGAACCATGATGTGGTGGATGTGCTCGATGAACACGGGTCGGCCTCCTCTCGCGACGACCAGCGCGCAGTCGTTACAAAGGTTCTCGACAGTTCTTGCTCGGCTTACTCACCTTGAGATGCCAGTCGAATCGTCGCTTTCTGCGATGCGATGACATTGCCGCCTTCCTGACGCTCGACAGCGTAGGTGACGGTGGTCTCGTCAGGGCTGATCGAAATGGTGAACTCCAAGATGCCACCGGACTGCGTCGACGAGGTCACCCTGGCCGGATCCTCTCCCTTTGGAAACACAACGGTCGGCGCCGAGAGCATCTCGCCACTCTCGGCGTCCTGGATCTGCGCCGTCACTTCGTAGAGTCCGGCCGCTTCGCTGGAGGGCTCCAATTCCACCCCCACCGTCAGGCCAGCGGCTTCCACCGATGCTGGTATGACTCCGATAAGTGCTGCGACCATCACCAGGGTGAAGGCACGCGTCGAGAGTCGGCACATGATCTATCTCCTTTTCAACTTGCTTCCAACCGTCTCGCCGACAACATGGATCAATGTCGGACTCCAAAGTTGGAAAACTCGTCGTCATAGTCCAGGTCTTCCACCCGCACATGGCGTACCACAGCCAGAGGGGGACCCTCTCCCGCCCACGCGATCAGAGTATCCACCGCAGCGGCTTCGCCCTCGGCGACGATCTCAACCGAGCCGTCCGGCAGATTCCGGGCGTACCCGCGGACTCCAAGCAGCTTCGCCTCCTGCATCGTGTTGGCTCTGAACCAGACACCCTGCACGCGGCCCATCACGATTGCCTTGACCTTCTTCATCATGGATCGACCCTCAAAGAGGATTTGGCGAACGATAGCACCTCGGGTACCCAGCCCCGAATCGACACATTGGATCAGTTGCCGGAAGCGGCGCTCTAGGAACGACTGGCCAGGGTGTTGTAGAGCCAAGCAAAGATGGCGCCCCCGATCGCACCATCCACCAGGCCCCAGATCAGACCCATCACACTACCAGCTGCATGGAGGCCGTAGCCTCGGTAGATCTGACCAATAAAGGTCGTGCGGTCCGACGGACCATCGAGGATGATGATCCACCAGGTCACCATGAACAGCCCCAGTCCCAACAGGAGTCCACAGGTGATCGCGAATGCCCTGACATCTAGTTTCATGGCGTCCTCCTTGTAGACAGCCTACTCCAACCGAGCCCTCTCGCGTTCAACGACAGACGACACGCCCAACCTGCCCACCGGATCTCAGTCCACCTGATCTGCGCCGACCTCCAGCGCCAGTTCTTGCAGGTAGGCGATCATGAACTCCGTTCGCCGCATGGCTTCTTTGCGCCCCGAGTCGGTCTGCATTCTCTCGCCCAAGAGGAGCAGCTTGGTGTAGAAGTGATCGATCGTGAAGGCTGAATCTTCGGGATCTCGCCCCTCGCAGAAGGGATCACCCATGTCGTAGAGGGGGCGATCCAGGCTGCCTCCCAGCATCAAGCACCGGGCGATTCCGATGGCACCCAGTGAGTCGAGTCGATCCGCATCCTGAACGACCTTGGCTTCGATCGTCTGGGGATGGATTCCAGCCGAGAAGCTGTGGGCGACGATAGCGTGCTCGATCTCGTCGAGGCTGGTCGGATCGTAGCCCTCGGTCTGGAGCCACTCACGAGCCGTCCGGGCCGCCATCGTAGAGGCAGTCGATCTGTCGGGGGACTTCTTGGGGACGACTACGCAATCGTGCAGCCAGGCTGCAGGCAAGACCACTTCGAGCCTGGCTTCTTCGGTCTCCGCTAGTTGCAGCGCGTTGGCCACTACCCGTCTCACATGGTCCATCCCATGAGCCGGATCGGTTTCTACCCGGTCCTGCAAGAAACGCTCGAAAAGGCCCTCCCATCGATCCCGATCCAGCATGGAGCTCCTTTCAACGGTTCGGTCGTTCTAGCGAGTCGAGACCAGACCACCCTCGACTACATTCCCTGCAGATAGGTTGGGCCGCCCAGTTGCTCCATCTGGCGCAAGATCCAGCCGGCTCTTTCTTCCACATACGGGGATGGCCGGCCCGGGGACATCCGCTTCGGGCTCGGCAGCACGGTCGCCATCAGAGCCGACTCCCGTGCACTCAGCTGCGAGGCCGGTTTGCCGAAGAAGGTCTGAGCGGCGGCTTCGGCTCCGAAGATTCCGGGACCGAACTCGGCCACATTCAAATACACCTCGAGAATTCGCTGCTTCGGCCAGAGAATCTCGAGGAAAAGGGTGAGATAGGCCTCGATTCCCTTGCGAGCCAAGCTTCTGCCAGGCCAGAGAAAGAGGTTCTTGACGACCTGCTGTGAGATCGTACTGGCGCCTCGCCCCTTGGAGCCTTCCTCCTCCAGGGCAGACCGGATCGACTCGGTGTCGAAGCCACGGTGCTCGGGAAACTTCTGGTCCTCTGCCGCTACGACCGCTATGGGCAGGTGAGGCGAAATCGACTCCCACGAGACCCACTGCTGATCGATATCCGTACCTTCACCCCGGGCCCGCATCATGAAAGCGCTATCCGGCGGCTCGAGCCAGCGCCAAGGCAAGACGATCAGGAACGGTAAGCCGATAGCCAGCACGACGATCGAGCCCAATGCGCGCGGCCAGAGCTTTCGGCGCCGGTCCTTCCGACTCACGACTCGGTCCTCAATCGGTTCGAGGCTGTGAGAATTCGAGAAATTCGATTGGCGCCCCGTCATCGACAATGAAGGCTACGGTGACGCCTTCTGAAGGGCTGTTGGGCTCGATCAGAAGCTCTTTACCAGCGATGGCCGTCGTGAGATCGGGCACCTCGAAGGCGACGTGGGGAACTCTCTTTACAAGGTCTGGGACTGGGCTATCGTCCTCGAATCTCATCCATTCGATGCCGAACGGACCACGATCGAAGCTCGAGACGTACACCTTGAAAGCGGGCAGATACTCCTCGTCGTCTCGTTTCTCTTGAGTCGGAATCCCGATGTGGTGGTACTTCATTCCCGGCACCATTCTCGGCATCCTCCCCGGTCCTCTCGGCCAGCTTCCGGCTCAGTCGACGCCGTAGAACTCCTCGACGATCTCGAGCGTCGGCCTCGAGACGACGACATACGAGGGAAGCCCGAGCCGCCTCCAGAGGCGGAATCGATCTTCGGGGGTGGGCTCGGAGACCAGTAGCGAGATCACCGCTCCATGAGTCACGATTGCCAGCGTCTCATCGGGAAACTCTTCGAGCACACCCTCGACGGCTGCGGCGAATCGCGCCCGTGCTTCTTCGGCCGTTTCGGATCCCATCACGACTCGGTCAGGCTCGGCGAAGAACCGCCGGAAGGTCTCTTGATAGGCCTCCAGGCCGACGAATCCGAGTCCTGTGCGATCGATCTCCTGCAAATCCGGCCGGACAATATGAGTGCGGGTCAGCTGGGACGCCACGAGCTCTGCCGTCTCCACTGCCTTCGGCTCATTGCTGGAGACGATCCGAGCGAGATCGAAGCGCCGAAGCTTGTCCGCCAGAGGAGCGCACCGCTTGCGCCCTTCCTCGGACAGCTTCCAGAACCGCGACTCCGCCTGAATCTGCATCTCCGGTAGAGAGTGCTTGACTAGGACGAGTCTTGATTGTCTGTCGCGATCAGTCACGGCGATAGGCCGAATCCTCGACGTGACGCCCCTCAGGAGCCGCCGAGAGGAATCACGTAGAAGAGCACGGCGAAGAAATGAAATACGCTGCCGGCCAGGACGAACAGGTGCCAGATGGCGTGGTGATACGGCATCCGACGCCAGGCATAGAAGGCGACACCACCCGTGTATGCCAGGCCGCCGAGTAGGAGCAGCAGCAGACCTCCGGGAGCAACCGCAGAGAGCATCGGCTTGGTCGCGACCACCACGACCCATCCCATGGCGACGTACAAAGCCACCGAAACGACAGTCCACTTTCGCAACATGGTCACCTTGAAGACGATGCCCAGGGTGGCGATGCCCCAGACGACGCCAAAAAGGGACCAGCCCCATGGCCCACGCAGATTCACCAGCATGAACGGCGTGTAGGTTCCCGCAATGAGAAGGAAGATCGCACAGTGGTCGAAAACCCGCAGAATCGACTTCGCCCGAACCGTGGGCACGCTGTGGTAGAGCGTCGAGGTCAAGTAGGAAAGGACCAGTGTCGCACCGAAGATGCTGCAGCCAACGATGTGCCAGGCGCTACCGCGCAGGGCTGCAAACGCAACCAGCGTTGCCAGCCCAGCTATGGCGAGGAGCAGGCCAACACCATGCGTGATGCTGTTGGCAATCTCTTCAGCCGGGCTGTACCGCACGACTCTGGCTCGCATGCTCATCTATCGAAGTCTATCCCAGTGTACAGATAATCTGCGTCGTCAACGCTCATATACCAGCTAACTCCACGAGACTCCTGAGATCGGGGACCTCCAGATCGGGCGAGCATCGAGTGGGTTGGGCCACCCCAATCCCCGGACATCGGCTCGGCCGATTCACCCAGACGGTGGTGAAACCCAGCTGTTTGGCCGGGGCATGATCATGAAAGAGACTTTGGGCCACATGCAGTACCTGCTCTTGCGGTACCTGGAGGCGCTCCAAAGCAACTCGAAAGTTCAAGAGTGACGGCTTATAGCTCTCGACCTGCTGGGCCGTGATGACTTCGTCGAAGTCGACTCCCAAGCCCGCTTCCGTCGCGGCGAAAAAGTCATCATCGATATTGGACAGGATGACGAGCTCGAAACCCATTTGCAGGCGCTGCAGAGCTTCGACACTGTCGGCAAACGGCGGCCACACTCCGACCGACTCCGGCAGCGCCAGCAGGTCGGCCTCGGACGGAGTGAATCCCAGCTCGTGCCCCATGCCATCCATCACTCCCATCAGGATCTGCTTGTAGGGCTTATAGGCATCGGCCTCCTGCTCCGCCTCGAGTCGGGCGTACAACTGCAGTATCTCGGCCTCTTCAATGGTGATCCCGTGGCTCTCCAACACGGGATGGACGGCAGACAGGATTCCCGTCTCCCAATCAATGATCGTGCCGTAGCAATCGAACGTCAGGTGAGAGAACTTCTCGAACTCGATCATCGCAGTAGTCGCTGGGGCCGTGAGCCGGGAACTCGCTTCACTTCGCCTCGGGACTCGAGATCCAGTTTCACGGTGGTCGTGTACCAGGAGACCGAGCCCAGATTCTCGAGTTTGTCGGCGGGAAGATGCTCACGGACCCGACCCGGGAGCTCCTTGAAGAGGAGCCCTTCTCCAGACTTGGGAACCGCAGTCAAGATTGCCTGGCGAACAGCTTCGTACTTCCAGTGGTCGATCGCCGGCATGGACTTCGTCGGATCAGGATGGCGGATTTGAACTCGCTTCTCGCTCTTGCTCATGATGCCTCGTATACCCTCTTCATCCAGGCGACGAGCTCCAGATTCACCTCGCCGGCAGCGCTCAGACGGACCCTGTGAGAGACCATTGCATTGAAGCTCCCTGAAGCCTCGAGGCGCTCGGTAGGCTCGGCACCTTTGAGGTTGATTCCCACATCGACCCGGGTCTTCGTGGAGGGCTGAATGATCCCGAACTGCTGATTGCGTCTCAGGCTCACATAGGCCTTCTTGGGAGCGATCTCGACGTCCGGCCCGAACTTCGAGATCTCGGCGATCAGGGCGTCGTAGACGGGGCGCAAATCCGCTTTGGCTCCAGAGTATTGGCTCTCGACCAGTTCGTTCTCCGTCGGCTGATGCTGTCCAGCCCGCAGGGTCTCGTGGGCCACCATATTCGCGTACCCGTGGGTCATGCCGTGGTTCGATTTCAAGAGCTTGACGATCTGACCGTGCTTCTCGAGCCCGCTGGCCCTGGTGATCTCGAGCCAACCAGCCAGGTCCTTGCCCGTCTTGCCTTCGAGATTGGCGATCATCGAAGCTGCCATTTCCTCGGGGGTCTTTGCCATAGGGAGTCCTCCTGCTATTTCGTGTTCAGCCAGCGACTTCAACTCACTCAGGCGCCGCTCTTCTTCGGCACGTAGAGATCCGTGATGGTGCCTTCGAAAGCCTCGGCAGCTAGGGCGACCGTCTCTGAGAGGGTGGGGTGCGGATGGACGGTGAGGCTCAGATCGGCCGCTTCACAGTCCATCTCGATGGCCAGTGCGATCTCGGCTATCAGATCGCCCGCATTCGGACCCACGATTCCCGCCCCTAAAACCCGCTTCGTCATGGGGTCGAAGAGGATCTTGGTCAGGCCATCACTTCTTCCCATCCCCAGGGCGCGCCCACTCGCGGACCATGGGAACACACCCTTCTCGTAGGTCACGCCCTGCGCCTCGGCTTCGGTCTCGGTCAACCCAACCCAAGCGATCTCGGGATCCGTGTAGGCCACAGAGGGTATGACCCGCGCATCGAAGCCACTCTTGAGCCCCGCGGCCACCTCCGCCGCCACCTTGCCTTCGTGGGTCGCCTTGTGGGCCAGCATCGGCTGGCCCGTCACATCGCCTATGGCGAAGATGTGGGCCACGTTGGTGCGCTGCTGCGAATCGACCGCGATGAAGCCTCGTTCGTCAACCACCAGGCCCGCTTCTTCGGCACCGATTCGATCTCCGTTGGGTCGCCTGCCCACCGACACCAGCACCTTGTCGAAGGTCGTCGGCTGCGGAGCCTTTTCACCCTCGAAGGTGACTTTGAGACCGCTCTTGAGGGCCTTGATTCCAGACACCCTGGTCTCGAGGTAGATCTTGGCCTTGTAGCGACGCTTCAGCCGACGCTCGAGCGGCTTGACGAGATCCGGGTCGCAGCCAGGAATCAACCGATCGAGCATTTCGACGATGGTGAGCTGCGAGCCCAACGCACCGTAGACCATGGCCATCTCGAGCCCGATGATGCCGCCACCGATGACCAGCAGGCGCTTCGGAATATCTTGCAACTCCAGGGCTCCGGTCGAATCGATCACCCGCGGGTCCTCATAGGGGACACCCGGAATCTCGACGACTCGGGATCCGACGGCAACGATAGCGCTCTCGAAACGAATCGTCTTTGTTTCCGTTCCCGCCTCGACGGTGAGGGCGTTGGCCGAGGTGAATCGGCCTTCGCCTTGGATTACTTCTACCTGCCGCGCCTTGGCGAGGGCACTCAGCCCCTTGGTCAGGCGATCAACGACTGACTGCTTGAAGTCGCGTATTTTGTCGAGATCCAGCTTCGGCTTTCCGAAGACGACTCCGTGCTTGTCCAGATCGGCCGCCTCTTCCATGACCCGGGCCACATGGAGCAGTGCCTTTGACGGTATGCAGCCGACGTTCAGGCAGACCCCTCCGAGCCTGGAGTGACGCTCGACGAGAACCACTTTCTTGCCGAGATCAGCAGCCCTGAAGGCCGCGGTGTAGCCTCCGGGTCCGCCACCGAGAACGAGGACCTCTGCGCTTTCATCCATGCCAGTTCCCTCAATCCGTTGCTAGAGCAGGAGGCGACGCAGATCCGAGAGCAGTCCACAAAGGTAGGTCGTGAATCGCACACCGAGAGCACCGTCGATTACCCTGTGGTCGTAGGACAGCGAGATGGGCAGCACCAGCCGCGGGACGAAGTCGTCGCCACTCCAGACCGGCTTCATCGACGCGCGGGACACTCCGAGAATCGCCACCTCGGGAGCGTTGACGATCGGTGTGAAATCGGTGCCGCCGATTCCTCCAAGACTGGTTATGGTGAAAGACGCCCCCTGGATCTGGTCGGGCCGCAACTTGCCCTGTCGGGCCTGCTCGCTGGTTTCAGCCAACTCTCTCGCCAGCTCGAAAATCCCCTTCTGGTCGACGTTGCGGATGACCGGCACCATCAGACCCTGCTCCGTGTCCACCGCGACGCCGAGGTGGTAGTACTTCTTCAAGATCACATGCTCGCCGTCAGGGTCGAGCGAGCTGTTGACGCGAGGAAACTTCTGTAACGCACCCACCGTCGCTTTCATCAAGAACGCGACGGGAGTCAGGTTGAAGCCCTGCGCTTTGGCTTCTTCGGCGTGAGCGCGTCGAAAGGCGTCCATCTCGGTGATGTCCGCCTCGTCGTGCTGCGTGACATGGGGAACATGCAACCAACTGCGATGCACATTGGTCTTGGAGATCATCTGGATGCGGGTCAGCGGCTGGCGCTCGACTTCTCCAAAGCGGGAGAAATCGATGACCGGCATCTCGGGCAACCCCACGGCGTCCGGACCTTGTGGTTGAGACAGGGTCTTCTTGACGAAACCCTGCACGTCTTCTCTCAAGACTCGCCCCTTGCGACCGGTGCCTTTGACCCTGGCCAGGCCTACGCCCAGCTCGCGAGCGAACCGTCGTACTGCCGGGCTGGCATAGGTCGTGGTATGCGGGAACTCGTCTACAGGTGCCAGCGACAGGTCGGGACCTGGGGCTGGAGTTGCTGGGGCCGGAGACGCTGGCGCCGCGGCCTCTGGGGCCGACAGCTTCTCCACGGTCTCGGGCTTGGGAGGTGAAGGGTCCTCTTGTGTCGATTGCTCTGGAGTCGGCTCGGGTTCCCTTTCAGCGGCGGCAGCTTCGTCAACCTCCAACACCAGGATGACCGCACCCTCGCCCACCTTGTCTCCCATCTTGACCTTGACCTCGACCACCTTGCCAGCGAGCGGTGACGGCACCTCCATCGTCGCCTTGTCACTCTCCAGGGTGATCAGGGGGTCTTCGACTTCGACCACGTCGCCCGGATTCACCAGCACCTCGACGATCTCGACGGCGTCGAAATCGCCGATGTCTGGAACCTTGATCTCTTGTGTCTTGGGCATCGGTCAGCTCCCTACACCGTCCACGGATCCGGCGCCTCGGGATCGATGTCGTACTTCTGGATCGCCTCGCCGACCTTGGCGGCCGGGACCTCGCCATCGTCGGCCAGGGCTTTGAGAGCCGCCACGACCACCTGATAGCGATCGACTTCGAAAAAGCGCCGCAGCTGCTGGCGGGTATCACTCCGGCCGAAGCCGTCGGTGCCCAAGGTCAGATAGCGTCCGGGTACGAAAGGCCGGATCTGGTCGGCCACCGCTCTCATGTAGTCCGTCGAGGCGATCACCGGGCCATCTTGACCTTCGAGGCACTGTTCGACATAGCTCTTCTTCGCCTTCTCAGTTGGGTGGAGTCGATTCCAGCGCTCGGTGGCCATGCCCTCCCGCCGTAGCTGGGTGAAGCTGGTCGTGCTCCAGACATCGGACTCGACGCCGAAATCCTTCTTCAAGAGCTCGGCACCCGCGATGATCTCCCGAAGGATCGAGCCGCTACCCAGGAGCTGCACACGGGGTGGGGCCGGTTTGGCCTTGCCCCGCGCTCCCTTCTGCAGAAGATACATGCCCTTGCAAATACCCTCCTCGACCCCCTTCGGCATGGGTGGGTGAGCGTAGTTCTCGTTCAGCAGAGTGATGTAGTAGAAGACCGACTCGTCGTCCGAATACATCCTATTCAGACCATCTTGGAGGATCACTGCCAGCTCGTAACCGAAGGTCGGATCGTAGGAACGGCAGTTGGGAACCGTGGACGACAACAGGTGGCTGTGGCCATCCTGGTGCTGGAGCCCCTCCCCATTGAGGGTCGTGCGCCCCGAGGTGGCACCCATGAGAAAGCCTTTGGCCTGCATGTCGGCGGCTGCCCAGATCAGATCACCGATACGTTGGAATCCGAACATGGAGTAGAAGATGAAGAACGGCACCATCGGTATGCCGTGGTTGACGTGCGAGGTACCGGCGGCAATCCATGACGACAGCGAGCCTGCCTCGGAGATGCCTTCTTGCAGAATCTGGCCGTGCTTCTCTTCGCGGTAGTAGGCCAACTGATCCGCATCCTCCGGCGTATAGAGCTGGCCCGTGGGCGCGTAGATGCCGACCTGACGGAACATGCCTTCCATGCCGAAGGTCCGCGCCTCGTCCGCCACGATCGGAACGATGTGTTCCTTGATCTTCTTGTCGCGGGTCAGGGACATGAGGAGTCGAACGAAGGCCATGGTGGTTGAGACCTCACGGTCGCCACTGCCTTCGGTCACTGCGCTGAAGGTGGACAGGGCGGGGATCTCCAAAGTCTCTGCCGCTTCTGGCCTGCGAATGGGTATGTAGCCTCCGAGGGCCTCGCGGCGCTCCCGCAGATACCGCATGGGAGCACTGTCTTCGGCCGGCTTGTAGAACGGCAGCTGCTCCAACCGATCTTCGGCTATTGGGATGTTGAATCGATCGCGGAACTTGCGTAGCTCTTCCTCGCCCATCTTCTTCTGCTGGTGGGTGATGTTCTGGCCTTCGCCCGCCTCACCCATCCCGTAGCCCTTCACCGTCTTGGCCAGAATCACGGTTGGCTGTCCAGTGTGCTTGACGGCCGCCGCATAGGCGGCGTAGACCTTCTGGGGATCGTGTCCGCCTCGTCCGAGACGCCAGAGCTCTTGATCGGACATGTTCACCACCATCTCTGCGAGCTCCGGATAGGCACCGAAGAAGTGCTTGCGAATGTAGTCGCCATCAGCGGTGACGTAGGCCTGATACTGGCCATCTACGGTCTCTTCCATTCGCCGCCGCAGCAGTCCTGAAGTGTCCTTGGCCAGCAGTGGGTCCCAGTTCGAGCCCCAGATGACTTTGATCACGTTCCACCCGGCACCCCGGAACACCGCCTCCAGCTCCTGGATGATCTTGCCGTTGCCGCGCACCGGACCATCGAGACGCTGCAAGTTGCAGTTGATGACGAAGATGAGATTGTCCAGCTTCTCCCGCGAGCCGAGAGAGATGGCCCCCAGCGACTCCGGCTCGTCCATCTCCCCGTCGCCCAGGAAAGCCCAGACCTTGCGGCCATCAGTATCGACGATACCCCGGTTGTGCAGGTACTTCATGAACCGCGCCTGGTAGATCGCCGAAATCGATGTCAGCCCCATGGAAACAGTGGGGAAGCGCCAGAAGTCCGGCATCAGCCACGGATGGGGATAGGAGGGCAGACCCTCACCGTCCACCTCCTGCCGGAAGTTGGCCATCTGTTCTTCGGTGATCCGTCCCTCGAGAAAGGCCCTCGCGTAGACGCCTGGCGAACTGTGACCCTGGATCATCACCAGGTCGCACCGGTGATCGTCGCCAGGGCCGTGAAAGAAGTGATTGAATCCAACCTCCAGCAGGGTCGCCACGGACTGGTAGGTGGCGATGTGACCTCCGAGGTCTCGACCCTCTCGATTGGCTCTCACCACCATGGCCATGGCATTCCAACGGATGATGCTCTTGATCCGGCGCTCCAATGCCGGATCGCCCTGACGCCGCTCTTCCTGGTGCACAGGAATCGTGTTTAGGTAGGCCGTGGTCGCGTTATAGGGCAGATAGGCACCGGTGCGCCGCGCCTTGTCGACCAGGGCCTCGATCAGGAAGTGAGCCCTCTGGGGACCGTCTCTTTCGATGACCTCCTCGAGCGCCTCCTTCCACTCCTGGGTCTCCTGTGAGTCGAGATCCTGCTCGAGGGGACTGCTTTCCGGTTCCGTATTCATGACTCCTGTACCTCGAGGTCCATGGGATGGTCATGAACCACCTCACCAGACCTGGTTCTTCCGTTTCTTCGCGATGTTTTCCGCGAGCGTCGGAGTATTCTACGTCACCGGTTACGAGACCGGGGCCTCGGTACCCGTGCGGGGAAGAAGAGCGACCGGGATCGCTGCAACACACAGGTGCAACTCGCGGTCATCGGCCGCGTCCACCTGGATCAGGCACAGGTGCTCCTCGATTCGTTCGCGGCCCGGGCAGCCACCAACGTCAGGACGCCGGCTGTAGCCGGTCAGCTTGCGGAGTGAGAGGAACTCTTCAGTAAACCGCCTCTGGATTCGGCGATTCCTCTTCGACTTCGATCTCCTCCATCCCCGGAACCTCTTCGAGGCCCTCCATGACGACGGTGCCACAAGCCAGCCGCGCGCCGGCTGCTCCGGTGGGCTGAGATTCGAGGTCATCCTCGCCCTCGTGCAGGATTACGGCCCGACCGATGACCGTGGTTTCGGCGGTGGGCTCGACCGTCAGCATGTCGGTGAGTAGCTCGAGGTGGCCCGAGCCATCGGCCCCTACCTCGATGTTGCCGAAGTCACCAGCGTGGCGGATCGAGTCGTTCGGGCCACCATGCGGATCTTCGGTGGGATTGAAGTGACCGCCAGTCGAAGTGAAGTCCTCGGCGCTGCAGTCACCCTTTTCGTGCAGGTGTATCCCGTGGAGTCCCGGAGCGACTCCGGAGACGTGGGCCGCGACGACCACACCCTCTCCGGTCTGGGTGAATGTCACGGTACCCGCAACCTCGGTGCCAGCACGAGGCGTCAGGACAGCCACGGCTACCAGGGCTTCCTCGACGACTTCGACCACCTGCGCAGCAGGCTCTGAGGAAGCCTCGGGGGCCGGCGAATCCGCCCTGGGACCACAGGCTGTGACACTGACTAGAAGAATAAGTACGAGCAGAAAAAATAAGGGCTTGGACATGGTGTCTCCTTCTGAAATCCTTCACTGACCAGGAAACAGTGATTCTAACGGATCTGTTGAGAGGCCGTCATCAGCCAGATCACCCCGCATGGAGCGGTTGATGAGTCTTGCGGCTGTGCTAGCCTTCCGGCCAGCCTGCGGCCTGGCGGGTGATACCGCGTCTTCAATTCTGGAGGGATTCAATGCGCGACAAGCTTTCAGCCCTGATCGTCGGACTACTGCTGACCACGGCGGTATCAGCAGCCCCACCGACACCCGAAGAGTTTCTGGGGCACTCGGTTGGAGCCGAGCGCAAGCTCGCCTCTTACCCCCAGGTCCTCTCCTATTTGCGACAGGTGGCGGCTGCTTCCGACAGAGTTTCCATCGACGAGGCGGGGGAGTCGACGCTCGGCAACGAGATGGTGGCGGTGGTTCTCACCGCCGAGGCCAATCAGCCAAACCTCGACCGTTATCGAGAGATCGCGCGCCGACTAGCAAACGCCGACCAGCTGACCGCAGACGAAGCCGCACTCCTTATCGATGAAGGCAAGGCCATTGCTCTCGTCACCTGCACCATCCACTCGACAGAGGTGGGCTCCACCCAGATGGCCATGGAGTTCGTCTACGACTTCGCCACCACCGTCGAACCCGAGAAGCTGGCCTGGATGGAAGAGATCATCGTCCTACTCATGCCATCGATCAACCCTGACGGTCAGGTCATGGTTGTCGACTGGTACAACGAGCACGTCGGCACCGAGTTCGAAGGCGGCCAGATGCCCTGGCTCTACCACCATTACGTCGGCCACGACAACAATCGGGACTTCTACATGCTGACCCAGAAGGAGTCTCGAGTCGTCAATCAGGTCCTCTACCACCGGTGGTTCCCACAGGTATTCCTGGACGAGCACCAAATGGGCTCCACGGGACCTCGAATGTTCGTCCCCCCGCAGACCGATCCGTTGGATCCCGAGATTCACTCCTTGATCTTTCGCCAAGCCGACCTGATCGGCACCAACATGAGCTTTCGCCTCGAGGAGTCGGGTCGCACCGGAGTCGGTCACAACATGATCTTCGACAGCTACTGGCCGGGAGGCACTCGCAATACCGCCTGGTGGAAGAATGTCACCGGCCTGCTGACCGAGGTAGCCAGTGCGCGGATCGCAACGCCGATCCAGATCGATGCCAGCGAGCTCAGCGGAGGGCGAAAAGGTCTACCCGAATACACCCGCAGAGCCAACTTCCCGTCTCCGTGGCCAGGCGGCAATTGGACCTTGAGAGACATCGTGGACTACGAGCTGGTGGCCACCTGGGCCCTGGTGGAGACCGTGTCGGAGAACCGCACAGAATTTCTGCGCAACTTCTACCGCATGGCTCAAGAGGCGGCTGGGGCGGGCATGACCGAATCACCCTCCGCCTGGGTCGTTTCTGTGGACCAGCACGACCCGGTGGCGGCAGGCCGGATGGTGGAGCTGCTCCTGGAGCACGGCATCAGGATCTACACCTCCGATCTACCTTTGCAGCTGGGCATGACGACCTACCCAGCGGGAACCCACGTCATCCCCGCCGCCCAGCCTTATCGTGCCTTCTTGCTCACCATGCTTCGGCCCCAGCGCTATCCGGAGGTGGTCCCCTACGAGGGTGGGCCGATCTATCCGCCCTACGATGTGACCTCCTGGTCGCTGCCTATCGCGCTCGGCGTCGATGTAGTCGAGACCGATCAATCCCTCCCCGAGACGCTGAGACGGGTCGAGACACCTATCTGGCCTGAGGTGACCCTCATCGAGAAAGCTGGTGGATACCTCATCCCTCACAGCTCGGACTCGGCTTTCAAAGCGCTCAATCGCCTGCTGAAGGACGGCAAAGAGATCTACTGGCTGCTGGCGCCGCCTGAAGGGAGTCAGGTCGGAGACATCTGGCTGCCACCCGGCACGCTCTCCTCCAGCGAGGCAGTCGCACTGGCCGACGAGCTGCACCTGCCGGTCCGCGCACTCGAGTCGATTCCGTCGGGAGATCGCCTGCGCGTCAGCACCTCTCGCATTGGGCTATTCAAGCCGTGGGTGGCCAGCATGGACGAAGGTTGGACCCGATGGATCCTGGAACAGTACGACTTCCCCTTCATCAATCTGAACAACCAGGACATCAAGGAAGGCTCCTTTCGGGGCGCTGTGGACGTGCTCCTGTTCCCTGACGTCGGATCTTCGATCATCACGAAAGGAGAGCCCGACTCTCCCTGGGCCAAACAGTTCTGGACGCCTTTGCCGCCGGACTATTCGGGTGGGATTGCACCCGAAGGTGAGGAAGAGATCAAGAAATGGGTCGAGGCGGGCGGCACAGTAGTGGCACTGGACTCATCGACCAAGTACTTCATCGAGCTGTTCGGCTTGCCGGTAGCCAACGTTCTCGATGGAATCGAGGAGGGTCAATTCTCGGCACCTGGCACCATGGTCAGATTACTGGTGGATGTCGACCACCCGGTTGGGTTTGGCATGAGACCCGAAGAGGCCGCCTATTTTGCCGACTCGGCGGCCTTTCAGACCCGGGTACCCGACCCCCGTTTCGGGCGCCAAGTGATTGCCCGCTACCCGGATGACGAGGCCGACATCCCGGTGAGCGGTTACATCAAAGGCGCCGACCTCTTGGAACGACGCGCCGCAGTGGTCGAGTATCGCGTCGGCGAGGGTCGCGTCGTGCTGATCGGGTTTCGCCCCCAGCATCGCGCACAAACCGTGCGCACGTTCAAGCTGCTTTTCAACTCTCTGTATCTGCCCGGATTGGAGAAGGTGACTAGCGAGTGATCGCCTCCATCTGGTCGATCAGATCTTCGACTACCGAGAATCCACCTCGCCAAAACTCCGGGTCGGTGATGTCGACACCAATCTTCGACAAGATCTCCTGTGGGCGTTGGGATCCGCCGGCCGCCAGAAGCTCCAGATAGCCGGGGATGAAGGCTTCGCCCTCTTCCTTGTAGCGCTGATACAGCGCTAGCACCAGCAATTGCCCGAAGCTATAGGCGTAACAGTAGAACGGAGTCTGGTACATGTGGGGGATCGTGATCCATTCGTGCTGGAAATCAGGATCGATCTCCACGCTGTCACCGAACTGCTCCTCCAACTCGGCCAGGTAGAGCGAATTCAGCTCGGCAACCGATTTGCCGGCCCGCACTGCATCGTGGGCCGCGATCTCGAAGCGGACAAAGAACGCCTGTCGAAGCACCGTTGCGTAGCTGTCATCGATTGCCGACGCCAGTAGCTCACGAATCGCCAGTGGGTCTTGCTCCTCCGCCAACAGGCGATCCGTGAGCAGCATCTCGGCGAAGACCGAAGCCGTTTCGGCAAGAGGCAACACGGGATGCTGGGTCAGCACCGAGTGATCGGCAGCCATCATGCTATGGATCGCATGGCCGAGCTCGTGGGCCAGGGTGGCGACATCTCTCACCTGGCCGGTGTAGTTCGCCAGCAGCCAGGGTGTTTGACTCGGCAGCACCGTGTAGCAGAAGGCGCCCCCCTTCTTGCCTTTGCGGATGGCGCTGTCGATGTGTCTTTCGGCAAAGACCCGCTCGGCCTTGGCAGCCATTTCGGGGTGGAAGGATGCGAAGGTGTCGAGGACCAGCCCCACACCCTCCGAGTACGGAATCTCCTTCTGGGACCCGGCGAGCGGGGCGTAGAGATCGTAGCGCCGGAGGCGCTCCATGCCCAACCACTCGGCCTTGAGGCGAAAGTAGCGCTGGTAAACGCTGCTCTTCTCGCGCACGACCTCTAGCAAAGTCTCGACCGCCTCATCGGGGATGTCATTGGCCGTGTTGCGAACTGCGATCGGAGAGGCAAAGCCGCGCAACTGAACGTTCTCGCTATACCAATCGCGGAGCCGATGGATGTAGATCTGGCCCAACAGGGTGGACTCGGACCCGAAGCCCCGAAACAGCTCCCGATAGGCGGCCTGACGCAGATCGGGATTCGGTGAGTGGACATTCGACACAAGCTGATCTCGGGTCAGGACCTTCTGATCGCCCTCGATCTCCAGGTGAAACTCCAGTCTGTTGGTGAGCATGGAATACAGCGTCAGCACCGCATCCATGCCGTCAGCATCCTTCAGATTGATGAGTTGTTCGGAGTGCTCCGCGAGGGTGAAGGGTCGAAGCCGTCGCAGATTCTGAAGGAAATGACGATAGTCGGCGTACAGAGAGCCCGAAGGCAGCAGGATAGCGGCGGCCTCATCATCGAGCTGCTTCCACCACAAGGAGAAGAAGAGCACCCTGTTCTGGGCATCTGTCAGAACCTGCTCGATCCGATTCTTGAAATTCAGAGCGGCCTGGTCCTGTGTGTCGGAGGCGAACCAGAGATTCCCGTAGGCTGCCAGCACTTCCACCTGTTCCACCAGGTCCTCGTACTGCCGGACGACTGCGCGTAGCATCTCCTGTCCCATATCGGCAGACAGCTCCCCCCGTCTACCTTCGAAAGACTGCACCGTGGCTTCGATGGAAGCCAGGCGCTCGACGATGACCTCTTCGCTCGGCTCGGGCAGCAGCTCGGTCAGCTCCCAGGCCGAAGGTTCGAGCTTCCCGACCTCTAGGCTGCTACTAACTGTCATTGGTTACCCTCCCCCGAGCTCTTCTACTCGGTCGAGGCGGCCTCACCGCCATCCGAGATCGCGGCTTTCAGGGTATGCCACGCCAGGGTGGCGCACTTGACCCTTACGGGGAACTCCCGCACTCCGGCGAAGACAGCCAACTTGCCGAGCTCCGGACCGACTTCTGCCACAACACTCGGATCGCCGGTCAAGAGCTCATGGAACGACTCGAAAAGGGCCTCCACTTCTTCCAGGGTCTTGCCCGTGACCACCTCGGTCAAGATCGAGGCCGAGGCGGTGGAGATGGCACAACCCTGACCCTCGAATCCAACTTCCGCAACGCGATCCCCATCCATCCTGAGGTAAAGCGTCAGCTGGTCACCGCACAGCGGGTTATCGCCTCGAGCACAGTGATCGGCGGCCTCGATCTGTCCGAAGTTCCGCGGGTGCTTGTTGTGATCGAGGATGACCTCCTGGTAGAGGTCCATGAGCTCCGACATCAGCTGAAGATCTCCTTCACCTTAGCCACCCCGCTCACCAGTCGATCGATCTCCTGGCGCGTATTGTAGAGGGCCAGAGATGCACGAACCGTAGCGGGTACTCCGAAGTGGTCCATTACCGGTTGCGCACAATGGTGGCCGGCTCGCACCGCGATTCCCTCGCGGTCGAGGATGGTGCCCGCATCATGGGGATGAACACCGTCGATGACGAACGAGACGACGCTGGCACGGTGGGTCGCGGTGCCCACGAGTCGAACCCCCGGTGCAGCGGAAAGTACCTCTGTAGCGTAATCCAGCAGACCGCTCTCGTACCAGCCAATCGCTTTCAGACCGATACCCTGGAGATAGTCCACTGCGGCGCCCATTGCGATTGCACCTACGATGTTCGGAGTTCCGGCTTCGAACCGCGCCGGCGGATCCGCATAGTCGGTCTTGGCGAAGGTCACCGAGCGGATCATCTCGCCGCCGCCCTGGTAAGGAGGCATGGAGGTCAGGAGATCCAGCTTGCCGTACAACGCACCAATGCCGGTCGGCCCGAACATCTTGTGCCCGGAGAAGACAAAGAAATCGCAGTCCAGAGCCTGGACATCCACCGCCTTGTGGGGCACGGCCTGCGCGCCATCTACCAGCACCGGAACATCCCGGGCGTGAGCCATTTCGATCATGCGCGCCACCGGATTGATGGTTCCCAGCGCGTTGGATATGTAGACCATCGCCACCAAACGTGTGCGCTCGTTGATCAGCTTCTCGTACTCTTCGAGGATGACTTCGCCTCGGTCATCGATGGGAGCGACGCGAAGTGTCGCACCCACCTCGCCGCAGAGCATCTGCCAGGGCACAATGTTCGAATGGTGCTCCATCTCCGTGATGAGCACCTCGTCGCCCGCCTTCACCCGGCTGCGGCCGAAAGTGGACGCCACCAGGTTGATGCCTTCGGTGGCTCCACGCACGAAGACGATCTCTTCCGATCGGGCCGCGCCGAGGAACGCCTGCACCTTGCAACGTGCCTCTTCGTAGGCATCCGTGGCCTTCTGTGAGAGGTAGTGAACACCCCGATGGACGTTGGAGTAGTACTCCCGGTAGCAGCGGTCCGCCGCGTCCAGCACCGACAACGGCTTCTGGGTACTCGCCGCATTGTCCAGATAGACGAGCGGTTTGCCGTGGACACTCAAGGACAGGGCAGGGAAGTCCTGCCGCACCTTCTCGATCGCGAACGGGTGTTCTGCCGCCGAGGCAGACTCGGCTTGTTTCACTTCGTCGAGCTCAGGCATAAGCGCACCGGAGCTTACACCGCCTGTCGAACGATGTCGCCCTTGGGCAGGCGACGGAAGAGGAACTCTTCCAGATCCCGTCGAACCGCTCCAACCTTGATGCGCTCCACGATGTCGGCTGCAAAGGCATAGGTCAGCAGGCTGCGTGCCGCCTCTTCGCCGATACCTCGTGAACGCAGATAGAAAATTGCCGTCTCGTCGAGCTGACCGACCGTCGAGCCGTGAGTACATTTCACGTCGTCCGCGAAGATCTCCAGTTGCGGATTCGAATTGCACACCGCATCCGGAGAGATCAGAAGGTTACGATTGGTCTGCTTGGCGTCGGTCTTCTGGGCTCCGGGGTGGACGTAGATGCGACCGTTGAAAACCGACCTACCCTTGCCCTCGAGGATCCCCTTGTAGAGCTCATGGCTGTCACAGTTTGCCGCCACGTGATCGACGCGCATATGGTTGTCTACCAACTGGGTCCCTTCGACCATGTAGAGACCGTTGAGTGTCGCCTCCCCCCCTTGTCCGTCTAGTACGGCGTTCACATCGTTACGCACTAATCCTCCACCCCACGAGATGGAATGTGACGAAACGTTGCTATCGCGGCCTAGTTGGAGCTGGAAAGTGGCCATGTGAAAAGCCTGCGTTGACTCCCGCTGCAACTTGTAATGATCGACGACCGCGTTGTCCTCGGCGATGATCTCGGTAACCGGAGCCGTGAGATAGGCCCCTTCACCGACCGTCACGTACTGCTCGACCACGGTGACCTGGCTGCTTTGACCGCTCACGATCAGGTTGCGCGGAAAAAAGGCGATCGGATCGCCCGACGGGTTGCCAACCAAGACCAGATTGATCGGTTTTTCGACCACCTGGTCTCGCGGCACCCAGATAAACACGCCGTCACCGTAGAAGGCCGTATTGAGGGCTACGAAGGGGTGGTTCTCGAAGCTGGCCAGCCTACCCAGATGGGGCTCGACCTTCTCCGGGTGCTTTTCCAGCGCCTCGCCCAGGCTGCAGACGACTACTCCTTCGGGCAGGCTATCTAGATCCGACAACTGAGGCACGAACCGACCGTTGACGAGGGTCAGCTGCACGGTTCCCTCGTACGAGAAGGCCTGGATGCTGCTCCCAGTGACCCCATCGACAGCCACGTCGAGGCTGAAAGGGGTGCGGGCGATGGGCCCGACGTTGGTGAAGCGCCATTCTTCCTGTCGAAGAGTAGGGAAGCCGAGGTGAGAGAATCGCTCGATCGCCTGTCGTCGCTGCCGCCGTAGGCTCTCGGGCCCAGATGCAGGCAAGGCCTGTTCGAAGGTGTCGAACACCCCGACGAAACGATCGGTATCGCTGGCTGTCATTGTGGTCGTCATAGTTGCTCGCTCTCTCCTGCAAGGCTAGGCGCTTACCGTTTCGGCGGCGCCGAGGGGCTCTTCCAGCCAGGCGTAGCCCTTGTCTTCGAGCTCCAGAGCCAGATCCTTACCACCCGTGCGAACGATTCGTCCGTCGATCAAGACGTGAACCACATCTGGAACGATGTAGTTGAGAAGTCGCTGGTAGTGGGTGATGACGAGGAAGGCACGCTCCTCGCTGCGTAGCGAGTTCACGCCATCGGCGACGATCTTCAGCGCGTCGATGTCGAGCCCCGAATCAGTCTCGTCGAGCACAGCCAGGACAGGGTCGAGCACCGACATATGGAAGATCTCATTACGCTTCTTCTCGCCACCCGAGAATCCCTCGTTGACGGGTCGGTTCAGCAACGCTTCGTCCATTTTCACGACCTTCATCTTCTCGCGGACGTAAACGAGGAAATCCATGGCGTCCATCTCTTCGAGGCCACGGTGTGTTCGAATTGCGTTCAAGGCCGCTTTGAGGAAGTAGACGTTGCTCACGCCGGGGATCTCGACCGGGTACTGGAAGGCCATGAAGATCCCTTCACGAGCCCTCTCCTCTGGTGCCATTTCCAACAGGTCCTGACCCTTGTAGAGAATCTCGCCTTCGGTGACTTCGTATTCCTCTTTTCCAGCCAGAACCTGGGCGAGGGTGGACTTACCCGATCCGTTCGGACCCATGATGGCGTGGATCTCACCTTGATTGACGACCAGATCCACTCCCTTGAGGATCTCCTGCTCTTCAACCTGCGCGTGCAGGTTCCTGATCTCCAGCAAACTCATCTTGATATCCCTTCTATCGTCTTCTTCGATCTGTAGTTTCCGTTGTCCGGCAGAACATACGAGGCGCGTATCACTGGGCCCGGCCCCGACTCAGCCCACGCTGCCTTCCAAGCTAATCTCCAACAGCTTCCTGGCCTCGACGGCGAATTCCATGGGTAGCTCGTTGAACACTTCCTTGCAGAAGCCGTTGACGATCATCGACACCGCATCCTCGGTTTCGATGCCGCGCTGGTTGCAGTAGAAGACCTGGTCTTCACCGATCTTCGAGGTCGACGCTTCGTGCTCCATCTGGGCGCTGGGGCTCTGCACGTCGATGTAGGGAAACGTGTGGGCGCCACATTGGTCCCCGATGAGCATGGAGTCACACTGAGAGAAGTTGCGGGCGTTCTCGGCCCCGCTCAGGATCTTCACCGCACCCCGGTAGGTGTTCTGGCCGTGCCCGGCCGAAATTCCCTTCGAGACGATCGTCGAGGTGGTGTTCTTGCCGACATGAATCATCTTGGTCCCGGTGTCCGCCTGTTGCCGTCCCTTGCTGAGCGCCACCGAATAGAACTCACCCACGGATTCGTCCCCCTTGAGGATGCAGCTCGGGTACTTCCAGGTTATCGACGAGCCGGTCTCCACCTGGGTCCAGGAGATCTTCGATCGTCGCCCAGCAGCCAAGCCTCGCTTGGTAACGAAGTTGAAGATGCCACCGACCCCGGTCTCGGGATCCCCCGGATACCAGTTCTGCACTGTGGAGTACTTGATCTGCGCCTCTGCATCAGCATGGAGCTCGACTACGGCGGCGTGCAGTTGGTTCTCGTCTCGCATCGGCGCCGTGCAACCCTCCAGATAGCTGACGTAGGAACCCTCCTCCGCAATGATCAGGGTGCGCTCGAACTGGCCCGTGTTCTGGGCATTGATGCGGAAGTAGGTCGAAAGCTCCATCGGGCAGCGCACCCCTTTGGGCACATACACAAACGAGCCGTCTGAGAAGACCGCCGAGTTGAGGGCGGCAAAGAAGTTGTCGCTGTAGGGCACCACCGTGCCGAGATACTTCTTCACCAACTCCGGGTGCTCGCGGATGGCCTCCGAGATGGGGCAGAAGATCACGCCGGCTTCGGCCAGCTTGTCCCGGAAGGTAGTGGCTACCGAGACGCTGTCGAAGACCGCATCCACCGCGATTCCGGCCAGTATCTGTTGCTCCTGGAGGGGAATGCCCAACTTCTCATAGGTGCGCAGGATCTCGGGATCCACCTCGTCGAGACTCTTGGGGCCGTCCTTCTTGGACTTCGGCGCCGAGTAGTAGGAGATCGCCTGATAGTCTACGGGCTCATACTTGATATTTGCCCAGGTCGGCTCCTCCAGGGTCTGCCAGTGTCGGAAGGCCTTGAGCCGCCACTCCAGCATCCAACCGGGCTCCCCCTTCAGGGTCGAGATTCGACGGACGACATCTTCATCCAGCCCCGGTGCGAAGGTTTCCGCCTCGACATCCGTGATGAATCCGGCCTCGTACTTCTGATCTACGTGCTGTTCCAGTAGCTCTGTATCGCTGGGTGCCATCTTCAGTAGTTCCTCTGACCTGTAAGGGGAAAGACCGACCTTCAACCTGCCATCACATCGGGGGCCATCTCGCGGCCTCCGAGGGTGACCAGGGCGTCTGAACCAGGCCGGGCCATTTCCTCAAGGGTTATCTCACTCAATGCCTCTCGCAAAACATGATTGATGCGTTGCCAGTTGCCGCGCACCCGACAGAAGGCCTCCTGAGAGCACTCTCCCGGCGACTCCTCGATGCACTCCGTTACCGAGATCGGACCCTCGAGTGCCTCGATGATCTCGGCGACAGTGATCTCGGAGGAGGACCGGGCCAGGCAGTAGCCGCCCTTCACGCCTCTGTGCGATTCCAGCAGCCGACCGCGAGTCAGAAACTTGAGGATCTTGCTGACGATCGGCTGTGGAAGGCCGGCCCGAGTCGCCAACTCCGAGGCATTCAGCCATCGATCTTCGCTGGACACGATGTGTGTCATCAAAACGATGGCGTAGTCCGACTGTTTGGTAATGCGCAGCATGCTCGAGGTGCTCTCAGGCGTTGTCTTCTCTGAAACCGGACCGTTCTAGTCCGATTTAAGTGTAGATGATACCAATGGCCTTCCGGATGTCAAGGCTCGAACTCAGGCGCTCGACTCAGCGCGGGTCCAGCACTTCTCGCAGGCGCTGCGCAAGCAGGTCAGTGGAAAAGGGTTTCTGCAGAAAGCTCCTGGCGTCGGAGACCAGGCCGCTCTTGAAGAAAGCGTCGGCCCCCTCGCTATAACCGGACATGAAGAGGATCTTGACCTCGGGCAACTTTGCCTCGAGTCGATGGGCCAACTCGAAGCCGCCCATGCCCGGCATGACCAGATCGGTAAATAGAAGGTCGATCTGTCCCGACTCCTCATCGACGACTTTCAGAGCCTCCTCGCCGTCGGATGCCTCCAGCACCCGATAGCCCTTGGCATCCATGAATCGCCGTAGCAGGCCCCTCACGGCATCCTCGTCCTCGACCAACAGCACTGTTTCGGTGCCGCTCGGACTAGTCGGTTCCACTATTTCCTTCGTGCTCGGCTCGACGGGCTCGGAGACCGCCGGCAGATAGACCTCGAAGCAGGCTCCCCGACCCAGCTCGCTCTCGACCCGAATGTAGCCACCGGATTGCTGCACGATTCCATAGACCGTGGACAGACCGAGCCCGGTTCCCTCTGAGGGATCCTTGGTGCTGAAGAACGGTTCGAAGATCTGCCCCTGGATGCTGGGATCGATCCCCGTGCCGGAGTCCTCACAGCGCAGCAGGACATAGGGGCCTGGATCCAATCCGAAGTTGGCCAACGCCGAGCCCGGAGCCACCGAGACGTTGGATGACCCGATGACCAAACGGCCGCCCCGTGGCATGGCGTCACGGGCATTCAAGGCCAGGTTCAAGATGACCTGCTCCATCTGTCCGGGGTCCGCTTTGACGCTGGCGATCTCCTGATCGAAGTCTGCAACCAACTCCACAAGCTCACCGACCGAGCGCCGCAGCAGGTTCTCCATGTTCTGCATCAGATCGTTGAGATCGATGGCCTGGGGGAAGCTCGATCGACGCCGACTGAGCACCAGAAGCTGGCGCGTCAGTGCTGCGGCCCGCTCTCCAGCCGCCTTGATCTCATCAACCTCGGCTGCCAATGGACTGCCGGGATCGATCTGAGCGCGCAGCAGGTCACTTCGACCGTTGATGACCGTCAACAGGTTGTTGAAGTCGTGCGAGACACCGCCAGCCATTCTGCCCACCGCCTCCATCCTCTGCGAGCGAAGCAACTGCTCCTCGAGAGCGCGCTGCTCAGTGACGTCACGCAACATGCCCCTCAAGGCATAGAGGTTGCCCGACTCGTCCTCTACCGCCGTGGTCGTTACCAGGATCGTCGCCTCGCTGCCATCTTTGCGCCGCAACCGAAGCTCGTAGTCCCGCAGGAACCCCTTCTGACTGAGAGCTTCGAGACTTCGCTGCCGCGCCTCTGGATCGATATACATCTCCTCGAGATCCATCTGCAGCAACTCCTCCTTGCTGTCGTAGCCGAAGAGTCGAAGCCCAGCAGGATTGATGTCCAAGAGTTGCCCCTCGGGCGTGCTGACATAGAGAGTGTCGAGAGAACCTTCGAAGATCTCGCGATAACGCTCCTCCGAAGCGCGCAACGCCTGCTCGGCTCGTCGGTGGTCCGTGACATCGCGATGCGTACCCCAGAGGCGCACCAGGCATTGGTCCTGCAGGATCCCGGTGAGATTGATCTGATGGCAGCGTGACCGACCCTGCCGATCGACATTCTCGATCTCCGCCGCCTCTAGATCGTAGTCGGACGTCATGAAGAGCCGCAGGTGTTCCAGGATCTGTGGATCGTCTTGCGACAGCAGGCGCCCCAGAGTGGCACCCACGAGCTGTGACGGTGACTCCAGTCCGACCATGAACGAGAGGGCATGATTGCATTCTGCGAAGTGTCCGTGCTCATAAAGGAACTCGACCTGCTCGTCCACGGCCATCGAGACCGGCATGGGCTCATCGAGCTCCAACCGCCAGATCCCCTCCGAGCTGTGTGCCAGGAAGTCCCGGTATCGTTCTTCGCTGGCCCGCAATGCGGCTTCTGAGGTGCGGACCTCGGTAACGTCCAGCGCCACGCCTACCGTCCCGACGATCGATCTGTCTTCTGTCCGAAAGGGTTCCACCAGGGCGTGGAAGCTCTGGCCGCCCCACTCCATTTCGAGGGCCACAGGCGTACCTGCTAGGGCCTGGCGGTGGGCCTTGATGGGCGGGAACTCCTCGTCATCGGTGCCAAAATACTCGAAGATCGACTGTCCGACTGCCTGGTCCGGCTGCAGCCCGAGACCCGCCAGAGCCGCGCCCTGGCTGGTGGTGAACTCCAGTCGAGAGTCGGTGGTCCAGACGACGGCTGGCAGCTGCTCGAGCATTACCCGCAACCGAGCCGTATCGCGCTGCAGGATCCGTTCGATTTCCTGGAGTCTCTCCTTCTCTCGGCGCTGTCGGAGAAATTGCACTACCGCCCAGCCAACAGCCCCCACTGCGGCAGCAAGACACAAGCCCTCGAGCGACAACAGAGCCGTCAACGATTTCTCCAGATCATCACCTGTTCACCCATCATCGCGGTCGAATCTATCAGTTGGCTCTTTGGCACATTATCTCATTCTTCAATTCCGAGCTCCGCGAGTTGGCTCCTCGCCCGACCCTGCCAATCGCGATTGGCCGCCGGGCTTGCCGGGCTCGGATGGAGGATTCCCGCCACCCGGACTTCGAGCCCGTCGAGGGCGCGTCGAGCCCTCACCTCGGCGAATCGACCGACACCGACGACCCAGGTCGGGTCGAGCTGCTGAATGGTCAGCCGCAGCGCTTCGTCGCAGGCCTCCAGCAACGGTCTTCGTTCGCTGGCAGGCAGGCGATCCGGAGTGCGGTTGCGACCGCTGGATTCGAGGAACATCAGCGGGCAGTAATTGGCGATGAAGAAGCGTTCGAAGAAGCGCTCCGGAGTCTCGAACCGGTCTTTCGCCCAACCCCAGACTCGCCGACCGCTGACCTCACTCCGGGAACATGCCAACCCCTCGACCGGCCGTTTTGGGTGCTCGTTAGGGGGTCGACCCACAGGACTGTCGATGGCCAACCAATTCTTGACGAAGGAGACCTCCCCGAAAGGGATACCTGTCTGCGCCATGCCCCAGGGTCCGGGGTTCATCCCCAGCAACACCACCTCTTTCGAACCCTGCCCGAAGCGCTGCAAGTACTCCCGGTGCGCCGGCCAGGCATAGTCGAGTGGATCGTAGACGTGAGTTACCGGAGTGCCGAAGCGGAGCGGTCGCAAAGCCGCGGAGAGATCCTTCGCAATGGCAGGCAGAGCGGACACGCAGACCCTTCCTCGGCTACTCGTGCGCTGTTCCCACATTGGATAGAAGATCGGCCGGATCGACCCCCATGGCTTCCGCCACCTTCTCTAGCACATCTCCGAAGCGCTCGGGGTCGAGCACCACGAACAATCCGGCCGCTTCGGCGAACGGCTCGCCGTCATCATCCAGCAATCTGCCACGGGTGGTCACCTTTCTTCCACGAGCCTCCTCGACCCACGCTTCCAGCAAGGCGTCGGTGCCCAGAGGGATCATTCTCGAGAAGTCGACCTCGAGATGCGCCGCCACCGAAGCGTAGCCGCTCGACCAGGCGGCAACCCCCATGGCCTCGTCGAGAACCGCTGCGATGCTGCCGCCGTGCGCATGGCTCGGAGGACCGGCCGCACCGGGTCCGAACCAGGCCCGACCCACGACCGCACGATCGCCTTGTCGCTTGAAGTACTGCACCCGTAGAAGACCGCTCTGCGGCTTGCCACTGACAAAAGACCGTTGCCCCCCCTCCAGAGCGAGCGGCACGAAGGGCTCCCACCCGAGTTCCACCGTCACGTCGGGTGGCAGCTCGGGGATAGCCGATTCAGTCGTCGTCCCGCGTCGTTTTCCCACCGCTATAATCTCCGGAGGATGTCGCTGACATGAGGCCATCTCCACCCCCGTCGCCTCCCCTGACTCAGGCCGAGCACTGGTTCAGAATCTTAGCTGAAACCATGCCGGTGGCCATCTTTGTCCACCGCGAGAAGTTGCTCTACGTGAATCCCGCCGCCGAGGAGCTGACCGGCTACTCGGCTCACGAGATGATGAGCATGGGATTCCAGGATCTGGGGGAGCCGCTACCCATCAGCCGCAACGCATTTGCACCATCATCTGGGCAGGAAGACGATGCAGAGCTGTGGAAGATCCGTCGCAAGGACGGGCAGGAACGATGGATACGTCTGACCTCCGGTTACGTCGAGCTCGATTGGCAGCCAGCCAGCCTGGTCACAGCCTTCGACGCTACAGCCCAGGAGTTGTCGGCAATCGCCCTTCAAGACGTCCGACAGCGGCTCGCGTTTGCCCAACAAGCCGCCCGCTCGGTGAATTGGGAGTGGGACCCCGACACTGACGCCCTCGACACATCCGAGCTCATCGATCAGCTCTTCGGATTGTCTCTCCACGACCAGCTGGCAAGCGGCAGCGACTTCCTGAAGCTCGTTCACCCTGACGATCGACCGAGCCTGGAGCGGGCAGTTCGCCGCCTGCTCAAAGCCGATGACGAGAGTCTGTCGGTCGACATTCGATGCCTCTCGCCCCGTGGCGAGGTCCGCTGGCTGGCCGAAAGGGCCATCGCAATGCGTGATCCACAAGGGCATGTGCAGCGAATCATCGGTGTCGCCCATGACATTACCGAGCGCAAGATCGCTGAGAACGCCCTCTTCCAGGAGAAGGAGCGTGCCCTAGTCACGCTGGCTTCCATCGCCGATGGGGTCATCCGCACCGACGCCAGGGGCATCGTTGACTACCTCAATCCGGTAGCCCAGAAGCTCACCGGTTGGACGCTCGAAGAGGCCTACGGTCAAACGGCCGACGCGATCTACAGGGTGGTCGATGAAGAGACGGGCAAGAAGGTCCTCGACCCGGTCCATCACTGCCTTGCCGAGCGGCGAGAAGTGGCCTTCCTCGGCCAACGGCTCTTGGTCCGCCGGGACGGGATCCAGTTCCCGATCCATGACTCTGCCGCGCCAATTCGCAACCAGGAAGGCAAGGTCACCGGTGCAATCCTCGTCTTCAAAGACCTGACCCAGGTCCGTCGGGTGGAAGACGAAATGGAGCATCTCGCGAGCCACGATCCTCTCACCGGTCTGATCAATCGCCGGGAGTTCGAGCGGCAGCTGCGAGGCGCCCTACGGGTGCATGACGGACGGAGCGGGCGACATGCCTTGTGTCAACTGGACCTCGATGCGTTCAAGCTCGTGAACGAGACCTGCGGCCATACCGCTGGCGATCAGTTGATTCGAAAGATCGCTTCGGTCATCGAGGAGCGGGTCCGACAACAAGATGTCCTGGCGCGGCTGGGTGGCGACGTGTTCGGCATCCTCTTCAGCGACTGCCCCCCAGAAGAGGCGGAGCACCGGGCCAAAGAGATCAGTGAAGCCATCCACAGCTTTCGCTTCCATTGGGGCGGCCGCACTTTCACCAATCGGGTCAGCGGCGGCCTGGCGCCTCTGTCCTCCTCGCACTCCGGAGCGGATGCCCTGTTGAGCGCCGCGGACGCCGCCTGCTTTGTAGCTAAAGAAAAGGGTGGCGGATCCATTCACATCTATCAGCCCGGCGACCGCGAGATTGCCGAGCGGTATGGGGAGATGCAGTGGATCTCTCGTCTTCAGAAAGCCCTGGACGAGGACCGCTTCCGGCTCTATCACCAGATCATCAAGCCCCTCGACGCGAGCAACTCGGAGCCTCCCCTGAGCGAGCTCTTCATTCGATTGATCGACGAGGAGGGCAAGCTTGTCTATCCGGGATCCTTCATCCCGGCAGCCGAACGGTATGGTCTGATCCCGTCAATCGACCGTTGGGTCCTGAGCACCGCTCTGCGCCTACTGGCCGACGATGGCAATACCGCCATAGCCAACAATAGCCGGTTCGCCATCAATCTCTCAGGTCTCAGCCTTGGCGCCGCGGGGTTTCTCGATTTCGTGGTCGAAGAGCTCAACAAGACCAGGATTTCGCCCGACCGGGTCTTCTTCGAGATCACCGAGACCTCTGCCATAGCCAACCTGCCGATGGCGGTGCGCTTCATCGCGGTGTTGAAAGGCATGGGTTGCCGTTTCGTCCTGGACGATTTCGGCCAGGGCCTGAGCTCCTTCGGCTACCTGAAGAACCTCCCACTGGACTTCCTCAAGATCGACGGTGGGTTCGTGCGCGAAATGGTCGCCGACCCTATCCAAGCCGCGCTCGTGGCATCGATCCACGATATAGGCGAGGTGATGGGGCTGCGCACCATCGCCGAGTCAGTCGAAGACGAAGTCACGCTCGAAGCGCTGCGCCAGATCGGGGTCGACTACGTTCAAGGGTACCTCTTTCAGCGGCCGCGACCGCTGACCGAAGGCAGGAAGCCCTGAGCCCGTCCCTGGAGGCTCGGCGCGAGCCCCTCAATTGGCGCTGTGTATCTTGGACGACTCACAGCTCAGGCCCGCTCTGCCTATTCGTCGTCTTGTGGCGTAACTCCGCGAGGAGTCCGTAGCCTTCTTGATATATTGAGAGGTCTCCGGCACGGCGGCCAGGTCGGTCTCCGTGGGTTTGAAACCCTGACCAAAGAGAAGAAAGGCCAAATCCGATGCGTTTCACGTCGCCCCTTGAAGCTGCGCCCACCGCGAACCCGAAATTACTGGCCTGGGTCGAAAGAGTGGTCGACCTCTGTGATCCGGGCAAGGTCTGGTGGTGCGACGGGTCCACCGAGGAGTATGACGAGCTGGCCCAGATCATGACCGAGACCGGGACGGCCCGATGGCTGAATCCCGAGCTGCGTCCCAATTCGCTCTATGTGCGCTCAGATCCGGCAGACGTTGCGCGAGTCGAAGACCGCACCTTCATCTGTTCCCAGCGCCACGAGGATGCAGGTCCGACGAACAACTGGGGCGATCCAGCGGAAATGAAGGCCCACCTGCGAGGCCTCTACGACGGCTGCATGGAAGGCCGGACGATGTTCGTCATTCCCTACTCCATGGGCCCAATCGGTAGCCCCATCGCCAGGATCGGTATCGTCATTACCGATTCGCCCTACGTGGTCTGCAACATGCACATCATGGCTCGCGTGGGCACCAAGGTCCTGGAAGCACTGGGGGATAGTGAGGACTTCGTTCGTGGGATCCACTCGGTGGGATACCCCCTAGACAGCCAGAAGAAACCGGATCAGCCCTGGCCCTGCAACGCCGACAATAAATACATCTGCCACTTCCCCGAGACCCGGGAGATCTGGTCCTACGGCTCCGGCTATGGCGGCAACGCCCTGCTCGGGAAGAAGTGCCACGCGTTGCGCATCGCCTCGGTCCAGGCACGCGACGAAGGTTGGCTGGCCGAGCACATGCTCATTCTCAAGCTGACCAATCCGGCAGGGCGATCCAAGTTCATCGCGGCGGCCTTCCCTTCGGCCTGTGGCAAGACCAATCTCGCGATGATGAACCCCACCCTGCCAGGCTGGAAGGTCGAGACGGTGGGCGACGATATCGCTTGGATGAAATTCGGGGATGACGGCCGACTCTACGCCATCAATCCCGAGGCAGGGTTTTTTGGCGTGGCCCCCGGAACGAGCATGCACTCGAACCCGAACGCCATGCTGTCGCTGACCAAGAACAGCATCTTTACCAACTGTGCTTTGACCCGGGAGGGCGACGTCTATTGGGAGGACATGTTGGACGAAAAGCCGGCCTTCCTCGTCGACTGGCTGCGGCGACCCTGGACATCGGAAAGCAAGCGGCCAGCCGCGCATCCCAACGCCCGCTTCACAGCGCCGGCGAGTCAGTGCCCGGTCATCGCAGACGAGTGGGAGGATCCAGCGGGGGTGCCGATCGACGCCATCCTCTTCGGCGGCCGCCGGGCGAAAGTCGTACCGCTGGTGACCGAAGCTTTCAGTTGGGGGCACGGCACTTTCCTGGGATCGATCATGGCGTCGGAGAAGACAGCTGCCGCCTCGGGACGAGTCGGAGTCGTACGCCGAGACCCCATGGCCATGCTGCCGTTCTGCGGCTATCACATGGGTGACTACTTCACCCACTGGCTCGAAGTCGGAGCCAAGGGGGGTGCCAAAGGAAAGGGTGCCTGGGGAACGATGCCGCGGATCTTCTACGTGAACTGGTTCCGCAAGGATGAGGACGGCAAATTCCTGTGGCCGGGCTTCGG
Organism: Thermoanaerobaculia bacterium; assembly: GCA_049664225.1. GTDB lineage: Bacteria > Acidobacteriota > Thermoanaerobaculia > Multivoradales > JAHEKO01 > JAUVRX01. The sequence goes on from JBATEX010000080.1 coordinate 64,460, forward strand.
CGAGAACAGCCGGGTTCTCAAGTGGGTCTTCGAGCGCTGCGACGGTGAGGGCGATGTCCAGGAGACCTTCATCGGCCTCCATCCGACCGCCGGAGGTCTGGATCTGGAAGGTCTCGAGATCTCGCAGGAGGATCTCGACCTTCTACTCGAGGTTGATCCCGACGACTGGCGACGAGAGGTAACACTGCTGCACGACCACTATTTCCAGTTCGGTGAGCGTCTGCCAAAGGCCCTCGCCGATCAACTGACCGAACTCGAGAGCGTGCTCAAGGCAATGGCGGGCTGACCCGACGCGACCTGGGCTCCGGGTCGGCCGTGATTCGACGAAGAACCCGACAGCGAAACGCTACGCGAGGAGAGACAGAGTGAACATCGAGGGTAGCAAGGTACTCGTTCTGGGTGGTTACGGCCTGGTGGGGATGGCGGTCTGCCGGGAATTGTTGGAACACAAGCCCCGAGAGATCCAGATCCACAGCCTGCGGCAGGAAGAATCGGAAGAGGCCCTGGAGCTGCTGCTGCCATTTGCGCAGGGCGTGAAGCTCTCGGTTTCGAGTGGCGACATCTTCGGACTTACCGAAGAAGCGTCCAGAATCGAGCGCATTGCGGCCCAACTGAAGCCGCTTCGCGAGGAGGACTGGAAGAGGTTCCTGCTATATCGATTGCTGGTCGATGGCAAGCCGGACATCGTCATCGATTCCGTGAACACCGCGACCGGCATCGCCTACAGGGACGTTTATTCGGCCTCGGCCAAGGTGCTGGATAGCCTGGAAGCCGGTACCTCGCAGTGCGATCAGGTCGAAGACCTTCTCGAGGCCCTCTATGTACCACGTCTGATTCGCCACATGCAGGTCCTCTATGGCGGCATGATGGATGCCGGAACTCGGGCCTATTTCAAGGTGGGAACCAGCGGTACTGGGGGTATGGGCCTCAACGTTCCCTACACGCATTCCGAGGAGAAGCCGAGTCGTGTGCTGCTCTCCAAGAGCGCCATGGCGGGGGCACAGTCCATGCTGCTGTTCCTCATGGCCCGGACGCCCGGAGCTCCAATCACGAAGGAGATCAAGCCGGCGGCGGCCATCGCCTGGAAGAAGATCGCCCACGGTCCCATCTACCGCGGACGAAAGCCCATCTATCTAGTGGAGGCCGAACCTCGCACTCTGGGGGAGACCTTCTCCACCAAGGACCCGACCGCCGCCAAGGTCACCGACAACATTCTCGAGACTGCCTACATCGATACCGGTGAGAATGGCATCTTCAGCGTCGAGGAGTTCGCGATGCTCACCACGTCTCGACAGATGGAGTTCGTGACACCCGAGGAGATTGCCCAGTACCTCATCTTCGAAATCGGCGGTGGCAACACGGGGCACGACATCATCAACGCCCTGGACAACGCGGTACTGGGTCCCACTTACCGGGCCGGACTCATGCGTCATTGGGCACTGGAACGAATGATGGAGTTCGAGAGTCAGGGTGAAACGAAGAGCGTGGCCTTCGAGATGTTGGGTCCGCCCCGAAACACCAAGCTGCTCTTCGAGGCCCACCTCCTGCGAGAAGCCTTCGGAACGATGACGGCCGTTCGTGAATCGACCCCGGAGGAGGTAGCCGACCGAATCGACAAGATGCTCGAAGCCGAGCCCCGGCTCGCCAATGAGGTGGTCTCCGTCGGTATACCCATTCTCCTGCCTTCCGGAAAGATCCTGCGAGGCCACCAAGTCATCGTACCGGCCGAGGCGGACAACGAACCGCTCACCCCCGAGAAGCTGGAAGCCTGGGTGCACGATGGATGGGTCGATTTGAGGGTCGACAACTGCGCCAGTTGGATCGATCGCATGCAGCGGATCCACGACGACACCGCCGCCATTCCCGAGGACGACACCTCGAGCCGTCATCTGCGCAACCTGAGATTCTGGGACGAAGAAAAGAGGATCCAGCCCGGCAAGATTCTCGGCTGGATCCTTTCCGTCGAGGAGCACGGCGCCCGCTTCAAGCACTAGCCCCCGGCCACCCGTCCCGGGGTTGAGGCAGCCGGCGTGCCTTCGGCTGGTCTTTGAGGGCTTGGGGGGTTGAAGCGGATGGGCGTTTCTCCCAGCCGGCTCTTGAGGCAGTGATGGTCTCAGGGGAGGGGTTTGCCTCTTCCCACGGTTACTCCTACAGCGCTTTCCCTCAGGTCCCCTAGGCCCTTACCCCCTGCGCCCTTACCCCCCCTCTCGAAAGTCGCTGAGTCGGACCGGGAGGCGGCGGGCTCCCCAGTCGCCGGGTGTGCCGGAGAAACGTCCGGGGCAAGGGGTGCCGCAGGCGCGGCACTCGCCGCCCTCCGTCAGGCGCCAATCGTTCAGTACGTACCAGTCGCGGCCGATGAGACTCTCGCCACACCCGTGGCAATAGGTGCTGCCGCCTTCGTGGTCGTGCACGTTGCCAGTGTAGACATATCGGAGACCGTTGCCCATTGCGATCCGGCGAGCTCCCCTCAGGGTCTGCGGCGGTGTCGGCGGTCGATCCATCATCTTCCAGTCCGGGTGAAAGGCGGTGAAGTGCAAGGGGACGTCCTGCCCCAGCTCGCTTGCCACCCACCGCGACATCGCATCGATCTCTTCCGGCGAATCGTTCTCACCCGGGATGAGAAGCGTGGTGATCTCGAACCAGACATCGGTTTCGTCTCGCAGGTAGACCAGGGTGTCGAGGACTGGCTGCAGATGTGAGCCGCAGATCTCTCGATAGAACGACTCGGTGAAGGCCTTGAGGTCCACATTGGCAGCATCCATGTGGCGGTAGAACTCCTCGCGCGGCTCTGCACAGACCTCCCCTGCCGTAACTGCTACCGTCTGGATATCCAGCTCATGACAGGCCTGGGCGACATCGATCGCATACTCGTGAAAGATCACCGGGTCGTTATAGGTGAAGGCGACGCTCCGGCAGCCCAACTCACGGGCCGCTCGGGCGATGGTCTCCGGGGCCGCCTGATCGGCCAGCGTATCGAACTGACGAGACTTGGAGATGTCCCAGTTCTGACAGAAGCGACAGGCCAGGTTGCAGCCCGCCGTGCCGAACGAGAGCACCGGAGTGCCCGGAAAGAAGTGGTTCAGGGGCTTCTTCTCGATGGGATCGACGCAAAAGCCACTGGAGCGGCCATAGGTCGTGAGAACCACCTCGCCGTCCAGGCAACCTCGAACGAAGCATAGCCCCCGCTGGCCCTCGCGAAGCTTGCAGAAACGGGGGCACAGATCGCACTGCACCCGCCCGTCCTCGAGCTCATGCCAGTAGCGAGTCGAAACGACGCTGGAATCGCGTGCAATAGGAACGTCCATGATCGAGCACTCTACAGTCTTGGGGAGCTCCCATCTCATGCAACCTGCTGCAGCCGCCCTGAATTCCTATTGCTACCGTCTCCAGTTAGAGGCAACAAGGGCTTAGGGGTGTAGGGGCTTAAGGGCTTAAGGGCTTGGGGGCCTAGGGGAACGGAGGGGAATTGTCGTAGGGGAGCCCCTTGCGGGCTCCCGCGGGAGGGGTCAAGCCCCTCCCCTCTAACATTCGGGTGGGCCGCCACTTGCGCTCTCCGGCGCGCTAGAACCTCTGTGCCCGATGCGGGCCCTACCACCCTAAACCAGGTGTCCACCAAACCGGGGCAACTCCACTTGCAGCGGCGGGCAGGATAGCCCCCTGGGATTCTGCCCCCCCGGGCTGACCCCACAAGATCGTGGTCATCTGCGCAGGGCCCCAGTCCTCAAAGACTGGCCGGAAGGAACGCCCGGCCACCTCACCCCCCACTGCCCCAAAGACCGCTCGGCGAATTCGCCGAGCGCCTCAAACCTCACGTCAGGGGTTCACTAGCTTCACCCAGTTACGCATTGCACCGAGGCTGCAGCCGAACTTCTCGTGGCCTTTGCCGAGGTGCTGGGCCTCGATGATCTGCTCGCAGGAGCAGCCACCGGTGTCGCCCACGGTGAATAAGTTGACCGGGCTGCCAGGGCCGCGCCGACCGGGCTCTGTGGTGTCGAAGATCCCGTCTTCGTCCACCAGGGCGTAGCGATTGACTCCTAGCCGCACAGTCGGTACCGACTCGGGAATCACTGTCCCCGGGCAGACGTCCACGTCATCGGGGACCCCGTCATCGTCGGCGTCGCTCGCCACGAAGAGAGCCAGGCCATCGTGATCCGAGGACCGAAGCGGTGTCATGTCATCGTTGATCAAGTCGAAGGCTGCGTCGGCGTTGCCGCGACCGAGCTCGAGCCCTGCGAGAAAGCTCTCCAAACCTTCAGCCGTCAACGCATGATCGAGTGCTTGAGCATTGCCCCGGAAGATGAACGAGTAGCGTTCTGCCGCCTCCAGATCCAGAGTCTGGTTAGCGAGATCGGGATCGACCAGGTCGTCGCAGGCGTTCCCCGTGTTGGGGTCGCAAACGAGGTTGTCGTCTGGTACGAAGTTGCCCATGATCTGGCCGACCGGGTCGACGTAGCCGTCGGTGAACTCGAAACCGTTGAAATCACCGATGACGACGAAATGGATCTCGGGGTTCGCCACCTGCAGTGCCTGCACCTTCTCGGCGATGGACACCGCCTGCTCGTAGCGCTTCTGCCGCACTCGCAGGCCTTGCACCGGATCCTCGATGCTGCTCAGAGAGCGATTGTGAACCGTCATGACAGCGATGGGGAACGAGCCGAACTCGAGCTCGAAGGCACCCTCGAGCAACAACGGCGGCCGATCGTGGAGGATGTCCTCAGTCATGTCCACCGGGTTGAAGTACGTTTCGTAGTAACCCAGCTGCTCGAACCGCTCAACAGTCACGGTGTCCCGTACCATGAAGCCGACATCGATGGTGCCGATGTCGTTGCCTTCCTCCAGGATCGGAGTGTAGATCACCGTCGGATCCGATATGGCGGCGATCTCCACCGCCAAATCCTCGAGGACCCCGATCTTCTCCACCTCCTGCACGGCCAGGACATCGGGGGCATCGAGCACGCTCAGGATGTAGTCGGCCAACTTAGCCTTTCTTCTTTGGTACTCGGCCGTCGAAACCACGAAGTCGTCACGCTCTTGACCCTGGGCATTGACACTTGGCGGGTCATCGATGTCGTCGAAGAACCGGAACATGTTCAGGCTGCCGACCGTGAACTCCCCGGCCACGCGTTCCCTGACGGCCTGTGGGATCTCCGCCGGCATGTAGGTGAGCTCGTTGGGCCACAGCTCATAGCCGCCGAACTCGTACCCCAGAGCTCCCCTCGCACTGAACGAAGAACCGGCCGGGATAATCTGATTGGCCAGCCCCAGCTTGTCCGGATCGAGCTCGAACACCTCCGGGTTGCCATCCCAGACAGGCAGACCGACCATTCCTGGGAATAGGATTCCCGGCTCTCGGAAGGTCCGCATCGGAGCCGCGGAGATGTGTACCTCGGCAACCGGATCGGTGCTGAACCGCTGATTGGGTCCTGTGACCGTTCCATTCAGGATCTCGATGATCATGCCCTCGTAGCACTCGTACTCGATGGCGCAACTGGGGGCCGTCGGAACGGGCGAAGGAACGGTCGCATTGAAGATTACCGGGGCCGGAACAGCTCCGACTCCGTCCACCATCAACTCGGTGATATCGGTGATCTCCGTGAAGCCGAAGAATTCGTTGACTCTACCCACCACATCTACCTGATCACCGACTTCAACAGTGGGAGCACTGCCCAAGTAGACGAAGACTCCGTCCGAGGTGTCGACGTCGCCATCGCCCGGCGCCGGCGTCTGCATGAAGAACCCATCTGTACTCAGGAGAGTCACCACGTTGTCATCTGTGGTAACCAATTGGCCGTTGAACGGGCTGACCAGTCCGTCGCCCTGGATCTCGAAGATCTCCACCAGCGGTGGCGGCGGCGGTGGCTCAACCCCAGCGCTGATGATGAGGTTCTGGAAGGCAACGGCCTCCGAGCCACCATCGGTGTTCGCCGTCAGAATCAACGTCAGCTGCGAGCCGGTACCAGTGAGAGCCACGCTGCGGGTTGTCAGGTTGTTCGTCAGCAACGCTCCATTTGCCAGCATCGGATCACTCAGGGTGACTTCCGTGCCGCTCTCGAGCGTGTAGGTCTGCGAGGCCGCCTCGTCCACCGAGCTCTGAAACGCCGTCGCTGCCGGGCTACCGTCGATGCTGTAGCTCCAATTGAAGAAGTCACAGCATGCCTCGAAGTCCCCCATCGCTCCCATGTCGATCGACAGCCCGAGATCC
>JBATEX010000081.1:0-2774 GCA_049664225.1 Thermoanaerobaculia bacterium
ACTCCGACGACTCCAAACGACCAACGGACCTGCTCTGCGCCGCCATAGGCCAGCAGCATTGAGGCGCGGAAGGCGGGCAGCCCCGAGGGGCGGGCCATGATGCCCACCCACACTCGGAGCATCTTGACCGCGAGACTCATGACGCCTAGATAGATCAGCACACCAATCACGGCCGTCTGTAGCCCCGCATTGAAAGGGGCTCGAAGCCGACCCGCAGCTGAGTCTCGATTGGCCATGAACACCTAGCGTCTCGCCCGAGCGTCGTGGACACTCATGGGGCAGAGATGCCTGACCCCAAAATCTGTGCCTGTCCCCGAATTCCGATGCGCCTCAGGGGTCACCCTCATCCCATCGCCGACTACCTACGGTCCAAAAAGGGACCAGAACAGGTAGCAGGATCAAGACGGCCCACCAACTGTTGATTCCCATCTGCCGCAGGTCGCCGAACGACCAGACGCCCCACGCCAATGCCACGAGAAACAGCAAGTAGATCGGCACCATGAGCTTTCGATATGGGGTCCGCGGATTACGCCACGGCGACAGGAAGACAATCACTGCGCACGCCAAACACGTAATCACGATGCCAATCGCTGCTTGAGCAGCTTTGCCTTGAACCAGGAACACGACCGAGAGGATCAGCACCCAGATGAACCCTCCGAGCCATCCACCAATTCAACCGAACTTCTCTTGACTACGCTTTTGCATAAAGTGCGCCTCGACTCAGTGATTGTTTAACGATGTTTCCAGTTGCGAGCACGAGCCAGGAGCAAGCGAGGGACGTGACCGCCAGCAAGACTGTGCTAGTCGGCTCGGCCTTCTTATTGCACATCGACCCCACGCCAGAAGGCAACGTGGTCCTTGATCTCAGCGGCCGCTTCCTTGGGATCTGGGTAGTACCACCCGGCGTCCGGATTCTCCTCGCCACCGACCGAAATGCTGTAGTAGTGGGCCGTGCCTTTCCATGGGCAGACGGTCGTCGTCTGGCTGGATTTGAGGTACTCCCTATTGACAGATTCAGGCGGGAAATAGTGATTCCCCTCGACAACGATTGTGCTTTCGCTTTCGGCGATGACCTCACTCTTCCAGATTGCTCTCATTTCGTGTCCTTTTCTGGCTGACGATCCAAACCGAGACAAGTACCTGCAATCTCAGACTGCGCATATCGATGGCTCCACAAGAAGTTGTAAGCCCTGACAGCCGTCCGTGTCTACGCGGCCTTCCAACGACCTAAAACCAATCGGTGGGCACCACCGTTGGAAACTATTTTTTCGTACCCTACAACGTTGACATAGAGCATCAGCCACACCATGGCCGAGAAAGGACTGATGAGTGCGGTAATCACGGCAGCACGGACCACGTTTCTACGGCTGACTTCTACCAGGCCGCCAACAGCCCAGAGATTCAGCAGGAACGACAGCGGAATAGAGAGGCCAAGGATGGCCATCGCGACTGAACCGCTGGAAGTCACTTTGTCTTCGACGAAGTCGAGAACTGAATAGGTCACCAAATAGAGAACGGCGAGCGCGGCAAGTATCTTGATGGCTGTCATTGTCCAATGTGCTCGGCTCGGTTTTCGTCGAGGGCTCAGAGTGTCTTCGTCATCCGCAGCAGTCTCAATCCCGGTATGACCAGGCGTTTCGGCCACTGCGACTCGACGCTCATCCCGCGGCGCCCGTAGAGTCTACGAGCGCCCTCATTCTTGGCTGAAACGTCGAGGGAGAGTCGATTTGATCCGCTGGCGCGAGCCCGGTCTTCCATGAAGTCCATCAAGGCCGAGCCGACTCCTTCGCCGCGAAGCCCTGTGTCGATGGCAATAGCCTGGAGATAGAAATCGCCATCGGCAAGAGTGTCGAGAATTCGCATCAGGGGTGCGCAGAGAAGTGCAATGGTCCCCGTTCGCAGGGCACGGTATCCCGCGGCTTGCTTCAGTGGCTGTTCCGAGAAACGATTATGCTGCTCGGCAGTATAGCCTGCGGTCATCCCAACGATGGCTTCGTCATGTACGGCAAAAGTGACGTTCTGGAAGGAGTAGTCGTTGTTGGGTTGGGTGTATGCCGCGGCGATTACTTCCGCGGCTTGAGGACCGAGCATGAAACGGAAGAAGCCCTCGGCTGCTATGTCGAGGTAGCGACCGTGCACCAAACCCTCATCGAAGGTGGGGTTGGCGGCTCGGAGGGCTATCGAATGCTGATGCATGACAACCAAAACCCATCGATAAATCAAGGTGGGCCACTTCGGCCGGATACGCCTGCGAGTTCTCGAGAGACTCCCATACGGCTACCGCCATCCAGCCGCCGGGTGCCAGCACCCGGATCATCTCCGCAAGAGCTTTGGGGCGATCCTCGAAGAACATCAAGCCAAACTGGCTGACGACCGCGTCAAACGACTCGTCCTCAAAAGGCAGCGATTCCGCCACCCCTTGCTGCCAATTGATCGCTGGAGCTAGCCGCTCAGCCACGGCGAGCATTCCACTACTGGCATCCAGGCCAGTCACGGACTCTTCGTCACCCAAGCGCGAGGCTGCTTCCCGAGCGACGATTCCGGTGCCACAAGCGACATCCAACACCCGATGACCAGACCGGATCTGCGCCGCCTCCACTACTCTCGGAGCCCACTGCTGGAACAAAGCCGGTACATGGGGTTCCTCATACGCGGTTGCGGCGGCGATCTCTTCTTGCGAAGCAATGTCTCTCAGGTCGTTCTCCCTCATGCCGGCCAATGATTGAGCTCAGTGGCATTTGGACCAAAGACGCGCTGGTTGCTACTGCCAGAAG
>JBATEX010000082.1:0-2850 GCA_049664225.1 Thermoanaerobaculia bacterium
CGGCGGGGTCGTCGAGGCCTTCCATGTGGTCCAAGAACCGAAACCAGGAACCAAAGCTCTTGCGCGCGGCCCGGGGGTTGTAGCCGTCGTGAAAGGCCTCCACGGCTCGTGGACGCTCACCGCGCCTTGCCATGAAGTCCTCGTAGTAGAAGCGGAGGGTCTCTTCGGTTTGCGGTGGGCGGAGCAGAGACTCGAGAATCTCGACGGCCTCGAGATCGTAGGTGACTTCACAGCCTGGCGGCAGGTCGGCGTCGCCCTGTTGTACGAGCTCCAGCTGGCGGCGGATCAGGCCGTCTTTGGGCTGGTCGAGGGAGAACAGAGCCTGCGCCTTGACCAGGAAGATGCGGTGGTTGCCGATGTAGTCGATGACCCGGAGGTGCTCCTTGCCCTCGGCCCGGCGCAGGCCTCGGCCGAACTGCTGGAGCCAGAGGAGTCGGGATTCGGTAGGGCGAAGCATCATGATGGTGTCTACATGCGGCAGATCGACGCCCTCGTTGAACATGTCGACAGCAAAGACGACGTCGAGATCGCCCTTATCGAGTTGCTCGAGAGAGCGGGTACGCGGGTCGCTTCCTTCACCGGAATGGACGGCTGCGCAGCGCACACCCTGGTTGCGAAAAAACTCCCGCATGAAGTTGGCGTGGCGCAGGGAGCAGCAGAAGGCGAGAGTTCGGGTGCCACCCTTCTCCTGGTGCTGCTCTAGGGCGTTTTGGGCCCGCTTCTGGGTGGCGACGGCCTCGGTGAGAGCCTCTTCGTCGAAGCGGGTACTGCGCCACGGGATCTGGGCGTAGTCCACTTCGTCAGGGACCCCGAAGTACTTGAAGGGGCTGAGAAGCTCGCGTTCAATCCCCTGAGCGAGATCGCATCGGTAGACGAGGTTCTCCTGGCACAGGGCCAGGAGGTCTCCGCCGTCGGTGCGCTCGGGCGTGGCGGTCAAACCCAGTAGAAAGCTGGGCTCGAAGTAGTCGATGAGCTTGCGGTAGGTACGAGCCGCTGCATGATGAAACTCATCGATGATGATGTAGTCGAAGGCATCGAGGGCGAAAGTGTCGAGGTTCTTCTGCCGGCTGAGAGCCTGAACCGAGGCGAAGAGGACGTCGGCTTCCGGGGCCTTGCTCTGGCCAGTGAAAAGGCCCAGATGGGCGTTGGGCCGAATTCGGCGAAAGGTGCGGAGTGCCTGGTCGAGGATCTCTTCCCTGTGGGCTACGAAGAGCACTCGATGGAAGTCGCCTTGCTTGGTGTCGAAGGCTGAGAGCCAGGTTTTGCCAAGGCCTGTCGCCAGGACGACGAGCCCGGCGGAGTTACCCGCCGCTCGGCTCGCCTTCAGCGCATCGAGAGCTTCCTTCTGAATCGGGTGCGGGTCGGGTGGCGGAGCGGCAGGTTCCTCCAGGACTTCGGAGGGCTCGGTTTTGGGTGTTGGGTAGATCTGGCGTCGTTCCTCGTACGAGTCGATCCAGGCGTTGTCGAGGAGGGCAGTGTTCGGGTGAGTCCAGAGCCGCTCGAAGCCGTCCGCAACGTCTTGAAAGCCCTTGGAATCTTGGGAGAGGAGTGTCCGGTAGTTCCACTCGATGCCGTCCGTCAGGGCGGGACGCGTGAGGTTGGAGCTTCCGACGAGTGCCACGTCGTTGCCGCTGTCGCCCCTGAAAATGTAGGCCTTCGGATGGAACGAGGTGGTTGCTGTTTCGAAGACTCTGAGCTGGACTTGCCCGGAGAAGGCCGTTTCGATGTCGAGGAGTTGTCTCAGGGCGTCTGGATCGGTGACATCTAGGTAGTCGCCTGCCAGGACCCTCAGGGTTCCGCCATGATCGAGAAAGTCGGCAAGCCTTGGCTGAAGAAGGGCCAGCCCACTGCGAAGTACAAAGGCTACCGCCATGTCGAGGTGGGTCGCGGCCTCGAGATGAAGTTCGAGATGGGCGAGCAATGGGTCGACACCACCAGCTACAAGAGCACGATCGTGGGGAAACCCGGCTAGGTCGGCAGAGCTCGAAGAGTCTGTCTGAGGGGTTACTCGTGACTTCGAGTCGGAGGGCTTCGCGAGATAGTTCCCTTTGGCAGGAACGACCCACCGGACCCCGCCCCTGGGGTCTTCGACGTCACCAGCGAAGCGGGGAATGACGTGCAGGTGAAGGTGATGGACGGTCTGGCCTGCAGCAGTGCCGATGTTGACGCCGATGTTGAAGCCGTCGGGCTGGTTCTGTTCGAGGATCTTCTGTCGGGCGATCTCGATTCCGGCAATCAACTCGAGCTTCTCTTCGTCGGATGCGTCGAACCAGGAAGCCACGTGGCGCTTCGGGATGAGTAGAGCGTGACCTGGGTTGACCGGAAACGCATCCCAGATTCCGAGGATAAGGCTGCCAGCGTGGAAAATGCGTTGACCGTCGGGGGTACAGAACGGGCACGGGGTGCTCGTCACGGCTGCACCTCGGCGGGAGCAGGCCAGGAGCGGATTTCGAGTAGGCCTTCTAGGCCAGCGTCGCGGCAGGAAGCGCATCGCCAGCGACGCATGGGGCGACGAGCGGCCCGTGATGCCTGGCACACCGGGCAACGATGCTCGTAGTGGACGGTGTTCCTTCGCCGCGGGGCGAGGCTGCTGCTCGCATCGACTCGCATCCTGGCCGAAGGAGGGAAGCCGGCCTTCTTGACGAGATCCTGCCACTCTCTGCCGTGGGGCTTCGCACCTGGTCCGTAGAGTCGAAAGGCAGCGAGGTGCGCAGCTTCGTGGCAGAGCACTTCGTCCAGGTTTGCGGGGGGCTCGTTGCGCAGGCGAGCGGCGATTCGAATCAGGCATCGCCTTGGATAGCAGCGTCCGAGCGACCGGGTCATGCGGGTGCTGAACTCGACAGTCGTCTC
>JBATEX010000083.1:0-2388 GCA_049664225.1 Thermoanaerobaculia bacterium
GCGCAACGGGGTCTGGCCCTCGAGCGGCGAGACCTCAGGAAGCAGGCCTTCTACTCCCTGGCGCGCAACCCGCTTCCCGAGGCGGCTCCTCTCCTCCGTCCGTTCTTGCAGGATCCAGATCCGTGGGTGCGCGGCTGGGCCGCCCGGGCGTTGGGGCAAGTGGGCGATGGGAGGGATCTCGACCTGCTGAGGCCCCTGCTGGGCGATGAGACGACTCCTGTGATCCAAGCCCTTCGAGCGGGCAGGAGCCTGATCGAGCGCGGCGAGAGTGCTCCGCCCGAAGCGTGGATTGCGGAGCTCCTGAGACTGATGCGTGATCCGGATCCAGGTATCGCCATTACCGCCATCGAGAGTGCCGCGGCCTGGTTGCTCGACGATGCGCTGGCCGACGCCCTGGTGGAGCTGGTTGCGGCTGGCACCGAAAGGCAGCGGGAGGTGGCCTTCCTGGCGCTTGCCGCAGGGGGCGATTCGCGGGGAGCCGCTCTTCTCCAGCCACTGTTGCAAGACGTCGATCCCAAGAGGCGAGCCCTGGCGGCGGCGGCGGCATCCGAGCTCGGAATGCGCTCGACTCTGGAAGCGTTGTTGCAGGATGTAGACCACGGAGTCCGACTCGCAGCCATCACCGGCGTTGTAGATCTCGAACCCGACTCGGCTGGAGGCTCCATCGCGCAGGTGGTTGCGGACTCCGATCCCGCGGTGCGAGGTACTGCGCTCGACTGGGCGGCGGGGCATCCAGAGATTCCGGTAGAGCTGTTAGAGCAGGCGCTGGCCGGTCCACCTCGGCAGCCGGTGGAGTTGTATCTCAATGGCACTGCCGCTCTGCTGGCCAGAGCCCTCACCGAGCCCTTGGAACGGGGGGAGATTGTCAGAATCCTCGAAGAACTGTCCGCGCGCTCGGACTACCCGGTCCGTGTCCAGGCTGGGCTCGCGTTGGAAGCGTTGGGGCGCCCGAGGCCGGACCTGGCACCATCTGGTGTCCGGCGCACCGCAGCGACCTATCGCGAGCTGATTCGGCGTGCAGCCAGGCCTCGATTCGCCGAGCTGCGCACCCGCCACGGTGTCGCAAGGCTTGAGCTCGACTGTCCGACGGCCCCGTTGACCTGCCTGAACTTCTTGCAGCTGGTGAATCAGGGGTTCTACGACGGGCTCGAGTTCCACCGCGTCGTGCCTGACTTCGTGATCCAGGGCGGCGACCCCAGAGGGGATGGCTGGGGCGGGCCCGGGTACACGATCCGGGATGAGTTGAATGCCAAGCTGTTCGACACAGGGGTTGTCGCAATGGCCCTGGCGGGTGCGGACACGGGTGGCAGCCAGTTCTTCATCACGCTTTCTCCCCAGCCGCATCTCGACGCCGGTTTTACAGCCTTCGGCTTGGTCGTCGACGGCCTCGACGTTCTCGGGCTGATCGAGCAGGGGGATCGCATCGAGCGCCTGGTCGAGGTTCCGGCTCGGCGCTAGCCGATCGAGGCAACGCTTCGGCCGGACCGGGTTAGACTGCTTTCGTCATGACGGTAAGGTGCCGCAACCATCGGCTGGCCTTCGGTCGGGCTCTTTGTAGCACGCTCCTGATGGCCGTCTGGACCCTCATGGTGGCCCTTCCAGCAAGAGCTAGTGGGTCGGAAGGATCGATCCTGTTGGGAGCCGTAACGCGTCCCGAGGTCGAAGAGGCGATGCCGGGCTGGGTAAGTGAGGCGATGGCAGTTGAGCCCGATCTGGCGGCGGCGGATCGACTCCTGCGGGCAATCGTTGGCGCAGAAGTGGTGGTCTATCTGGGCACCTGGTGTGACGATACCCGCCGGGAGCTGGCGCGCCTGTGGTGGGCCCTGGACTCGTTGGGAGTGGAAGCGCCACCCGAGCTGGTCTATGTGGCCGTCGATCGCAGCCTGACGGAGCCTGCCGACCGGCTGGCGGGGGTCGATCTGATCAGGGTGCCTACTTTCGTCGTCAAACGCGGCGAAAGCGAGGTGGGCCGGATTGTGGAAGAGTCACCCAACGGAATCGAGATCGATCTCCTGGCCCTGCTGACCGGGGAGGCAAGAGGTACCATCACTGCCAGCGAGGACCTCTTGATCGGGGAGGCTGACTCCCAGCCTTGAGCAGTCGGCTGGAGCAGGCAGAGAGACAGTGAAGAATCTGGGTTGGAGCCTTCAGTTCCTGGCCCTGGTGGTCATTGGATGCGCTCTGTTCCTGGGGTTGGCCTATGAGTCCATGGCCGCCGAGCTGAGTCTCCTGGGGTTGGGTATCCTTCTCTTCATGCTTGGAAAGCAGCTACAGGACTCAGACGGCTAGGCTGCCTGATCCGGACTTGCGAACTCGAGAGATCCGAGGCGACCATGAAACGAGCACTGATTCTGGGAGATCTGCCGGGTGAAGGTGCGGCGCGGCTGA
>JBATEX010000084.1:0-2925 GCA_049664225.1 Thermoanaerobaculia bacterium
GGGACAAGCTGCGGGAGGAGATCCTGGCGCGTCAGATCGAACAGGGCATCGTACCCGAGGGCACCCAACTCGCGCCCAAACCGGAAGCGATTCCGGACTGGGACACACTGAGCGCCGATGAGAAGAAGCTCTTCACCCACCAGGTCGAAGTGTTCGCCGCCTATGTCGAGATGACCGACCACGAGATCGGACGGGTCGTCCAGGCGGTCGAGGAGACGGGCCAGCTCGACAATACGCTGATCTTCTTCGTTTATGGCGACAACGGCACGAGCGCCGAGGGCGGACGCAACGGTATGTTCAGCGAGATGACCTACTTCAACGGCGTGCAGGAGAAGGTTGCGGACATGCTCGAGAAGCTCGACAAGTGGGGCGGCCCCGAGACCTATCCACACATGGCCTCCGGCTGGGCGGTGGCGTTCGATACCCCCTACAAGTGGACCAAGCAGATGGCGTCGGACCACGGCGGAACCAAGGTCGGCATGGCCATCCACTGGCCCAAAGGCATCCAGGCCAAGGGCGGGCTGCGCACCCAGTTCCACCATGTCATCGACGTCGCTCCGACCATCCTCGAGGCCGCAGGATTGCCGGAGCCGAGGGTCGTCAACGGGGTGCCACAGCGTCCGATGGAGGGGGTGAGCATGGTTTACAGCTTCGACGATCCAGAAGCGAAAGAGCGACACGTCACCCAGTACTTCGAGATGTTCGGGAATCGCGCCATCTACCATGACGGTTGGTTCGCGCGAACCATCCACAAGGCGCCCTGGGAGCACCAACCGCGCCGCGGCCTGGCCGAAGATATCTGGGAGCTCTACGACACGAGCACAGACTTCAGCCTGGTGAACGACTTGTCTGCGGAGCACCCGGACAGGCTCGCGGCGTTGCAGACCATGTTCATGGAAGAGGCGGCGCGGTACCAGGTTCTGCCGATCGATGATCGCCCCTTCGAACGAATCAATGCCGCCCTGGTTGGTCGCCCCGACCTGATGGCTGGCCGAACTTCGCTGACGCTGGCGGAAGGCATGACCGGCATGACCGAGAATGTCTTCCTGAACATCAAGAACAAGTCCATGACCATTACGGCCGAAGTGGACGTGCCGGAGAACGGCGGCAATGGCGCCATCCTCGTCCAGGGCGGCCGCTTCGGCGGCTGGGCGCTCTATGTCAAGGACGCTGTGCCGGCCTATGACTACAACTTCCTCGGCTTGCAGCGCTTCACGGTCGCCGCGACGGAGAAGCTCCTACCGGGCAAGTCGACAATCCGGTTCGAGTTCGCCTATGACGGCGGAGGGCTGGGTAAAGGTGGCATGGGTACGCTCTACGTGAACGACGAGAAGGTCGCCGAGGGCCGCATCGAGCACACCCAGCCGATGGTCTTCTCGGCCGACGAGACCGCGGACGTCGGCATCGACCTCGCCACTCCGGTAGTCGAGACGATCGGGTCGGAAGCGGAATCCCGATTCACGGGTAGTATCCCCAGAGTGACGATCGAGGTCCATGATGAGAGCGGGACAGAGTAGCTCGCCTCACAGCTCTTGACCGGCCGCCAGGGAAGACGATCGCCGATGACCCCGTCAGAACCGACCGAGACGAGCGACCGTTTTTCGCTTGTAGCTGGTGGGCCTTTCCATGCGCTGCTGCGAGGCCTCGGTTGGGTCGGGGAAGACCAGGTTCCCATTCGCCGGGCCGCTATCGCCTTGGCTCTCTTGGCTTGGCTGCTGCCGGCGCTCCTGGTGGTGGCGCAGTCGCTGCTGGACCCCAACTACGCGGGCTGGACGTACTTCACGGACCTGACGGTCTACGCGCGCGATCTGATCGCGATCGGGATGATGATTGCGACCGAACGCTTTGCGGATGGCCGTCTCACCATGCTGGTCCACCAGTTCCGCGATGCCCACCTCGTGTCCGACGAGGGACTGCCCGGATTCAGGGCAGCTCTCGCAGCCGCAGACCGCCTCTCGAGCTCTGCGTTGGCGGAGATCGTCCTCGCTGCCATTGCAATGGTCTGGTCCGGGATCACGACGGGCTTCGCTGTCGAGCTCGCCACCTCTAGTTGGGAAGGTTCGGCCGCTGGAAGCGAGGTGACGCTCTCATGGCCCGGGTTCGCCACTCGTTTCGTGAGTAACCCCCTGTTTCTATTCCTGGTGTTGCGCTGGATCTGGAGGTTCTTGCTATGGAGCGTGCTCCTGTTCCGGATCTCGCGAATGCGTTTGCAGCTGACGCCTCTGCACCCGGATCGCTCGGCGGGACTCGGCTTTCTGGCGATCTACCCGAGCATTTTCGGTGGTTTTGCCTTTGCTCTGAGCTGTGTGGTGGCAGCTTCTTTTCTCAAGGATCTCAGGCACGTGGAGCACAGTCCCCAAACGACCTGGTTCGCGATCGCGGGATGGCTGATCTTTTGCCTGGCGCTCTTCCTCGGACCCCTCCTGGTCTTTTCCCGCCAGCTCTACCTCGTGCGCGAGAAGGCGCTTCTCGACTACGGCCGCCTGGCAGTGGAGCATCACCACGCATTTCAAGGCAAGTGGATCGGAAGGGCAACCAGCGGCGAAGAGCTGCTGGGGAACCCCGACGTCTCATCGACGGCGGATCTGAATGCCGGTTTCGAGGTCGTACAGAAAATGCGGATCGTCCCTG
Source organism: Thermoanaerobaculia bacterium (assembly GCA_049664225.1). Classification (GTDB taxonomy): domain Bacteria; phylum Acidobacteriota; class Thermoanaerobaculia; order Multivoradales; family JAHEKO01; genus JAUVRX01. The sequence goes on from JBATEX010000084.1 coordinate 2,632, forward strand.
TCGATGGTGCTGCGGCAATTCGGCTTCTCATTGCCGCCGGCCTTCCGATGCTGGCGGTCGTCGCTACCGAGGTCCCGCTTGCCCAGCTCGTGAAGTGGGTCGCCGGGGCAGTCTTCTAGGAGCTCATCCCTTCTTGTAGCGGCTCTTTTTCCACATCTTGCGCAGGGGTACCAGGAAGGTGAACAGCATGACCAGGATCAGCACTCCGGCGAGGTTGCGAATCACGGTCTGCCGATCGGCGGTGGCGGCGTTGAACAGCGCATGGCCAAAGTAGGTGTAGATCAGCATCGAGGG
>JBATEX010000085.1:0-32401 GCA_049664225.1 Thermoanaerobaculia bacterium
ACGCCAGACGCACCGCCTCGCGCTTGAACTCCTTGGAAAACTCCCTGCGTTGCTCTCCCATTCGTAGACTCCTTCCTGCCCATTCTCGGGCTTTCAACGGTGTCTACAAAATCGAGGCAACTCCAGACAGCCCCCTGGGGGCCCTGCGTCGGACCCCCCCCAGCGGCCAGATCTCCTTGGGGCCAGCGCCTGCGTGCCACCCGGACGAACCTCTCCGAGAAGGTGGTCATCTGTTCAGAACCCAGGACCCAGGCCACAGGACGGCCTATCTGCCCGCGGCGACCTCGCGGGCCACGGGGTAGAGACGCCAGCGCTCGTCGAAGAACGGGCTGCGCTCGTAGAACCACTCCAGGCGCTGTCGGGGATCGGCGGCGAATGCTGGATCCTCCTTCAGCCGAAGGCTGAACGCGGCCTCGATAGCAGGGTCGGCCAGCATCTGTTCTGCCAGCGGCTCGAGGACGTAGCTTTCCCCGTACTCGGTGCGTTGGAAGATCGACAGGAAGAAGCCCCACTGAAAGAAGGAGTCCGATGAAGCGGGTTCCAGCAGCAGCACGGCCAGGGTGCCCAGTGGTTGATCGACCCGTACCCGGACCGAGCCAGCGGGAAAGAGCATCCGGCGCCGTTCCAGGCTCGCTTCGGCCTTGACCGTAAGCCTCCCCTCGTAAGGCTCTTCACCGTATTGCGGCTCGCCGAGACGATAGACCTCTACATCGACCTTTCGAGGTTCGGAGAGCTCCTCGACAACTACGCCATGGAGCTTCAGGCGCTCGATCACCTCGGGCCAGGCCGCAGGGATCCAGTAGGCTGGCGGGGGCGCGACTTTCCCCAACGGCCGTGTCGTCTCGAAGACCGGCACCTCGAGGTCCACCTTCTTGCCGGTCCAGTCGATTCGCTCGCTGCCGGAGATCTCTGACGGCGAGACTCGCACCTCGACACCCGGGAACTCCATGGGCTCGAGGTTGGGCTCCTCGCTCTTTCCCCACCCGAGGGTAATCTCGGCCAGCCGACGCCCCTGGTCGGCCCGGACTGCGGCGCGCAGCTCGGCACCGAACTCACCCAGGGTGCGCAGGGAGGTGGCCAGCAGCACGTAGGTTCCCAGAACCCTCTGTTCGTAGGGTTTGAGCGAATGGTTCTCCACCAGAACCGTGGGCAGGTGACGGGCGGCACCGTAGCCATCCGAGTAGCGTGCTCCACCGATCCACTTCAGGATTCCGCGGCTCGGGTCCTTGCGATCCAGAGAAAAGATGTGTGGTCCGGGAATGTGCCCTGCGGCTTCGAGCTCTCGCACCAGGGCTACATCGAGGCGCTCCACCAGCCACGTTCCGCCCCCTGGAGACCAGGAGTGGGGTCCATGGAATCCCCACGTCACGTCGTGCTGCTTGTCCATGCCATCGGTGACATGGAGGTCGAGATAGAGATCGGGTTGCCAGCGATCGATCGCCCGTACCAAGGCGCGGATCTCAGGCGTATCGAGCTTGGAGTAGTCCCGATTGAGATTGAGATTAGCGGCGTTCGTCCGCCAGCCCATCTCGCCGGGTCCGCGCTGGTTCATGCGGTTGTAGGCGGAGCGCCGTTCGTGACCGTCGACATTCAGAATCGGTACGAACAAGAAGCTGGCGCCCTCGAGGAGGTCGGTCTGACTGCCGCCGTCTATGAGGTCCCTCAGCAGCATGAGGCCGGCGTCCTTGCCGTCGATCTCTCCCGAGTGGATACCGGCCTGGGCGAGCAGAATCGGTCGACCGCTGGAATGGAGCTCCTCGGGAGACCTTGCACCGTCAGCCGAGGCGATCACCATCCAGATCGGGCGGCCCTCCAGACTTTCACCCAGAGAAGTCAAGTGCAGCCGTGGGGAGATCTCTGCCAGACGCCCGACCCAGGAAACCGTGGTGTCGTAGTCGGGGGTCGTTCGAAAACTGCTTTTCTCGGCCGGAGTCCGCCAGGGGTCTTCCGCTCCAGCGATCCGGCTTCGGCTGGCCCCGTCCCAGGTCAGCGTCGGTGGCAGCAGGGACTCGGGATCGATCGCGGGCCCGGGCTGCTCGGCTGCGATCATCATCGCCGGCCAGACGGCGAAGCAGAGGGCCAGAGAGAGTCTTCGTGATCGGCTCATTGTGGGTACCCTGTCGTGTTGTCTGGATCAGGCGTCCGAACCGGCAATCTGAACCTCGAAATCGGGAGGATTCACGATGTGCCGCTTGACCGCGCATTGGTCGATGGCTCGAAGGACGGCAGCATGGTACTTCTCCGGAAAGCCCTGCGGCAGGTGGACCTCGATCCGGATTGTGGCGACCCGCTTGTCCTCCGGGTTCCGAACCGGCTCCAGGGTTACGGCGAGCTCCTCGGCAGGGAAGCCCCTCTTCTCACAAAAACGCAGAGCGTAGAGGCCAGCGCAGGTGGCAATCGAGGCCAAAAAGAGATCGAATGGGGCCGGACCGGTGTCACCGCCACCGTTCTTCTCGGGTTGATCGGTGTGAATGGAATGACCCTTGAAATGAGCATCCACGGCCAGTCCGCCCGGAAAGGTCACTTTCATCATCGTTGCTTCTCCCTCCCAGAATCGAGATCGATGGGGCCCTCAGATGCCAGGATCCGGCGAATCCTCGGGTTCATCGTCCGAGCGCCTCGCCATGGCAAGGCGACTCAAATCCCTGTCGACAGCCAAGGCGGTCACCGCCAACAGCTGATCTCCTTCCTGAAACCGTGTATCCCCACGGGGCACGACCAGCTCTCCTTCGCGCAGCACCGCGACCGCGGTCACTCCCTCGAGCTTGCCGAGTGTCTCCACGACGGTTCGGTCGGCCAGCTCAGAGCCTTTGCCGACGATCACTGCCACCAACTGACCTTCGCCGTCTGCTATGGGGATCGACTCTCCAAAACGCAGCAGGTTCACCAGGCGGGGCAGCCGAAACTGACTGGTCTCGACACCATCCTTGTCGAGCAACTCCAACGTTCGCCGGACAAAGACGCCGCGATGCAGTGGAGAATCCTCGCGCGTCGGGACCTGTGACTCGTAGAGCGTCGGGTATCGGCTGCCGGCGGTCAGGGACCGTTGCACCATGAAGGCCAGGATATTGGCCAGCATGGCTGGGACGATCAGACCGTAGCCCCCGGTCATCTCGGCCACCATGATGAGAGTAGAGATGGGTGTGCGTGCGGCGCCGGAGAAGACTGCGGCCATCCCCACTACCACGAAGGCGGCCACAGGCATTCCGGCCGCCGGGGCGAGATGGTTGACGAGCATTCCGATCGCCGCACCCAGCATGCCGCCGATCGTCACGGTAGGTGCGAAGACTCCGCCCGAGCCTCCCGAGCCGATCGTCAGTGCCATGGCCGGCGCCTTGAGGACGAGCAGCAGCAGGATGGTGGCGAGCGACAGCTTCTCGAGCATCGCCATTTCGACCCAGACGTAGCCAGTCCCCAGAATCTCAGGTGCGGCCAGTGCGAGGATTCCAACCAGAAGGCCCCCTATCGCCGGCCGGATATGAGGCGGCCCCGGCATGCGTCGAAAGCGGTCCCGCACCCAGTAGAGCATCGTTGGCAGCACGGCTCCCAGCAGACCGGCGAGGATACCGAGCACCGCGAAGCTGAGAAGGGACATGGGCGCATCTGAGAAGCGCAGGGAATCGGGAATGAAGAAGAGGCGATCCCACCCCGCAAAGAGGCCGTAGAAAGCGTACGAGGTCACGGCGGCGATGACCGTATAGATGAGCGCCTCCGACTCGAATACCATCCCCGAGTAGAGGATCTCGACCGCGAAGATGGCCATTCCCAGGGGTGCCCGAAACATCGCGGCGAGTCCGGCGGCCATGCCGGCCAGGAGCAGAGATCGGCGCTCCTGACCCCGCAGCCCGGCCCAGCGGGCCAACGAGGTTCCCAACCCCACGGCGATTTGTGCTGTGGGTCCCTCTCGACCCGCGACTCCTCCGGATCCGATCGTCAACGCGGAGGCTACCGCCTTGATGAATGGGATGCGTCCACGAACCTCACCCCCGCGGCGGTGGTAGGCGGCGATAGCGGCGTCGGTGCCATGTCCCTCGGCCTCGGGTGCCCAGCGATAGACCAGCCAGCCGCTGAGTAGGCCACCGAGGGTGGTTGCCACGGGTAACCAGAGCCTCGAGAGCCCTAGCGGAACGGAGATCCGCATCTCCGTCGCGGTGATCTCTGGACTCGGGTAGTGGCCGATACCACCGAGAAGAAGCTTCTGGGCCCAGTTGACAAGGAGATCGAACGCCAGAGCAGCCATCGCTCCGAGCAGACCGACCAGGACGCAGTACATCACCAGACGGTAGGTCGGCCGGAAGAGGGCTTGGGAGTCCGTGATACGCAAGGATGCTTCTCGATCGTCGCGGTAGCCGACACCGCGCGGAAGAGGAGGAGGTCGAGTTCGATGGGAGGCCGGGCGCTACTTCACTTCTTCTTCTTGCCCTCTTCCTCGTAATTCGTCAGGGACGCAAGACCCCGCTCCGTGACCAGATAGGTGGCGAAGCTACCCAGCCAGTGTCCACCCTCGTAGTGCTCGCCGGTGACCGCGCGCAGGCCATCCTGCCGGTGGCGATCGGCCACGGCGCGGATCGAAGCCAACCTGGGATCGCCTTCGGGCAGGCCAGAGGCGATGCCGTCCAGCATCCAGGCTCGACTCAGGTTGAGGCCATCGAGATGGGCGAGCTTCGGGTCCCCGGGATCGGTCACCACCGCGGGTTCGAGCCACCCGCTGGTTCCATCGAATGGAATCTCCGGCAGGAAGGCACCCAGCCAGGCCGCAAACTCGGTTGGCAGCAGGACGCGACGCACCAGGTCGGCCTCGGCCAGGCAGGGCGAGAGAAAGTCCTGGCCGGAAGGCTCGTAGGACAGGGGACAGTCGCGGTCCCCCAGGTAGAAATCCCGGATCCGCGAGACCATCAACCGCGTCATCTCCTGGTCGTCGGCGATACGGGCCCAGTCCAGAATCAGGCCGAAGGCGAAGGCAGTCTGCGAGTGCTCTCCAACCCGAATGGGATCGGTCAGCTTCGGCAACCACTCGGTCAGCCGCTCGACGGCGACTCTTTCGAGGGGGCCGAGCGTGAAGGCCCACCACTGGGCCCGAGGATCGTCCCACTCGCGGAACTCGGCAGTCAATTGCAGGAGCCAGGCCAGGCCGTAGGGGCGCTCGAAGGAAACCCTGCCGACGCCTTCGAGGTAGGCCGCTTCGCCCTGTACGTTCTGCGGAATGAAGCTTCTGTCCAGTGCTTCGCGTGCCTGGCGATCCAATTCGGTGCCGGGGAACGAGCGGGCCAGTCGCGCCAGCAGCCAGTGTCCATGCACCGCGGAGTGCCAGTCGTAGCAGCCGTAGAAGACGGGCGTCAGCTGGCGCGGCGGTTGGACATCCGCATCACTACCGAGGACGTGTGCGATCTTGTTCGGATACTCCCGATGCACGCAGTCGAGGGCGAGGCCGGCGAAGCGTCCCGCAGCGTTGGGGTCGAGAGCGGCACCCGAGGCGACTCCGAGCCCGGCAATGAGCACAGTCAAGAAAAGGGCCGTGATGCGAGTCTGTTTCATAGAAATCGAGCCTCCCAGGATCTCTCGGTCCACCAGTGCTGCATTGTGCCACGAACCGGCACGAAGCGAGTGTCGGAAGGTCCACTCAGAATCGAAAACCCAGCATGTTCCAGCTGTGGAGAAACGGCAGAAATAGCAACAGAAAGGCGAGAGTGAGAGTCAAGCGAAGACGGAGGCCGAAGGTCCAGGACCTCATCTGCCAGGCGCGCGCGACTCCCAGCAGGGTCGGAAGGGTCAATGCCGCTCCTACGAGGGGCAGGCAGAGGACGAGGCGAATGGAGAGGGGGACACCGAAGGCCAGGCTCTGTGCGCCCTCTCCCAGGGTCCATGCCAGGGTGGCGGCCAGGGTGATGAGAAAGATCAGGTGGAAGACGGCTGCGACCGTGGCGCTGTAGAGGGGCCAGCGGGGGTGGAAGGCGTCTGTTGGGGTCAGAATGGCTTGACCCTGTGGGAATCGACTGGTCGGCCAGGAGGCGGCGGCCAGGAAGATGGCGGCGAACAGGATCCAGAGGGCCAGTTGTACCGGTTGGCTGTCGATCCAGGACACCCTCTCCATGAGTCCCCAGGAAGACGCGATGTACCAGGTCTTGGCATCGCTGGTCACGAGAGCCAGAGGTTCGCCAGAGTCCACGTCTCGGTACAGTAGTGGTTCCTCGGCAGGGCGGAACCTGCGAGACCGCCAGACAAGATCCCCATCGGGGATCTCGACGAGACGATCTTGCCGGATGAGCGTTGCCAACTTCTCGATGCTGCTCTGCGAGATACCGGCCTCGCGATAGAACCCGGCCACTCCGGAGATGCCGTTGCTGCGGGACGCGGGCTTTGGCGGCTCGGGGACAGGAGCTCTGCCCACGAGTGGCTGGAGAAGAGCGTCGATCAGGCCCCACACCGAAACTCGACTGTTGGCCGCGACGAAGAGTCCGAGGCGTCGCTTTGGGAGTAGGACGACGGCCGAGGAAAACCCGGAGCTGCTGCCCACCTGGAAGAATTCGGCCGTCTCGTATCGGTCGCCTTCCCGCAGGCCAAGGCTCCTGCCGGCCATCGAGGGATGGTGGGTGAATTGCCGCGAGAGCATCAGAGACGTGCTCTCGCTGCCGAGAATGCGATGCTCTTCGAAGGCGCCTTCGTTGAGCAGGGCCAACATCCAGCGGGCGGCATCCGAGGCAGTGGTTGCCAGCATGGAGGCTGGAACCGTCTGCCGCAGGTCCCGCGGCGCTGGCCCGAGAGTGGTTCCTGCCAGCCCGTAGCCGATTGCCACGGAACTTTCGAGCTCCCGGCTCCAGGCGAAGGAGCTGCGGCGCATGCCGAGCGGCAGAAAGATGTTCTGCTGCATGTAGGCGTCGAAGGGGGATCCGGAGACCTCCTCGATCAATAGCCCGGCCAGGGCGTAGCCGTGCTCGGAGTAGATGCTGACTTCGTCTGGCGGCCGGATCCTGGGCGGCATCCTGGCCGCCAGGTAGTCCCTCAACGGCAAGAGCTCCTCTGGGAAGTGAACCTGCCGACCGATGATTCGACTGTCGAACCCGGCGGTGTGAACCAGTAGATGCCTGGCAGTCACCGGTTCGGGAAATGTCGTCGCGATTCGCTGGGACGCGAGGTACGAGTCGACGTCCGCTGCCAGATCCAGCAGCTCGGCATCGACGAGCTGTAGGACGGCGGTGGTCGTCAAGGGAGTAGCGAGAGAGGAAGCATGGACTAGGGTACGCTCGGCATCCATCGGCACCCCGGAGGCAAGGTCGGCGACCCCGTAGCCCTTGACGTGTACGGGACGGCGCCCTCCGACCAGAGCCACCACCAGGCCGGGCACGCCCTGGGTCTCCCGCCAGTCGGTAGCCAACCGATCGATATGGAGCCGCACCAGTTTCGACCGGGTGTCGGCAAACCCCGGCGACTCTTGCGCGCCGACCGAGTCCGCAAGGAAGCCCGAGAGCACGACAAGCAGCAAAGCCATCCAGCGAGCGGGTCCGAGGGACTCGTACATGGACTCCCAATCTACTACGGGCGGCCATGGAAGTCGGTATTCAGGCTCTCGCGGTCAGTGGAATGAAACAACCCGAACTCGACGGACGTAGTCATCGATGGAGAGACAAGGGAGGAAGGTCGCGCATGAGAAATCACGTTCTGGGTCTTTCAGCGGGTCTTGCAGCCCTGGTTGTGGCCTTGGGTTCACCGGTTTCGGCCGAGAAGATCGATCGTCGGTTCCACCAGGCCTTCGATGTCCAGGAGGGCGCCAAGTTGGTCCTTCACCACGGTGATGGGGAGGTGTCGATCGTCCCCTGGGAGAAGAGCACGATCGATGTGGAGGTCGTCTATCGGGCCTCGATGAGGAAGGCGCGGTCGGGCGAGGCTTCAGATTTCGAAGTCGAGTTCGACCAGAGCGGCGATACGGTCCGTGTCATCGGCCGGGAGCCCTCGGTTTCGGTGGTCAGGGGTTTGTCCTATCACTGGGAGCGTGAGTACAGCTATATGGTGAAGGCGCCCCCATGGGTTGCCCTCGAGCTCGAGGGTGAGGATGGAGATGTCTCGATCCGAGAGTGGAGGGGCGCGATCCATCTCGAGCTGAGTGACGGCGATCTCGAGATCGCCGGGCTGCAAGGCGAATTCTGGATCCGGGGCGAAGACGGCAGTATTGAGATGCGCGACTGCAAAACCACTGCAGGCAGTATCCGAACGAGTGATGGGGATGTGACCCTCGAGCGCTGCGAGGGCAGTATTGAAGTCTCGGGAGCGGATGGCGGGCTGACGCTGTTGCAGATCCGCGGCGACAAGCTCGATATCCGGACCTCCGACGGTGAGGTGGAGCTGGACCTGCTCGCGAGCGACGCTCTGGACCTGACCATTCGCTCCGGAGATGGCAATGTCGAGGTTGGTCTCGATCCCACGCTGTCCCTGGTCTTCAGCATTCAGACCGACGACGGAGACGTTCGGATGTCGGGGATCGAAGTCGCAGACCTCCAGAGGGACGGGCGGCGCACCTCAGGCCGCATCGGCGACGGCCGGGGCAGCATGAGGATCTCCACTGGCGACGGTGACGCGGTTTTGCGTCAGGAGTAGCCAAGGCGCCGTCACGCAGCACGGCGTAGTGTGCAATCCACCAACGCCCGGCGAAGTGGCTTTGCGTTACGCTTGCTTCTGGCCATGAGCAGGGAAAGTAGGATCGCTCGACTACGGGCATTCGTGAGGAGCCTCACGCCACGGCTGGCGTGGGACTTCTTGATGGTCTATCTGGCCATCGTGAATCTCGGCCTCATCCTGTTCGATCTGACCTACCTCTGGCTGCGTCCGTTCTATTTCCAACACCTTCCGGCGATCACGCGGATCTATGACCCGGTCAAGGGAATCGAGCCCGAACCGCTCACCACGGAAGCCCTCGCGCTCGTCGATCGCCTGACCGAGCAGATGGCGGCTGCTGCCCCGCCTGTCGACCTCGAACCGACTCTTGCGGAGATACGAACGCTCGCCGGGACCATAGTGGAAGACAACCCATTCGAGCGCTCGGGACTGAGTCGGAGCCTGGTTCGCGTGCTCAATGAGATGCAGCAGTACCTCCAGGGCGAGCCTGGAGGAATGGCCGTCATGCAGGGTATGACCGGCGAGGAGGGGTTGCAGTACTTCTGGTCGTTGCAACCGGTACCCGAAAGGCTTCCCGGGAGGGTTCAGTTCTTCCAGAACGAAGTGGCGCCCTTGATGGAGGTCAACTTCTACCGGACCTACGACCTGAGTGGGAATCTCACCGACAACTTCTGGAAGATCGATCTTCCCTTCCTGTTGATCTTTGCGGCGGACTTCTTCATCGGTTGGTTTCTCTCCATTCGCCGCGGGACCTACGCCACCTGGTTTCTGTACCCGATATTCCACTGGTACGACCTGCTGGGGATCATCCCACTCAGACAGTTCAGGCTCTTCCGTCTGTTTCGCATCGCCTCCATCTACATTCGCCTGCACCGGAGCGAATACTCGAAAGTGGGCGACGACGTCATCAGCCGCACGGTCAAGTACTTCGCCAACATCATCAGCGAAGAGATCTCGGACATGGTGTCCCTGCGCATCCTCAACGAGACCCAGTCCGAGATCCGTGACGGGACCCATCAGAAGATCATCCACTCTGTAGCCGCGACCCACCGCGAGGCACTGAGCCACGAGCTGGCCACTCAGGTACGGGAGGTGCTGACCAGCGAGGCGGTCAGGGAGCAGGCGCGGGGCTTCCTGGACACCAACCTTGAGCAGGCCGTGGAAAGTGCCGATGCCCTGCGGCTCGTGCCGTTGCCGGATGCTGTACTCAAGCCCCTCGTGGTTACCGTCGGGCAGGTCGTCTTCAACGCCTTCGCTGATACCCTGGCGGCGACGCTGTCGAGCGAGGAGGGCCACGCCACCGTGGAAGCGATGATCGGTGACGCCGTCGACGGTCTTATCATGGAGTTGACCGAAGGAGAGTTGGAACAGATCGTGACCGAGATCTCGCTGCAGATCATCGACCATGTCAAGGAGGCCGTCGCGGTGCGCAAGTGGGCCTACCCGAACGCCCCTCCCCGCTCGGTCTTCACCAAGGATCTGGGCAGTTGAAGCTCACACCCTACCCCTTTGCCGCGCTGGCACGCCGGATGTTTCGGGAGCTCGAAGAGTGCGGCTCGATCTTCGACCTGCCGCAGAGTCGGTTCTTCGCACCGACGCAGAGCCAAGACTTCTCGGTGAGCTTCCACCGGCACCGGGTACCCAGTCCGTTGGGACCGGCCGCTGGTCCGCAGACGCAGATGGCACAGAACCTCGTCCTGGCCTGGCTGGGCGGCGCCCGCATCCTGGAGCTCAAGACGGTGCAGGCACTGGACGAGCTGGAGATCCCGCGGCCCTGCATCGACATGCGGACCGTCGGCTTCAACGCCGAGTGGTCGCAGGAGCTCAAGCTGGAGGAGTCCCTCGACGAGTACGTCAAGGGGTCGATGCTGATCGAGATGCTCGCAGCCAGTGGCCAGCTTGGCGCGAGCCGAGAGTCTCGAGACGTTGTCTACGACCTGAGCGTGGGATACGACCTGAGTGGCATCCGTTCGGCCAGGGTGCGCGCGTTCCTCGAAGGGATGATGCGGCCCGGAGAGACCGTAGAGCGGCTGCGAGGGGAGCTTCCCGCTGAGCTGGGGACTCTGCGCGACCTGGACTTTTCCGTCGCCCTGGCGGACACGGTGACCTTGAGCACCTTTCACGGCTGTCCCCCGGAGGAGATCGAGAGCATCATCTTGTTTCTGATGGAGGAGTATCGGCTCCACTGCGTCGTCAAATTCAACCCCATGCTTCTGGGCAGTGAAGAGACCGCACATCTGCTGCACGACAGCCTCGGCTACCACGAGATTCGGGTGCCGGAGAGCGCTTTCGAGCGGGATACGACCTGGGAGCAGGCCGTTGCGATGATGGAGCGACTGGAGCAGAGGGCCCTGGCGCTCGACCTTGGCCTGGGGGCCAAGTTCACCAACACCCTTATCGTTGAGAACAATCAGGGGTTCCTGCCGGAAAGCGAACAGGAGGTCTATTTGTCGGGACCGCCGCTTCATGTCCTGGCCATGCATCTGGTGAGGCGTTTTCGGCGACACTTCGGCGACCGGATCCCGGTGTCCTTCTCGGCCGGCATCGACAGCATCAATTTCCCGGACGCGGTAGCGCTGGGACTCGTGCCGGTGACGGTCTGCACCGATCTGCTGAAGAAGGGCGGGTATGGCCGGATGCAGGCCTACCACTCCCAACTCTCGCGACGCATGGAGGAGGTGGGTGCCCGGACCGTCGACGACTACATCCTCAGAGCCCACGGCGTGGCCGCAGACGCCCTCGATCAGGTGGAGGGCTCGCCGGAGGATCCGCAACGAAAGGCCTGTCTCGATGCCCTGCCGGTTGGGGGTGACCTCAGACGGGCCGCTGGGCCCGAGCTCTTCGACCGGTGGGTCTCTGCTGCGAAGCTGTTGAATACGGAGCGCTATGTCGAGGCCGTGGCTCGGGATCCCCGATACGGCCGGGAGCACAACTCCAACCCGCCGCGCAAGATCGGCCGCCACCTGCAATTGTTCGACTGCATCACCTGTGACCTCTGCGTACCGGTCTGCCCCAACGATGCCAACTTCACCTACCGTGTCGCAGAAGAGGAGATTCCCGTCATCAAAGTGCAACAGCGATCTGAGGGGTGGGACTGGACGCAGACGGGCACCCTGAAACTCCAGGAGCGGCACCAGATCGGCACTTTTGCCGATTTCTGCAACGAGTGTGGCAACTGCGACGTCTTCTGCCCCGAGGATGGTGGACCCTACGTCGTCAAGCCGCGCTTCTTCCGTCAAGCCGAGGACTGGACCAGATCGAGTGAGCTCGATGGATTCCAGATGGAGAGGCAGGCAGATCACGACCAGGTGCGAGGTCGCTTCCAAGGACAGGAGTTCGAGCTGCGGGTCGAAGCCAGCGAGATCGCGTTCACAGGCCCCGGTTTCCAGGTACGATTCGATCGCCACGATCCGGAGGGAACCCTCGAAGGGGCAGCCGAGGCCGAGATTGACCTGACGTACTGCTTAATCATGGAAGCCCTGCGCCACGCCATCCTGGACGGGAATCGGGTCAACTACATCAACAACCTTAGTGATCAGAAGTAGAGGAGTACTGGATGACGGAACGGATTCGCCAACTCATCGAAGAGCTCGGCCGGACGCAGACGAATCTGCACCATCGGGATTGTCTTCTCACCTGGGAGCAGTCGAACTCCGAGCTGAGGGCGCTCCTGCTGGCCACCGAGATCTTCGAGGAGCTCTACCGGACCAATTGCGATGCGCGCCTGTTTCGCGGCGGGTTGGCAGTCTCCCTCTTCCGCGACAAGTCGACCCGGACCCGTTTCTCGTTCGCCAGCGCCGCCAGCCTGCTGGGCCTGTCCCTGATGGATCTGGACGAGACGAAGACCCAGGTGGCGCATGGTGAGACGGTGCGAGAGACCGCGGCGATGATTTCGTTCCTCACCGAGGCCATCGGTATCCGCGACGATCTGTTCATCGGCGAAGGCCACGAGTACATGGTCGAGGTTGCAAGCTCCCTGGACGAAGCCTACGGTGAGGGGGTACTGCCACAGCGTCCTGCAGTGGTCAATCTGCAGTGCGACCGGGACCACCCGACCCAATCATTAGCCGATCTGATGCACCTGCAGAAGACCTTCGGTTCGCTCGAGGCTCTCCGGGGCAAGAGGCTGGCCATGACCTGGGCCTACTCGCCTTCCTACGGTAAGCCCCTGTCGGTGCCTCAGGGCATCGTCAACCTGATGACCCGCTACGGGATGGACGTGGTGCTGGCACACCCCGAGGGCTACGACCTCATGCCGGGCACGGTGGCCAGAGCCGAGCAGCAGGCGGAGAGCTCGGGTGGCTCCTTCGAGTTGGTACACAACATGGAAGAGGCCTTCGCCGATGCCGATGTGGTCTACCCGAAGAGCTGGGCTCCCTTTCACGTCATGGAGAAACGCACGCGCTACCTCCGCGCAGGGCAAGCGGGCAAGATGGATGAGCTGGAGAAGGAGGCGGTGGCAAACAACGCCAGGTTCAAGCAGTGGGAGTGTACAGAGGAGCTCATGGCGACCACCCGGGAGGGCAAGGCTCTCTACATGCACTGCCTGCCAGCTGACATCACGGGAGTCAGTTGCGAGGAGGGAGAAGTGGCCGCCAGCGTGTTCGATCGCTACCGAACGGCTACCTACCACGAGGCCGAGCACAAGCCCTATGTGATGGCGGCCATGATCCTGCTGTCGCGGTTCTCGAACCCGGCCAAGGCGCTCTCCGAGGTGGCGGAGCGTGGGGCTCCGCGTCGCCTTTCCAGCTGAGGGGGACCTACTCCTTGGCTCCCAGGACCAGCGCGAGCAGTGCCATCCGCATCACGACGCCGTTGAAGGCCTCCTGCCAGTAGTAGGCCCAGGGGGTGTCGTCGACGTCGGTGGGGATCTCATCCATGCGGGGCAGCGAGTGCAGCAAGACGGCGTCCGATTTTGCCTTGGCTTCGAGCAGCTCCCGGGTGATCCTGTAATTGGCCGGAGTCAGACCCACCTCCCCGTCGCGCTCGTCTCGGGACTTGGTGTAGTCGGGTTGCACCACCGGCTCGACCAGGATCACATCGGCCTCCGCGATGGCCTCCTCGACGTGATCCACCTCGCGAAAATCGAGGTCGTAGCCCGCTAGCTCGGCTTTGAACTCGTCGGTCAGCGAGATCTCGGGCGGCGCGACGAAAGTGATGGGGCAGTCGTAGTTGGTCAGGGCGTAGGCCAGGGAGTGCATGGTGCGCATCCGCATGTCGCCCACTGCCAGCCAGCTCAGCCCGTCGATGCGGCCCTTGGCCTGCTGCACAGTGTAGAGATCGGTGAGAATCTGGGTGGGGTGCTCGCCCCAGCCATCGCCGCCGTTGATGATGGGCACTTCAGCCCAACGGGCGGCCTCGTGGGGAGCGCCCTGCTCGAAATGTCGCATGACGATACAATCGCCATAGCACTCCAGCATCTTGACGGTGTCTTTGATCGTCTCCTGGTAGAAATCGCCGGCGCGGGTCATCTTGGCGTCGGAGTAGCCGGTGACCTTTCCACCCAGACGGAGCATTGCAGACTCATGCGCCAGCCGGGTGCGGGTGGAAGGCTGGTAAAATGCCACCGCCAGGATCTTGTCCTTCAGCAGGTCGGTGTTCTGACGATTGTGGGCGATCGGGGCCAACTCCTCGGCCACTTCGAGAATGTGATCCAGCTCGGCCCGGTCGAAATCCTTGAGGGAGAGAATGTCCCTCCCCAGAAAAGTGCGCATTGAAAAAACCTCCTCCCGAATCAGGGGGTCGTACAATCCAGACCCTTGAATGGGCCTGGAAACGGGATAATAGCTCAGCTCGCATGATTCATGACGCCGCGAGCAGATTGTGGAAAGCGTCTGTCAGATCTGGTCACCCGCAGGGAGGAGCACCGGAGGCAACCTTGCAGGTTGTCGAGGAGCGACGAGCGAGGACGGCCTGAGATGGCGGGCGATCTCCGCTAGATGCCGTGGGGCTCATGAATCATGCGGGCTAGGAGTCTGGTTCCAGAGACCTACTACGAGTGAGGTGATCCATGGAGAAGCTGGTGGTCATTGCAATTGGTGGAAACTCCCTGATCAAGGATGCCGAGCACTCGACGGTTTTCGATCAGTACCGGGCCTGTGGCGAGACCAGTGATCGCATCGCCGATATCGTTGCCGAGGAGTACCGTGTCGTCATTACACACGGCAACGGTCCCCAGGTCGGCTTCATCCTGTTGCGCTCCGAGCTTGCCAAGGAGGTGCTGCACCAGGTGCCACTGGACAGTTGTGGCGCCGATACCCAGGGCGCGATCGGGTATCAGATCAGCCAGACTTTGGACAACGAGCTGCGCCGCCAGGGGATCGAGAAGGGCGTGGTAGCGATCGTGACCCAGACAGTCGTCGATGCCGCCGACCCGGGGTTCCAGAGTCCTTCCAAGCCGATCGGTCCTTTCTACAGCGAAGCGGCTGCGCGCGAGCATCAAGACAAAGAGGGTTGGGTGATGCGCGAGGACGCCGGGCGAGGCTGGCGGCGCGTGGTCGCGTCACCTCGCCCGTTGGAAATCATCGAGGAGTCGGCCATCAAGATGCTGCTGGAGAACGATATCGTCGTGGTGGCGGTCGGCGGCGGCGGCATCCCGGTAGTTCGTCGAGACGACGGCCGCCTGGAGGGTGTCGGAGCCGTCATCGACAAGGACTGGGCTTCGTGCCTGCTGGCCAAGAACCTGGGCGCCGAGAAGTTCATCCTCTCGACCTCGGTGGACAGGGTGGCGCTGAACTTCGGGCAAGCTGATCAGCAGGAGATCGATCGAATGACCGTCGCCGAGGCCCGTGGCTATCTGGAGGAGGGCCACTTCAAGGCCGGCAGCATGAAACCCAAGATCGAGGCGGCCATCGACTTCCTGGAGCATGGCGGCCAGGAGGTGATCATCACCCAGCCGCACCTGCTCGAGGATGCTATTCACGGCCGTGCTGGCACCCATATCGTGCCCTGAAGAGGGCAGCAGGCGGCGAACCACATGGCATCGAGGCGGCGACTGAAACGCTGTCAACCCCTGACGGCGGTTCGATGTCGGTCGATCCAGTAGCCCCAGGCGATCAGCAGCCACTGCGCCTGCCCAAGCCACGCGATGGCGGTTACGCTTGGCGGCGGAGCGCCGAAGAGATTTCCGGCGTAGATCAGCAGGAGAAAGCCCACCAGGCTCCACAGGCCGACCGCACCGACGCGATCGGATGCGGTCGTGGTTCGCAGGTAGAGAGCCAGGCCCACGGCGAAGACCGCAAGCTCGATCACCAGAGTGGCCGCAAGAGAGTTCCAGAGGCCAAAGCCCGCCCGATAGCCGCCGCCGGGCAAGATAGGAAGATCGGGTCGATGCAGCAGGAGGTCGAGCACCCAGTGGCTGATGACCGCTGCTCCGCAGACCCACGCTCCGGCTCGATATCGCCTCACCAGATAGTAGACACATCCGAACAGGAGGCCCCAAATCACCACAGCAAGGAGACTGTGGGACCACGGGTAATGAGTAAAGTCCAGGGGTGTGACGAGAGTGATGCCCGGCACGATCGCCACCCGCTCGAATCCCACGAGAAGAAGGATGGGCCAGAGCAGATCGATGAATTGGGCGGCCAGGAACAGAGTCCCCAGCGATGTCCGCGGAGCGAGCGGCTTGGCCCCGAAACCGACGCCGAAGTGGCCTAGGAACATGAGTCCTCCATCTGTCGAGAGAATCGGATGAGCTCAGGTTTGGACATGGCCCTAGAGGATCTCATCTCGGCGACTCTCGAGCCTGGTCTTGGCGAGGAATGAGAGCAGGGCTGCCATTGCAGCCAGGGCCAGCAGTCCCACCAGTTGGCTCAGCGCACCAGCGGTCAGTGAGACCAGCAGTGTGATCGAGTAGAGCGGGTCCAATGAGCCTTAGCCCCGCGACCATTCCACCTCGACATCGTCGCGGTCTCCCATCGCACCTTCGAGCATCTGGGCGAGGGAGGCAGAGATCCCGCGTCCTTTGAGCATTTCCAGGGTCTGGCGGTTGAGGTAGTAGTCCTGGTCCTCCTCCCACTCTTCTTCCAGATTGTCGATGAGGAATTGCAGGTCTTCCTCGGTGATGGATCCCAACTCGGTGCCGGTCTCCTTGATGCGCAGTCGGATCATCCGTATCTCCTCGTCGGTCTCGATGTTGAATCCTTCTTGCCCGACTACTCTATCGGGATGCGGCTCGCGTTGCGGGCGAGCCAGTCGTCGAAAGACTGCAGGCTCGGGTTGAGAGCCCGAGTCTCGTCGATCTTGCGCACACCGCAGTAGTAGTCGTTGAAGTCGCGCTTGAACTGGAACATGTTGCCCAGGTCTTCCGCGCCAGGGAAGTCGAAGCTGCGGTAGACCTCGGGCGGCACCGCGTTGTAGGCCACCTCGAGTCCCAGGGCCTTGCCGAGAGCCTCGGCCATCTCCGCGCCCGACAGGTGCTCGCCGGCGATCCCCACGGTTTTGCCGATGAGCTCGGGCCCTTGCTTGAAGATCCCATAGGCGGCTCGGCCGATGTCTTCGGCGGCGATTCCCGGCAACAACTTGTCATCCATGGGAAAGGCGATGGCGTAGTTGCCGTCAGGACCCTTCTGCGGTCCCATTCCGAAGTAAATGAAGTTGTCCCAGTAGAAGGACGTCAGCAGGAAGGTCACGGGAACACCGAGCTCAGTGAAGAAGCGGTTGGACGCACCCTTGGCATCGAAATGCGGCACCTTGTAGCTCTCCATCAGCGTCGGCATCGAGTCGTCGTCGAGCGGTACCCAATTACGGGTGTCTTCGAGGGTCGACCAGACAACGTGCTGGAGCCCTGCGTGCTTGGCGGCCTCGGCCATGGCTCGGACGTGGGCCATCTCCTTCTCCGGCGAGAAGTGCTCCCAGAAGAAGGTCACGAAGTAGGCGCCATAGGCGCCGCCCAAGGCATTTTCGAGACTCTGCGGGTCGTCGATGTCGGCGGCGACGACCTCGGCGCCTAGCCTGGCGAGCTCTTGCGCCTTCTCCGATTCGACATTTCTCGTGATGGCGCGCGCCGTGAAGGGCCCGCTCTCGTCGTCGAGGATGGCGCGCACCAAGCCACCACCCTGCGCACCGGTCGCTCCGACGACGGCAATGATCTTCTTGTCACTCATGAAGTTCTCCTTTTCTGTCGGTCGCAACAGGCCAATGAGAGAGCCTGTTGTTCAAGAGCCCTGCGATACCGGGGCCCTCGGTCTTTGGTTCCGCTAAAGCTGCCGGGAAGTATATGTCGGAAAGAGCCTATCTCTCGGCACCCGAGAACAGGACGCCAAGAGTCTCGTCGGGCTGGATCGCTTTTCGGCGTTGCAGCTCCATTAGTCCTGCCAGACCCGCGGTGCCTGTGGGTTCGACAGATACGGAGGTGTGCTCGCGGGCTAGACCGTGTGCTTTCTCCAGCGTCTGCTCGTCGACGACGAGAGGCACTCCACCGGTCAGCAGCATGCCCTCGACGACGGCCAGCCAGTCGTAGGTCTCGTCGTCCAGGATGCCGGTGGCGATGCTGATCGGCTCCTCTTCCCAGGGCCACATGAACTCTGAACGGTGCGTGGCGGCATAGTGAAGCTCATCCTGGACGAGAGCTGGAGAGACCCGGTCGCGCACGAACTCCGCTCGTTCCGTATCGCTACCGAGATGAGGGGGCATTTCACGCGTCTCGCGCTGGTGGCGGACAAGAGTCCTCTCCATGATGGCTTCCCAGGCCCGGTGCAGGGGGCTGGCGCCCGACGTCTGCACAGTGTGGATGGCCGGTAGCCGCTCGAGGACGCCGGCGCTTCGCGCCTCGAACAGTCCCTGGATACAGGCGCTGGCCAGAGCTCCTCCGCCGACCTGGATGCAGAGGTGGTCCAACTCGCGTTCCTCGAGCATGAGGGTCGAGACCATCTCCCAAACCAGGGTCTTGCCCCCCTCGATGACCAGTCCGTTCTCCGTTCCTTGGCAGGTAAAGGGCAGCGCCCCCTGGCTGACGGCTTCCCGGAAGCGGTGGTAGCAGGGGTCGCCGGTTATCGACCCCTCTCTGGGGCAGGCAACGAGCGCGGCGCCGAGCTCGGCGAGCCGCGCCGTGACGGCCGCATCCGCCCAAGTCGGCACGTACACGTCGAGCGGGTAGCCCATGGCTCGAGCCACGACCGCGGCCCCCAAGGCGGCGTTGCCACAGCTGGCGATCGCCAACCTGGGAGTGGACTCGAAGTTCTCTGGCCAGAGCTGCCGCCCCATTTCCAACCAGATCATGAGGCCCATCAGATGTCGAGCTTTGTGGGATCCGGAGACATTGCCGGTTTCGTCCTTGACCCAGAGGCTGCCGGGTTCGAGGTCGAGCGCCTGGGCCAGCTTGTCGGCCGGCGCAAAAGGGGTGATGCGGAATCCGCGGCCGTCGGTCTTTTCCACTGCGGCGTCCAGCCGATTCACCAATCTGGCGAAGCTCGTGTCGTCGAGGCCCAGGTGGCGGGCGGTCTGATAGCTGTGAAGCAGCCGCCCGTATCTCAGAAAAGGGCTTTGAAGATCGCTGAAGAAGGGCCGGCTCAGCTCCTCGGCCGACTTCAGGACGGACGGGTCGAGGACGCGCCGGAGGACGTGATCGATGTCGTCGTCCTGCTCGGCCTGTGGGCAGCGGAACGGACGAGGCTCGTTGGGCGGCACCTGATGGCCGCAACCCTTACAGACGAGAGTCGATGCTGGCTTCATGATGCGATCTCGGGTCGCGGCCGAGACTACCTCACTCGAGGCCGACGTGGCTGTTGAACTCGTCGATCATCTCGTCCCAGGCGGGGATCAGATCGAGGAGTTGGCGCCAGAACACCGGCTCACGGCGAGAGACGAAATCCTCGATCGAGATGCCCTGCTGCTCGACCCAGGTGAAGTAACCGAGATTGAAGATCCTGACGCGATCGATGTGTGACAGCTCCAGAAGGTGGTCGACCGCGACGCCTGCAAGATGTTGCCCGAACGTTTCGGCAGCCTTGAGCGCGTCAAAGGTGCCGGCGAATCGTTGTGAGAGGATCTTCTCGTGCTCGCTGCGGTACAGCTCTTCACCATCGGTGGCCACGGTGACGACGACATCGTTCGGTCCAAGATCCAGATACTTGGCCGTTTTGATACCGGCCAGGATGTTGCAGATAGAGGAGAATCCGAAGCGGTGCAGGATCTCGATCGTGCTATCGGGCACACTTTGTCGTTCGGCTAGATAGCGCTTTCCTTGGTCGGAGTTGAAGAGCACCAGAAGCTCATCGGTACTCGCGTCCGAGATCGCCACGGCGGCGTCGGTGTTCATGACGTTGTGGATCAATGGAATGTGCTTGTCGCCGATGCCCTGGATATTGTGCTCGCCAAAGCCGTTGTAGAGCAACGTCGGGCACTCCAGGGCTTCCACTGCGACGATCCAGGAGCCATGACGCTCCTTGAGGTAGTCGCCGGCCGCCAGAGTGCCTCCAGATCCGGTGGCCGAGATGTAGGCCCGCAGTTGCAGCTCTTGATGGTCGGCCTTCAGATGTGCCAGGACCCGGTCGATAGCCGAGCCGGTGCACAGATAGTGGGCCAGATAGTTCCCGAACTCACTGAACTGATTGAAGATGATGTTGTCCGGATCCTGGTCGAGCTCGGCGCATTTGTCGTAGATCTCTTTGACGTTGCTCTCGGTGCCGTGGGTCCTGATGATGTCTTCCGGGTTCGAGACCCATGCCTCGAGCCAATCGAAGCGCTCTCGGCTCATACCTTCGGGTAGCACGGCGACTCCCCGACAGTCCATGATCCTCGAGACCGCGATGCCCCCTCGGCAGTAGTTGCCGGTGGAGGGCCAGATGGCCCGATGATGTGTCGGGTCGAACTGCCCGGTGATGATCCGGGGAGCCAGGCAACCGTAGGTGGCGAGTACCTTGTGGGCGTGGATCATGGGGAAATGATCCGCCGGCAGCACGACGATCTTCGCTTCGACGCCTGTCAAGGTGGACGGCAGGACGATGTGATCTGGGACAGCTTGAAACGGGCCGCCAGTTGACGAGTTGTTCCAGTGCACGCGGAACAGATTCAGGGGATGGGGAGCATCGGGCTCGACCTCGGCGAGAGCCTGGCGGATGGCTGCGGGAATTCGATGAGGTTCGGCTAGCTCGCCAAAGGTCGGCAGGCGGATACCCGCTTGCCGAAAATGGGTGACGGTGTTTTCGAAGACGGCCTTGTCGATGATTTGCGTTTCCAACCCGAGTGTCGGCATGACACGGTTCCTCCCGCTAGACGGAGCTCATGCGATCCCACAGGCGCTTGGCCTGCTCCTCCGCGCGAGCATGGATTTCTTCCAGGTCGGCAGTCGTCAAACTGCCGTCTCGAACCACGACTCGACCGGCCACCCCGACATGGAGGACCCGGTCGTTGTCGCGGACAATGAAATCAGCGGCACCACCCGGTGTCAACGGTGCCAATTGGAGGCCGAAGCGATCGGCTCCGAGCCGGTGACCGCCGTGCGCTCGGGCATCGACAAGGGCCTCTGCTTCGCCGTGTTCGGCTGCTTCGGCTCTCAGGACCCGAAGCTCGTCTTCCATGCGGGCTGGGTACCCGTCGGTTCCGACCGCCACTCGGCCGCTCTCGCCGAGGGCGGCCGGGTAGCCGACGCCGTTGCCTCGATTCGAGCGTGGGTTCTGCACGATCCACAGGCCCTTGGCGGCAGTGGTGCGAACCTGTGCGGCCTGACAATGCACGCAGTGCGCCAGAACCGAGCCCGGCGGCAGCGCTCCAAAATGCAGCAGCCTCTCCAGGGGCCCGTCGTAGCCGCGCTCGATGGCATCCTCGACATCGGCCAGGTCCTCGGCCAGATGAACGTGCATGACGGTGTCGAGCTCGCGGCATAGGCTGGCAGCCTCCTCGATCGTCTGGTCGGATACCGTGAAGGAGGCATGCAACCCTACGACCCCTCGAACCAACGGTCGGTCGTTGGATCGGAGAAATCGGCGACACTCTTCGAGGCCTTGCTGCGCCTCTTCGAGACCGCCGTTGCGCTCGGTCGCTCCGTAGCACAGCAGTGCTCGCATTCCGAGCTCCTGGCAGGCATCGGCCAGGAGTTCCAGCGAGCCCTCAACGAAGTTCGGAGACTCGTGATGGTCGACCAGGGTCGTAGTGCCCGCAAGGAGAGCCTGGGCGACGTAGTATCGGGCCGAGGCTCGCAGGGACTCCTCGTCGAGGGCCCGATCGAGCCGCCACCAGACGCGTTGCAGAATCTGCAGAAAGTTCTCCGGTGCCGCTTCCGGGGCAGGCATGCCGAGGGGCGCCAGCCCGCTGTAGATGTGGGTGTGGGCGTTGACCCTTCCCGGCTCGATTCGAGCCCCTGTGCAGTCCAGGAGCGGCGCTGTTACTCTGCCTGCCGGGGCCTCGGCATCGAACCGAGCGATGCGCCCGGCCTCTGCGACGAGGACCATTCCATCCCGGTCAGGGCCCAGTGAAAGAGCTTGGTCCGGGGTCACGATCGGTGTCCGCGAATCCTGCCGACCGACATGGCCCGGGCGGCCGGTGAGTCCTTCATGGGCAGGGTATACCGGCGGATGCCGTCGTAGGCCGCGAGCGCTCCTGCTACCGCCGCCGCCGTCGGCACCAGGCCGATCTCGCCGACCCCTTTCGCACCGAAGGGTCCCTCGGGCTCGTGTTCCTCGACGAGAAGAACCTCGACCTCGGGCATGTCCCGGGCCCGGAGCACTCCGAGCTCGCGGAGCTTGAAGGTGGTGGGCATACCGTTCGGGCAAGGTAGCTCCTCTGTGAGGGCGTAGCCCAGGCCCATGTGCACTGATCCTTCTACCTGCCCCTCACACAGAGCCGGGTTGATCGCCTTGCCTACGTCATGGGCGGCGACGACTCGCTCCACACGGCCCTCGGCGTCGAGGATGCAGACCTGAGCCGCGAAGCCGTACGCTGTGTGGGTCTTGATTCGGCCGGATTCCGCACCGGGTGCCGTGGTGTCGTCAATCAAGACTTCGCCCTCATAGACACTCCCGACGAGATCCTCGAGGCTCCTGCCGTTGGCCAGATCACCTTCGAGTCTCTTGGCCGCCTTTTCAACCGCCAAGCCTCCGAGGAGCGTCGCGCGGGAGCCAGTGGTTTGCCCACAGTCAAGCTCGAAGGTGGAATCGACCTTTGGAATGAAGGTCGAAGGAGGAAGGCCGGTGATCTCTGTTGCGATCTGTATCAGGACCGTGAGCAACCCCTGACCCATTTCGGTATAACCGTTGTAGAGCGAGACGCTACCGTCCTCTTCGACCAGGAGTCGGGCCCGGCCCCATTCCTCGGCGCCGTTGCCGATGCCGCTGTTCTTGATACCGCAGCCGATGCCCACGGCACGACCGGTGGCAAGGGCTTGCATGTACGATTCCTTGACCTCCAGCAGGCACTGTTTGAGACCCACCGACTTCTCCAGCACCTGACCAGTGGTGGTGGCGTCTCCCACCTCCAGCGCGTTGCGCCACCGCATCTCCCAGCCATCGAGGCCCACCTTGGCGGCCAGAAGGTCGAGGGCCCCCTCGATGGCGAAGTGGGCCTGGTTGGCGCCGAAACCCCGCATGGCGCCGCACGGCGGATTGTTGGTCATCACAGCTCGAGCCACGATGGAGACATTGGGCACCCGGTAGGGCCCACACGCGTGTCCGGCGGCTCGCTCGAGGACCTTGGAGCCCACCGAGGCGTAGGCACCGGTATCGCCAATCATGTCCGCCTCGACAGCCGTCAACCTGCCTTCGGCGTCGCAGCCTACTTTGTAGCGCATCGTGATCGGGTGGCGCTTGGGGTGGAGTCGGATGGACTCCTCGCGGTTGAGCGCGATCTTTACGGGCCGCTCGGTCATTCGGGCCAACAGCGCGGTCTGGGCCTGAATCGACATGTCCTCCTTGCCCCCGAAGGCGCCGCCGTTGGGGACCAGCTCGACGTCCAGTTCCTGCGGGTTGAAGCCCAGGGCCGAGGCTACCTGGCGCCGATCATCGAAGATCCCCTGTCCCTGGGAATAGAGCTTCAGGCGTCCGTCCGGAAGGGGCTCGGCGAGGGCGCTTTCGGGTTCCAGATAGAGGTGCTCGATCCGCTGGGTCCGCCAGGTGCCGCTCACCGTGTGGGCACTGGCGGCGAGGGCCTCTTCCACGTTCCCTCGCTGCACGAAGGTCTCGGAGAGGAGATTCTCGTGCCTTGGGTTGACCTGCGGGGCGCTTTCCTCGAGTGCCCAGACGGGCTCCAGGACGGGCTCCAGGACTTCATACTCCACCTTCACCAACTGCGACGCCTGTCTCGCAGTGGCTTCGTCCTCCGCCGCGACGGCGGCCAGCACGTCGCCGACACATCGCACCTCTTCTCCTTCAGCGACAAAGACTGGCCAATCGCCGTAGAGAAGACCCACCCAGCGGTCTCCCGGGACATCTTCGGCGGTGGCTAGGGCCACGACTCCAGGGGTGGCTCGCGCCGCGGAGGTGTCGATTCGCACGACCCTGGCCCGAGCGTGCGGCGAGAGAACCACGGCACCGTGCAGCATCCCCGTCCTCTGCAGGTCGTCCACGTAGGGCCGGTCCCCGAGCGTCATTTCTTCGCCTCCGTACCGGGCCAGCGAGCAGCCGACGCCGCCGCTGCGATTCAGCTTGGGCTCACCCTCTCCCCGCCGCGCTGCCGCCAGGAGCTCGATGGCATCGATGATCTTGACGTAGCCCGTGCAGCGACACAGGTGACCGTTGATGGCACGGGCGATCTCTGCGCGGCTGGGAGAAGGGTTGTGATCCAGGAGGTGTTTGGCCTGGAGTGCGAATCCGGGAATGCAGTAGCCACATTGCAGCCCGGCCGCGGCCACGAAACAGCGCCCGATCAGCCGGCGCTCCTCCTCGGGCAGACCCTCCAGGGTGAGGATCTCCTTGTCCTGAACGCGGCTTGTCGGCACGGCACAGGAGACTTTCGGCAGGCCGTCGATCAGCGCCAGGCAACAGCCGCACTGACCCTGTGGCTGGCAGCCATCCTTGGTGGAGAGGATTCTGCACCGATTGCGCAGGGTCTCCAGAAGGCTCTCATCTGGCCGAATGGCCAGCGATTGCCAGCGACCGTTGAGCGAAAACTCGACCAGCTGCCTCGGGCTCATATAGCGTGACAGGATACTTGATTCAGGGGTCGAAACGCAGACCCGAAGACCATCTTCCCTCGATCCTGCAGAGAGAATCCCACCATAGAATGCCAGAATTCGCGTTACTCTCAGGGAGACATGCGACTCTGGAAGACTTGATTGTGGGCATTCTCCTCCGCAACGGTGACATCGTGACGGCCGAAAAGCGGTGGCGTGGGGATATTCGCTGCCGCGGTGGTCGAATCGTGGAACTGGCCGAGGCTCTCGATGCGGGCTCCGAAGACGAGGTGTTGGATGCCTCGGGGCAATTGGTCTTTCCCGGTGGCGTCGATCCCCACGTTCACATGCAGCTGCCGGTGGCAGGAACGGTCTCCTCGGATGACTTCGAAAGCGGCACCGCGGCGGCGCTGGCAGGCGGCACCACCACCATCGTGGATTTCGTTCACCCGGAACGTGGTGAGAGCTTTCTGGCGGCCCTGGCGGCTCGTCGAGAGGAGGCCAGCAAGGCGGTTGCCGACTATGGTCTCCACATGGCCGTCACCTGGTGGGGGGAGGAGACCGCGCGGTGGATGGCCGACTGCGTCCACCAGGAAGGGATCCCCTCCTTCAAGCTCTATATGGCCTACAAGGAGACGGTGGGCCTTGAAGATGCGCAGCTGATCCACGCCTTGGAGGCGGCGCACAACCTGGACGCCCGCGTCTTGGTGCACGCCGAGCATGGGGACATGGCGGAGCACTTGCGCAGCCGCCTTGCGGCGGCCGGTAGCCTGGGCCCGGAGGCCCATCCTCGCTCGCGGCCGCCAGACTTGGAGGGCGAGGCCACCGAGCGGATGATGGTCCTGGCAGGGCTGACCGGAGCTTCCGCGTACATCGTCCACGTCACCTGCCAGCAAGCCGTCGACGCCCTGACAAAGGCTCGGGCCTCGGGGCTGGAGGTCTATGGCGAGACGTGTCCCCAGTACCTGCTCCTAGACGAATCGGTGTACGAGAAGCCTGATTTCGAGGCAGCCGCCTACGTGATGGCGCCGCCGATTCGATCGGCAGAGCATCAGCAAGCTCTCTGGGAGGCCCTGCGGACCGGAGCTCTCCAAGTCGTGGGCACCGACCATTGCCCCTTCAATCTGAAGGGGCAGAAAGACCTGGGTCGCAATGACTTTCGACAGATCCCGGGAGGCGCTGCAGGTGTCGAGCACCGCCTGGCACTGCTCTACTCCTATGGTGTGAGGCAAGGCCGTATCGGACTGCAGCAGTTCGTGGACCTGGTCTCCACCCGCCCCGCTCAGCTCTTCGGCCTCTATCCGCGCAAGGGCTCGATCTCGGTCGGCGCCGACGCGGACCTGGTTGTATGGGATCCGGCGGCGACCGGCGTCATTTCAGCCGCCACCCACCACCAGCGCTGCGATCGCAGCATCTTCGAAGGCTTTGGCGTCACTGGTCTGCCCGCGGTCGTCATCGCCGCTGGGCGCATCCAATTCCAGCATGGTGACTTGGCGGTAGAGCGTGGCGCGGGGCGGTATCTCGCCAGGAGCCTGGCGGCGTGAGCACTCTCGGTTCGAGCCCACCCCGCCCCGACGGCGCCGCGAAGGTGGGTGGGACCCTACGCTACGCCAACGATATGCCCGCAGCGGGGATGTGGCACGGCGCCACACTGCGAAGCCCGCATCCCCATGCGCGTATTCGCCGCCTGCGGTGGCACCCCGAGCGAGCCCCGGCTGGAGCCGTCTGTGTCACCGCCGGCGATCTGCCTGGACCCAACGGCGTACAACTCCTCGATGATGAATGGCCCCTGCTGGCGGCGGACCTCGTACAACACGTCGGGGAGCCAGTAGCGGTCGTGGCAGCGCCGACGCGACTGGCCGCCCGCCAGGCGTTGGCCGCCATCGAGGTGGACTACGAGCCCATCGAACCCGTTTTGGATTTCTCGGACGCGGGCCGACAGGAGCCCCTCTACAGCCTGGAGCTCGAGAGTGGCAATGCTGAGAAGGAGCTTGCAAAGGCGCACCTCTTGGTGGAGGGCACCTATCGCACGGGGCACCAGGAGCACATCTATATCGAGTGCCAGGTCATGAGCGCCTGGTGGGAGGCCGACGGAACCCTGATCGCAGAGGGCTCCATGCAGTGCCCCTACTTCGTGCATCGTTCGC
Source organism: Thermoanaerobaculia bacterium (assembly GCA_049664225.1). Classification (GTDB taxonomy): domain Bacteria; phylum Acidobacteriota; class Thermoanaerobaculia; order Multivoradales; family JAHEKO01; genus JAUVRX01. The sequence continues at coordinate 26,797 of JBATEX010000085.1, forward strand.
TCGTCCACGCCCTGCGATTGGCAGCCGACAGGGTCGTCGTCAAGGCGACACCGGTTGGCGGCGGCTTCGGCGGCAAGGAAGACTTCCCGAGCGTGATCGGCCTGCACGCGGCGCTCCTCGCGAGGGCCTGTGGCCATCCGGTGCGCATCGCCTACGACCGCCACGAGGATATTGTCGGGACCACCAAGCGGCACCCTTCGATGGTGACCCATCGAGTTGGAGTCGATGCCGAGGGACGTCTTCAGGCGATGGAGATCGACGTGGTGCTGGACGGAGGGGCCTACAGGACACTCTCACCCGTGGTCCTGTCGCGGGCGGTGCTCCATGCCGCCGGCCCCTACCGCTGCCCCAACGTTCACATCCGGGGCAGAGTACTGCGCACGAATACGCCGCCCAACGGCGCGTTTCGCGGCTTTGGAGCGCCACAGGTGCAGTTCGCCATGGAACGACAGATGGACCGGATCGGTCGGCGCCTGGGCCTCGACCCATTGGAGATCCGACTGCGAAACGTGTTGGAAGAAGGCGACAGGCTGCCAACCGGTCAGCAGATGGACGAGAGCTGTTCGGCTCGCCTCTGTCTCGAGAAGGCGGTGCAGGAGACCGACTTCAAAGAGCGTTGGCAGCGTTTGGAAACGCAGCGCATCGCCAGAGGTGACGGAGACTCGGCGCATGGTATTGGGCTGAGCCTCTATTTCCATGGGGCCGGATTCACCGGTAACGGTGAACGGGTCCTGCAGTCGGTCATCGAAGGCGCCCTGCTCGAGGATGGACGGGTCGAGGTGCGCACAGCAGCGGTGGAGATGGGGCAGGGGTGTGACACGGTCTTTCCCCTCATGGCCGCCGAAGCTAGCGGCTTGCTGCCCGTGGATGTGGTGCTGGCCGCTCCGGACACTTCTCGGGTCCCCGATTCCGGGCCCAGCGTCGCTTCCCGCACCTCGATGGTGGTGGGCAGCGAGGTCGCCTACGTGGTGCGGGAGATTCGGGACAGAGTCCTGGCCTGGTGGTCTGCCCACCAAAAGGATGGATCGGATTACATCGTAGAAGGGGGCCTCGTGCGAGGTGAGAACGGCAAGGGTTGGCCGTTTCGAGAGGTCTCCAGTCGCTACTTCGAGGCGATGGAGCCCCTTGTGATCTCGCGGCAGCACGAGCCTCCGGAGTGGCAGGTCTTCGATGAGGAGACCTACCAGGGCGTGGCCTATCCGACCTACGCTTTCGGGGCCGATGTGGTGGAAGTCGAGGTGGACCCCGACACCCTCGAGGTGAGCCCGACAAAGGTCACCGCGGTCTGCGAGGTAGGCCGAGTGCTACACGAAAAGCTGTGTATCGGCCAGGTCGAAGGCGGCACCTTGCAGGCCGTGGCATGGGGGCTGATGGAAGAGGTCAAGCTCGAGGCGGGGCGGTATCTCAACGACCGGCTCGCCACGTACATCATTCCGACGATCCGGGACAGCCCCGAGATGGAGGTTCATCTACTGGAGAGGCCTTGGAAAGGGGGTGCTTTTGGCGCCAAGGGCGTGGGTGAGCTGCCGATGGACGGTGGCGCCCCGGCCGCGGTCTCGGCGGTGGAGAACGCGACCGGTATCGAGGTCGATGCGATACCGGCCACCCCAGAGCGCTTGCTGGCCCTGTTCTCTGCGCGTCGGTGGGTGCCCTCGGAGCCGAAAGACCCGCAGAGCGATAGGGGAGCGAAGAGATGAAGAGCGAGATCGTCGTCAACGGCAAGGCTGTGGCCGTCGAGGGCCATCCCATGGCTCGCCTCCTGGACGTCCTGCGAGACGAGCTCGATCTCATCGGCACCAAGGAGGGCTGTGGCGAGGGAGAGTGCGGTGCTTGCACAGTGCTCATGAATGGCGAGCCGGTGCTCTCCTGCCTGGTTCCCCTGATCCAATGCGAGGCGGCGACGATCGAGACGGTGGAAGGTCTCGCAGCCGCCGAGGCCCGAGCCTTTCTCGCAGGCTTCGTCAACAACGGTGGAGTGCAGTGCGGTGCTTGCACCCCTGGCATCATCGTCACGGCCTTGGCGCTGCTGCGCGACAACCCCCGTCCCACCCGCCGAGAGGTGCAGGTGGCCCTGGCTGGGAATCTCTGTCGGTGCACCGGCTACGAAGGCATCCACAGAGCCTTCGACCGCGGAGCGGGGGACGAGTGAAGGCCTTTGCTCCGAGATCACTGGAGGAGACCCTGCTGCGTCTGGGGGAGCATCCGGATCTGCGACCACTGGCGGGCTGCACCGATCTGATGGTAAGTGAGCCGGAAGACCGTCTCGACCTGCCAGGGGTCCTCGACCTGCAGGGCGTCTCGGAGTTGCGCGGTTTTCGATGGCGCGGTGAGACCCTGGAGATCGGCGCTGTCACGGCCTTCTCCGAGATCCGCGACTCCCCAGATGTGCGGCAGAGCTTCCCAGCGTTGGCAGAAGCGGCCTCGAAAATCGGCGGTTGGCAGATCCAGAACCGCGCCAGCCTCGGTGGCAACATGGCCAACGCCAGCCCAGCCGGAGATTCCCTACCCGTGCTTCTGGTGCTGGACGCACAGATCGTCCTGGTGGGTCCCGAGGGGAAGCGCACAGTGCCCTACCGGGACTTTCATGTCGGCTATCGACAAACAGCGCTCGGCCCCGGCGAGATCATCGGTTGGGTACAGCTACCCAGACCACCGCAAGGCGCGACGCAGTTTTTTCGCAAGGTGGGAACTCGGGAAGCACAGGCCATCAGCAAGGTTGTAGTGGCCCTTCTGGCCAGCGTCAGTGACGACCTGATCACCGAGTATCGGCTGGCTGCAGGCAGCGTGGCCGAGATTCCCTTGCGGCTCACGGAGGTCGAAGAGGCGATGGTGGGACGGGCCGCAAAGGCCGATGTTGCCGACCTGGCCGGCCACCTGGCCGCTCATGCCGTCAGGCCCATCGACGACGTGCGCTCGACCGCCGAGTACCGAAGATTCGCCCTGGCACAGGTCGTACGCCGCATGACCCTGCAGCTCGTTTCTTGAACCTCACCCGAGGGTCTGGTCGTCAGTCCTCGGCACCAGGCTCTCAGGGTTCGTCTTTCGGTATTCGAAAGGCCAGGAAGACCTTGATGCACCAGTAGCCCATGAAGGCCATGAAGAGGATGAATGAGGGCCAGAAGAAAGCGTTGTTGAGCCTGACCGGGTTCGAGAGATTGGCCTGCGTCGTCAGGATGCCGACGAAGAAGAGAAACAAGAACATGGCGGTGCCGAACTCGAGCAGCAGGGAAGAGAGGATCTTCTGGGTCCTCGCCTGGTTCTCCTCCCGTAGCCAGTAGTTCTTATTGGGCAGATTCACCCAGCGTGCAGGTAGCACCACCGAGAGCCTGGAGCCGAAGAAGATCGTCACGAACAGGACGAGTTGGATCCCCAGGAAGATAAGCACATGAAACCAGATGGGCGCCCACCCATCAGGCATGCCGTCGCCCCGGAAGTGAATTGCTACGTTCTCCGGCAGGATCACCCACGAAACCAGGGTCAGCACGACGTTGGCTGCAAAGGTGGCTAGAAAGAAGATGCGCATCATGGCTCAATCCTCGTCCGATGTGGGGCTCGTACCGATATCGATGGCCTTGCGCCGCAGGCGCGTGGCCTCTTCCTCTCGGCCGGTGTCGTCCATGACGTCGGCCAGGGCATTCAGGACGTAGGTGTTCGGCCCGACGGCAGCCGCGGCTTGCAGCTCCGCCTCGGCCTGGTGGTACTCCTGACGATAGTAGCTGATCAGTCCTTTGAGGTAGAGCGCTCTCTGCGAGAGTGGCTCGAGCTCGAGGATCTGATCCAGCTCGCGTCGCGCCGCCGCGGCCTGGTCTGGGTTTCCGGCAAGGAGATTGAGTCCCGTCACGCCGCCGAAGGCTGGCAGGAGAGTTAGCTCGCGACTCTCGAGAACGGTCTCGAATCGGGGTAGGCGTCGCAGATAGAGGGCGGCGAAGTCGTCCCAGTAGACCAGCCCCCAGTGATCTGTTGTCAATTGTGTGGCAAGGTCCTTGAATTCGTGCTCCGTGAGGACAAGGTGATCGAGCTCCCATTCCGTTGTCGCCTCTTCCAGTGGCGTACCGGGCAAGCGGCGCATCAGGGGCTCGAACAACAGGGCTCGCCCATCCCAGAAGATGGGCCGTTTCAGCCTCCAGTGGAGATAGCCGCCGTAGTTCTGATGGTTGAAGACCCTGCCGTCGACTCCTTCCTCCTGGAGAAAGCGGACCGCACCCTCGGGGAAGTGTCTCGAGATCGGCCCTGCGGGTTTGCTTCGCCATCCTGCGACAACGGCGCCTCCGACGATCAACAGGACCATGGCTCGCAGAAGGTTCCGCAGGAGTCGGTAGTGTCTCGAGTCGTCCAGCATCTGCATGGCCGGTTGGAAGAGCATTGCCATGGTCGGCAGAGCCAGCAGAACGAAGTAGAAGATAAACCGGTGAGAGCTCAGGGAGAGCAACAGAAAGACTCCGACCGTGACGACCTGGGTCAGGGAGATCCTGTGCAGTTGCTCGCGCAGGGGTAGCAGTGCCAGCAGGAGCAAGACCAGTAGTAGAAAGAAGGCGGGCTGCATCTGGGGGGTCGCGCCGGTGAAATGGCCCAATTGGAGGTCCATTCCTCCGAGGGACAGAAAGCGCACCACGCGGAACGGGTAGAGCAGGACCTGGATGCCATTCGGGTTGACCAGGGTGGCGACAACCGAGAGCACGAGGAGCCGCAGATACGGCATCTCTGGCGAGGCCCGAAGCAATGAGCGCCAATGGGAGCCGTCGAGAAAAGAGACTCTCCTCATCACCGCTTCCAGGGTGACGAGGCCCAGCACAAAGAGCCCGAAGAGAACCTCGCTATGCAGGTTTCCCCAGAGGAAGAACAGACCGACGATGCCGGCGAAGGTCCACCAGTGTCCGGTCTGGTCGAACGACAGCAGCAGATGAAGCAGGAGCAGCAGGAGCAGACAGCTGACGAGCGAGGGGCGAAGAATCAACTGTTCGTCGATCGCCCACAGCCCGAGGGCCAACAGCGGTACCAGATAGACGGCGAACTTCCACCGGTCTCTGCCGGCCATGCGGAGCATGAGCAGGAACAACAGGGCCGCGATACTCATGGCCAGGAGGGACTTGAGCGCCACTAGGCCGCGGTAGTCGCCCAGTGCATGGGCACCGTAGGCCAACAGGCCGAAACCCCATTCGTGACTGACCCAGCGCTCACCCGGGCGGGTAAAGGAGAAGGGGTCGGTGGTTGGAACCCTGTGGTGCTCGACGACGAAGTCGCCGGTCGAAAGATGGAAGAAGAGATCGTCGTGAATCAGCGGTCTCGCGCCCCAGACCGCGGCAAGAGCAAGGGTCAATCCCAGTCCCAGCAGGGTCGCCAGCCGAAGCGACAACTCGGTAGCGGTGCTGGTGGCTGAGGTCTCGCTGGTCAAGGCGATGCGTGAGAATGATGTGGTATTCGGCAGTGCGAGAAGAATTCAGAATAACACGCACCCCACCAGCTCCTTTGTGGAGTCTTAGCCCGCATGATTCATGAGCCCCACGGCATCTAGCGGAGATCGCCCGCCATCTCAGGGAAGTCCTCGCTCGTCGCTCCTCAACAACCTGCAAGGTTGCCTCCGGTGCTCCTCCCTGCGGGTGACCAG
>JBATEX010000086.1:0-21134 GCA_049664225.1 Thermoanaerobaculia bacterium
GAGTACGCGCCTCCAGGCTATCTGTTGTACGTCAGGGAGGCCACACTCGTGGCTCAACCGTTCGACGCCAAAGCCGGCGAGCTGACGGGTGAGCCGGTCCCTCTTGCCGAGGACTTGAGCATCGACAATGTGGGCCTGGCCCATTTCTCAGCTTCCCGCAATGGCGTCCTGGCCATGCGGGGCGGCGAGGCTGGCGGCGGGCAGCTGGCATGGGTCGACATGAAGGGCGAATCCAGAGAGATCATCGGCGAGCCAGGCGACATCGGCGTCACCTCCCTCTCTCCCGACGGCCGTTGGCTCGCCATGGTCGTCACGATGTCCTCGGGCGAAGCCACGGACATCTGGATACGAGACCTCTCTCGGGGCGTCACCTCCAGACTCACCTTCAATGAGGGCGCCGACCAGAACCCGCTTTGGGCCCCCGACGGCAAGAGTATCGCCTACGGCGTAGGTCGAGACGAAGGGTTCGACCTCGCCATCACGACGGTGGGTGGCAGCGGTCAGGTCGAGTATCTCTTGGAGCGCGAGCGCGATCAGCACCCGAGCTCCTTCTCGACCGATGGACGATTCCTGCTCTACTACGATCGAGGAGAAGAGACGAGCTGGGACATCTGGGCGCTGCCTCTCGAGGGAGATCAAGAGCCCTTCCCCTTTCTCATGACTCCCTTCGTCGAGGTTCGAGCCCGCTTTTCTCCCGACGGACGCTGGGTGGCCTACCAGTCCAACGAGTCGGGCCGTTCTGACATCTACGTGCAGGAGTTTCCGGGGCCGGGAGGCAAATGGCAGATCTCCACGGCTGGTGGCACTGAGCCACAGTGGAGCCCTGACGGTGAGGAGCTCTACTACATCTCACCGGAGATGAACATGATGCGGGTTGCGGTGGAGGCGGGCGACAGTTTCGATGCGGGGATCCCGGAGGAGATGTTCCCCGTCCGATTGCGTCAAATCACGAACAACAACCGCTACCTGGTCTCTCCCGACGGCGAGCGCTTCCTTCTCCTGAGCTCCCTGCAAGAGGATTCGACGCCGCCAACGACCGTCGTCTTGAACTGGGACGCTGCCATCGAACCCTAGGTGCCACCCTTCTTTTCTTTTGCGAGTTTTGGAGACGGTCGTGCGTCTTAGTAGGTCATGGGACGTCGACTCCGCTACATTCCACCCGGCGGCTGTGTGGTTGAAGTCACCAATCGCACCATCCAGGGTCGCTATCTGCTCAGGCCCAGCCAGCAGCTCAACGAGCGACTGATCGGAATCCTCGGTCGAGCCCAGCGACTCTATGGAGTTGAGCTGCACGCCTTTGTCGTTCTTTCTAATCACTATCACCTTCTCCTCACGGTGAAGTCCGCTTTGCAGATGGCCCGGTTCATGGCGTACTTCCAGGGTAATCTGGCCAAAGAGGCAGGGCGCCTTCACAAATGGCGAGGGCCCTTCTGGCACCGCCGGTACCAGCACGTTCTGGTCAGCGACGAGGAGGCTGCACAGATCGGACGGCTTCGCTACATTCTGGCCAATAGCTGCAAAGAGAAACTCGTCTCGAGTCCCCTCAACTGGCTAGGCGTGAACTCGACTCGTGCACTTCTCTTCGGCGAACATCTTCAAGGCTTTTGGATCAATCGAACTCAAGAGTGCTGTGCGAGCCTGAAAACCAGGAAGGACCGGTCGCTATTCCGCGAGCCTGAGAACGTGAGGATCAGTCCACTACCGTGCTGGAAGAGCCTACGGTCACGTGACCGCAGGCAATATGCCAGGGATCTTGTCACCCAGATTGAAGCCGAAACCGCGGTGCGTCACCAGACTGAAGGCACTCAACCTCTGGGCAATGAGAGAATTCTGCGCCTGGACCCTCACGACCTCCCGCTCCGTTCAAAGTGGTCCCCCGCGCCGATGTTTCACTGCGCCTCCAAACAGGCCCAGAAAGCTCTTCGCGAGGCCTACAGGCTCTTTCTTAGTACCTTTCGGCAGGCTGCAAACAGGCTACAGGCAGGAGAGTCTTTCGTGGTCTTTCCTGAAGGTGCGTTCCCTCCTGCAATGCCCTTTCAGGAACCGATCCGCGCACCAGGATAAGTCTTGGGAACGCCCCAACTCGCACCCTCAATGCACCTCTCAATCAGGTGCTGGGAAGACTCCTTCTGCTCGGACCCTGAGGTCCCATCTTCTCGTCCTATTAAGTTACAAGTTGATGAGCGGGGACCCTCAATGTCTCAGTAGCGAGATCCAAGGAGCACTCCCTTGATATTCCTGCGGTCTGCGACAAGCAGACTGTCCCGAACTCCTCGAGTATTGTCTCAAGTCGGGTGGCACATTCATTGGGTCAGCTTTTCGCCGACCGATTCAGGTCGGTCTTCATGATGACAGCGTGACCACCTTCGGGCTCGCGTTCCAGGGCAAACGGTTCTCCGGAAGGTCCCGAGCCCTGTCTGAGGATATGGCTCAGGACTTTCTGATCCTCCTCATCCAGACGGAAGCCGAAGACTTCGAGATTCTGGGCGAGGTGGGCCGCATTCCGGGTTCCCAGCAGCACCGCAGCAACTTGCGGTCGCTCCAGAACCCAGCGCACGGCGACCATCGTCGGACTGACACGGTGCTTGCGTCCGATCCCGACCAGAGCTCCCAGCAGTTCCTGGAAGAGCTCCCAACTTCCGAACTCCTCGATGATTAACTTGTACTTCGTCAGCGAGCGATTCGGCAGGGGTTCTTCCGGCTCGGGAAGGCCCAGATAGCGCGCCGAGATGAACCCACCGGCGACCGAGCCATAACATAGGAGCTGGATTCCGTTGTCCCGGCAGAAGTCGACCATCGCCGCCTCTGGACGTCGATCCAGGAGCGAGTACTGCACTTGGTGGGCAGCGACGGGGAACCCGGCATCCACCAGCTCTCGCAATCGAGGAGTGTCGAAGTTGGTGGTCCCCAGAAGCCGGATCTTCCCGACGCGCTGCAGATCGACCAGCCAACCCGCGACCTCGACATATCGAGGAATCTCATAGTCCCACCAGTGGAACTGCACGAGGTCCAGTCGCTCGACTCCGAGGCGCCTGAGGGATCGATCGACGATCCGAGTCACTCCCGGGCGATCGACCGTCTCCAAATCCGATCGATCGGGCACGAACTTGGTGTGGATCTGGATCTCTTCCGAGACCGAGCTCTTCTTCAGGTCGCGAACCAGCTCACCCAGCAGCTCTTCGACACCCAGGTAGATGTCGGCGCAGTCGAAGGTCGTCAGGCCGCCTTCGACCATGCGCCGCAAGTCGCGGATCACCTCCTGGCGATCGAGAGCGTCGGGGCAGTGGCCGGCGCTCAGCTGCCAGCCTCCATTCACCAGCCGCGAGATCGAGTAGCCGGGGCCGAGCTCGAGGCGCTCGATCAAGAGTCCTGCTCCGGCAGCGGCACCCGAGTAACGTCACCATGGCGAAAGGTACGCCGACCGGTCCGCGTGATTCGGAAACGCGCACCGCAGTTGGGATCGGGACAGGCCACCTCGGTATCCGTGGTCATCCAGTCGTTGGGTTCCGTGCCCCGTTGCTTGGCGGGCAGTAAAGGCAGGAGTGCCGCCAGCGGGTAGATCGGGAAGCTCTGCCCGGCTGGCAGGGTGAGATCCTCACCCGAAAGCTCGAAGAAGTCGCCCACCTGGTGGTTGCAGACCATCTCACCCTCGCCCGCCACGACCTCGACTTTCAGGTCCCACAGCGTGAATTCATCGAAATTGCCAGCCATCGCATCCTCCCATCGAACACCCATTCTAAGGTGCCACCCACTTTTTGAGCCCTTCCCCGCGAGGCTCTGCTATGTTCAGCCGTGCTGAAACGAAGGTGCCAGGGGAATTTGAATGCGGCAGCCGCAAAATCACGGAGACTCGCTCCAATTCAGAGGTGGCTGGTTCGGCGCCCTCGTGCCCTTTCTCGTCTTCCTGGTTGGCGTGGCGTGGCTCGGCCTCTCAGGCGCCCCAGACGAGCACGGCTTCTGGCCGATTCTGCTGGTAGCTCTGATCGTTGCCATGTTGCTGGCCGAGGACAGAGGTGCGTGGGCAGAGACCGTGATCCACGGCATGAGCCAGCCGATCGTGCTGTTGATGATCATGGCCTGGCTGCTGGCCGGCGTCCTGGCCAGCCTCATGAACGCCAGCGGCTTCGTGGAGTCACTGGTCTGGGTGGCCGGCAAACTCGGCCTCCACGGGGGTGGCTATACCGCCGCCGCCTTCCTCATCAGCTGTCTGGTGGCGACAGCTACCGGCACCAGCCTGGGCACCATCATCCTCTGCGCTCCCCTCCTCTATCCGGCCGCCGCCGGGCTCGGCACCGATCCGGTGATCCTCATGGGAGCCATTCTCGGCGGCGCCACCTTCGGAGACAACATCTCGCCGGTCTCGGATACGACCATCGCCTCGGCCACCACTCAGGGAGCCGACATCGGCGGTGTGGTGAAGACCCGGCTGCGCTATGCGCTGCCAGCAGCGGCCGTGGCCCTCGTCTTCTACGTGCTGCTGGGGGGAGCGCAGAGCAGCGACACCCAGGCCCTGAGCGTGCAAGGGAATCCGAGCGGACTGCCCATGTTGCTGGCGCCCCTGTTGGTCGTGGTCCTCCTGATCCGTCGGTCACACCTGTTGACCGGTCTTCTCACCGGTATCCTGACGGCGGCCGGAATCGGTCTGGCGTTAGGACTCCTCGAACCCCGACAACTCCTCAACATAGACCCACAGGCCTACACGGCCCGCGGTCTCATCATCGACGGCATGGAACGCGGCATCGGAGTCTCCATCTTCACGCTCCTGCTCATGGGGCTGGTGGCCGGGCTCGAAGCATCTGGACTTCTGAGCCGCATCGTTGGGGCTTGGAGCGGGCGTGCCAGAACGGTACGGGGCGTCGAGTTCGGTCTCTTTGCCATGGCCTCGGCCGCCGTCCTCCTGACAACCCACTCGGTGGTCGCTCTGCTCGCCGTCGGCGGCTTTGCTCGCCAGGCCGGCGAGCGGGCCGGCATCGGCCGCTACCGACGAGCCAACCTCCTGGACATGACGGTCTGCACCTGGCCTTTCCTGGTTCCCTACTGCATCCCCACGGTTCTGGCGGCCAGCACTACAAGCGCCGGGCTCGCAGTCGGACTGCCCAGCCTCTCTCCACTCCAGATCGGGATGGCCAACTTCCACTCCTGGGCGCTTCTAGGTATGACCCTGTTTGCCATAGCTACGGGGTATGGACGGACAGAGGAATGAGAACTCCAGATTGCGACTTCATGCGGTGCCCTTGTCCTGGGTCCTGGGTCCTGGGTGGCACAGCCAAGATACTAGAGTTCCTGGATCGGCCCCTCGAGAACGGCAAGGCTAACTGAGTAGTGGCTCGTCGGCGCGGACCCAGAGCCAGAGCAACGCACCCAGCAGCGCGAATACCGAGCCTGTAGATAGTGCAATCAACCAGCCGAAGTGATCCACCAGGATGGGGATCAGCGGTGCCGAAATCACCCCCCCGAGGTTTCCTCCGGTATTGAGAACACCGGTCGCTGCCGACGTGTGCCTGCCGCCGATGTAGGTCGCCCCGGCCCAGTAGGCACCTTCGGTGAACTGCGTCGACGCGAAGCAGCTGGAGAGCAGGACGACCGCCGCTACAGCGTTCGTCGCCAACGCCCCGAGCACCAGGAACACGGCCACCAAGACCATGCCGGCGATGCCGGGCCAGCGGCAGCCCCAACGTGGCCCGATTCGTCGACAGAGATGATCGCAGGTCCAACCGCCTGCGGCCGCCGCAAGAGATCCGGCGACAAAGGGCAGAGAGGCGAAGAACCCTCCTTCCAGCAAGCCGAATCCCCTGACGTCCACCAGGTAGATGTAGAACCACGTGAAGAAGATGTAGAACACGTAGTTCATGCACAGATAGCTCAGGGTCAGGAACCAGAGGTTACGATTCTTCACGAGGCGCTTCAGCACCCCTGTCTCCGGCAACGTCACCTCGGCTGGCCGATCCGCTGTGATCAGCTCCAGCTCCGATTGGCTCACCTTCGAGTGCTGCTCAGGGGAGTCGGCGACGTACCACCACCAAACGGCGATGATGATCAGGGCCACGGGAGCGGTGACGTAGAAGGTCTCCCGCCACCCCAGCGTCACCATGACCCAGGCGACCAAAGGCGGAGTGAAGGCTGCGCCCAGGCCGAGTCCCATGCTGGACAGACCATTCGGCAGAGCCCAGCCTCCTACAGGGAACCACTGCTGGATGGTGCCAGCCGTTATTGGGTAGAGCGGCGCCTGGACGACCCCCATCAGAAAACGAAGAACCACGAGTGACGCCAACGCGCCTCCCCCCCAGATGAAGACCTGACCAGGAAGCAGCCCAGTGAGAATCGTCAGGGCTGCCCAGATCAGGGCCACGATCGAGAGTGCCCGGCGCGGTCCCAGGATCTCGCCAAAGAAACCGCCCGGAATCTGGAATAGCGCGTAGCCCCAGACGAAGGCAGCGAAGACCCATCCCATCTGCATCTCGGAGATGCCGAGCTCTGGCATCATGAACTTGGCGGCCACGGAGATATTCATCCGCAGCAGATAGGCCACGAAGCTGATCACGAACAGCAGCGCAAGGACGGCCCACCTTACGTTGGTAGGCTTCTCGAGAACCGTGGAATTGGCAGCCATACTGGAAATCGCAGTCTAGCCTGCTTCTTTAGCCCGCTCCCAGGGACGCGACGGCGGATGGCACAGCGGCGGGCGCAATGCTGGTCCGATCATACCGACTACAATCAGCTCGGTAACGCTGATGCGCAATATCTGTCTACGAGCCGGCCTCACGAGACTCACAACCGTCCTGGGCCTGGTGATCGCGGCCACGCTCACTGGGTGCCTCCCCCACGACTCCTTCGAGGCCCAATGCGTCAAAGTCTACGACGGCGATACGATCGAAGTCATGGCGGGTGGACCCACGAGCCTGAGAGTTCGGCTACACGCTATAGATTCTCCAGAGAAAGGGCAGCCATTCAGCAATGTGGCAAGAAATCGAACACGGGAGCTCGTCGAGGGCAAACGGGTGCGGGTCGAGGTTCGCGACCGGGATCAGTACGACCGAATGGTGGCACGAATCTACATCGACGACCGAGACCTCTCAGAGCAACTCATCAGCGAAGGACTCGCCTGGCACTACACCCGGTACTCCTCCGAGCTGGCTCTCGGCAGAGCCCAACGCGAGGCTCGTAAGGCCCGCCGCGGCCTTTGGCAGGATCCCGACCCCGAACCGCCGTGGGAGTTCCGACGGAGTCGTCGAGAGGGCGCTGGTCGCTGAGCTGCAAAGAGGTCTATGGTGTGAGACCTGCTGCATCTTGCACAACCCCGCGCTAGAGCTACAATCGCGCCATGAGCGACGTGGCGGAAGGTAGGACCGCACTTCTCTGTGGTGCCACTGGCCTTGTCGGATCGCATTGCTTGAATCTCCTATTGGCCGACTCCTTCTATAAGCAGGTCATCGTGTTGACTCGGCGCCCACTCGGAGCCGTGGTCTCGAACCCGAAACTTGATCAGAGGATCGTCGACTTCGAGCAGCTCGGTCATTTCACGCGAGAGCTGCAGGTCGATCACGTGCTCAGCGCTCTGGGCACGACAATCGCCAAGGCTGGTAGCCAAGAGAACTTTCGACGGGTGGACTACGACTATCCTGTAACCATCGCACGAGCTGCGCTCGACGCCGGTGCACAGTACCTCGTGCTCGTGAGCTCCCTGGGAGCCGATCCCGAGGGGCGGGTTTTCTATCTGAAGGTCAAAGGCGAGCTGGAGGAAGCGATCTCGGAGCTCGGCTTCCGGGGCGTCACCTTTCTCCGGCCGTCCCTGCTCCTGGGCGAGCGCAAAGAGCCTCGCCTGGCCGAGCAGTTCTACGAGGTCCTGCTCAGGGCCGCGCCGAAGAGATATCGGGGAATCCAGGCCGAGATCGTCGCCCGTGCCATGGTCGAGTCCGCCAAGTCGGAACAGTCTGGATGCGAGATCCTCGAATCCCCACAGATCGCGGCCTTCGCCTGATCCGCCGAAGCGCCCAGGCTCACCCTACTTCGACGAGGGCTGCCGGAATCGGGTTGCCTTCCTCGTCGAGTTGCTCCACTCGCTTCTGGAAGTTGACGTTCCTCGCTGCCAAGTGATCCAGCACGAACTCGGTGCTAACCGGATCCTCCCCGATGTACTCGGGTGGGCAGATCCCCCTGCGAGTGAACATTCCCTTGGCTAGCAGTTGGACCCCCGCGGTGCAGGTGTAGGCCGTGGTTCGGGCCATCGACGAGACCCCGGTCTCAGGGTCGTAGCGATCGAGCAGATCGTAGGTGATCCTCTCATGGCTCCCTTCCCTGCTCTCGCCCTCGATCATCACCCGCATGACGGTGAACTCCTCCTCCCCTTCGTGGAAGGTCCAGTGAGGAAACATGATGGCGGAAGTGAACTCCAACGGGACGACCTTCTGACCTCGCACCTCGATCGGCTCCTTGTCGAAGAAGCCGATCATCCGCAGCGCCTCCATGAAGCGACCATGACCGGGATAGCGCAGGGTCTTCTCTTTCATGTAGGGAGCCTTCATCGTCGTGGCCAGGGTCCTCAAGCCGTCGGTGTTCAGCGCCTCGAGGGCACCCACCCCGTCGAATCTCACCAATTCCGGGTCGGAGAGCGCCGGCCTGGTGACCATGCGCCCATGATCCACGTACCTGGCTGGCCTGGTGTACTCCTCCACCACGTCAGCCGGAGAGAACCCCGCCTTGTACTCGAAGGGCCAATCCCGAATGAGTGGGAGCCCGCCGACCATGCAGTCGAACTTCTCGACGTGCCGCATCTGGGCGTTGTGATAGCCCATAAACAAGTTGCTCATTCCGGGAGCGACTCCGAAGTCCACAATGGCCGTCACGCCCTTGTCTTTGGCAAGTTGATCGAGCTCGAAGGGATCTTCGGGGAAGAAGGCGATGTCCACCACGTCCTTGCCCGCCTCGATGACGTTCTCGAGGACGAATTTGCCGATGGAGCCGGGCAGCGCACCGACGACAACATTTGCCGGTTCCACGACTTCCCTGATGGTCGCTGGGTCTGAGAGATCAGCCACCCAGGTCAGTACCGGAGTGCCCTCGAAGGCCCAGGTCAGGTTGTCCTGCTGGCTGTCGACAGAGGTCACTTCGAAGTCCTTCGACAGATCCCGCGCCACTTCTTTGCCTACCAGTCCTGCACCAAGCACGACTACTTTCTTCATAGCCACCTCCTCGTTAGACAGCAGCCCATGGACCTTTTCAACTGAACCGGGGAAACCCGGGCGACCCGATCCGATACCACCGAAGTGTTTCTCGATGGGCCGGTCGGCGCCAGCTTCAGGCAGACCGAGACTATCTTCGGAAACGGTGCCTGTCCCCACCCTACCGGGTGGGGAGACGCTGACTAGAAACGAAGTACGAGGCTACCGAAGAAGCCCTTGAAATCGAGATCCATCTTGATGTTGTCCACCAGACCGTCGACCTCGATGACTCGATACCCCAGCCCGATGCCAACCATGTGGATGGGATAGAAGCGGACCCCGAGCTCGGCGTCCAGAAAATCAGCGTCACTTTCACCCACCAGCACTGAGGCATCGGCGAAGATCTGCAGACTGTCGGTGGGCTGGATCTCCAGCAGCCCACCGAAGGAACCGAAGATCGCGTCGAAGCTCTCGGACTCGGTCCGATTCAGGATCCTCGAGCTCAGGCCGAGGGTCGCGTCCCCCGAAAGAGCCTTGGCTTCGACGTAGGGGCCGATCCGCAAGGTCTTCTTCGGAGTCACGAACTGCCAGCCCAGCCCCAGGCGGGCATAGTCGAAGTCGAGGCTACTGGTGATGCGGGCATCGATATCGATGGGAATGTCTCCGAGACCGAAGTCGGATTCGCCCGAATTGGCGAACCTGGAATAGGTACCCCGGGCGAAGATCCCCAAGAACGGTCTGAAGGTCAGCCGCGCCTCGGGAACGGCGTCGGCGCTCATTCCCAACAGATCACCGACATCGAGTCCGATATCCGGAAAGTCCTCGAGGCTTGCACTACCCGAGAGATCTGGCGCCCAATATCGCGCCTCCAGCTCGAGGCCCAGAGCACTAGCCGCCACTGGCAGGAGCAGCAACCCCAGCAGAAGAGCTATGCAGCCTGAAAGTGCAGTCAATTTCGAAGAATCAACAGGATTGCGCGCCATGATCGTCACCTCGCTGTCAGCAGGCCCGACGGTAACCCGAAAACGGCAACCGCGCAATTGCATTGTTCTCTACGATAGGGGCTTAGGGGTGTAGAGGCTTAGGGGCATAGGGGCATAGGGGTGCGAGGCATTCCTCATTGCCTCACTGCCTGAAGGGTTGGTTCGGGGGGCAGGATCCCAGGGGGTTCTGGCAGCGGAAGGGAGGATAGCCCCCTGGGGGCCTGCCCCCCGAGCTGACCTCACAAGATCGTGGTCATTTGCCGAGGTCCAAAGACCCAAGCCCTCACTGCCCAAGCCCTCAAAGATCGTCCGGAAGGAACGCCCGGGCGCCTCAACCCCCAAGCCCTCAAAGGCAGGCCGGAGGTACGACGGGCTCCTCAACCCCCAGGGCGGGTGGGTGGGCTATCCGACCACCCGTTTCGCCTGAGCGACACGATCGCGGTCGAGGTCGCCGTCGGCCCAGTGGTCGAGGAAGCGCTGGTAGTGGGTCCGGGCCTCCTCGAGATCGCCCCGTTCGAGAGCAATCTGTCCAAGGAGGTAGTAGCTGCGGACATAGATCTCCGGCCGGAAGACCCGCTTCGCTCCGGATTCGATGATCTTCTGCAGCTGCTCGGCTGCCTTCTCCCCATCTCCGGCGCCCATGTAGGCCTCCGCCAGGTAGAAGCGAATATTGGTTATCTGGTTGTCGAAGGCCGCGTGCTCGGGCATCATGGCCGCGGCAGACTCGAGCTCGGTGATGGCGAGGTCGAAGTCCTCCTCACCCAGAGCGATGACTCCGTTCAACAGGCGTCTGAGCCTTTCAGGCCACTGACTCGGAATCGAGTCGACGAGCTGCAGCGCTCGATCTGCTGCCGCTCTGGCAGCCGTCGTTTCACCTTGCTGCGCCCGCGCAATCGTCAGACCCAGATTCGAGGCAAACTCTTCCCAGCTGCCCGAGGTCATCTCGACCGCCTCGTCAAACATCTCTGCTGCTCGCGAGGTATCGCCGAGGTTTACCAGAGTGAATGCAAGATCGTTTTGTAGGTCGGCCCGCACCACGTCCACTTCGGGATGTTCCTCGAGTCTCGACGAAAGATCGTCCAGAGCCTGATTAGATTGCCCCTGGTACATAGCCACGCGAGCCAGCGCGCCGAGTCCTTGGCGTCTCACCGAGGGCTTGCTGGAGGCGGCCATCTTCTGAGCGTAATCCGTGGCATCGTCCCACCGCTCGAGGAGGATATTCGCTTGTACGGAGGCATTGCCGCTGGGGAACGATCCAGGGCGAGCTTCGTCAGCCTGTGAGAAGAACTCTAGAGCTCGTTCGGGATCTCCCCAGCCCATCTCGAAGTAGCCCTCGCCGAATAGGGCAACCACACTCTCCGGCTCGATCTGCCGCAACCGTTCGTAGGAATGACGGGCTTCTGTTACCCGCCCCAGATGGCCATAGGAATTGGCCATATTGAGGTACAGAAACTGGAAATCGTCTCCGGCGGAAGCCGCCCTCTCAAAGAGCGGTACCGCCTCGTCCCAGCGCTCCATCTGGGCGAATTGCAGCGCGAGATTGTGCAAAGCGGTGAAATTGTCAGGCTCGATCTCGATCAGCTTCTGATAGGCCTCGACTCCCTTGTTCATGGTCGTCGGATAGTCCGAGTAGTGGTAGGCCTCGACCAGGTACTTCTCCTTCGCCGGGAGTCGATCCGAATTCTCGACAGCCCGCCGTGAGTACTCTTGAGATTCTTCATCTCGATTCTCGTTGCTGAGCACCACCGCCAGTTTGCGCAGGGCCATGGCGAATCCAGGGTCCAACTCCACGGACTTCTCCAGCAAAGCAATAGCTTCCTCGTTCTTGTCCTGATCGGCCAAGTGAATGCCCTCGGAGTAGTAACGGTAGGCCTCCAAAGATGCCGTGGTCACATCCATCAGATCCTGGTCCCCGTCCAGCGGTAGGGATCCGGAGCTCTCAAAACGTCCCCGAAGGCTCGTGCTGAGATTGTCCACGAGGACGAAGAGGTTGTCCCCGCCAGGCCCTTCTACACGCTCGGTGCCGATAATCTCTCCTGAGTCGGCATCCTGGACTTTGACGTTGATGCGCAGGGTGTCGCCAACCTTGACGAAGCTGCCGAGCAGCACTGTCTTGACGGCGGCCTGGTCGGCCACCTCCTGCACCGTCTCCGCCGAGGTGATCGACTCGTCCAGCATGTCGAGATCCTTGAGGATCTGGTAAACCCGGTCCGTGCCGACGACCCGCACACCCGTCAGCTGCGACAGGTCGGTCACCAGCATGTCGGCCAGCCCTGTGCGCAACCAGTTCATATCTTCGTCGCCGGTGAGATTGTCGAAATAGAGCACCGCCACTGATGGCTTCGCATCTGCCCCGGCTTCGGTGCCAGCGCCGCCTGCGCCCGACCCGGTTCCACCACGCATCACCATCCATCCGACAATCAGGAGAAGCAGCGCGCCGGCAGCCACCGCAGGCCAGAGCCACTTCGGCTTCCCAGCCTGGGGCTGGGCCGCCATGACGGTCGAGCTGCTGGCGGGCCGGACCTGTCCCGATGCAACCTCCTGCTTCAAAGTCTCGAGCTCGTTGCGTAGATCGAGGGCCGACTGGAAACGCTTCTTGGGGTCCTTCTCCAGGCAATGCCGTGCGATTCGACTCAGGTGAAAGGGCAGATCGGCCTTCACCTCGGCCACAGAAGGAGGGTCGTCCCGCAGCAGCGAGGAAACCACTTGCGCCGAATTGTCTCCGCCAAAAGGCCGCTGGCCGGTGGCCATCTCATAGAGCAGGATTCCGAAAGAGAAGATGTCGGTTCGCTGATCGACCACCCTTCCTTCCACCTGCTCGGGGGACATGTACGGCACCGTGCCCACGACGAGTCCTTCCTGGGTAAGGGCCCGGGTCGGCTCGTCTTCGCCAGTGGCCACCGGGCTGCCCTCGTGCAGCTTGGCCAGGCCGAAGTCGAGGACCTTTACCCGGCCCTCTTCGTTGACCATGATGTTGGCCGGCTTGAGATCCCGGTGGGTGATGCCCTTCTCGTGAGCGGCGCTCAGGGCATCGGCCAGGGGAACGGCGATGTCGAAGATCCTATCCAGCGACAAACCGCCCTCCGGCACGATCTGATCCAGCCGCTTACCATCGATGTAGCTCATGGTGAGGAAGTGGACACCCTGGTCCTCCTCCACGGAGTACATGGTGACGATGTTCGGATGGTCCAAGGCAGCCACGGTCTCGGCTTCGCGCTGGAAGCGCTCGAGTCGTGCCTCGTCCGATGCCATCTCGGGAGGCAGGACCTTCAGTGCAACCTGTCGTTTGAGCTTGGTGTCCTCGGCGAGGTAGACCTCCCCCATTCCACCTTCGCCGATCTTCTCGAGGATCTTGTAGTGAGCCAGCGTCCTGCCGAGCATGATTCTCCTTCCAGGCGCACCTAAATTCTGTGCCTGTCTCCGTTTTCCGTCAACGGTGCTTGGCAACCATTCTACTGCAGCCATCTCAAGGGTTGAGGCGCCCGTCTCTCCGCCGGGCGTTCTTTGAGGGCTTGGGGGGTGAAGCGCTCGGCGGTTTCGCCGACCGTTCCATGGGGCAGTTGGGGAAAGGAATGACAGTGGCCTTGTAGGGTCTTCGGCTTCCCGACCGAGAGAGTGGTACCAAGACTACCGTCAGGGAGTCGCCCCCTAGGCCCTTGCGCCCCTACTCCCTTGTTCCTTCACCGGTGCCAGAGGTCGGTCCGGGGGGGCAGGATCACAGGGGGTTCTTGCAGCGGAAGGGAGGATAGCCGCCTGAGACCCTGGCCCCGGAGGGATCTCTTCACCAAACCAGGCTCGAAACTGGGTCTGCCGCCCGACAAAGCAGTGCAAGAGATCATTGTGCTGAGTCCGGCCATGGCCCATCATCGCCGAGGACCGTGGAGAGCCCTTCAGGCCTGACGTCTGGGGTGTGCCCGAGCCACCGTGATCGATGCCGGAAGAGACACCACAAGAGTCCAAGACCATAGGAAGGTATCGGATCCTCTCCGAGCTGGGCCGAGGCTCCATGGCCAGGGTCTACCTGGCCATGGACCCGAACATCGACCGCAAGGTTGCCCTCAAGGTCCTGGATCCACGCAACCCGACGAGCCAAGGCATGGTGGACGCGCTCGAGAAGCGCTTTCTGATCGAGGCCACCGCTGCGGCTCGTCTGGACCATCCCTGCGCCGTGGCCATCTACGACGCCGATGTCGACTCTGAAACAGGAGACTCCTACATTGCCATGGAATGGATCGATGGCGAGAGCCTGCGGGATCGCCTGGCTGCAGGGGGACCGCTACCTCTCACGGAGGCCATCGATATCGTTCGCCAGGTAGCCGGTGCGCTGGACGCCGCCCATCGCCAGGGGCTCATCCACCGGGACGTCAAGCCGGCCAACATCCTGATCAATCGACAGGGTCGTGCCAAGCTCTCAGACTTCGGAATTGCCAAGCTCGACGACCTCGAGCTCACCACGACGGGTCAGGTCCTCGGCACGCCTCTTTTCATGTCCCCAGAGCAGATTCGGGACGACGATCTGGACGGACGCTCCGATCTCTTCTCCCTCGGTGTGGTCCTCTATCAGAGCCTGACCGGTGAGCCACCCTTCGCAGGTGAGACGCTGCCTTCTGTGACCCACAAGATCATGACCACCGATCCCCGGCCGGTCCGCGAGCTCAGTCCGCATGTACCCGAGGAACTGGCAGGAATCGTCGAGAGATTGCTGGCCAAAGACCGCGAAGAGCGCTTCGCAACCGCCGCGGAGCTGGCGCAGGCTCTTGCCCGGTCAGTGGGTCAAGATCCGGTTGCCGATGGGATCGAGGTAACGCGAACCACCGACCTCGGCCTGGATCAGACGCTGCCCGCGCCACCCCCGGGGCAGACCCTGAACCCACAGCCACCGAGCGGCCGACTGCCCCAGGCTCTTCCAGTCGTGGTGGCCTTCCTGATGATGGCCGTTCTGGTCCTTCTCGTTGGCCTTCGCCTCCAAAGCCGCAAGCCCGCACTGCCCCCGGAGACTCAGGCCATCACTGCAAGTGATGACCGCGTGCTTTCCAATTCTCCTGGGGCAAGCTCTCCGGATTCAGACGTCGTGCAGTCGGACGCAGTCCTTCCTCCACCTGGTCCCAACAGCTCGTCTGGGCGATCCCCAGCCGACTCCAAGCACTCCCGAGCGGCCAATGCCCATCTCGAAATCCTCCACACCAATCGTCTCAAGAAGGGTTGGCTGACGGTCTGGATAGACGGCGACCGAGTAGCCTCCAGACCGCTGTCGGCACCCAAAGGGCTCGCCAAAAGGGTATCTGGCGAGGACGTGCGCCTCTCGGTTCCTGTCCGCCCCGGCCAGCGCCGTCTCGAGATCAGGATCTCCGGCGCAGAGGGCAAGGTCGGCGCGACCAAACAGACTGACGTTTACCTCTCATCAGGCCAAACCAAGCGCCTGAGAGTCGGCTGGCTGCCCACCGGCAACCTGCGCTTCACCTGGAAGTAGCTCTCTCGGGATACACCCTCGGTTACCTGAATCGGTATACTCCGGCCACTTCAGGAGGCCGAGAATTCTTGCACTCGAATTGACGATGCGAACGCGAGTAGGAGCCGTAAGCCTGGCACTGGCCGGGTGTCTGGTTGGGGTAGCCTGGATCTCGCCTTCGAGGTCGGAGGCAGTCGTGCCGCTCGATGCCGTCCTCGACTGCCCGTCAGTCGGTGGCCTCGATTATCTGCTGAAGGAACGAACAGTCCTGCTTCTTGGCGAGATGCACGGCACCGTGGAGAGCCCACGTTTTGTCGCCGACCTCCTCTGCAACGTCGTTGCCTCGGGTCACTCGGTGGCGGTCGCCTTGCAGCTACCCGAGCTCGACAGCGAGGCCGTCTTCAAATATCTCGACTCCGAGGGCTCGAAGGACGATCGGAAGGCACTGCTGACTGAAGCCCGGGAGCTGACTCAGTACCAGGACGGCCGCTTCAGTGAGGCCGTGGTCGGGCTGATCGAGTCGATCCGCGCTCTGAGAGCTCAGGGTGGCGACGTCGGGCTGCGGCTGTTCGTACCGCCCGACGTCAACTCCATCACTCGGCAGCACCTCTCCACCGTCGAACGATCGATGGCGGCGAAAGTCTGGGAAGCCAACGAGGAATTCGAGGCGGATCTGTTGATTGTGCTCGCTGGCTTGACCCACAGCCGAGTGATCCGCGGCTCGGAGTTGGATCCCGACTACGAGCCCATGGGCTACATACTGTCGCAATGGAACCCGCAATGGCGGCTCCTGTCTCTCGCCCTGTCGCATTCGGGTGGTACCGCTTGGATGTGCACGACCAGAAATGCCGTCGATTGCCGGGCTGTGCCCGTAACGGGTGGCGGATGGGGCGATCCAAGCAGCATCTATATCTACGGTGAAGTGGCCGAAACTGGACATCACGGCCTCTATTACGTTGGTCATATCAGCCATTCCCCGCCGGCCAGAGCCAACATGGTGGAGCCGGAGTTCGATGAAAAGTCGGTCACCGAGCTGCCGTTCGAGTCGACACCCGACCGCTGAGTCGAGACGGGCCTCGTGCCGAATCCAGAACCACCTTTTTCAACCGTCAGGGGAGTCGAGTTGCTATGCTACCTTCGCGACTCGCAATCACTGCTCAAGGAGACCCGTTCATGTCCTTCCCTACCCGACTCAACTCAGACATCACGGTCGTCGAGCCCGAGGGCAAGATTGCGCTGGCCGGGGGTGCCGAAGAGATCTATGACACCGTCGCCGGTGTCCTGGAAACAGGCTCCCGAAAGATCCTCATGAATCTCGAGAACGTGAGCTTCATGGACTCCTCGGGAATAGGGAAGCTCGTGCACTGCCTTACCAGCACGACCGACCGAGGCGGCGTGCTCAAGCTGCTGAAGATCCCACGCAAGACTTACGACGTGCTCGAGATCACCCAGGTTCTCCAGTTGTTCGAGCACTTCGACGATGAAGAAGAGGCCATCGCCTCGTTCGAGTAGCCAACCCGAACACAAGACCATGTGAGGAGGGACCATGGACTATCCCCGCAGGCAGGTACTCAAAGGGGGCACGCTGGCGCTTCTGGGAAGCGGCTTCTTGTCCCGCTTCGACAGGGTAGCGGCAGCACAGAGCTCGACCGATTCACTGACCGAAGCTCTCAAAGCACAGGCAGGTGGAACCAGTGAAAAGCTGCTGCTCGGGCCCCAGCCAAACGAAGAGGGACCGCCAGAACCGGCCGACAAGGACCGGTTGCCCCTGGAGTGGAACAAGAAGACCGTAGCCCGATTCAAGGAGCAGCTCGCCGAGCGTGACATCGAGGCCTTTCTGGTCAGGGACCGCCTCAATATCATCTATCTCACCGGCTATTGGCACACCCCGACCGAACGGCCGCAGGCAACCTACATGAACCGGGACGACGCCGATCCCTGGTTCTTCTATCCCGGTCTCGACCGCGACCTCGTCAAGTCGTGGTGGTTCGGTGGCGGGCGGATGTATTTCGACTATCTGCACGCCGACGGCGGTTTTCCCAACGAGGGCAAGGTACAGCAGGGCAGCACCGTGGACCTCTTCAAGTTCATGCTGGAGGGGCTCAAGGAGCACGGCATTCAGGGCACTCGAATCGGCATCGACGGAGAGCTCTATCAATCCGAGCTCGCCAAAGCCAAAGAGGTGTTGCCCGGCATCGAGTGGGTAGACATCTCCGACATCCTGATGGACATGAGGCAAGTCAAGACGGCCGAGGAGCTGGCACTCTGGCGACGCGCCTATATCTACTTCGACCGCGCCCACGCCTTTGCTCGCGACTACATCCTCACCCACGGTACCGATGTCACCGACTACGAGGTCCAGGTGGCGACAGAACTGTGGGCCAATGACCAGCTCTACTCTGACCTCGATCTCGCCGGCGGCTTGCCCCATCACGGCGTGGCCAGCGGCGTGGGAATCGGCTGTCGGGCCGGAGCCGTGACAGGCTATCCCCATCCCAACCAGCCCTACTACAACCGCATCGGTCATGGTATGGCACTGCAAGTCTCGGGTGGCGCCCGCATTGGCGGCTACGGGCACGAGAATTACAGGCCGTACATCATCGCCGACAAGGCAGGCAACTTCGACCCCCACATGCGTAAGCTCTGGGAGGTCAGCAAGCACACCTGCGACATGCAGATGGAGCTCTCGGTAGAGGGCGTGACCTGCTCCTCCGTCGCCTTCCAGATTCACAAGTACCAGGTCGAGCAGGGGGTGCAAGAGTACATCTACCATCGCCCGGCACACGGGGCGGGGTCCGAAGGGCATCAGCCCCCCTACATCGCCTTGGGTGACTTCAAGATGCTGCAGCGCAATATGTGCTTCTCGGAAGAACCGGGACTCTACGACCCCGAGAACGGCTGTGGGTTCAACTGGAGCGACACGATCGTCGTCGGTCTGAAATCGGGCTACCGCATGAGCCGGGTGCCCTATAGCCAGGAGTGGTGCTGGATCAAACTCTAGCCAATCCCAACAGGACAGGCAGGTCCTTTCGCGACATCTCTTGGAGCCGGATGCTTCCCACGGTTTCAGAGGTTCGTTCGAAAGGACTCCAGGGGGTTCTGGCAGCGGAAGGGAAGAAAGCCCCCTGAAGTCCTTTCGGACGGACCTCCTGTACGCTACCTGCTCTAGGAGATGAAGCAACGGCCAGAGGCGCCGGCCGCCTCAACCCTCAGGGCGGTCGGGTGGGTTCTACGAGTTCCCGTCGTCGATCAGCAGATGGAGCTTTCTGGCACGGCTGGCGTGGCGCAGTTTCTTGATGGCGCTGGACTCGATCTGGCGGATCCTCTCGCGCGTCACGTCGAAAGTACGCCCGACCTCTTCCAGAGTGTGCTCGTCGTCGACACCGAGACCGAAGCGCATTCTGAGAACCCGCTCCTCTCGCGGGCTCAACTCTCTCAGAACGTCGCTGATCTTCTCTCGCCGGTCGGCTTCGATTGCGGTGTCCGCCGGAGAAGGCGCTTCGAAGTCCTGCAGGAGATCCTCCAGGTGTCGGTCCTCGTCGCTGCCAATGGGGGTCTCGAGTGAGATCGGCTGGGCAGCGATTCGTTGCAGGCTCCGCACCTTCGCAGGTGTCAATCCGAGATCCTGACCCAGCTCTTCTGGGGTCGGTTCGCGGCCCAGTTCGAGCCTCAAGGAGTGACTCGTTTGGCCGAGCTTGTTCATGCTCTCGATGATATGGACCGGAATCCGTACCGTCCTGGATTGATCAGAAATGGCTCTTGTGATCGACTGCCGGATCCACCAGTGAGCGTAGGTGGAGAACTTGAAGCCACGGCGGTAGTCGAACTTCTCGATGGCTCGCATCAGGCCGAGATTGCCCTCCTGGATCAGATCCAGAAACTGCAGGCCTCGATAGGTGTACTTCTTGGCCACCGAGATCACCAATCGAAGATTCGCCAGCAGCAGCTCCTGCTTTGCCGTCTCGGCCTCGGTCTCCCCGATACGCACTTGCTTGAGGGTCGCCGAGACCGCGGTTCGCTTGCAGCTGAAGCGCTTCTCGATGGCTCGAATCTCCGATCGATACTTCTCCATGCGGCGTTTCTGAAGAGCCTGCATCTCTCCGTGGCTCTCTCGCTCGCGGGCCTTTTTCGCCCGCCGCAAACCCTGCTCCAGAACCTTGAATTGGCGGCTGATCTGGTCGAGTAGATCGACCAGCCGGCGGCGGGTCTCGCCATTGTTGGAGATCGTCTGCACCTTCTTGGCGACTTTGCCAACGGTTCGATCGATCTGCCTTTCCAGAACCTGATAGCGCTCGTCGTCCCGCTGCAGAAGTCGCTGCTCACTCCTAAGCTCGTCGATCTCGGCGCCCTGGGCTGCCATCGCCTCGAAAGCGGTAAGCATGGATTCGACCCGTTTGCGCGCTCGGGAGCTCAAATCCTGGTCACTCAACTCGGCGAGAGCAGCCGTGTCTGGCGCCAGGCCTCTTTCCTCGGCCAGGGCATCCATCTGCAGCAATCTCCGCAAAAGGTCGGGACTGCTGCCCAGGGCCTGGAAGATGTGCTGCTCTCCCCGCTCGATTCGACGGGCAATCTCGATTTCCCCGTGGCGATCGAGCAGCGGAAAGGCCGCCATATTTCGCAGGTAGATCCGGGTTGGATCCTGGGTGGCAACGGTGTCGGCAGCGACCACTTCCGTGGCCTCATTGACGGACTCGAAATCTACGCCAGTCGCTTCCTGAAGCCCTCGACTCTGGTGCTTCTCCGGCCGGTCCACCAGCGGGATGTCGAGCTCCCGCAGTTGACGGTACACACTGTCCAACTCCGTAACGGTGTCGAGCATCTCCTCGGGGAGGATCGCGAAGATCTCGTCGCTGAGCAGGTAACCCTTGCTGATACCGAGCTGGAGGAGCTTGCGAATTGCCGGGTGCTGTTGCGTTTCCGTGGTCATAGATTCAGGCCAAGGCCATCAGAGGATGGCTTTTCATCCAAGAGTCGAGGTTCAGAGACTTGCCAGCTGAGAGTAGAGGTCTAGAGTGATCCGCCCTGTTGGGACCTCTGGGCTCGATTCGGCAGTGCTGTCACCCAAGGCTACAGTGTACTCCATCCCACGAGATCCGTCTCGCTTGGACTCGCCGGTCTCGCAACCTGGAGTTGGTCGAAGTACCCGTCCATTCGGCAACGCGAACCGGCCTCGGCAAGCGATTCGGCGCCAGCCTTTCTTCCGGCTACTCTCCCGGTGGGCGGTAGGAGACGGTCTTCCTGCAGGCTTCGTCCATCTCCTCGGCAGTGATCAGGGGTATTGTCGCCAGACCGGCTCCACCGGCTGCGTTGACCGCCAGGCTGAGAGCCACCGCCGTGACGCTGTCGGGAACGTCGACGATGACATAGGCGTCGTCCTCGCCGAAGGAGAAATAGAAGGACTCGAGGCTCCCACCCATCCCTTCGAGCATTTTCGCCACCATTGCTTGGCGACTCGAGCCGCCCTCCTCGATGAGACCCTGGGCTCCTTCGACGCTGTACGACACCTTGATCATGTACTTGGCCATGACAAACCTCCGAAACGGT